>DAIMHX010000048.1:0-7371 GCA_036723055.1 Microbacteriaceae bacterium
CTAGGAGCGCGGCAGCCCGGGCGGGTTGACCAGGGACTCGGTGACGGCTTCCGAGGTCAGGCCCCAGCGGGTGAGGACCTTGGCGTACTGGCCGCCCTTGATCGCGTTGTTGAGCACGAGGCTGACGCCCTCGATGAGGCCGTTGCCCTTCTTCGTTCCCGCGGCAATGTTCGCGTTCGCGGGGAAGCCTCCGTTCAGAGTGCCAACGAGACGCGTATTGCCGTTCTCGGCGGCCTTGTAGGCCGCGGTCGCGTTCGGCCCGAAGGTCGCGTCGGCCCGACCGGACTGCACGGCGAGGGTCGCCGCCGCGTCATCGTCGAAGTACTGGTACTCGACCGGGTCGAGGCCCGCCGCGATGTTCTCCTTGTCCCAGGCCTGCAGGATCTTCTCCTGGTTGGTGCCGGATCCGACGATGACCTTGAGGCCAGCGACGTCCTTGGCTTCCTTGATCGATTTGATCTTCGAGTCGCTCTTGACGTAGAAACCGAGGAGGTCGTCGCGGTAGCTGGCGAAGTCGTAGAGGTTCTTGCGCTCTTCGGTGACGGTCACGTTCGACGTGATGAGGTCGTACTTGCCCGACTGGATGCCGAGGGGCCAGTCGGCCCACGCGGCCGGCTGCAGGTTGAGCTCGAGACCGAGGCCATCGGCGATCAGCTGGGCGATGTCGGTCTCGTTGCCGATCAGGGTGGTGTCGTCGTCGGCGAAGAGGCCGAGGGGGGCCACGTAGGGGCTGACGACGACGGTGAGCTTGCCGGCCTCGATCGGGGTGAAGCCGCCCTGCTTGATCGCGGCGATGGCCTCCGGAACCTGGTCGAGGCGCACGCGGTCCTGCTTCGGGCCGAGGTTGAAGACGACCTTGTCGCTGGTGCTCGCCGCAGACTTGGCTGCGTCGGCCGCCTTGGCTGAACTGTTGCCGCCTCCGGCCAGGACGGCGGCAGTGATGCCGCCGGCCAGGAGTGCTACGGCCGCGATGCCTCCGACGAGGACCGCTGTTTTCTTCTTGATTGCCATGATTGCCTCTCTGGTGCTGTTGGTAACCGGTCGACCGGGGTGGCGAACGGTGCGCCCGGCGACGGGTGAAGGTCGCTGAGCTTCCTGCGGTGGGGTGCTGGCCTGCGCGGTTGCTGTGCCCGCGCAGGCGTCAGAGCACCTTGCCGAGGAATTCCTTGGTGCGCTGGTGCTTCGGGGACTCGAAGACCTGCTCGGGTGGACCGACCTCGAGGATCCGACCGGCGTCGATGAACACGATCCGGTCGGCGACCTCGCGGGCGAAGCCGATCTCGTGGGTCACGATGATGAGGGTCGTGCCGAGTTTGGCGAGAGTGCGGATGACGTCGAGCACTTCGCCGACGAGCTCCGGGTCGAGTGCGGAGGTCGGCTCGTCGAAGAGGAGCACCTTCGGCTGCAGGGCGAGCGCCCGGGCGATCGCGACCCGCTGTTGCTGGCCGCCGGACAACTGCCGGGGGTAGGCGTCGGCCTTGTCGCCGAGGCCCACCCTGGCGAGCAGGCCGAGGGCGAGCTCACGGGCATCCGCTTTGCTGAGCCGTTTCAGCGCGACGGGAGCCTCGGCGATGTTCTCGGCCGCCGTCAAATGTGGGAAGAGATTGAAGTTCTGGAACACGACGCCGACCTGCGTGCGCCGCTTGAGGATCTCCTTCTCCTTGAGCTCGAAGAGCCGGTCGCCGCGGTGCTCATAGCCGATCAGCCGGCCGTCGACCGTTATCCAGCCGCGGTCGACGCTTTCCAGATGGTTGATGGTGCGCAGCAGCGTGGACTTGCCGGAGCCGGACGGGCCGAGGATGGCCACGACCTCACCCGGCTGCACCGTCAGGCTGACGTCGTGCAACACCTCGTGGCCGGCGTAGCTCTTCGATACGCCGCGGATCTCGACGAGCCCGCGGGTGGCCGGTGCCGCGTCGATCACGGATGTCTGTGTCGCCGTGCTCATCTCCGGGCCTCTTTCCTGGTGTCGTTCGTGCTGCTGTCGGCTGCGCTGCTGTCGGCTTCGTCGAGACGGGCCCACTGCACCGCGACCCACTGCCTGGCCGCCTGGATCGGGGTGGGCGGCAGGACCCGCAGAGCGCCCCGGGCGAAGTGACGCTCGACGTAGAACTGGGCGACGCTGAGGAGGGTGGTGAAGAGGATGTACCAGACCACGGCCACGAGAAGCAGGGGGATGACGTGCTGGTTGCGGTTGTAGATCACCTGGGCGACGTAGAACAGCTCGCCGAGCGCGATGACCGACACGATCGAGGTGCCCTTGATCAGCCCGATGACCTCATTGAAGGCGTTCGGCAGGATCGACCGCGCCGCCTGCGGCAGGATGATGCGCAGCACCCGGGTGTGGCGCGGCAGTCCGAGAGCCGCCGCCGCCTCGAGCTGGCCCTGGTCCACCGAGAGGATGCCGCCGCGGATGATCTCCGCCGAGTACGCCGCCTGGTGCAGGGAGAGGCCGAGCACGGCCGCCGCGAACTGGCTGACCAGGGTGACGGTGTCGAAGCTCCAGAAATAGTTGTCGGTGAACGGGACGCCGAGCCCGAGTCTCGGATAGAGGTAGCCGAGGTTGTACCAGATCAGCAGCTGCACGAGCAGCGGCACCGAGCGGAAGAACCAGATGAACGACCAGGAAGCGCGGCTCAGGATGGGCGACTTCGACAGGCGGGCCAGGGCCAGCAGGGTGCCGAGGATGAACCCGATCGTGCCCGCCACCGCCGTGAGCGACAGGGTGAGGCCGAGACCCATGAGTATTGCCGGGGCGAAGAAATACTGGGCGAAGATGTCCCAGCCGTACGTGTCATTCGTCACGAGGGTCCAGGCGAATTGCAGCACGAGGAAGAGCACGATGGCGCCGAAGATCCAGCGCAGGTAGTGGCGCGTGTGCACGACCGTGAGGGTGTTGAAGTCGGTCGCGCCGTGGTTGACGGCCTCGGGGGTTGCCGGGCCGGACGCCGTGCGTGGAGGCACGGCATGGTCTCGAACTGTGGTTGTCATGAACTCGTCACTCGCTTTCGGTCGGTCGGGCAGGCAGGGAATCGGCGTGGGCGGCCGTGATCTCGGCGACGTCGAGGGGCGTGTCGTCGAGACTCTTGGCGAAGGCGTGGATGATGACCTCCTCCGGCGACAGCGCAGGATCGAAGAGCGGGGTGTACCTCGTGTTGAGATACAGCTGTTGCGCTTCCGGCTGGCGCGGCCCGGTGGTGAGGTAGACGCGGTCGTAGCCGCGGCGGCGGGATTCGGCCTCGAGTTCCACGACGACCAGGCGGGCGAGGCCCTGGCGGCGGTGCTCGGCCGAGGTCCAGATGCGCTTGAACTCCGCGGTGCGGTCGTCGAACCGCTTGAAGGCGCCACCGGCGATTGGGACGCCGTCGCGCACGAGCACCACGAAGGCGCCATGGGGCGCGGCGAACGCTTCGACCGGGTACCGGCTGATCTCGACCGAGGCGCTCTCCCCGAAGAACAGGCCGTAGCGGCTCTCGTACTCGTGGGCGAGGTCGGTGAGGAGCGGCTGGGCGAGGGCATCGTCGGCGGCGACATAGACGAACACGTCGCCTGCGGCGCTCGGACGAGGCTCGGGGCCGGCCGCCTGGCTCCGCGTCTCGCGGTCAAGCAGCGTCACGGGAGGTTCCCTTCGCGTTGGCCACGGCCGCGGCGGCATCCGCCTTCGCCCGCTCGGCGTCGCGCCAGGCGACCTCCTCGCGAACGATCGGGATGACGTAGCGCCCGAAGTCGCTCGTGTCGTTGATGAAGTCGTAGCCGCGGGCCGAGATGATGTCGACCCCGAGGTCGATGTAGTCGAGCAGGGCCGCCGCTACCGTGTCCGGCGTGCCGACGAGCGCGTTCGAGTTGCCTCGGCCGCCGGCCGCGCGGGCCGGCTTCGTCCAGAGGGCGCGGTCGTAGCGGTCACCGTTTGCGGCGATCCGCAGCAGCCGCTGGGAGCCGGCGTTCTCCGGTTCCCGCTGGGAGCCGACGATGCGGCTCGGCGCGGCACTCTCAACGCGGTTCTCGATCCTGCCGAGGATCTCCTCGGCCTTGCGCCAGGCGATCGCCTCCGTCGCGCCGAGAATGGGGCGGAACGCGACCTGGATCCTCGGACGTTCGGTCCTGCCCGCAGCTGCGGCGGCATCCGTGATGGTCTGGATCTGTTCCGCCGTGTCGGCGAGCGGTTCGCCCCAGAGTGCGTAGATGTCGGCCTCGGCCGCGCCGATCGCGTAGGCCCGCGGGCGAGGATCCGCCGAACGAGACCTGTGGGCGAGGCTGCTGGACGGGCCAGATGTCACTGACGAAGTCCTCGAAGCGGTAGTGCTTTCCGGCGAAACTGAAGGGCTCCCGGCTGGTCCACGCCTGTTTCACGATGCGGATGTACTCACCGGTGCGCTCGTAGCGCTCGTCCTTGGTGAGGAAATCGCCCTCTGCCGCCTGGTCGGCGGTCGAACCGCCCGTGATGAAGTGCACGTTGACGCGGCCGTCGCTGATCTGGTCGAGGGTGGCGAACACCTTCGCCGCATAGGTCGGATACGACACATTGGGGCGGTGCGCGAGCAGGATCTTGAGGTGGTCGAGCTTCGAAGCGATGTACGCGGCGGCCGTCGCGGGGTCAGGTGAACCGGAGTGGTAGGCGAAGAGGATGCGGTCCCAGCCGTTGTCTTCGTGGGCCCGGGCGAAGCGGAGCGCGTAGTCCTTGTCGAAGCTTGCGCCCGACCTGGCCTGGGTCTCGCCGCCGTTGTTGAGTCCGGCGATTCCGAGGAATTCAATGGGCACTGGGCCCTCCTGTCTGCTCGAGCGGCGGAGATGCCGTCGCTTGAGATGAACTTAAGGTGGGCCGCGAGCCGGTGCCAACGATCACGGTTCATAATTCGCCACTTCGTCACGGCGGGTCATATACATCGCCGTTTGTGGCCACGGCGGCCACCGTTGTGGCATGAGCATCTCAAGTCCAACGCCGAGGGAATCCGGTGGCGCCCACTCGATCGCGGTCATCGGAGCCGGGCCTCGCGGCGTGGGTTTCCTCGAGCGGCTCGCCGCCAACCTGGACGACTTGTGGGGGGAACACCCCCTCGTCGTTCACCTCGTCGATCCCTTCCCGCCCGGACCGGGTCGCATCTGGCGCTACGACCAGTCGCCGCTCCTGAAGCTCAACTCCATGGCGGAGGACGTCACGATGTTCACCGACGAATCCTCCACCATCGAGGGCCCGGTGCGGCCCGGCCCGTCGCTGGGCGAGTGGGTTGCCGACGTTCGTTCCGGCGCGGTCGACGTGACCCTCGTCGACAATGCGCTCGAGGCGGAAGTGCAGCAGCTGACGGGAACCAGTTTCCCGACCCGCCGACTGCAGAGTCTCTACCTCGACTGGTTCTATCGGCAGGCGGTCGCGGCACTGGGCGACACCGTGCGGGTCGAGGTGCACCCTGCCGCAGCGGTCCGCGTCGATGAAACCGGCACCGGCACGCAGGTCGTCGTGCTCGGAGACGGCATCTCACTTGCGGTCGATCTCGTCTTGTATTCCGTCGGTCACAACGGTGCCGAGCCGGCTCCGGAGCACGCCGGCCTGGCCGATTTCGCAGGGCGCCACGGGCTGTACTACCTCCCGCCGGCGTTCACCGCGGATGCCGACACCGCGGCCATCCTGCCGGGTCAGAGTGTCATTGTGCGCGGGTTCGGGCTCGCCGCGGTCGATCTGACGGTGCTGCTGACGGAGGGGAGAGGCGGCCGGTTCACGCGGCATCCGAACGGGAAGCTGGAATATTCGGCGTCGGGCCGCGAGCCTCGCCTGTTCATCGGATCGCGCCGTGGGGTGCCGTACCACTCCAAGATCAGCTCCTCGCTCGTCGGGGATCCGCCGCTTCCGCGTTTCTTCACCCCGGAGATCGCGGCCGAGCTCGAACGAGCGAGAACGTCCATCGACTTCGCCGCCGACGTGTGGCCGCTGATCGCCCAGGACATGCTCTGGGGCTACTACCGGGAGCTGTTCACCGGCCATCCCGAACGAGTGTCGGGGACCTGGGCTGACTTCTCCGAAGGTTTCGCCGCAATCGACCCGCGGGCCCTTCTCGTGGCCACGGCCCGGGCCGCCCTCGCAGGAACAGGTGTGGGCACCGGGACGGACGACCCCGTGATCGAACACGACGCCCGGCTGTTCCGCGCCCTGGTCGACGAAACGGTCGCCGATCCCATCGACCGGGTCTTCCTCCCGGACTTCGACCGGCCCCTTGCGGGCTCGTCCTTCGAGTCGCCCGCGCAACTGCAGCGGGCGCTGCGGGAGTACATCCGCCGTGATCTCACCCTGCGCACCGGGCCGGAGCACAGCGGCACGCTCGGGCTGTTCCTGGCCCTGCTCAACGGCCTCTTCACGCTGTCCAATATCGTCGATTCGCCGAAGTGGAGTGCGAGGTCGCGCGTGCGCGACATCCATGGCTGGTGGCTCGGCTATTTCAGCTACGTCGCCAGCGGTCCTCCCGGGCATCGGCTCGAGGAAATCCTCGCGCTGTCGGAAGCCGGCATCGTCGAATTCCTGGGCAGCGACGTGTGGGTCGAGGCGGACGAGTCCGCCGGCGTCTTCCGTGCCGGAGGCGCCAACGTCGACCGCGTCGTCACGGCGACCGCCCTGGTCGAGGCGCGACTTCCCGCGACCAGCATTGCCCGGAGCGACAACGAGCTCCTGCGATCCCTGGTCGTCACGGGCTCCGGCGTGGAACACGTCGTGACGGATGACGGGTTTGCCGCCACGACCGGACTCCTCGCGGTGAGGCAGAAGGACAAGCGGATCATCGGTTCATCGGGGGAGCACCATGCCCGCCGCTACGCGATCGGCCCGTACACGAATTCGCCCTTCGTGGGCGCCTTCTCCAGGCCACGCACGAACGCGATCTCCTTTCGAGAAAACGACAAGGTCGCCCGGGCCGTCCTGTGCCGGCTCACCGCAATCGCGAATTCGCCGGAGGAGGAAACCATGTCCCTGGATCACAACGCACCCCGAAGCCTGCGAACGGCACTGGGCGCCGCAGTCGTCGCGCTTGCTGCCGTCATGCTCAGCGGCTGCGGTGCCGTGACCATGATTGGGTGGGCATGGCGCAGGTTCGGTAGGACCTGGACCGAATACTTCGTGGTCGGCCCGCACGTTTTCGACGAGATGGCACTGTCCATCGCACCGCAGGAATATGTGCGGCTGGTCGGAGCGTGCGGCCGCGAAGGCTAGGTCCATCCAGCGGTATCGCGGCGTGCCCGAGTGGCCAAAGGGGCCGGTTTCATATTCCGGTTATCGCAGGTTCGAATCCTGCCGCCGTGTCAATAACGTGGGGCTGCTACGCAAGCTGACCCTTTCGTCCCTGATGGTGGATGCTATAGACCATTTCATCCGCCAAGTGGCTGGCAGGG
>DAIMHX010000048.1:7471-21175 GCA_036723055.1 Microbacteriaceae bacterium
GCAGGTTGTCGGCGCAATCACCATGGACCCGCCGAGACTGCGGCAGACTGTAACCACGCGAGAGTGGCGGTCCCATTTTCGGTTGGCGTTAACGAAGACACCTACAGGAGCGATCATGAACAAATATGTCGTCACGAACCCCGTTACCGGCGTCAAGGGAACGAGCTTTCCCCTGGCAACAGACAATGAGGTGACCTACGCCATTGGGGCTGCGGATCGTGCCCACAGTGAGTTCTCTCGTGGCACGTCGGTTGCCGAACGCGCAGCCCTCATGCAGCGCGTCGCGGACCTGCATTCCGAGCGGCGCGAGCACCTGGCTGAACTCATCGTGCGCGAGATGGGCAAGCCCCTCGAGCAGGCTCTCGGCGAGGTCGACTTCTCAGCGGACATCTACTCGTATTACGCCACCCACGGCGAGGCATTCCTCGCCGACGAACCAATCGAGTTGCTCGGCGGCGAAGGCACGGCGTTCATGCGCACTGGATCCCTGGGCGTACTCCTCGGGATCATGCCCTGGAACTTCCCGTACTACCAGGTCGCCCGCTTTGTCGGCCCGAACCTTGTGCTCGGCAACACGATCCTGCTCAAGCATGCCTCGCAGTGCCCTGAATCCGCCGCCGCCATCGAGCAGATTTTTACCGACGCCGGCTTTCCAGAGGGCGCTTACCGCAACCTCTACGCGTCCAACGCTCAGATCGCCGACATCATCGCGGATCCTCGTGTGTGCGGCGTTTCGCTGACCGGTTCGGAGGGGGCCGGTGCCGCCGTCGCGGAGGTCGCGGGCCGCAACCTCAAGAAGGTCGTGCTCGAACTGGGCGGATCCGACCCGTTCATTCTGCTCAGCACGGACGACCTCGACGAGGCCGTCGACGCGGCCGCTGCCGCTCGCCTGGACAACTCCGGCCAGTCCTGCAACGCCGCAAAGCGCTTCATCGTGATCGATGGCCTGTTCGACGAGTTCGTGGAACGCTTCACGGCGAAGCTGGCCGGCAACATTCCCGCAGACCCCATGTCGCCGGACACCACGCTGGGCCCGCTCTCCTCGGTCGGTGCCGCCGAGAACCTCGAGGAGCAGCTGAAGCGCGCCGAGGCCCAGGGTGCAATCGTTGTCGCGCGTGGGCGCCGTGACGGCGCCTTCTTCTCGCCGTCGGTTCTCACCGGCGTCTCCCCGCAGAGCGACGCCTACCGGGAAGAGTTCTTCGGCCCGGTCGCCGCTGTCTACCGCGTGCAGGACGAGGCCGAGGCGGTCCACGTGGCCAACGACATCCCGTTCGGCCTGGGTTCCTACCTCTTCACGACGGATGCGGAGCAGGCCCTGCGCGTCGCCGATCAGATCGAGGCGGGGATGGTCTTCATCAACGGCTCGCTCCTCGACAGCCCGGAGCTTCCCTTTGGCGGAGTGAAGAGGTCCGGGTTCGGGCGGGAGCTGGGACGCTTCGGCATCGCGGAGTTCGCCAACAAGAAGCTCATCCGCATTCTCAAGTAGCGCTTCGAAAAGAAATCGCGGGCGAACTGGCGCAGGTGCGCGAAGCATTCGACAAACCGACCCTGCGCCCTGCGGATCCCACGTGGTGCGCCCTGTGTGCTCGCCGTGGGCTTCTCGTACCTCACCCCGCTGTCCTCCGCGCCGACTCCCTCCTCACAAGCTGCGGCGTGAAGGCCGGCGCCAGGAGTTGATCAGGGTTCGGCCGGGCGGAGGACAATCACCTCGATCGGCTGCGTCCGGCCACGGATCTCCACTATGCGTCGCTCGAGGCCATCAGTCACCGTTCCCGCAGCCTCGGCCGCGGCGACACTGACGATCAGCTCGCCTGGCCCGGCAGCCGATGCGAGTCTCGCGGCCGTGTTCACGGGATCGCCGAGCGCCGTGAAGTCGTTGACGGTGCCGGCAGGTCCGGTCGCTCCGACGAATGCCTCGCCCGTGTGCACGGCGGTTCCCGCCCGGATCGGCCCCGAAGGCGTCGCGTTGGCACGGGCCGCGAGCGCGGCCAGGTCGACCGCGGCGGCTATCGCTGCCGCCGCGTGGTTCGGCCCGCTGATCCCACCGAAGAAGAGACCGATGACCTCGTCGCCGACGATCTTGTCGACGACACCATCATGAGCGACGATGGCGTCGGCGGCCAGCCGGTAGAAGTGATCGAGGAAGGCGTAGAACTCGCTCGGGTGCATATGTTCGCCCATCGCCGTCGAGCCACGGATATCGGAGAACAGGAGCGTGACGGGGATTTCGACCCCGCTCAATCCTCGCTTTCGCAGCACGGTGACGCATTTCGCGCAGAGGGCCGGGTTTCCGGGGGAGCGGCCGTAGCCAGCGGGCCTGAGGGCGAGGGCCCCGAGCCCGCCGAACGGCGCCGCGCACAACTTGCAGCGTGGAGAGGACGGGAGTCGTCTGAAGATTCGCCGCATGCGCGCCAGGCCAGGACTCTCGCCGGTCATGACGGCGCGCACCTGTTCACGCGTCATTCCAACGGGATCGGACATGCGCCCAATCTACTCCGGGCCGGTCGCGCGGTTGCGGCCCTGGATTCAGTAGCCGGACGTGGTGGACTAGTCCGCGTCGATGTTCTTACCGTCCGGAGAAATGACGTACCACATACCCAGGACGCCCTGTCCATTCGTGTCACCGGCGGCCTTGTCCGGCCAGTTTGCCGCGCACTGGCCTGTGCAGGCGCTCGCGCCCGAATCCGGCTTGTCCTTGTCGAAGAAGTATGCCGTCATCCCCTTTCCGTCAACGACGATCTTGCCAAGATCTGTGGTCGCAACGGTGGCGTCCGGGGTTGCTGCGGCTGGTGGCGCGGAAGTGGGCCCCCGATCGGTTCACAATGGGTGCGATTTGCGTAACCGGATGCGCCCGCGCGGCGGACGTGAACCCGGAGGCGTCTCGTCTCGTTGTTCTCAGTAAGGGCTTTCGACGAAATCAACGATCCGAAGGGGCAGGTAAGCGCCATGAAGGTCAGCAGAATAGTGAGAAATGCATCCGCCGGAGCGGCGATCGTGCTGCTGCTAGCCGGATGCTCGTCCGGCGGGGGCGTGACGAGCCCCCCGCCGACCGCCAGCCAGGCACCGCCCGGCACCCCGGGTTCTACCGCTTCGGTCATCACCATCAAGGACTTCGCCTTCCAAGAGCCATCGTCGGTGACTCCCGGCGCCACGGTGACGGTAACAAACATGGACAGCCAGGCCCACACGGTGACATCCGATGACGGCTCCTCCTTCGACGTCACGGTCAAAGGCGGCGGTGGTACAGCAACGTTCACGGCCCCCACCAAGCCAGCAACCTACGCCTACCACTGCACCTTCCACCCCAGCATGCACGGGAGCCTTGTCGTCAAGGGAGGCTCGTAATGCGGGCGGGCAGCGGGGCGGTCATCGTCCTGAGGCTGTTGGTCGCGGCCTCACTGGTGACGGACGCCGTCGTGCATTTCCTGCTGGCGCCGGGGTACCAGTTGGCGAACCCGGGAGGAATCGGGCAGGGCAACCTGTTCTATCTCGAATCGGGGGTCGCCATCCTTGTGGCGCTGTACGTTCTCATCCGCGGCAGTCGTCCGGCCTATTTCGCTGCCTTGCTTGTGGCAGGGAGTGCCCTGGCCGCTGTCCTGCTGTCCACCTATGTGGACCTGCCCGCGATCGGACCGATTCCGGCAATGCACGAGCCGGTCTGGTTCTTCGAAAAGACGCTGAGCGCCGCGGCCGAAGGGCTGGGAGCGGTCCTGGCCATCGTCGGACTGGCAGCCGGCCGGCGGACCGGGAGCCAACAAGCGCCGTGAGCCTTCTGCGCACTTCCGGTGCTGCGCGGGTATTCTCATCGCCGTCGGCTAGGTGTTCCAAGCCCTCCCCGCCCGATGCCTCCCGGAAGGAACAGACGATGATCACCCCGCCCACGAGTTACATGGCCACGTGACCGCGGTGCCGCGGACTACACAAGAAGAGAGTGAGAGGTCCCAAATGTCTAAGGCCACAAGAAAAGTCGTCGTCGGTTCGCGGATAGGCCTTCATGCCGACGCGGCGATCCATTTTGTCGAAGCGGCAAGAGCCACGGGTCTTCATGTAACCATCACGAATGTCGATGGAGAAAAGGGTGACGCTGACAGCCTCATCTCCGTTCTGGAGGCCCCCGTCGGGCACGGACAGGAAGTGGTTCTGGAAGTCGAAGGCGACAACGCTGAGCCGGTCGCGGACGAACTCGCGAAACTACTCGCATCCCACGTGTGATCCCGCCTGCGCATCCGAGTCGGCCGCACCTTCAGCCACGGGGTCCTGACCCGTCCGATAAATCGACATTTCAGGACCGGGGTGCCGCCGTGTCTGCACGATGATCAGGATGATCCCGGCCACCGCGGCCAGGAGGGCAATATCCACGTTGATCTTGAGACCGAGGAAATAGAACTCCGTCGGGTCGAGTCGCAGCGACTCGAGAAACGCCCGCCCGGTGCCGTACCAGAGCAGGTAGAAGCCGAGCGCCTTGCCCCACCGGAGGTTGAACCGTCGTTCGAGGACGAAGATGAGGAGGACAACGCCGATCGCATTCCAGATCATCTCGTAGAGGAACAGCGGCTGGAAGAGAGTGCCGGCCGGCACCCCGGCGGGGAACGCGGCGTTCGTCGATTCGATCTCGAGTCCCCAGGGGAGCGTCGTCGGCCCGCCGAACAACTCGTGGTTGAAGTAGTTGCCGAAGCGTCCGAACGCCTGGGCGAGGAGGAGGCCGGGGGCAAGAGCGTCGGCGAAGGAGAGGAACCGGATGCCCGCCCGGCGGCAGCCGATGTACGCCCCGATGCTGCCGAAGAGGATGGAACCGAAAATGGCCAGGCCGCCCTCCCAGACGAACAACACCTTCCACAGGTCGGCACCGGGGAAGAAATAGTCGGTCGGATGCGTGACCACGTGATAGAGCCGGCCGCCGACGATCCCGATCGGGATGGTCCACATGGCGATGTCCAGCACCATCCCTGGCTTTCCGCCCCGTTTGGTCAGTCGTGCGGACGACATCCAGATCGCGATGACGATGCCCGTCAGGATGCAGAGGGCGTAGATATGGATTCGAAAGGGGCCGAGGTCGAAATAGCTGATCGAGGGGCTCGGAATGCTCGCGTGAATCACCGCGTTCACCTTTCGTTCGTGTACGCGCGTGGACGGCTGCGTCGAGGGGCAGGATTTGCCGGAGGAACCAGAGTTTACTCGGTGAGCGTGTGATGCTTGATTGGGGGCATTTCTCTTGGAGAGTAGAGATGCGTCCGCCCTCAATCCCACTCCGCCCACGCACGGGCGCCGCAAAAAAAACGAGGCTGATTTCATGACCGACGCTGTTTCCGAGCACGGTGAGCGCGCCATCCGTTCCGCTCTCGACTCGGTGGAGTCCGACGCCACGCTGACCCTCGAACGCGCAACAGCGCTGCTCGGGGCCCGCGGCGACGAGTTGGACCGACTCCTCACCGTTGCCTCGCGATTGCGCGATCAGGGACGAGCCGCTGCGGGGCATCCGGGCGTCATCACGTACTCGAAGAAGGTGTTCCTGCCCATCACGACGTTGTGTCGCGATCGCTGCCACTACTGCGTTTTTGTCGACACGCCCGGCAAGCTGGCGAAGAAAGGCAAGGACGCTTATCTGAGCCCAGAGCAGATCCTCGAGGTCGCCTGGCAGGGGGCAGCGATGGGATGCAAGGAGGCGCTGTTCACGCTGGGCGATCGACCGGAGGAACGCTGGCCGATTGCCCGTGAGTGGCTCACGGAGCACGGCTACTCCTCCACACTCGACTATGTGCAGGCGATGTCCAGGCTCGTGCTCGAGGAGACAGGTCTGCTTCCACACCTCAACCCAGGTGTCATGACCTGGTCCGAGTTGCAGCGCCTGCGCCCCTATGCGCCGTCCATGGGCATGATGCTCGAGACCACATCGCGTGCTCTCTGGTCGGAGCCGGGCGGCGCTCATTACGGTTCCCCCGACAAGGATCCGGAGCTCAGGTTGCGAGTGCTCGAAGACGCGGGACGCGGCCGGATCCCGTTCAGTACCGGCGTTCTGCTCGGTATTGGAGAGACGATGCGCGACCGCGCCGAATCGCTGTTCGCGATCCGCGACGCGCACGAGCGCTGGGGTCACGTGCAGGAGACGATCGTGCAAAACTTCCGCACGAAGTCAGGCACCGCCATGCAGAATGAGCCGGACCTTGCAACCCAGCAGTATGTGGCGGCCGTCGCCGTCGCGCGCCTCGTCATGGGTGCGGATGCGCATATCCAGGCTCCACCGAACCTCACGGAGCCGCACGAGCTGCACCTTCTCGTGCGCGCCGGCATCGATGACTGGGGCGGGGTCAGCCCGCTCACACCGGACCACGTCAATCCGGAGCGCCCCTGGCCTCACCTCGACGACCTCGCCCGGATAACGTCCGAGACCGGACACCGACTCGAGGAGCGACTGACGGCGCATCCGGCATATGTTCGTGGCGGCGAGGAATGGATCGACGAACGCATCCTGCCGCACGTCTCGGCTCTCGCGGCGCCGTCCGGGCTTGCGCGCGCGGAACTGCGGGCGTCGGGGCAACCGTGGGGGCAGCCCCGCACGGCACCCGGCACACTGCTCGCTCCCTGGGGTGAGCTCCTCCGCCGCGCCGAGAGGGCGCCCGCCTCCCTCGCCGACAGTGATTATGTGGCGTTACTGCAGGCCGACGGGGACGGCCTTGAGGCTCTCACCGAACTCGCAAACGAGGTGCGCTCAAGCGCCGTAGGTGACGACGTCACCTACGTTGTGAACCGCAACGTTGACGGTGCCAAGCTCGCCGCCGAAGGAGCGGAGAGTCTCACCCTTGCCGCCATCGGAGACCTCGCCGACGAAGCATGGGAGCATGGCGCGACCGAGATCTGCGTGCAGGGTGCCCCGCCGGCCGCTCTGCCGGGCTCCGCTTACCTTGAACTCGTCAGCGCCATCAAGCAGCGGCAGCCCGGACTGCATCTCCATGCCTTCCGCCCGGCCGAGGTCGCGGACGGCGCGGCGCGGCTCGGCATCTCGCCGCGGGAGTTCCTCGAGGCATTGCGTGAGCACGGTGTCGACACGGTTCCAGGGACCGGCGCCAGGATTCTCGACGACACGGTGCGTGCCGTCCTCTCCGGCGGGACCGACATGCCCGCCGCCTCGTGGATTCAGCTCGTAACGACCGCTCATGGCGTTGGCCTTCGCTCAACCGCGACCATGGTCTACGGGCACATCGAGACACCAGCCCAGGTGGTCGCTCACCTGCGCACCCTCACCCGAATCCAGGACAGCACCGGCGGCTTCACCGAATTCATCGGCATGCCGTTCGTGCCCGCCGACTCTCCCGTTCCTCTCCCCGCTCACGCTCGCCCAGGGCCGAGTCCGCGGGAAAGCCGCGCTGTGCACGCGGTCGCCCGCCTGATGCTCGCCGGCCGCATCGACCACGTGCAGGCGGCCTGGCCGAAGCTTGGTCTGGGGGGTGCCCGCCGGATGCTCAGGAGTGGCGCCGACGACCTGGGCGGTCTCCTTCTCGGCGGCGGAACCCGCCCCGACGCTGGGGCCGAAGCGGGGCGCTCGCTGACAATCACGGATGCGCAGGGCCTCGCAGCTGAACTCGGTCGGGGCCTCCGTCAGCGCAGCACGACCTACGACATCGTTCCGCCGGAACGGCGCGCGGCGGCGCGGCGCGTCCGCGAGTCGACCGTCCTTCCGGAGTCTGTTCTCTGGCCGCCGGCATCGCCGTGACACTCCTGGAAGAGAGCTTCAGAGGCCCGATTGCCTCTGACGATGTCGAGGGCCGAAACCTGGACGTTGTCGTGCTCGGCGCCGGCTTCGCCGGACTCGGGATGGGTCTTCGGCTCGCCCGACGGGGCGATGTCTCGTTCCTTGTGCTGGAGCGCGCTGGAGATGTCGGCGGCACATGGCGGGACAACCGCTATCCCGGCGTCGCCTGCGACGTCCCCGCGCATCTCTACTCCCTCTCGTTCCAGCCGAAATCCGACTGGTCGCGCGTCTACGCGCCGGGCGCGGAGATCCAGGAGTATCTCCGGGAGTGCGCCCGAGAGGAGGGCCTCGCGGAGCACATCCGTCTTGACACCGAGGTGCTCGGGGCGGAGTGGCAGGAAGCGGAAGCCCGGTGGCGGATCAGCACCACCCGCGGCGTCTGCACGGCGAATGCGCTCATCGTTGCTGCCGGACGGCTCTCTGAGCCTCGACTGCCAAGCGTGCCCGGTCTTGACACATTCGATGGAGCGGTCTTTCACTCGGCCAACTGGCCGGACGGACTCGACGTCGGGGGACTCCGCGTCGGTGTTGTCGGCACGGGCGCGTCGGCCATCCAGCTCGTGCCCCGCCTGGCCGAAACGGCCGCCCATACCGTCGTCTTCCAGCGCAGCGCGCCCTGGCTCGTGCCGCGGGACGATCGCGAGTACACAGATTCCGAAAGGACGGCGTTCGGAGACGACGCTGAGTCCCGCGTAGCACGTCGCCGCGCGCAGTTCCTGGAGGCCGAGCGGGGCTTTGCCGCGCGCAACGGGGCAGGCGAGCCGCTCGAAGCGCTGCGCCGCAGGGCGATGATTCACCTGGGAGCGCAGGTCGCCGATCCACACCTGCGTCAGAGCCTGACGCCCGACTACGAGATCGGCTGCAAACGGGTTCTGATTTCGAACGACTATTACCCGGCCATAACATCGGACCACGTCGTTCTCGAACCGTCGGCGCTGGTCCGCGTCGATGGTTCCTCTGCGATTGCGCAGGGTGGTCGGGTCCACGAACTCGATGTGCTCGTGCTGGCTACCGGCTTTCAGTCAACCCGGCCGCCGTTCGCGCAACGGATTCGCGGTCTTCGCGGGCGTCTTCTTGCCGAGCACTGGAAAAACGGGATGACGGCGTATGCCTCCACGGTGATACCCGGGTATCCGAACCTGTTCGTTATCGACGGCCCGAACGCGAGTCTCGGGCACAACTCCGCAGTGCACATGATCGAGACTCAGATCGGCTACATTCTCGGTGCCCTGGAGCGCCTCGGGCCCGGGCAGGTGCTCGAGGTGCGGGCCGAGGCCGAGGAGGCGTACACGCGGGAGATCGACGAGGCGGCCAAATCGACCGTGTGGCTGACGGGCGGCTGCTCGAGCTGGTACCGCGACGAAGCCAGCGGCAGGCTGACGCTCCTCTGGCCCGGCACTGCGACGTCGTTTCGCGAACGCCACGGCGTTTTCAACGAGGACGCTTTCATGCGCAGGCAAGTGTCGCTGGAAACCAGCGGCTAGCGACCAGAAACCTTGACGATCAGGCAACCGCTGCTACCGCCGACGAGGTCCGGTGGCAGTTCAGCCACGCCTCCCCGGGCGTTCGGGATGTGCTCCGGCGATTGCCGCCCCCACCCCACCGCGCGGGGACGCTCGGCGCGCTGATCAGCGACCTGCACGGAGGAATGACTAACCCGCGACGTCCATCCATGACATGCCGCGCATGTGAACGCGCACGCCGTCCGGTTCCTGCAGTACGACCATAAGTACGTCGCCGCAATGCGAGCACCGTATGACCCGAGCTTGCTCACTGCCAAAAACCAGGGCTCTCGCGATGACGGCGATGTCGCCGCAGGAGGCGCAACGCGAGCGTGCGGTGGTCACGTCGAACACGAAAAATTCGGAGAGGACACCCGCCAGGGCATTGCCATCCAGATGCCCGTCCATCAGGCACCCCCAAATCTCTCGGTCTTCACGCGCTGCGGATCGTGACCCAGCTCGACGAGGGCGGTCGCGACTGTCTCGACGAAGCCCGTTGGCCCGCAGACGAAGACCGTTGGCGAAATGCCGGACGGAAACGTCGCGGCGTGAAGGTCTGTTTCATTGATTCGACCTGCTGGCCGTGGCGAGCCCTCGGGTACGCGCCGGGTGAAGATCCAGGTCACGTCGAGGCCGGGGGAGGGCTCGGCGAGTTCCTCCCGAAAGAATGCGTGTTCCGGAGTGCGGACTGAATACAACAGCCGAAATGCCGCAGCACTTCCTGAGGCAGCATGTGAGCGGATCATCGCCATGAGGGGGACGACTCCCGAGCCACCCGCGATGAGTTGTACGGGCTCGGTCTGCTCGGGTTTCCAGATGAACCAGCCTCCGAGGGGTCCCCGAACCTCGAGCTCGTCTCCAACCGTGAGCTCGTCAACGAGGTACGGGGACACCTCGCCACATGGGAATCGGTCGACCGCAAGTTCGACCCGGTTGCCGGTGCCTGCGGAGGCAACGGAATAGGACCTCACGGCCTGGTACCCGTCTGGAGCAGTGAGGCGGGCATCAAGGTGCTGGCCGGCAATATTGCCGCCCCATCCGGGGACGTCGAGCACGATGCTGCGCCCGGACGGTGTCTCCGAACGAGTCTCGGCCACGACGCCGACTTTCCAGCCGCCCGTTACCAATAACGTTGTTCGAGCCAGGGATCGCCGTAGAGGTGGTATCCGTTCTGCTCCCAAAAGCCGGGCTCGTCGTCGCTTTGCATGACAAGCCCGCGAATCCACTTGGCGCTCTTCCAGAAATAAAGGTGAGGGACGAGCAGCCGGGCGGGCCCGCCGTGCTCTGGAGCGAGGTCATCTCCGTCAAAACCGATCGCGATCCACGCCTTGCCGCCCGTGAGGTCGGCGAGGGGCAGGTTGGTCGTGTACCCGCCATACGAATGGGCCATCACGAAGTCGTAGTTGGTGTCGACATCCGTGAAGAGCGTGTCGAGGGACACGCCGCGCCAACTCGTGGCGAGCTTCGACCACCGCGTGACGCAATGGATGTCGGTAGTGATTTCCTCGATGGGCAACGCAGTGAGTTGTTGCCAATCCCACCTGTGCACCGCGCCGGACTCGGTGCGAATCGTGAATTCCCAGTCCGCAGTATCGATTATCGGCATCGGGCCGGCGGACAGAACCGGGAAGTCGTCAGTGAGGTACTGCCCAGGGGGAAGGCTCGGATTGTGTTCTCGGTCATGCCCTGAGAAACCGCGCGAGACGACGGCCATCGAGTGCTCCTTTCGATGGGATCAGAATACTCAGCGTGTTCCTGAACGCAAGGCTGAAAAGGTGACCGCGACGTGCGTCACGCGTTGACTGCGTCGATCAGGTCGATCCCTGCTCCCTGCCAGCGCCCTGGTCTCATCCAGGTGACATTGGCCGTCACCAGCGTCGCACCGCACGATGTGCACCGCTCGCCGTGTTGGCTCTCTTCCCCGCAGGCGCGACACAGAATGCCCAGTTTCCGGTCACTATCGGTGGGAGTGTGCCGTTCTGCCCACAGCGCATAGGCATGCAGCAGGGGTAGAGCATCCGTTGCCGCCTCCGTCGGAGCGTATTCGTGTCGCGGGCGCACGCCGGTCGAGTACGGCACGCGCTCCAGAAGCCCGTCCGTGACCATTTGCTTGAGCCGGTTCGTCAGAATGTTGTCGGCCACTCCGAGGCGTTCCTTGAAATCATCGAAGCGTCGTGCACCCGTCAACGATTCGCGCAGAATCAAAAGCACCCACGGGTCCCCAAGAATGTCGATGCCACGAGCGATCGGACACGCCCGTTCTGACCAATCCGTGCGCAGCGCCATTCGGGCCTCTCCTGACAATCGAAATTTACTTGCTTGAAGCAAGGCTAGCATCAGGTGGTCGAATCACCGCGGAGAAGATTAACTTGCTTCAAGCAAGTTAAGCTGATTGGCTTACGGGACCGATCGAGAGCGATGTGACTCGTGCCGCTTCCTTCGGAGCACGAACGAGAAGTTGACACGAGATTCTGAGGAGCACGTAAATGGCCATTTCCGACATCGCTGAGTCTCTGTCTCGGCCCCGCTCTGCGACACCCATACCGGCGCAGCCGCCGACCCAGGCCAGGACTGCGACATCGTCGCAATCCCGCGCGGCCAATAGTCTTGCTTTGAGCCTGTACGGGGTACCGCTCGGTCTCGCGGGCCTCGGCGGCGGCTGGTCGGCGGCCTCCGCAATGATGGGCGCGCCGGTCTGGCCGGGCGAGCTGCTTTACGCGCTCAGCGCCGTCCTGTGGCTGGCATTTACCGGGATCTATCTGTGGCAGGGTCTCGCGCAGCGCGGAAAGTTCAGTTCCGATTTGCGTCATCCGTTCGCGGGCCCGTTCGTGGCGTTCGTCCCACTGGTGGGAGTCCTGCTCTCCGCCCACTACAGCGAATACCTCCCGGTCGCCGGAGCGTGGGCCACGGTTATCTTCATCGCCGCGCTGGCAATCGTCGCCGCCCAGCTCTTTGCCCATTGGCTGACGGGCGGCGTCACAATGGCCACGATTCACCCCGGCTACTTTCTCCCGGCGGTCGCAGGATCATTTGTCGCGAGTATCGGCCTCAGCAGCGTGCACCTGCACGAGGCCGCCATCGCCGCGTTCGGCGCCGGCAGCTTCTTCTGGCTCGTCATCGGCGGCGTCGTCATGGTCCGCTTGATGACCGGCGGAACCTTGCCCCAGGCTGCGAAACCGACCCTCTCCGCATTCCTCGCCCCACCAGCCACGGCGAGCATCGCCTGGATCGCCGCGCACCCCGGACCGATGGATGCCATCCAGGCGCTTCTCACCGGCGTGCTTGTCATCATGGTCGTCGTCCAGGTCGTCTTGATCGGTGAATACCGCAGACTGCCGTTCTCGATGGCGTTCTGGATCTTCACCTTCCCCGTAGCCGCCTCAGCGAACTACGCAATTCGATGGCTCGCCGCCTCGGAGGTCGCCGGTTGGCGGGTCTGGGCTGCGGTCGTCCTCGGCGCGGCGACAGTTTTCGTCATCGCGGTCGGCGCGGCAACGATCGTCAGCCTGGGGCGCAGGAAGGTCAGACTGAAGGTCGTGACCGCAACCAGTTCCTCGGGCCTGCCAAGCCAAACAAATCGTTCCTGAGAAAGCTCGGGGTGGAGGCTCAAGCTGCATCCTGCAGCCGGGATACGGCTACGTCGGTGATCACGGCCTCGGTCATCACAGCGTCGGGCCGGTAACTCGCCTTCGCAGCCCCGCTAGCCTCGGTGCCTGTTGATCAGATCGCGGGCCATTTCGCGGGCGAGCTTCGCGGCTTCCTGATCGCCCTCGGCGGCAGACACAATCGATCCCCTCATCAGGATGTGCCAGGACCGGGCCAGTTTCGCGGTGTCGCACAGGCCGGCCTCGTCGGCGAGGCTTTGCACCATCTCGCGGATTCGTTCCAGGTGTCTGATGCTCGCCTGCGTTATCGGGTGTCCGGGTCCCATCTCCAGCACAACGTTCACGAACGGGCAGCCCTCATAGTCGTCGCGGTGAAACCACTCATCGAAGACATCGAAAATGGCCAGGAGCCTGGCTTCGGGCGTGTCGCCCCGCTTCCGCGCCTCCGCTTCGATGAGCCCTATCGTCCAGACCTCCTCGCGCATCTGCAGATACGCGATCACCAGGTCGTCCTTCGACCGGAAGTGCCGATAGAACGTCGCCAGGGCAACCTTCGACCCGCCGATCAACTCGTCCACGCCCACGTCTCTCACTGCGCGCCTCGAAAACAACTCGTATGCGGTTGCCAGGATGCGCTCTCGTGGATCGGTGTGGGTCAACGTGGTCATAATTCGCATGATAAACCTCGGCGAAACGCCCGTTCTGGACCTCCGCTGTGAAACGAAAGGACGGCCATGGACAGAACGTACGTTCTCTCTGAAACTGAGGAGAACGACCGCGTCCGGAACTAGTTCGGGACCCTCGAAACACTGGCTGACAGCGAAGCCCTTTTGACATGAAGTTGCCGGAT
>DAIMHX010000049.1:0-20627 GCA_036723055.1 Microbacteriaceae bacterium
CCGTTGGTCGGCTCTCCGTTGGTCGGCTCTCCGTTGGGCGATTCCGCGGCGGGTGCCGCGGGCGCTGCCAGCTGGGCGGCGAGCCACGCCTTCTCCACGCGCACCTGCCGGGGCGGAACCGCCAGCCGGATGACGTCGCTCGCGTTGCCGGCGGCCCGGTCGGCGAGCCGCCGGGCCAGGTTCCACACCGCGGGGGTGAGCACCGGCACCGGGGAGACGATGGCCTCGATCGGGCTGAGCGTTCCGGTGAACGCGGCGCCGTCCCCTTCGGCGTGGGCAGGGTCGATCACCTCGACCAGGTACCCGTCGGCGACCCGCCCGGCGGACCGGAGCGGCACCCGGACCCGCACGCCGGGGTGGGCGTCGGGCGCGAGGTCGTCGGGGATCCCGTAGTCGAAGAGGTGGTCGAGCTGCGGGAGGGGTGAGTCGATCAGCACTCGGGCCACGAGGCCGGTGCGAGTCATGACTGGTGTTCGCGCGGAATCAGAGCCCGGCTGCGCTTATCAGGTCGGCCACGCGGTCGAGCCGTTCCCAGGTGAAGTCGGGCAGTTCGCGGCCGAAGTGGCCGTAAGTCGCCGTTTGCGCGTAGATCGGGCGGAGCAGGTCGAGCTCGTGGATGATCGCTGCCGGCCGCAGGTCGAAGACCTCCCGGATGGCCGCGGTGATCTCGCGGTCGGACAGGGTGCCAGTGCCGAACGTTTCCACGTAGAGGCCCACCGGGGACGCCTTCCCGATCGCGTAGGCAACCTGGATCTCCAGTCGCTCGGCGAGGCCGGCCGCCACGGCGTTCTTGGCGACCCAGCGCATGGCGTACGCGGCGGAACGGTCGACCTTGGACGGGTCCTTCCCGCTGAACGCGCCGCCGCCGTGGCGGCTCGAGCCGCCGTAGGTGTCGATGATGATCTTGCGCCCGGTGAGCCCGGCGTCGCCCTGCGGGCCGCCGATTTCAAACCGGCCGGTCGGATTGATCAGGGTGGTCAGGGTGGAGGAGTCGAGGTCGACTCGTTCGAGGACGGGGCGGATGACGAGCTCCTCGACCTCGGCGCGCAGCCGTTCGGTCGACACGGATGGTGCGTGCTGGGTGGAGAGCACGACGGTCTCGACCGTGCGCGGCGTGATGCCGTCGTAGCCGATCGTGACCTGGGTCTTGCCGTCGGGGCGCAGGTAGTCCAGCTGGCCGGACTTGCGCACGTGGGCCAGCCGCTCGGCGAGCCGGTGCGCGATCCAGATTGGGATGGGCATCAGCTCGGGGGTTTCCCGGGTGGCGTACCCGAACATGATGCCCTGGTCGCCGGCGCCCTGGCGGTCGAAGGCGTCCAGACTGGACTCTTCCCGGCTCTCGTAGGCGTCGTCGACGCCCTGGGCGATGTCGGGCGACTGCCCGCCGATGGAGATCTCGACGCCGCAGGAGCGCCCGTCGAACCAGACGTCTGACGAGTCGTAGCCAATCTCGGTGATGCATTTGCGCACGATCGACGGGATCTCGACGTACGCTTCGGTCGTCACCTCTCCGGCGACGTGCACGAGCCCCGTGGTCACCAGGGTTTCCACGGCCACGCGGCTGTGCGGGTCCTCGGTGAGGAGCGCGTCGAGGATGCTGTCGGAGATCTGGTCGCAGATCTTGTCGGGGTGGCCCTCGGTAACTGACTCCGAGGTGAAAAGGCGTAGATCGCTCATCTGGCCCGTCTCTGTTCCGTGGAACGGTCGAAGGTTGAAAAGTCTGAAAAGTGAAAGGTGGAAGGGGACGCCGCGCCGGCCACAGGGCCCAGGTGTTCAGGACCCACGGTGTTCAGAGGTTCAGGCGACCACGTCAAGAATGCGCTCGGCCACCGACAATTTCGTGCCGGAGACCTCGTTCACTATAACTCCGCGCGAATCGATGACCACGACGTCGTTACCGTCCGTGGCAAAGCCTTCGGTCCACCCGACCCGGTTGAGGACGAGGTAATCGCAACCCTTGCGTGCGATCTTCTCCCGGCCGAGGGCGAGCAGTCGGTCGGCATCCGGTTCGGTCTCGGCGGCGAACCCGACGATCACTTGCCGGCGGGTCCGGTTGGCGGCCAGGTCGGTGAGAATGTCCGGATTCCGCACGAGTTCGAGAACCAGGCGGTCGCCCGTCTCCTCTTTCTTGATCTTGCCCGAGCGCACCTCGGCCGGGCGGTAGTCGGCGACGGCGGCGGCCATGATCACGATGTCCGCGGTTGCGGCGGCCTCGCGCACCGCGTGCTCGAGTTCGAGGGCGGTACCGACGGTGCGCACGTCGGCGCCGGCGGGCGCCGGCACCTCGAGGTTGGCGGCGACGAGGGTGACGGTGGCCCCGCGCCGGAGCGCGGCCTCGACCAGGGCGACGCCCTGCTTGCCGCTCGACCGGTTGCCGAGGAACCGCACCGGATCGAGCGGTTCGCGGGTTCCGCCGGCGCTGATCACGATGTGGCGGCCGGCGAAGTCCTGGTCGGATTCCTGGGCGGCGAGGACCGCGAGGGCGGCGGCGACGATCGTGTCCGGCTCTTCCATGCGACCGGCCCCGGAATCGGCGCCGGTGAGCTGGCCGACGCCCGGTCCCACGATCACGACGCCGCGCTCACGCAGCGTGCGAACATTCGCGACGGTGGCCGCGTTGTTCCACATTTCCGTGTGCATGGCGGGCGCGAGAACGAGCGGAGCCGTGCTGGCCAGGATGGTGTTGCCGAGCAGGTCGTCGGCCAGCCCGGCCGCGATCTTCGCGATGGTGTTCGCCGTGGCCGGTGCCACGACGATCAGGTCGGCGGACTGGCCGATGGCAACGTGGCGCACCTCGGCGACCCCCTCGTAGAGGTCCGTGTGCACCGGGTTCCGGGAGATTGCCTCGAGCGTCGGCTTGCCGATGAACCGCAGGGCGGCCGGCGTTGCGACGACGTGCACCGAGTGCCCGCGCAACACAAAAGCGCGCACGACGTTGACGGCTTTGTACGCAGCGATGCCGCCGGTGATTCCGACGACGATCGTGCGAGCTGACGACATCCTGCGCGCTTGAGCGTGGAGGGTGGAGCTACTCGACGATGGGACGAGCGACGAGCTTGTCCTCGTTGATCTCACGCAGGGCCACGGACAGCGGCTTGTCGTCGACGGTCGAGTCGACGAGCGGTCCGACGTTGTCGAACAGGCTGCCTTCGTGCAGGTCTGCGTAGTAGTCGTTGATCTGGCGGGCGCGCTTGGAGGCGAAGATCACGAGGGCGTACTTGGAATCGACCTTGGTCAGCAGGTCGTCGATGGGCGGGTCAATGATGCCAGTTGGCTTGTTGGCCATTGCTGTCACACTCCTTTAGAGCATTTGGGCAGTGCGTGCCGTTCTGCCGGCACGAAACTGCGGCCGCGTCGGATATGACGCGAAGAATCAGGTGAAACGGGCGCTACGAAACGGACGGCGCCTGACGAAGCTCCATCAAGTGTACGACCTCTTGGGCCGCTTCGGCCACGTCGCTGTTCACAACGGAGTAATCGAACTCGCCCTGGGCAGCCAATTCGAGCTTGGCGGTCTCCAGACGGCGGGCCTGTTCGGCGGAATCCTCGGTGCCTCGGCCGATCAGGCGGCGCACCAGTTCTTCCCAGCTGGGCGGCAGCAGGAAGACCAGCCTGGCCTCCGGCATCGCCCGGCGCACGGCCCGTGCGCCCTGGATGTCGATCTCCAGGAGCACGCTCTTGCCCTCGGCGATGGCCGTGTCGACCGGTCCGCGCGGCGTGCCGTAGCGGTAGGCGTTGTGCACGGTGGCCCATTCGAGCAGCTCGCCGGCTTCGATCATCCGGTCGAATTCGGCGTCTTCGACGAAGTAGTAGCTGACGCCCTCGACCTCGCCGGGGCGGGGCTTCCGCGTCGTGGCCGACACCGAGAGGAGCACAGTGGGGTAGTTCTCGCGGATGTAGTTGGCCACGGTCCCCTTGCCGACGGCGGTGGGTCCGGCGAGCACGACCAGCTTGGAGTCGCCTGCTCCCCGGCGCGTGGTCGGTTTGGTCGAGAGGAAGTCGCGCAGGCGATCGCGCTGGTGCCTGCCGAGCCCGCCCAGTCGCTTCGCCGGCGAAATGTGCAGATGGCTCATGATGCGCTGCATCTTGGTGACTCCAATGGCGGGGATGCTCGTGAGCAGTTCGGTCACGCGCAGCCGGCCTTCGACGCCGGTCGGGTCTTTCACCGCGGCGGCCAGGACCTCGAGCGCGGTGCGCTGCCCGGCGGCGACCTGGGCCTTGACCGCGGCTCTGGCGCGCCGTGCGGCGACGGCCGCGCGCGACGCGGCAACCCGGTCGACGTCGGGTGGGGTGGGACGGTTCTCAGCCACGGGCGGCTCCTGCTTCGGCTACTCGGCGCTCGATCGTCTCGTCGAGCCGGTCCGGACCGGCTGACAGCACGCTGCGCGATTCACTCACGATAACGCCTCCGGCGTATCCGCCGTACAACGTTACGAGGTCGGCGACCTGTGCACCCTGGTGCCCGAATCCGGGCGCGAGCACGGGGGTGAGGGCCCGCGCGGGGGCGGCGTCGACATCGATGCCGAAACTGGCCAGGTCGAGGGTCGCGCCGAGAACGACTCCGATCGAGCCCAGGGTGTCGGCGCCGGCTTGCACATTTCGTTCGGTCACGTCGTCCAGGATGGCACGGGCGACGGTCAGTCCGGCGCTGGGGCCGTCTGCAACGACCGCGCGCTGGATCACGGCGGCCTCCGGGTTTGAGGTGGCACCGAGCAGGAACATCCCCTTCCCTCCTGCGGCGGCCAGGCTGAGGGCCGCATCGAGCGAGCCGACGCCCATGTAGGCGCTCACCGTGATCGCGTCGACCTCGAGCGGCGAATCCGCGCCGAGCCAGGCCTGGGCGTAGGCCTCGACGCTGGTGCCGAGGTCTCCCCGCTTGACGTCGGCGATGACGAGCAGCCCCGCGGCCCTGGCATCCGCCAGGACCCGCTCGAGCGCGACGTACCCGGCCGAGCCGAACCGTTCGAAGAACGCGACCTGCGGCTTGACGATGCCGACGCGGCCGGCGGAGGCCTCGACCACCCGGCGGCCGAACGCCTCGGTGCCCGCCGCGGAATCCGGCAGGCCCCAGTCGGAGAGCAGCCAGGCGTGCGGGTCGATCCCGACGCAGAGGTGCCCGCGGGCGGCGAACGCCTGCTCGAGGCGCACACCGAACGGGACCACCGCGCCGGTTTCGGGGCCTGAGGTCACAGTGCGGCCTGGGGTAACAGTGCCGCCGCCCGGGTGATGGCGTACTCCTGCAGCGAGGTCACCTCGAAGCCGGCCCGGATCGCGTCGATCGACGCGACGGCGGCGCTGAGCTCCGCGATCGTCGTGAACAGCGGCAGGTCGCCGGCGACGGCGGCGGCCCGGATCTCGTACCCGTCGGCCCTGGCCGTGCGGCCGCTCGGCGTGTTGATGACGATGTGCACCTCTTCGCGGCGGATCAGTTCGACGATCGACACGTCGCCCTCCTCCGCCTTTTCGCTGAACTTCGACACGACGCGGGCGCGGATGCCGTTGCGCTGCAGCACCTCGGCGGTCCCCTCCGTTGCCATGATGTCGAAGCCCAGCTGCTGGAAGCGCAGCATGGGCAGGATGATAGCGCGTTTGTCCCGGTCTGACACGGAAACGAAGACGGTTCCGCTGAGCGGGATTCCACCGTAGGCGGCCAGCTGGCTCTTGGCGAACGCCCGCGGGAAGTCCCGGTCGATGCCCATGACCTCGCCGGTCGAGCGCATCTCCGGGCCGAGTACGGAGTCGACGACCAGGCCCTCGTGGGTGCGGAACCGGTTGAACGGCAGCACGGCTTCCTTCACGGCCACCGGCGAATCCATCGGCACGCGGGAGCCGTCGATCTCCGGCAGCAGCCCGTCGGCCTTGAGTTCGGCGATGGTCTTGCCGACCATGATCAGGGCGGCCGCCTTCGCGAGCGTGATTCCGAGGGCCTTGGCGACGAAGGGCACCGTGCGCGAGGCCCTCGGGTTCGCTTCGAGGACGTAGAGCACCCCTGCGCCGATCGCGAACTGCACGTTGAGCAGCCCGCGCACGCCGATGCCCTGAGCGATGGCGAGGGTGGCAACCCGCACGCGGTCGATTTCGGCGCGGCCGAGCGTCACGGGGGGCAGGGTGCAGCTCGAGTCGCCGGAGTGGATGCCGGCCTCCTCGATGTGCTCCATCACGCCGCCGATGTACAGCTCGGTGCCGTCGAAGATCGCGTCCACGTCGATTTCGACCGCGTCGTCGAGGAACCGGTCGACGAGCAGCGGATGCGACGGGCCGATGATGCCCTGGCCCTGCATCCGGGTGAAGTAGTCGGCCAGCGACGCGCTGTCGTAGACGATCTCCATGCCGCGACCGCCGAGCACGTAGCTCGGGCGCACGAGCACCGGGTAGCCGATTTCCTCGGCGACGACGACCGCGCCGGCGAAGTCGGTCGCGGTGCCGTTGCGGGGTGCGATCAGGCCCGCGTCGGCGAGGATGCCGGAGAACAGGCCGCGTTCCTCGGCCAGGTCGATGGCGGCCGGCGAGGTGCCGAGGATGGTGATGCCCTCGGCCTCGAGGCCCTTCGCGAGCCCGAGCGCCGTCTGGCCGCCGAGCTGCACGACGACGCCGACGAGTTCACCGCTCTGGCTTTCGGCGTGGATGACCTCGAGCACGTCTTCGAGGGTGAGCGGCTCGAAGTAGAGGCGGTCGGAGGTGTCGTAGTCGGTGGAGACCGTCTCCGGGTTGCAGTTGATCATGATGGTCTCGAAGCCGGCCTCTGAGAGCGCGAACGAGGCGTGCACGCAGGAGTAGTCGAACTCGACGCCCTGCCCGATGCGGTTCGGGCCGGAGCCGAGGATGACGACCTTGCGTCGCTCGCTCGGCAGGACCTCGGTTTCCTGGTCGTAGCTCGAGTAGTGGTACGGCGTGAGCGCCGGGAACTCCCCCGCGCAGGTGTCGACGGTCTTGAACACCGGGCGCACATCGAGGATGTGGCGCACCTTGCGCACGTCGGCCTCGCCGAAGCCGCGGAGTTCGCCGATCTGGGCGTCAGAGAAGCCGTGGTCCTTCGCGGTGCGGAGGATGTCGGTGTCGAGGCGTTCAGCGGCGGCGATCTCGTCGGCGACCTCGTTGATCAGCACGATCTGGTCGATGAACCAGGGGTCGATCTTGGTGGCCTCGAAGACCTGCTCGATCGTGGCACCCTGGCGGAGCGCCTGCTGCACGGTGACGATGCGGCCGTCGGTGGGGATCTCCGATTCGATCAGGAGTTCCTCGACCGAGCGGGTCTCCGCGCCCCAGTGGAACGACGAGCCGCGCTTCTCCAATGAGCGGAGCGCCTTCTGCAGCGCCGACGCGAAGTTGCGGCCGATCGCCATGGCCTCGCCGACCGACTTCATGGTCGTGGTCAGGCGCGGGTCGGCGGCCGGGAACTTCTCGAACGCGAACCGCGGAACCTTCACGACGACGTAGTCGAGCGTGGGTTCGAAGCTGGCCGGGGTGACCTTGGTGATGTCGTTGGGGATCTCGTCCAGGCGGTAGCCGAGGGCCAGCTTGGCGGCGATCTTCGCGATCGGGAACCCGGTCGCCTTGCTCGCCAGTGCCGACGAGCGGGACACGCGCGGGTTCATTTCGATCACGATGATCCGCCCCGTGGCCGGGTCGACCGCGAACTGGATGTTGCAGCCGCCGGTGTCGACGCCGACGGCACGGATGATATCGATGCCGATGTCGCGGAGCTTCTGGTATTCGCGGTCGGTCAGGGTCAGCGCGGGGGCGACCGTGATGGAGTCGCCGGTGTGCACGCCGACGGGGTCGACGTTCTCGATCGAGCAGACGACGACCGTGTTGTCGGCCGTGTCGCGCATCATCTCGAGCTCGTATTCCTTCCAACCGAGGATGGACTCCTCGAGGAGCACCTCGCTGGTCGGGCTGTGGTGCAGGCCGTCGCCGACGAACCGGCGCAGGTCGGCTTCGTTGTAGGCGAAGCCTGAGCCCAGGCCGCCCATGGTGAACGAGGGGCGCACGACGAGCGGGTAGCCGAGGTCTTCGGCGAAGCCGACGGCCTCCTCGACGGTGTGGGCGATGTGCGAGCGGGCGACGTCGGCTCCGGCCTCGATGACCAGCTCCTTGAAGATCTGGCGGTCCTCGCCCTTCTGGATCGCCTCGAACTTCGCGCCGATCAGCTCGACGTTGTACTTCTCGAGGATGCCGCGTTCGTGCAGCTGGATGGCCGCGTTGAGGGCGGTCTGGCCGCCCAGGGTCGGCAGGATCGCATCCGGCCGCTCCTTGGCGATGATCGTCTCGAGCACCTCTGGGGTGATCGGTTCGATGTAGGTGGCGTCAGCGAAGTCGGGGTCGGTCATGATCGTGGCCGGGTTGGAGTTGACCAGGATCACGCGCACCCCCTCTTCGCGGAGCACGCGGCACGCCTGGGTGCCTGAGTAGTCGAACTCGCAGGCCTGGCCGATGACGATCGGCCCGCTTCCGATGACAAGGACGCTGTTGATGTCGTCGCGCTTGGGCATTACTTGGCGTCTCCTGCTCCGGCGGCCGCGTTTCTCGCAACCACCACATCCCTGAACCGGTCAAAAAGGTAGGTGGCGTCGTGCGGGCCGGCGGCCGCCTCCGGGTGGTACTGCACCGAGAACGCCGGCACGTCGAGGCAGCGGATGCCTTCGACGACCTGGTCGTTGAGGCTGTAGTGGCTCACTTCGACCCGGCCGAAGCCGGTGCGGGACTCGACGATTCCCTCGATGGGCATCTCGACGGCGAACCCGTGGTTCTGCGAGGTGATCTCGACCCGGCCGGTGGTCTTGTCGAGCACGGGCTGGTTGATGCCGCGGTGCCCGAACGGCAGCTTGTAGGTGCGGAAGCCGAGTGCGCGGCCGAGCAACTGGTTGCCGAAGCAGATGCCGAAGTACGGCACGCCGGCGCGGAGCACCTCCTGCAGCAGTTGCACATGGGCGTCGGAGGCTGCCGGGTCGCCAGGACCGTTCGAGAAGAACAGCGCAGACGGCTTGAGCGAGAGCACGTGCTCCGAGGTGACCGACTGCGGCAGCACGAGCACCTCGAAACCGCGTTCGGCCAGGTGGTTGAGCGTGGAGGTCTTCACACCGAGGTCGAGCACGGCGACCGAGCCGATGCGCTCCCCCTGGGCCGGGATGCTGAACGGTTCGACCGTTGAGACCTCGTCGGAGAGGTTCCGGCCGCGCATGCCGGCCGCAGAGCGCACCAGGTCGAGCTGCTCGCCGTCCGAGAGCTCGAACCGGTCGCCGGAGAAGACGCCGGCGCGCATCGCGCCGGCCGAACGGATGTGGCGGGTGATCGCCCGCGTGTCGATGCCGCTGATGCCGACGACGCCGCCGGATTCGAGGTCGTCGTCGAGGCTCCGCTGCGAGCGGAAGTTCGAGGCAACGCGCGAGGGTTCGCGCACGACGAAGCCGGAAACCCAGATCCGCCGGGACTCCATGTCCTCGTCGTTGGCGCCCGTGTTGCCGATGTGCGGCGCCGTCATGAGCACGATCTGCCCGGCGTACGACGGGTCGGTCAGGGTCTCCTGGTACCCGGTCATGCCGGTCGCGAAGACGATTTCACCGAGCGTTTGGCCGCGGCTGCCGTAGGCCTTGCCGACGTAGCGCTTGCCGTCTTCGAGCACGAGTACAGCCGGTGCCGATCGGTCGCTTACTGAGTAGCCCAAGCTACGCCTCACTTTCGTCGCGTGCAGCCGTGCCGACGGCGCCGGCTGCAATGGATCTGATCGCGTCGCCGATTCGGCCGGCTGCTGCCGGGTCGACGATGCGGAAGTAGGTGTCGACGGGGAGTCCCCCGTCGGTTTCGGCCGCGGTTCCGGCCGCGGTGCTGTCGGCCTCGTGCAGGCGCCAGCCGAGCGCGAGCAGCCCGCCCGTTTCGACCACGCGGTCGATGGTCCAGGTGGCCGGGGCGATCAGGTCGATCGCCGCCGCCGGGATGAACACGGCCTCCTCGCCGGGGATGGCCAGCACGACGCCGGCCTCCGTGACGGTGAGGACGGCCCTGGCCCGGAAGCCGAGGCCCTGGATCGCGAGGCGTTCGAGCGGCTTGGCGCGGGGCGTCGTCGCGACGTAGAAGACCGGGGCGGATGCGATGCTGGGCGCCTCGCCCGCGGGCAGGGGATGGCCGGCGGCCAGGTGCGCGTCCCGCCTGGTGCGCGCGCGCCAGCTGCGCCACATCAGTACGAGCAGGCCGGCCAGCACCAGCGCGGTGATGACGGCGGGCACGGTCCTATCCACGGCTGCGCTCCTGGCTGGCCGCCGCGATGTCGGCCTCCGGGACAAGCGCTCCGTCGAGCACGGTGGCGTAGCCGCGGTGGAAGGTGGCCATCACGCGGCCGGGCAGCGTCATGTCGAGGTACGGCGAGTTGACGCCCTTGCCGGAGAGGTCGGCCTTGCCGAACACGCGGCTGACGGCAGGGTCGTAGAGGGTGAGCTCGGCGGGGGCGCCGGCTTCGATCCGCTGGCCCTGGCCGGCGAGGCGACCGATCCGGGCCGGGGTAGTGGAGAGCACCCTGGCCACGTCCGTCCAGTCGAGCAGGCCGTTCTGCACGACGGATGCGTGCACGACGGAGAGCGCGGACTCGAGGCCGACCATCCCGTTCGCTGCGGCATCCCATTCGCAGTCCTTCGACTCGACCGGGTGCGGCGCGTGGTCGGTGGCCACGATGTCGATGGTTCCGTCGGCGAGACCCGCGCGCAGCGCCTCGACGTCTTCCCGGCGGCGGAGCGGCGGGTTGACCTTGAACCGAGCGTCGTAACCGACGACGAGGTCCTCTGTCAGGAGCAGGTGGTGCGGGGTCACCTCGGCGGTCACGTTGATGCCGCGGGCCTTGGCCCAGCGGATGACGTCGACGGAGCCGGCCGTGGACACGTGGCAGACGTGCAGCCGGGAGCCGACGTGCTCGGCGAGCAGAACGTCGCGGGCGATGATCGATTCCTCGGCGACGGCGGGCCAGCCGGCCAGGCCGAGCTCGCCCGACAGGGCACCCTCGTTCATCTGGGCCTTCTCGGTCAGCCGGGGTTCCTGGGCGTGCTGGGCGACGACACCGTCGAACGCCTTGACGTATTCGAGCGCGCGGCGCATGAGCAGCGGGTCGGAGACGCAGAAGCCGTCGTCGGAGAACACCCGCACCCTGGCACGGCTGGCGGCCATGGCGCCCAGTTCGGCCAGTTGCGTGCCGGCGAGGCCGACGGTGACGGCGCCGATCGGCTGCACCGTGACGTAACCGGCGCGTTCGCCGAGGGCGAGCACCTGCTCGACGACCCCGGCGGTGTCCTGCACCGGCGAGGTGTTGGCCATGGCGAAGACGCTCGTGAAACCACCGCGGGCGGCGGCCTGGCTGCCGGTGAGCACGGTTTCGCTCTGCTCGTAGCCTGGCTCGCGCAGGTGGGTGTGCAGGTCGACGAGGCCGGGCAGGGCGATCAGGCCGTCGGCGTCGATCGTGGTGGCGCCGGCGGCGGACAGCCCGCTGCCGAGTTCGGCGATGCGTCCGTCGGCGAGCAGGATGTCGGTGCGGGATCCGTCCGGCAGCGTCGCCCCGCGGACCAGGTAATGCGGATTGACCGCGCGCTCAGTGGACATCTATGAATCCTCCCGATCACCGGACAACAGCAGGTACAGCGCGGCCATCCGCACTGAAACCCCGTTCGCGACCTGTTCGCGCACGGTGGAGTTGGCCGAGTCGGCCGCAGCCGACGAAATTTCCAGGCCACGATTCATGGGGCCGGGGTGCATGACAATGGTATCCGCCCGCAGGCGGGCGAACCGGTCGTCGCCGAGTCCCCAGGCGCGGGCGTACTCGCGGCTGTTGGGGAAGAACGCCGCGCTCATCCGTTCCGCCTGGATGCGCAGCATCATCACCACGTCGGGCCCTGAGTCGATCGCGGCGTCGAGGTCGAAGCCGAAGGTGGCCGGCCAGCCGGAGGTGTCGGCGGGCAGCAGGGTCGGCGGGGCGACGAAGCTGACGTGGGCGCCGAGCGTCGTGAGCAGCCACAGGTTCGAGCGGGCGACGCGGGAGTGCAGGATGTCGCCGACGATGGTGACCGTGACGCCGTCGAGGTCCTTGCCGCGGGAGGCGCTGCCATGCAGCCGGCGGCGGATGGTGAACGCGTCGAGGAGGGCCTGGGTGGGATGCTCGTGGGTGCCGTCGCCCGCGTTGATGATGCCGGCGTCGATCCAGCCGCTCGCGGCGAGCACCTGTGGCGCCCCCGAGGCGTGGTGGCGGATGACGACGCCGTCTGCCCCCATCGCGGCGAGGGTCTGGGCCGTGTCCTTGAGGCTTTCGCCCTTCGACACGCTCGAGCCCTTGGCGCTGAAGTTGATCACGTCGGCGCTCAGCCGCTTCGCCGCCGCCTCGAAGGAAATGCGCGTGCGGGTGGAGTCTTCGAAGAACAGGTTGACGACCGTCTTGCCGCGCAGGGTCGGGAGCTTCTTGACCTCCCGGTCGGCGACATCCGCCATGTCCTCGGCGATGTCGAGGAGGGTGATCGCCTCGTCCCTGGTGATGTCCCTGGTGGAGAGCAGGTGCCTCATGACTCGTCGCCCCCGTCGATGCTCACGAACTCGTCGCCGTCGATCTCGGTGAGGTGCAAGTTGATGCGCTCCTCGGCGGAGCTGGGCAGGTTTTTGCCGACGAAGTCGGCCCGGATCGGCAGTTCGCGGTGGCCGCGGTCGACGAGCACGGCCAGGCGCACGATGCCGGGGCGGCCGTGGTCAGCGAGCGCGTCGAGGGCGGCTCGGATGGTGCGGCCGGAGTAGAGCACATCGTCGACCAGCACGACCGTGGCACCGTCGATGCTGCCGGGCACGAGGGTCGGCGACGGGGTCCTGGTGCGGGTGTGGGCGAGGTCGTCGCGGTACATGGTGACGTCGAGGGAACCGACCCGCACATCCGACGCCGCCGGTTCGATGCGCTTGATGGTCTCCGCGATGCGGCGGGCGAGGATCACGCCCCGCGTCGGGATGCCGAGGATCACGAGATTGTCCGGACCACGGTTGGACTCGAGGATCTCGTGGGAGATCCGAGTCAACGCTCGGGTGATGTCAGCCTGGTTGAGCACGGTGCGTGCCATGAACCTGACCCCCTTCCCCGTCTCACTGGACGGCTCTTAAAGGATGTCTCTTTGCTTCAGCATAGCGGTTCCCGGGCACCGCCCTATCCGCTGCCGGTGGCCACGGCTACGCTGCTGGCATCCAATTCTTCGGATCCGGCCGCGTGTGCAGAAGGAGGTATCGGCCATGTCGAATGAGGAAGCCAAGGAGCCGTCGCCGGTCGCGTCGGAGGTGGGCGCACCGGCCGGGCCGATCAGTTTCGTGCGGCGCCGGGAGTTGGAGGACGTGCATCGGGAGCTCGAACGCGGCACTACGGACGGCCGGAAGGTCGACAGCGTGCTCACCTACCGGGACGCGATCTTCGCCCAGTACTTCCGTGACCGGCCCGTGTTCACACTGGCCTGGCCGGACAGCCTGTACATCCCGGCGGAGGCCGACTTCAAGAACTACTGGATCGTTGCGCCGCCGCCCACCCACCGGTACCGCTACCACTGGGCGAACACTCTGGACGGCCAGAGGCCGGCAGCTCGGCGTCGGAGAAGACCGGGCACCTGTTCAGCTGGGTGAATGTGTCGGGGCTGAACCCGAGCTACATCGGCTTCGCGGGCATCGGCGTGAGCGTCTTACCGCAGGCCAGCCTGTCCTCCGTTCTGGTCAGTGCCGACGTCGACCTGGTTGCCGAGAGCCGGTGGTGGTACCAGCCGGGTGCGACCGGCGGGATCGCGAGCTTCTCCTACCGGGGCACGGCGTACATGGCCGGGTGGGAGGTCGATCCGCTGACCGGGCAGTGGACGCTGCTCAAGCCGTTCGGCTCGCGCACCCTGTTCAAGTTCACCGAGAGCGGGCAGGGCGGTTCGGCGATCAGTTCCCAGCGGCACGCGTTCAACGACCTGTCCGTGACGCTGCAGCTGCAGGGCTCGCACACCTACGCGATCGGGGTTGCCCTGGAAACCGAGATCGCCTTCGACTGCCGCGACCGCACGGGTCACACGTACAAGAAGCAGCCGGGCGACGACATCAAGCTGTGGGCATCCATCGCCGGGAACGTCTCCAGCGTCAGCGTGTCCACCTGACGCCGAGGCGTCCCCGCCGCGCGTGCTTTCGGGGTTACGCGGAGGGAACGGTCTGCGCGACCCGGCCGAGGAGTCCGTTGACGAACCCGGCAGAGTCATCCGTCGACAGGGTTTTCGCTGCCTCGACCGCCTCGTCGATGGCGACGGCGTGCGGCACGGCGTCGTTGTGCAGGATCTCCCAGATGCCGATGCGCAGGATGGCGCGGTCGATGATCGGCATGCGCGACAGGGTCCAACCCTGCGAGTACGTTTCGATCAGCTCGTCGATCTCCTCGCGGTGGTCGACGATGCCGTCGACGATTTCGCGGGCATACAGCCAGGACGCCTGGCGCGACGGCTCGTTGACCGCGCGCTCGGCTTCGGCAGCGAGGGATTCCGCGATGCTGATCTGGCGCACGTCGGCGACGTAGAGGATGTCTAAGGCGCGCTTGCGCGCCTTGGTGCGAGCGCTCACTAGTTGACGCGGCCCAGGTAGTCGCCGGTGCGGGTGTCGACCTTGACCTTGGTGTTCTGCTCGAGGAACAGCGGAACCTGGATCTGGTAGCCGGTCTCGACGGTAGCGTTCTTGGTGCCGCCGGTCGACCGGTCGCCCTGCAGGCCGGGCTCGGTGTAGGTGATCTCGAGCACGACGGATGCCGGCAGCTCGACGTAGAGCGGGTTGCCGTTGTGCAGCGCGATGGTCACCATCTGGTTCTCGAGCATGAAGTTGACGGCGTCGCCAACGACGGCCGCCGGCACGTGGATCTGGTCGAAGTCGGACGTGTCCATGAAGACGTAGGACTCACCATCGGCGTACAGGTACTGGAAGTCCTGGCGGTCGACGTTCTCGGTTTCGATCTTGGCGCCGGCGTTGAACGTGCGGTCGACGGTCTTGCCGGTGACGACGTTCTTCAGCTTGGTGCGGACGAACGCACCACCCTTGCCAGGCTTGACGTGCTGGAACTCGATGACGGCCCAGAGCTGGCCGTCAATGTTGAGGACGACGCCATTTTTGATGTCGGCGGTAGATGCCATGGGGAGGGTGATCCGTTCAATTGGGAAGGTGCGCGGCCGGAAACGGCCTCAAACGAGTGTAGTCGCCACGGCTCCAACCGCCAAAGGCGCCCCGTTTCTCGCCTTCGCTCCCCCTCCCCCTCCCCTCCCCCCTCCCCCGTCCTCTCCCCCGTCCCTCCCCCGCGAAACTGCAGTTGTGGTCGCTAAAACGCGCTCATAACGACCACGACTGCGTTTTCGCGGTGGGGTGGGGGTTAGGGAAGGGTTAGGGACGGCGGGTGACGTAGTCGAGGGCCAGGCGGTAGGAGTCGAAGCCGAGACCGGCGATCACGCCGGTCGCCACGGCGCTGACGACGCTCGTGTGCCGGAACGTCTCCCGGGCGTGCGGGTTGGAAATGTGCACCTCGATCAACGGGAGGCCGGCCTTCGTGACGAGGGCCGCGGCATCCCGGAGCGCATAGCTGTAATGGGTGAACGCGGCCGGGTTCAAGATGACCGGGGTGCGCGCGTCAACGGCCTCGTACAGCCAGTGGATGAGTTCGGCCTCGTCGTCGGTCTGGCGCACGTCGACCGTGACGCCGTCCGGGGCGGCGGCCGTGAGCATGGACCGCAGATCGTCGAGGTCGGCCGAGCCGTAGACGTCGGGTTCGCGGCTGCCGAGGCGCCCGAGGTTGGGGCCGTTCAAGACGAGGACTTTACTCATTCCGACAGCCTAGGGCAGCCCGCGTCCGGCGGCAGGTCGGCCCGTCGACGTGCTGGTGCGGGATGCCGGGCGCGGGGGTACTGTGTGCTCCACGCAGGCCCACCAGCAGACAAGGAGAAGCCGAGATGACTGGATTAGCACGACGCGAGCGGTTCGAAATGCCGGAGCCCGTCCGGCGCTTTTTCGAGGGCGACTGGGAGAACCCCACGCTGAAGGTGGAGGAATACCGGGACGGCAACACACTGGTCGTGAAGGCGGAGGTGCCGGGCATCGACCCGGACAAGGACGTCGACATCTCGATCAGCAATGGCGTGCTGCACATCCAGGCCCAACGCGAGGAGAAGTCGGAGACCAAGGACAAGTCCGGGTACCGCTCCGAGTTCCGTTACGGATCGTTCACCAGGGACATTTCCCTCCCGGCCGGCTGCAAGGAAGAGGACGTCACGGCCAGCTACCGGGATGGCGTGCTCGAGGTGCGGGTTCCGGTTCCGGAGCAGAGCGCAACGGCGTCGAAGGTGCCGATCACACGGGGCTGACGCAGGAGGCAAAACAGTGGTGGACCCGCAGCCTGACGCTGCGGGTCCACCACTGTTTCGGCGCGGAGTCTCAGGCGAACGTGTCCATCAGGCGCGACCGGATCAGGAAGCGCACGCCGCGCGGAGCCTCGGCGGAGAAGCCGCTGCCCCTCCCTGAGACGACATCCACCGTGAGGAAGGTGTGCTTCCAGTACTCGAACTGCTCCGCGGACATCCAGAAATCGATCTCCTGTGGCGGCTCGCTCAACGGGGCGATGTCCAGGCGGCCGAGCAGAACGTCGCGGTCGGAGGTGATGAACTCCCCGGCCTGGAAGCACATCGGCGAACTGCCGTCGCAGCATCCGCCGGACTGGTGGAACATGAGCGCCCCGTGCTCTGCCCACAGGCTGCAGAGCAGGTCGACGGCCACCGGCGTGAGTTCCACGCGCGGGATAGTCTCCCCCGGCACCGTCACCGACGCCGGGACGGATGCCGTGGCGGTTTCCTCTGACATGGTGCACCGTGCTCTCTGGGATTCGGGGCCGCCGACGACGGGTGTCGCCGGCGGCCCCGGCGGTTGCGTGTTTAGAAGAAGCCCAGCGCGTTCTCCGAGTACGAGACCAGCAGGTTCTTCGTCTGCTGGTAATGGCTGAGCGCGAGCTTGTTGTTCTCGCGGCCGATCCCCGAGCTCTTGTACCCACCGAACGCGGCGCCTGCCGGATAGGCGTGGTAGTTGTTCACCCACACGCGGCCGGCCTTGATGTCACGCCCGGCCCGATAGGCCACGTTGCCGTTGCGCGACCACACACCGGCACCGAGTCCGTACAGGGTGTCGTTGGCGATCGAGATGGCGTCGTCGTAGTCGTCGAAGCTCGTCACGGCGAGTACCGGACCGAAGATCTCTTCCTGGAACAGACGCATCTTGTTGTGACCCTCGAAGATGGTCGGCTCCACGTAATATCCGCCGCTGAGGTCGCCACCGAGGTCGACGCGCTCGCCGCCGAGGGCAAGCTTGGCGCCCTCCTGCTTGCCGATGTCGATGTAGGACAGGATCTTCTCGAGCTGGTCGTTGCTCGACTGGGCGCCGACCTGCGTGTCGGTGTCGAGCGGGTTGCCCTGGATCGCCTGACTGGTGCGTTCGACGGCGTCGGCGAGGAAGCTGTCGTAGATGGGCTTCTGCAGGAGCGCGCGGCTCGGCGCCGTGCAGACTTCGCCCTGGTTGAAGGCGAAGAGCGTGAAGCCCTCCTGGGCCTTGTCGTAGAACGCGTCATTCTCCTGGGCGACGTCGCTGAAGAAGATGTTGGGGCTCTTGCCGCCCAGCTCCAGGGTCGACGGGATGATGTTCGCGCTGGCGTACTGCATGATCAGGCGGCCCGTGGAGGTCTCGCCGGTGAAGGCGATCTTGCGGATCCGGTTCGACGAGGCGAGCGGCTTGCCGGCCTCGATGCCGAAGCCGTTGACAACATTGACGACGCCGGCCGGCAGGACGTCGCCGATCAGCTCGAGCAGGACGAGGATCGACACGGGCGTCTGCTCGGCCGGCTTGAGCACGACCGCGTTGCCGGCGGCCAGGGCTGGGGCCAGCTTCCACACGGCCATCAGGATGGGGAAGTTCCACGGGATGATCTGCCCGACGACGCCGAGCGGCTCGTGGAACTGGTACGACACCATGTCCCCGTCCAGCTCGGCGTGGTCGCCGTCCTGGGCGCGGATCGCGGAGGCGAAGTAGCGGAAGTGGTCAGCGGCCAGCGGAATGTCGGCGTTGAGGGTCTCGCGAACCGGCTTGCCGTTGTCCCAGGTCTCGGCCACGGCGAGGAGTTCGACGTTGGCGTCGATGATGTCGGCGATCTTGTTGAGCACGGCGGCGCGGGTGGTGGGCGAGGTCTTGCCCCAGGCGGGAGCGGCCTTGTGCGCGGCATCCAGTGCCAGCTCGATGTCTTCGGCGGTTCCGCGGGCGACCTCGGCGAAGGCCTTGCCGGTGACCGGGGAAATGTCTTCGAAGTACTGGCCCTTGACGGGCTTCACCCACTCCCCGCCGATCCAATTCTCGTAGCGCGGCTTGAAGGCGACTTTCGAGTCGGGGGTTCCGGGGGCTGAATAGACGGTCATTGCACTCCTCATTTCGACGACGGTGTCGGTGGACGCAGCGTGAGCTGCGGCTATCGTCAGAGCCTAGGAACGGGAGGGTTGCTTCAGGGTTGCGAAAGGTTGCGGTCCTGGCCGATCTCGGCGTCGATGCGTTTCAGCCGCGCCACGACCGTGGCCCGCTTGGGCGACCGGGCCGGGAGCAGTTGCAGGCAGGCACGCCACACCTCGGTGTCGTAGGTCGCTTCCTCGGTGCGCGCATACTCGAGGAGCAACTCGGCCGAAGCGTCGCTGAGCATGGCCTCGCGCAGGCGCGCGCTGACCTCCCCGCGGATGTCGACGACGCCGGGAGCCGTCGAACTCGGCAGCACAGGGCCTCGGTAGGCGCCCATGGCCACGCGGTGGGCGCCGCGTTCGAGGAAGGCGAGCACCCGTTGGGCATCCAGTTCGATCGGCGACTCGAGACGGTACGGCCGGGAGGCGATCACGATCGGCGGGCTCAGCTGTTCGAGCACCTTGCGCAGCCGCACCATCTCCGCGCGCAGCGTGTCGACGGCATTCGTCTGCTCGTCGTCGTGGAGGAGCGCCGCGAGCCGCTCAGCGGAGAGACCCTCGCGGTGCCAGGCGAGCAGGGACAGGATCTCGGCGTGGCGGGGGCTGACGTCGAGACCGGCGCCGCCGGACTCGAGCTGTCCGTGGTCGCGCCCGAGCACCTTGAGTTCGGGCGGCGCCGACCGCCGCGGCGGGGCGGGCGCCATCGTCACGCTGAATCGGGCGGAGGTCGGTCCGGTCGTCGCGAGGCCGAGGCGCTGGATCCGCAGTTCCGCCTCCATCGCGGCGACGGCGGCCTCCACGAGCGGCAGGGTTTGCGGCGCAACGGCGTCGTCGCCGCCGGTGATGTCGATGACCCCGAGCACATTGCCGGAGTCCGGGTCGTGGATGGGCACCGCGGTGCAGCTCCACGGATGCGCGAGCCGGTTGAAATGCTCGGCCCGCTGGATCTGGATCCCGTGGTTCAGCGCGAGTGCCGTGCCGGGGGCGCTCGTGCCCACGCGGCGCTCAGACCAGTCGGCGCCTTCCACGAACAGCATTCCCTCGGCCTTGCGGCGCAGCACCCGGTCACCGTCGATCCAGAGCAGCCTGCCCGATTCGTCGCCGACGGCGACGATCAGCCCCGACTCGAACGCGTGGCGGATCAGGAGGTTGTGCACGACGGGAAGCACGGAGGCCAGCGGATGCCTGCTGCGCAGTTCCCGCAGTTCGTCGGCGGTGAGCTCGGGCTCCGGCGTCGTGCCCGACGGGTCGAGCCGGAGCGAGAGCGAACGCTCCCAGGACTCCTGCACCAGCTTCCGCACGCCGCCGCCGACCACCCGCTCTGACACGGCGGCCTCGTGGGCCTTCTCCAGGAGCACGAAACCCTCACGCGGGGACACCGCCGGCGAAACCGACCACGGACTGGTCATCACACCCTCCGATCCACGCTGGTCGTCGGCGACGAGGGCGGCGGCCATCGATCGGATCCCCATCGTAGGCACGCACGGGTCCGATCCGCAAGAAGAGAGCAGGCCAGGGCGTCAGGCCGAGAGCTCGCAGACTCCGTCATCGTGCGCGACGAACATCCCGGTGATGCGCATGAGCTTCCCGAATGACGCGTCGAGCTCCAACGCCCACGCCTGGTCTGGCGCGGTGAGCGCGGCCGACCCAGGACGCTCAAGGGTGAGGATGACGCTTCCGCCCGGTGCCTGGATGGTCAGCAGTTCGGTGATGGCCGCCGCGACGGGCGCTGAGCTCCCCGGCTCCGGGCGGAGCGGGATCCCGTCGACCGGGATCAGGACCGGCAGCTGGTCGCCGTTCGCGTCGAGCATCATCAGCCAGAGCTGCCGGTGAAGCGCCGGGCCGATCAGCTCCGCCACGCGGTCGCGGGCCTCGTCGACGGTGCGGATGGGGGGAGCGTCCTCGGTGCGGAGTGTGATGTCCATGCGCCCAGAGTGGCGCCGCGGCGCTCCCGCCCCGCGGTTATGCACAGCTTTTTGTCGCTGCCTCGCTCCTGTGGACAAGCCGTGGCAGCACTCCCGCCTGCGTCCCCGGCCCGCGCACCTCGAAGGCCGAGCTTGCCGACCTTCCCGAGCTGCCGTACTTGCCGTACTTGCCGTACCAGCCGCACTTGCGCCGTCGCGCGGCCACCGCACAGTGAGAGGAGCCTAGGAG
>DAIMHX010000050.1:0-20593 GCA_036723055.1 Microbacteriaceae bacterium
TCGACACCGACATTGGTCACGGTCTGGGAGATGAGCACGACGCCCGCCGGCTGCATCTGAAATGAGACGGACACGCTCAGGCCGGCCATCGTGTCGACCGATTCGACGACAAGTGAGGTGGCAGACGATTCCAGGTTCGTGATCGTGAAGAGTTGAGACCAGTCCTGGCCGTCTCGATGCCCGAGAACCGCCGGTCGGCCAAGGAACCCGCGGGCGTTCTCACGCCAGACTCCGGGTACCTGGGGCTCGTCGATGTTGGATTGCGGGACGCCGTCCTGCGTCATCGCGGCCAGATCCTCGCTCCGCGTGGAGCGGCCGAGATCCGGGCCCCAGTAGACGACCGCCGGTGTTCCCGAGGACACGTCCACCTGGAAGGAGACTCCGTCGGAGACGAGTTCGATCAGGGTGTCCCGGTGGAGGACGGTGTCTTGCTGGGTCACGGTGCTCTCCTCGATGCTTGTGGGTGATGCCGATCGGTTCGACTCGGTGCGCCTTCGCGCCCGAGCCGAACCGATCGGCGATTTCTGACGTGCAGTTACTTGAAGAGGGCGTTGATTTGTTTGTTCACGGCTGTGAGCGAACTGGCCTTGGCCTTACCCGACATCACGGCTTCCATGGCCGGCGTGATGAGCGCGGTGACGTCAGAGCGGTGATCGGTGATCGAGTACAGGAACGTCGTCTTGTCGGTCACCTGTGTGGTGAAGGCGTTCACGTCGACGCCCTTTGCCTTGAACGCCGCAACGGCGGCATCCGTGGCTGCCGGAATTGCGGGGAAAACGACCGCGGCCTGTGCGACGACGGACTGGCAGTCGAGCGAACCGAGGTACTTGACCCATTTCCAGGCCTCGTCCGGGTGCTTGGTGCCGGCCCAGATGTTGTCGGCCAGGCCGTTGAACATCGACGCGCGCTTGCCGCTCGGCCCGGTGGGCGTCGGGGCGACGGCGGGCGTGAAGGTCGCGCTCTTGGCCCCGAAGACGGAGCCCGTCATCCAGGAACCGTTGCTTGCCATGGCCACCTTGCCGGCGGTGAGCTGGTCAGACCAGCCGATGCCGGTCTGCGCCTCGAACGACGGCATGTAACCCTTCTCGACGAGCGAGTGCCACCAGTCGATCGTGGCCTGGAACCGCGGGTCGTCGAAGTTGTACTTGTCGCCCCAGGCGCCGTTGGTTTCGTTCCATCCGGTGGTGTGGGCGAGGAAGCTCCACTGGGTCTGGCCGTCTCCGCCGCCCGAGTTCTCCATCCAGATGCCGTAGGTGGCGACGTGCTTCTTGTCGAAGCCGGCTTCATCGCCGCGGACGCCCTTGGTGTCGACCGTGAGGTGGGCGATGGCGGCTTCGTAGCTTCCGCCGTCGGTCGGGTTCCAGTCGAGCGAGGACAGCTGGTCGGCGGTGAGCCCGGCCTTGTCGGTGAGCTGCTTGTTGTAGAACATCGCAATCGTGTCGAAGTCCTTGGGCAAGCCGTACTGCTTGCCGTCGGAGCCCTTCCACAGGTCGGCCAGGCCGGGCTGGTACGCCCCAAGGTCGACGCCATCAGCCTTGATGTAGTCGTCGAGGGGAAGGATCTGCTTGTTGAGCATGAACTCGGGGAAGTTGGCGAGGTGGCTCGTGAACACGTCATAGTTCTCACCCGAGACGAAGCCGGTGTTGATCTTGTTCCAGTAGTCGTCCCAGCCGAGCTGTTCGACCTTGATGGTGATTTTGGGGTTCGCTTTGTGGAAATCGGTCGCGCACTGCTGGTAGGCGGGCAGCTGGTTGGCGTCCCACAGGCCGTAGCTCAGGGTGGTTGCCGACCCGGAACTCGAGGAGGCGCCTGCCGAACAGCCGGTCAGCACGAGAGGAATCGCGGCGAGGGTTAGGATCGCCACTCGGTTCATCTTCATGGTCATTTTCTCTTTCTCTTGGTGTTTTCGGGAATGTGTTGCGGGTGGTGATCAACGGCATCGGGGTGGATGCCGCGTGTCGTCCTACTGCGGACGAGATTGGGGGTGGGATGCTACTTCACGCCGGATGACTGGATCGAGCCGACGATCTTCCGGCCGAAGACGAGCATCAGGATGAAGATCGGGACGGCGGCGACGAGGGCGCCGGCCATCAGGCCGGCCCAGTCCGGGTTCCCCTGCGGAGTCTGGGACTTGAAGATTCCGAGTCCGACGGTCAGCAGCTTCGATTGCTCGGACTGCCCGACGAGGAAAGGCCACAGGTAGTCGTTCCAGTACTGGATGAACTGCAGGATGGCGAGGGTGATGATTTGCGGCCAGGCGAGTGGAACAACGATCCCGCGGAAGATGCGCCACTGGTTCGCGCCGTCGATGACCGCCGCCTCGATGATGCTGCGGTTGATCCCGATGAAAAATTGGCGGAGGAAGAAGATCGCGAATGGGGTCATGAACATCGACGGCAGTGCGATCCCGAGGATCGTGTTCAGGAGGCCCATGTCCTTCACGAGGATGAAGTTCGGGAGGAGCGTGAAGATGCTGGGCACCATGAGCGCGATCAGGAAGATGCTGAAGACCTTGTCTCGCCCCTTCCAGTTGAGGAGGGCGAAGGCGTAGGCGGCCATCGAGCTGAACGTGACCTGGAGCACGGTGATCAGGGTGCAGGCGGCGATCGAGTTGAGCATGTACTGCGCGAAATTGATCGATGCCCCAGAGCCGCCCTCCGCGAGGGACTCCGCCGGGGTCGCGAGCCCGAGCACCCGGCGCAGCGGGCCCCAGGTGAAGTCGACGGGGAGCAGGCTGAGCGGCTCGGCGAACATGGACCGGTTGTTGCTGAACGCCGTCCGGAACATCCAGTAGATCGGGAACAGGGTGATCAGGATCACAATGGCGAGCGCGAGTCGCCCGAAGAACTTCGAGACCTTCGACTTGGCGAGCGAGGGGTCGTCCTCCGAGGAGGCGCGGCCGGCCGCGCGAGTGGCGGCGCGCGCCTTGAAAGCGATGATGGTCATGGCGTTACCTCTCCAGGTCGGATTCGTTGGCGCGGAGGAGCTTGTTCTGCAATAGCGCGACTCCGGCGAGGATGATCATGAGGATGACGGCGAGCGCGGATCCGTACCCGAAGTCCAGGCGTTCGAAGGCGCGCTGGTAGATGTAGTAGTTGATCGCGCGGGTGGCGTCGATAGGTCCGCCGCCGGTCGTGACGGCAATGGTGTCGAAGATCTGGAACGAGCCGACGACGGTCACGACGAGCACGAACGCGAGCACCGGGCGCAGCAGGGGCAGGGTGACGCTGCGGAAGACCCGCCATTCGCCGGCGCCGTCGACCTCGGCGGCCTCGTAGACATCCTTGGGAATCGCCTGCAGTCCAGCGAAGAGCAGGAGCGACGTGTAGCCCAGGTGGCGCCACACGTTGACCATGGCGATCGTGCCCATGGCAATGTCCCCATTGCCGAAGAACCCGACCTTGTGGAAGCCGAAGAAGTCGAGCGCGGCATTGATGATGCCGAGGTTATAGTCGCAGAGCCAGAACCAGACGAGCGCGACGATGACGTTCGCGATGAGGTACGGGAGCATGATGACTCCGCGGACGACCATGGACCGGGTGAACCGCTGCATGAGCACCGCGAGCCCGAGGGCGGCGACGGTCTGCACGCCGACGTTTATGAAAACGTATTCGAGGGTGACCTTGAGCGAGTTCCAGAACACCGGGTCGGTGGAGATCGCGATGTAGTTGTCGAGGCCGATGAAGGTCGGTGCCCGGAGCAGGTTGTAGTCCGTGAAACTCAGGTAGAGCCCGCGGAGCGCGGGCCAGGCGAAGAAGACCACGAAACCGATCGAGGCCGGGATCAGGAAGAAGATGGCGGCTCTGAGCTGGGAATCCCGGCGACCGGGCCGTGCGGTCTTAACCGGGAGATCCCGGAGAGCGGCTTTTGCGGGTGCGTCCCGGCGAGCGGTAACCGTCATGCGGTGACCTCCTTAACTTCATTGTTGAGAGAGATTCTTGCATGCTGCAAGTATGTACGTCAAGAGTTCTGACCAAACTCTGATCGTGGAGCCAATATTCACAAAAAAGAGGGCAATTTGCGATGTACTATCTTCCAAAACGGAACAAAAGGCGCGAATGATTGGCACCACGATGATTGATATAGCCGGCTTCTGGGTGTGGGATTCGTGGTACGTCGAGCAGGACAACCAACACCACGCCTTCTACCTCAAGGCACCTCGTTCCCTCGGCGACCCCGATCTACGTCACCGACATGCCACGATCGGGCACTCCGTCTCAGACGACCTGATCGCGTGGACAGTTCTGCCGGATGCCCTCGGCCCCGGCGCTGACGGAGCCTTCGACGACCTGGCCGTCTGGACAGGGAGCATCGTCCGGCACGAGGGCCTGTGGCACATGTTCTACACCGGAGTGGAGCGGCGAACTCGAACGAAGATCCAGCGGGTCGGCCACGCCACGTCACAGGACCTGATGCGCTGGGACAGGGCCTCGGACACACCGGTCTCGACCGCCGACGCCCGCTGGTACTCAACCGCCACAGCACCGCCGGCATTCGACGAGCCCTGGCGCGATCCCTGGGTGTTCCGATCTGCTGACGATGGACTCTGGCACATGCTGATCACGGCGCGCGAACCGGAAGTCCTGGGTACGGCGCACGGGTCGATCGGGCATTGCGTATCGTCCGACCTCCGCACCTGGCAAGTCGTCGAACCGCTCAGCAGCAAGTCCGGGTTTCGACAGGTCGAGGTCATGCAGGTGCTCGAGGTCGAGGGGCACCATGTCCTCGTCTTCTGCGCCGCAGCTTCGGACGTCTTAGCCGACGGGGTGCACGCACTCACCGGCACGTTCACGGCCCCGGCGGACGGGGCACTCGGACCATTCCATTTCGACCGCGCCGAACCCATCCACGCGCCAGGCATCTACGCCGGTCGCGTCCTTCGAAAGAGGGAGGGCGAGCTTGTCCTGTTGGGGTTTGTCGATTCGAACGCCGAGGGCGAATTTTCCGGCGTCATCTGCGACCCAATCCCGCTCTCCCTCACCGACCGCGGCACAGTGCAGCCGGCCTCGACGGTTGCACCCGTGAACTCCTCCATCCACAACCAGAAGCGAGGCTTGACATGACACCGACGTCAAACACAGTGCACCTGAAGTTGCTACCTGGTGAAAAGTGGTGGGGTGGCGCGGTGGCGGACGGCCAGCAGATGCCATTCGGTTCCGAACCGCACCGGCGGAACCTGGCCACGTCCGCCGGTTTCCTCACTGACGACACTGACGGCGCTAACCAGTCGGCGCCGTTGCTACTTTCCAGCTGCGGACGAGTCGTCTGGTCCGAGCACCCGTTCACGTTCTCTTTCGGGCAGGGATACCTCTCGGCCCCATGATTCCCCAGCGCAGCGAGGGCGCGTCGGTCAGCGCGAGCCTGCGGGGCGCGGGGAAGGTCCTGGCGTGTATCGTCACTGTCGTGCCTCTCTGGGCGTTCGGAGGCCGGTGCCGAGCCGCACCCGGTGATGCAACCGCGCAATAACGTCAGGACATGTAGGCATGGATAATCGCATCGAACACCACATCACGATCAAGGCAGGCCTCGATCGCGTCTGGGAGCTGGTGACGCGGCCCGGCTGGTGGGTGCCGAGCGTTGAGGATGGGGCAATCGACGCGACTATCGACCGCACGCCCGGGCATCAGACGATTCGGGAGAACGAACAGTACGGCCGCTTCCCGGTCGAGGTCGTCGCGATCGATCCCCCTACCTACGCGGCATTCCGGTGGGCCAGCCAGTTCCCCGGCGAGGAGCTCACGCCCGGCCACACGACGCTCGTCGAGTTCCGTGTAGCCCAGGCAACGGATGCGGTCACCGTGACGGTGGACGAGAGCGGATTCGCAGAGCTCGACGCGAGCGAGGACATCCGTCGTGCCGGCTTCGAGGACAACAGCGCGGGCTGGCCGATCGAACTGGATGTGCTGCGGTCGCGCGCCGAGGGGCCCCCGGCCGACTGACGGCGAGTCCGCCTCCACCAATCGGGCTGTCGTACTAGAGATCGAATACCGAATAGTTATAAGGTTTTCAGTACGCCATCCCCGCTCAATGGAGAGACCATGCCCGAAACCGCCCTGCCGTCCGTCACGATCTCCTCCCTTCGGGCCGAAGGGCGCGGCCGGCCGGAGTTCCTGGCCACGGGCGCCCCGTCGCTGTCCTGGCAGGTGCAGACGGATGCCGAAGGCTGGGTTCAGGCCTCCTATGAACTCGAAACCCGCGTCGGCCCCGACATCCTCTCGTCTCGGCGAGTCACTTCGGACTCGCAGAACCAGGCGTGGCCGACCACCCCGCTGCTCGCATACGAAGGAGCGGCCGTCCGCGTTCGCGTAGCGGGCACCGACGGCTCGGCCTCGGAGTTCAGCCCGTGGCTGGACCTCCGCACGGGGCCGCTGTCGCCGTCCGATTGGGCGGCCCCGTTCATCACGGCCGCCGCCGAACCGCGTGAGGACCGCGGAACGGTCCGGTTCCGCACCGAGGTTGCGACGCGCGACGACCTCGTCGGCGCGGTGCTGTCGGTCACCGCGCACGGCGTCTACGAGGCCGTCGTCAACGGACGGGTGGTTGGCGACGAGGTCCTCGCTCCCGGCTGGACCAGCTACGGCGAGCGCCTGACGTTCCAGTCGTTCGACGTCACCGACCTGCTCCACCCGGGCGCCGTCAACGTGATCGGCGCGACCGTGGCCGAGGGCTGGTACGGCGAACGATTCGGCTTCGACGGCAACTTCGCGAAGGCATACCCGGGACCGCAGGCGCTCTCGCTCCAGCTGCGCCTGCGGTACGCGGACGGCACGGTCGAGGTGGTCACCACCGATGAGTCGTGGACCGCGTCGACGAGCGGGCCGGTCCTGCGGGCCGGGATCTACCCGGGCGAGAGCTACGACGCCCGCCTCGAGGATGACGCCCTGGCGACGCCGGGCGCGGGTTTCCCGACCTCCCTGCCGGTCGTCGTTCTCGACCGGGCCGACACCGAGCCGGCCCGCCTGACGCCGTCCTTCGCCCCGCCCGTGCGTCGCATCGAGGAGGTCGCCGCACGAGAGATCCTCACCAGCCCCTCCGGCAAGACCCTGGTCGACTTCGGGCAAAACCTCGTGGGGTGGCTCGAGCTGCGCGTGGATGCGCCGGCCGGCCACACGATCACCCTGCGCCACGCCGAGGTGCTCGAGCACGGCGAGCTCGGGGTTCGGCCCCTGCGCTTCGCCGACGCGACCGACCACTTCACGGCGAACGGCGACGGGCCGCGGGTCTGGAGCCCGCGCTTCACCTTCCACGGATTCCGGTACGCCGAAGTCACCAACTGGCCCGGCGACCTCGCCCTCGGCGACATCCGCGCGGTCGTCGTGCACAACGACATGACCCGAACCGGCCACCTCGAGACGAGCGATCCGCGGCTCAACCAACTGCACCGGAACGTGGTCTGGGGCATGCGAGGCAACTTCCTCAGCCTGCCCACCGACTGCCCGCAACGCGACGAACGGCTCGGCTGGACCGGCGACATCCAGGTCTTCACCCCCACCGCCGACTACCTGTACGACGTGTCCGGGTTCCTCGGCTCCTGGCTGCGCGACCTCGAAGCCGACCAGCGGCGGGCGAACGGGATCGTGCCCTTCGTCGTGCCGAACCCACTGCCGATGCAGCCGATGGCCGCGGCGGCCTGGGGCGACGCGGCGACGCTGGTGCCGGATGCCCTCTTCGAGCGATACGGGGACGCCGCCGCGCTGGCCGCCCAGTACGAGAGCATGCGCGCCTGGGTCGACGTCGTGGCCGACCTGGCCGGCGACGACCACCTGTGGACGGGCGGGTTCCAGTTCGGGGACTGGCTCGACCCGAGCGCCCCGCCGGAGAACCCGGCGGCCGCCAGGACCGACCCCGACATCGTGGCCACGGCATACTTCTTCCGCTCGGCCAGCCGCCTCGCCGCCGCGGCCCAGCGGCTCGGCCATCAGGACGACGCGCGCCGGTTCGGCGACCTGGCCGCCGGCATCCGCTCAGCCTTCCTGAACGAATACGTGACCCCGGCCGGACGCATGCTCTCCGACGCGCACACCGCCTACGCGCTCGCGATCGCCTGTGGCCTGATCACCGAGCCGGCGCTGGTGGCCAAAGCCGGCGCGCGCCTGGCCGAACTGGTGCGCTCGCACGGCTACCGGATCGGCACCGGCTTCGTGGGCACTCCCCTCATCTGCGACGCGCTCTGCCTGGCCGGGCGCAGCGACGTCGCCTACCGCCTACTGCTGGAGGAGGGCTGCCCGTCGTGGCTCTACCCGATCTCGATGGGCGCGACCACGATCTGGGAGCGCTGGGACAGCATCCTGCCCGACGGCAGCATCAATCCGGGCGAAATGACGTCATTCAACCATTACGCCCTCGGCGCCGTCGCCGACTGGATGCACCGCTCGATCGGCGGGATCGCGCCCGGAGAGCCCGGCTGTCGCGTAGTCGACATCGCCCCGATCCTGGGCGGGGGCCTGACCAGGTCCACCGCCAGCCTCGAAACCGGCTACGGCCGCGTCGAGGTCGCCTGGACCCTCGACGGGACCACGTTCACGCTCACCGCGGTGATCCCGCCGAACTCGTCGGCGCGCGTGCGCCTGCCGGGCGCGGCCGACACCGTCTCGATCGGATCCGGACGGCACCACTGGGTGACGGATGTCGCCGCCGTCCTTCCGGCGCGCACGCCGGCGCCCCTCACCCTGCAGACCTCACTCTCGGAGATCGTCGACGACGCCGAGGCCGTAGCCGCGCTCGAGGCGCTCTTCGTGGAGCTGGGCTACTTCATCGGCCTGGGCTGGACGGCCGGCGGGAAGTGGAAGAGCAACTCGCCGCTCGCGACGTCACTGATCATGTTCCCGGCCGAAGGCTTCGACCGCGTCGAGGCCATCTTCGCCGGCCTGAACGCCCGGCCGTAACGGCCCCGGCTCCGGCCAGGCGTCACTCCCCCGCGGGGACGACGCTCAGCCGGATCGCCATGAACTGGCGCCCCGGCAGCGGCACGCTGAAGTAGCCCTCGAACTCCCCCGGCAGCCGGTCGACGGTCATCGCCCAGGTGTCGATCACGTCGACGGCGTATCGCCGGCCGGCCGGGAGAACGATCGTGCGGTAGCGCGGCTGCCCGAACCCGAGGTAGAGCAGGTAGTACTCCCCTGCGACGCCGGCCCACGGCACATCCCAGTCGCTGGGAAGCGGATCGAGCACGCCGCCGGGCGCCGTTTCGATCACCTGACGCAGGAAGCCGATCCGGTCGGGGCTGGACCCGGTGAGCTCGCCGCCCTTGGACCACCACAGTTCTTCGCGGTCGTTGAGGTAGGTTTCGCCGTGGCCGACGTAGCCGCCGCGCACCGCTCCCTCCCAGAACCGGCGCACCATCTCCTGGCCGGTGATGTTTCCCCAACCCTGGTCGATGTCGCCCTCGTAGGCGCACTCGTCTATCACGATCGGCTTGCGCCACTCGCCGCGCCAGGCGTCGGTGTTCTCCGACGTGCGGTACACGTCGATGCGTTGCACGCTGCAGTGGGTGATCCACGGCCGCGAGTAGTCGTAGAAGCCGAAGCAGTTGTGGATGGACAGGAGGTGGCCCACCGGGTCATTGGCCACCACGACGCCGGCGAGCCGCTCCCAGTCCGCCACGGCCTTGCCCGGCAACAGGTCGTACTCATTGGCGAGGGACCACCACACGTTCGTGTAAGCGGAGAGTCGCCGCACGAGGTACGCGACATAGCGGTCGTCGATGGCCGCCGGAAGCGTCGAGAAGCCCCAGCGGTCATAGGCGTGGAAGAGGATGAGGTCGGCCTCGATGCCGAGCGCGGCGAGCCGGTCGATCCGATCCTCGAGTTTTCTGAAGAAGCGCGGGTCGAACCGGTCAAGGTCCCAGCCGCCCGCCGGTGTGCCCTCGAACGGGTACAACTCCGGCTCGTTGGCGTTGAAGAGGTAGGCCTTGGGGAACACGCACATGCGGAGCTTGTTGAACGGCGAACCGGCCAGGGTGTCGAGGGTCTGCCGCTGGAGGGCATCCGTCTGGTGCGTCCACGCGTAGGCGGTCGTGCCGATCGGCAGGTACCGGGTGCCGTCGGCGTGCGCGAAGTGGAACGTGTCCGCGACGCCGACGGGCCCGCGGGCCACCGGCTCCGGCACGCACTCGATCCGCCCGCCCAGCCCGTCGAGGGACCGCGCGTTCGACGACGTCGTAAAGGTCCACTCCCCCGCCTGCGAGGCCAGGAAACGGATGCGATAGCGGCCGTCGCCGTCGTAGAACCCGCCGACCTGCTGTCGCAGCCCGTCCACGATCACAACGGCCGTGAGTTCCACGTCGACGAACGGGTTGCCGTGGCTGGGCCCGTCGATCACGATCTCCACGCGGCCGAACCGGCCTACCCGGTCCGGATGCCGCGCCGCGGCCGACGCCAGCGGCACCGAATCGGGTTCGTAACCCGGTGAGACTGCGCGCGGCTCGGCCTCGGACCAGCCGCGTGCTTCCCGCACGCCGTTCTCGTCGTCGCCCAACGCCGCCAGCCGGTTCCACAGGTCAGCGAGCAGCGCGGCGTCGTCCCGCACGGCCGGTGACATGGCGAGCAGGGAGCCCAGCGGCATCCAGCCCAGCTGCCTGGCCATCGGCGAGTTGACGATCCCCGGCAGGAATGCACCGAGGATCGCCTTCGCGGAGGGGTTTCCGAGCGCGCTCTCGAGGGTGCTCTGCGCGGTAACGCCCACGGGCTCAGCTCCTTCCGGAGTACCGGAACCAGTCGAAGGCCACCACGCCGGAGGAGGCGTACAGGCCGATGACCCGGCCGGTGAACGAGGCCGCGGTCTCCTGGGAGAGATACCGTCCGTCGACGCGGGCCAGTTCCACCCGGTCGTCGCCGGTCCCGACGCTCAGCACCACGAGGTCGGAGGTCAGCGCGGATAGCATCGACGGGCCTTCCGCCGACAGGAGCGACGGAGAAGGCACGACGAAGTCGAGGCCGAGAACGACCGGTCCGTCGGTGACGGCGCGGGTCCATTCCTGGCGGATCCCGGCGACGCAGGCGCGCGCCGTGACCTGCCCGTGGCCAACTTCGATTTCGTAGTGGTGGGCCTCGTCGTAACGCACGCTGATCCCGCCGACGCCCGTCCCCGGGTCGACCAGCACGGAGGCACGGGCCTGCGGATGCTGCTGTCGCCGACCGACGAGCACGGGCCGTTGGTCGTCGAGGGTGGAACCGTCGCCGTGCAGCACGAGCCAGCCCGGCCGTTCGGTGAGCGAGGAGACCTCCGCGGGGTAGCGGCGCACGGAAATCCAGTCCGGCGACAGTTCCGGCTCGTCGAAGTCGGCCTCGAAGACCGCCTCGCCGGCGCGCGGCGCAAGCTCGACCGGGTCGGCGACCAGCCAGCCGTCTTCCCACCGCGCGGCGGTGATAAACGTTTCCCGCCCCAGGGCGGAGAACGCCTGGGTCATGCCGGTCGGGCGCATCCCGAGCAGGACGATCGCCCAGCCACCGTCGGGCGTCTCGACGAGGTCGCCGTGGCCGGTGTTCTGGATCGGCCGGGAGGTGCTGCGCGCCGAAAGGATGGGGTTGGCCGGATTGCTTTCGAACGGGCCGGACGGCGAATGCCCGCGGGCGATGCTGATGCCGTGCCCGCGCTCGGTGCCGCCCTCGGCGATCATCAGGTACCAGTACTCGCCGTGGCGGTACAGGTGGGGCGCCTCGGGGAATTTCAGACCGGTGCCCGACCACAGCGAGATCGGTTCGCTGAGCGGTCGGCCGCTGGCGAGGTCGACCGTCACCTGCAGGATGCCGGCGTGCGGGCCGGGCGGACGACCGGAGGTGGTGTCGAGGCCGGAGTAGGTGACGTAGGCCACGCCCTCGTCGTCCCAGGCGAGGTCAGGGTCGATACCGTGCACGCCGTCGATGAGCGTTCCGTCGCTCCACGGGCCGGCGGCCTGCGAAGCGGTGAAGATGAGCATGCCGCGGCCCATGGCATCCGTCACGACGACGTAGAACGCGCCGCCCCGATGACGGATGGTGGGCGCCCAGGCCCCGCCGAGGGTCGGCACCGCAGCGGAGGCGAGCTGGCCGGGGCGCTCGACGACGTTGCTGACCTGGGTCCAGCTGATGAGGTCGCGGCTGTGGAACACCGGGATGCCGGGCAGGTACTCGAACGTCGAGGTGGCGAGGTAGTAGTCCTGGCCGACCTTGACGACGCTGGGGTCCGGGTAGAAACCCGCGATCAGCGGGTTCGGGTACTCGCGCAGCGCAGTGGCGGTCATCGCAGCGTCACCGTCGTTGCGAGCGGCAGTTCGGAGACGCTGGTGCCGGCCTCGAGCACGAAGTCGCCGACCTCGTAATGCCAGCCGTCCTGCCAATCGGCGAAGGCTCGGGCGGGCACCGCGATGGTGGCCATGGTGGTGGCGCCGGCCTCGGCGTGCACGGATGCGAATCCGACGAGCCAGCGCACCGGGCGGTCGATCGCCGAATCGGCGCGGGAGGCGTAGACCTGAACGACCTGCTTGCCCGCGCGGTCGCCCGTGTTCGTGACGCGCACGGACACGGTGACGCCGTCGGTGTCGGTGACCGTCGGCGCGTCGACGGTCAGGTCGTCGAGTGTCCAGGTGGTGTAGCCGAGCCCGAAGCCGAACTCGTAGGCCGGCGTCGTGCCGGCCTTGAGCCACGCGCGGTAGCCGATGTGGATGCCCTCGTCGTAGCTCACGACGCCGTCGACCGGGGTCACGTCGAGAACGGGAACGTCCTCGAGGCTGACCGGCCAGGTGGTGGGCAGGCGCCCGCCCGGCTCGGCGTCGCCGAGCAGGATGGCCGCGAGCGCGTCGCCGTACTCCTGGCCGCCGAACCAGCTGAGCAGCACCGCCGCGACCTCGTCCCGCCAGGGCAGGAGCACGGGCGAGCCGGAGTTGACGACGACGACCGTGCGCGGGTTGACGGCGGCGATCGCGCGGACGAGCTCGTCCTGACGGCCGGGCAGGTCGAGGTCCGAGCGGTCGAAACCCTCGGATTCGACCTTGGAGTTGGTGCCGACGACGAGAACGACCACGTCTGCGGCCGCGGCGGCCGCGACGGCCTCCGCGATCAGTTTGTCGGGGTTGGAGAGGTCAGGTTCGATGCCGATCGTGATGGCGAGCGCGCCGGCCAGGAAGTCGTGCACGATGTCGTACTCGATCTTCACGTCGATCGGCTCGCCGGCCCGCACCGGCACGGCGACGGAACTCGAGGGCGGCGAAAGGAACGCGGCGCCGAGGTCGGTTCCGACCGAGACGACGCTCTCTTCGTGGCGAAGTTCGCCGTTGACGAAGATGCGGCCGTTGCCGACGCTGGCGAAGCCGAGCAGGATCTCCCCGGTGGTCTCCGGCGTGTAGCGGGTGGTGAACTCGAGCACGCTGGATGCCGCGATCGGGGCGTCGCCGCCGAACCAGACCAGGGCCGTGGCGCGTCGGTCCTCGACGAACAGCTCCCGGCCGTCTTCAGCGAGGAAGCGAACGCGCGCGCCTGGTTCGCCGGTGGCCGGGTTCTCGATGGCGCTGAGCGGGAGCTCGGCGATGCCTTCCTGCACGACCGCTCCGACCGAGTAGGTCACCTGCGCGTTCGGGAGGGCGGCGATTATGCCCTCGAGCGGGGTGATGACGCGCTCCGGGAGCACGGTGGCGCTGCCGCCACCCTGGGTGCGCGCGAATTTGGCGTTGTGACCGATGACGGCCACGCGGGTGAGCGACTCGCCCGCCCAGGGCAGTTCCGCGTCGTTGCGCACCAGAACGGATCCGGCGATCTCGGCCTCGCGGGCGAAGGCGATGCCGTCCTCGACGAGGACCGGCTCCGGAACTTCAGCGTCGAAGCCGTCGAGGGCCCCGACCCGGGCGGCGAGGGCGAGGATGCGCAGCACCTTGCGGTCGATGGCGGCCTCGTCCACGTCGCCGGCGGCGACCGCAGCGACGAGCGCGGCACCCCAGGGGCCGTCGGGGCCTGGCATGACGAGGTCCTGCGAGTGGCGGGCGCTGTTGATGCTGCGCACCGCGGTCCAGTCGCCGATCACCACGCCGTCGAAGCCCCACTCCGAGTTGAGCGGGGTCTCCAGCAGGTCGTTCTCGGTGACGGTCGCGCCGTTGACGGAGTTGTACGAGCTCATCACGAGCCAGGCCCTCGCCTCGACGATGGCCTCCTCGAAGGCGAGCAGGTAGAGCTCGCGGAGGGTACGGTCAGCCGCGCGCACATCGACGGTGAACCGGTCGGTTTCGAAGTCGTTGGCGATGTAGTGCTTGGGGGTCGCGCCGACGCCGTTCTCCTGCACCCCGGTGACGTAGGCCGCGGCCAGCTTCGCGGTGAGGATCGGGTCTTCGCTGAAGCACTCGAAGTGGCGGCCGCCGAGCGGCGAGCGGTGCAGGTTGATGGTCGGGCCGAGCACGACGTCGACGCCCTTGCGTCGCGCCTCGACGGCGGCAACATTGCCATAGCGCTTGGCGATGGCCGGGTCCCAGGCCGCGCCGAGCGCGGTGGCGGACGGCAGGTTCAGCGAGGGGCTGCGTTCGTCCCAGACCTCTCCGCGCACGCCGGACGGGCCGTCGGAGACGAGGATGCGGCGCAGGCCGATCTTCTCCAGCGGCCAGGTGGCCCAGAAGTCGTGCCCGGTGAGCAGCAGCACCTTGTCTTCGAGCGTCAGCGCGTCGAGGAGCGTCGTTAGTCGGGCATCCGTTGCGAGGTCGGAGGTGAGGTCGAGTGGGAGCGTCATGGGAGAGGTGTCACTTTCTAATCGGAAAAGTTTGAAGGCTGGAGCGCGCTGGGGCGAGGTGACGGAGCGTTATTCGGCCGCCCTGTCGCTGAACACGCGCGCATCCCAGGCGCCGAGTTCGATCGCCGCGCCGGTGCCGTGGGCACTGCCGGAAACGAGGTCGCTCAACTGGGTGGGCGTCGTGACCGTCTGCGGGGTCCACGACCAGTTGTGCACGAAGGAGATGCGCGAGCCGTCCACCGCGGTCGAGCTGGTGACGGTGACGCTGTCGGGCAGGTCGGCCCAGCCGGCAACGGGCGCCGGTGCGAGCCATTCGGCGAGCGAACGCGCGAGCTCCTGGTTGGGGACGGTGCCGACGATCGTCACCCGGCCCGAGCCGTTGGCCCTGGTGGTCACGGCCGGCCACCGGCCGAGGTGCGGATGCTCGTAGCCGACGAGCGTGTCGGCGTCCGTAACGCTGAGCCCGTCGACCCAGTCGGTGGCGGCGGCGCCGGGGCGAAGCGGGAACCCGGCGGCGGCATCCGTGGTGACCGGAACCGGAGCGTCGAGGTTCGCGAACTCGTCGTACCAGGCACCGGCCGCGTCATCCAGCCTGGCCGGCTGCACGTCGGTGCGGGCGCGGCCCTCGCGGTCGGCGTAGGCCGAACGCGGCCCGAGCACGAGGTGTCCCCCGGACGCCGCGTACGCGGCGAGCCAGTCGAGCTCCGCATCGGCGGCGGTGAAGAAGGCCGGCACGATGAGCACCGGGTAGGCCGCGGCGAAGGCGGAGGGGTCGGCCTGTTCGAGCGGTTCGACCCCGCTGGTCGCCCGCGAGGGGAACAGCTGCTGCGGGCGCACGAGGCGGGTTTGCAGTCCGGCGTCGAACGCGCCGCGCACGAAGGACGCCATGATCCTGCGGTAGGAGTCGGGGTCGAGGTACTGGCCGGGCGCCTGGAACGGCGGCTGCGAGGAGAGCGCGAACTTGCTGTCGGAGTCGTAGAGCACGGCGACGTCATAGTCCGGCCGGGCGCCGCTGACGGCGGAACCGGCAGCTCGGAACTCGCTGCCGATCCGGGCGATCTCCCGGTAGGCGCGCCCTGGCTTCTGGCTGTGCGGCAGCACGCCGCCCCAGTACGTTTCGGTTCCGAAATGCAGGGTGTGCCAGTGCCAGTACTCGATCATGTTCGCGCCACGGGAGACGAGCGCCCACGCCGCCTGGCGCCACTGCCCGTCGTAGGGCGAGAAGTTCATCGGGGAGTGCCCGATCGACGCGGCGTTGGTTTCGGTGACGAGGAACGGGGCCTGCTTCGAGGAGTACATGAGGTCGGCCAGGTGGTACAGCGCCCAGGTTCCCTTGACGATCCAGCCGGTCGAGCGCGCATCCGTCGACGGGTGGGCGAGCGAGTCTTCCATCTCGTAATAGGCGTTGCCGGAGGAGACGTCGAGGTTCGCGGACATCTCGACGTCTTCGACGCCGGGCTGGTCGTAGGAGATGCAGGTGGTGACGAAGTGCTCCGGAAGGGCGAGTTCCCGCACGATGCCGGCCTCCCAGCCGATGAATTCGGTGACCAGCTGCGCCTGGAAGCGCCGCCAGGCCAGGTCGTACTGCGGCTGGAAGTTGCCGTCGGGGACCCAGAGGTCGGCCCAGGTGGAGAGGCGGTGCGACCAGAAGACCAGGCCCCACTCCCGGTTGAGCGTTTCCACGTCGCCGTAGATCCCCCGCAGGTGGTCGACGAAGCGCTGGAAGACGCCGCGGTTGTAGAGCAGGTGCAGGCCGGGTTCGTTGTCGACCTGGTAGCCGATGATCGCCGGGTGGTCGCGGTAGCGCGCGACGATCTTGCTGATGATGCGTTCGGCGTGGAACCGGAATGCCGGGTGGGTGAAGTCCATTTCCTGGCGTGAGCCCCAGGTCTTGGTGGTGCCGGTCGCGGTGTCGAGCGCGATTTCCGGGTACTGGCGGGCGAGCCACATCGGCGCCGCGTAGGTGGGCGTGCCGAGGATGACCCCGATTCCCCGCGCGTGGGCACCGTCGAGCACGGGCTGCAGCCAGTCCAGGTCGAAGACGCCGTTTTCGGGCTCCCAGGTCGACCAGACCGATTCGCCCACCCGGATGACGGTGAAACCGGCCTCCTGCATGAGGTCGAGGTCCGACTCGAGCCGAGGGCTGGGCTGGTACTCGTGGTAGTACGCGGCGCCGAAGCGGATGCCGTCGAACGCGGCCTCCGTCGCCGGCGGATTGTCGATACGTGTCATCAGAGCACGCCCGCCTGCAGGTCCTGCTCCGCCTGCACGGAGAGCAGGCGCTGACGATCGGCGCGTCGCTGCTCCTGGCGGTCGGGGTCGGGCACGGGCGCGGCGAGGAACAGCCGCTGCGTGTAGGGGTGCTCCGGACGTGCGGTGACCTGGTCGCCGTCGCCCCACTCCACGATTTGCCCGTGGTACATGACCGCGACGCGGTGGCTCAGGTGCCGCACGACGGCGAGGTCGTGCGAGACGAAGAGGTAGGCAACGCCGGTGCGCTCCTGGATTTCTTTGAACAGGTCGAGCACCCGGGCCTGGGTGGAGAGGTCGAGCGCGGAGACCGGCTCGTCACAGACGATGAGCTTCGGGTCGAGCGCGAGGGCGCGGGCGATGGCGATGCGTTGCCGCTGTCCGCCGGAGAATTCCCGGGGCAGCCGGTCGGCCGCGTTGCTTGGCAGGCCGACCTGGTCGAGGAGGTCGAGGACCCGCCTGGACGCTTCCTTCGCGTTCACGTTGCGTGCTGTGAGAGGTTCGACCAGGATCTGCTCGATCGTCAGCGACGGGTTCAGCGAGGTGTACGGGTCCTGGAAGACGACCTGGATGTCGCTGGACAGCGCGCGGCGCTCCCGGCGCCCGAGGTGGGCGATGTCGCTTCCCTTGTAGAGGATGCGGCCGCTGGTGACCGGGGCCAGGCCGAGCACCGCGCGGCCGAGGGTGGTCTTCCCGGAGCCGGATTCGCCGACGAGGCCGACGGTCTCGCCGGGCCGGATGTCGAGCGAGACGCCCTTGAGCGCCCGGAAAGGCGGCTTGCGGAATCCCTTGATCGGGTATTCGACGACGACGTCCTGCACGTCGAGGAGAAGCTCGGTCATGACTGCACTCCGATGGTCGTTTTCGTGGTCGGCACCTCGGGCGCGGTCAGGGCCGCGCGGGGTTCGCCGTCTTCGAGGATCGCCGCGAGCAGCGATTGGGTGTACGGATGCCGGGCCTCGTTGAAGATCGCCCGCACCGGCCCGGTTTCGATCACTCGGCCGTCGCGCATCACGGAGACACGGTCGCAGAGGTCGGCGACGACTCCGAAGTTGTGGGTAACGAGCACCACACCCATGTTGAGTTCGGCCTGGAGGGTGCGCAAAAGGTCGAGGACGTCGGCCTGCACGGTCACGTCGAGCGCCGTTGTCGGCTCGTCCGCGATCAGCAGGTCGGGGTTGCAGGAGACGGCGCCGGCGATCAGCACCCGCTGGGCCATTCCGCCCGACACCTCGTGCGGGTACGCCGCGAAGGTGCGCTTAGGGTTCGGGATGCCGACGCGGGCGAGCAGGTCGAGCGCGCGGGCGGTGGCATCCTTCTTCGACAGTCCGAGGCAGACCCGCATCGGCTCGACCAGCTGGCTGCCGATGGTGAACGACGAGTCGAGGTTGCTCATCGGCTCCTGCGGGATGTAGGCGATCTTCTTCCCGCGGATCTTCGTCATCTCCTTCTCGGAGGCATGGGCGAGGTCCTTGCCTTCGAAGAAGATCGACCCGCCGGTGACGCGGCCGCCCTCCGGCAGCAGCCGGAGGATGGACCAGGCCGTCTGGGTCTTGCCGGATCCGGATTCGCCGATCAGGCCGTGCACCTCGCCGCGCCGGACCGTGAGCGACACATCGTTCACGACGGTCTTGACGGAGCCGTCCGGCTGGTCGTAGCCGATAGCGAGGTCGGTGACCTGGAGCAGCACTTCCCCGGTGCGGGAGGAGGCGCGGGCGTCGTCGCCGTGGCTGACCACGGTTTCCTTGCCGGCATCCACCGCGACGACCTTCGCCGTGCGCCGAGGACGGCGCCGCCGACCCTGGATGCTGCGTTCGAGTTCGTCGCGCATCGTGCTGGCCAGCAGCGTGAGCGCGACACAGGTCAGCGCGATGACGAGGCTCGGCCAGAGGATGAGCGTCGGCACCTTGTAGATCTTGGCGAAGCCGTCGTTGAGCATGGTTCCCCAGGTGGGGATGGACTGGTCGCCCAGGCCGAGGAAGTCGAGGCCGGCCTGGATCGCGATCGCGATTCCAAGCACCATGGCCGCCTGGATGATCACGGGGGCGCGCACAACGGTGAGGATGTGGCGGCCGATGATGCGGGCGTCGCTGAGCCCGGCGACCCGGGCGGCGTCGACGTAGAGCTCGTTGCGCACGGCCGTGACAGAGGCGTAGACGAGGCGGAAGAAAGCCGGCGAGAGCAGCACGCCGAAGATGGCCATCGACAGCCACATCGACGGGCCGAGCACGGCCCGTGCGGCGAGCAGCACGACGATTCCCGGCAGGGCCATCATCAGCCCGGCCAGCCACGACGACACGGCGTCGAACCACTTGCCGTAGTACCCGGCGATGAGCCCTCCAGTCACGCCGATCACGGCGGCGATGACGAGGGCGAGCAGCCCGCCGGCGAGGCTGAACCGGCCGGCGTAGAGCAGTCGGGCGAGAACATCGCGTCCGGCGCTGTCGAAGCCGAACGGATGCCCGGACCTGGCCGGTGCGAGCACGTCCTTGAGAGACGCGCCGTTGGGGTCGGCATGCACCAGGAACGGTGCGAACGCTGCGCTGAGCACGAGGAGGGTGAGGAAGATGATCGACGCCAGGCCGATCGGGTTCCGCAGCAGGCGCGCGAGCAGGGAACGGCGCGCGGCGCGCGGCTGCACCGGGATCATGGCGGTGGGGGTCAGGTCGATCATGCGAGGCGCACCTTCGGGTTGAGCCAGCCCTGGAGCAGGTCGATGAGCAGGTTGACGATGACGACGAGGGCGGCGGTCGCGACGACCAGCCCCATCACCATGGGGATGTCACCCTGGGTGGTTGCGGTGACCGCCACCTGGCCGAGGCCCGGGATGGCGAAGATTTGCTCGACGATGACGGCGCCGCCGAGGAGACCGACGAATTGCACCGCGAGCACGGCGAGGGCCGGGCCGCCGGCGTTGCGGAGGACGTGCTTGAAGACCACCCGGTTGTAGGAGAGGCCGCGGCTGCGGAGGGTGCGCACGTAGTCCTGGCGGAGCGCATCCACGAGCGAGCCCCGCACCTGCGCGGCGACGCCGGCGATGCCGCCGATCGCGAGGGCGATGATGGGCAGGGTGACCGTGGCGAGCCAGCCGGTCGGCGACTCGGTGAGTGAGACGTACCCCGTGGGCTTGAACCACTTGAGGTTGAGCGCAAACAGGGTGACGAGGCCCAGGGCGATGAGGAAGCCGGGGATCGCGAAGCCGAGGATGGAGATGGTCTGCACGAGCCGGTCCGCCCAGCCTCGCCGCACGGCGGCCCAGACCCCGAGGACGACCGCGACGATCGCGGTCAGCAGTGTCGCGCCGATCACGAGCGAGAGAGTCACGCCGAGTCGCGAGCTGATGCCGACCGTGACGAGCTGACCGGTGAACCACGATGAGCCGAGGTCCCCCGTGAGGGCGTGGGACAGCCAGTCGATGTACTGCACGGGCAAGGGGCGGTTGAGGCCCAGGGCCTCCGCTTTCTGAGCCACGGTGTCCGCCGTGGCCGATTGGCCCAGGATTCTCCGCGCAATGTCGCCGCCGCCCACGTAGAGGAGCCCGTAGGCGATCGTGGAGATGATGAAGAGCAGCACGACGCCGGAGAGCAGTCGCCGCAAGATGAATTTGAACACCGTTGTTCCTTACGAGAGAAAAGGGTCAAGCGGGAAAACCGGGGGG
>DAIMHX010000051.1:0-11946 GCA_036723055.1 Microbacteriaceae bacterium
AGGCAAAACTAGCCGCCTAAACTCACGCTGGCCTCATTCACCTTGACAAATTCCGTGGCGGTGTCGCTCAGGCCGCGCGAATGTTCAGCACATGCGCTTGGCCGATAGCTGAGGCCTGTTTGTCCGACGCGAAGCCCGGACTCTAGGAATGGAAAGCTCACTTGGTGCCGGTCCTTTTTCATTCGGTGGGCCGGCTGACCCGAGGGTCCCGTGCCTTTGCGACCCCGCCTCTCGACGGGTGTGCCCTTGCGACTGGCGTATGGAACCGTCTCGCCGGTGATCATGTGACCACCTGCGTTGAACGTAGCACCAAGGTGAATGGTGTGTGCCGACGGTTGCGGGAACCTTACCCCCAAATAGAGGGTGGCCAGTCCGACGGGGACACCTTCCTCCTGAACTCAGGAGAAAGAGAAATCCGCCAGGAACGGATTGAGGTTGCGCCGATCCCTTCCCCGCCAGCCTGTCGAGGATCATACTGCTCTCATTGGCCCGGTCGACACCTACGGGGCAGGCAAAGGGACCAAACCCGAAATGGTCCCTGTTGCAATTTTGGGTCAGGGTGACACCCGAATGTCACCCTGACCCACTCCTCAGAAGATGACACGTCGAAAACATGCCAACAAGTCGTCATTTTGAGGGACACGACGACACGGCCCGCCCACGTCACAGCCCACGCCTCACCGGCCAAGGCTGGAGGGTCAGGGCTCGTTTGGGACTGCCCGGGTGCCGAGGAGTGACCTTGGACGCAGGCTTGCCGGGCTCCACCAGGACGGCGACTGCGGCGGGTTGTGCTTCGGCCATGTCTGCGCGGCTGCGCTGCTCGCGGGCGTCCCGGGCACCATCACGGAAGTCCGCAACAGTTGGGGTGGACTCGACCGCGAGGATGACTACCTACCTTTCAGCTGCGACGCGTGATCGGGCGAGAGCCACATACCGGGGACGAGCCACCTCGAAGGGGACAAGAGCTGGTCTCACTTCGTAGAGCGGGCGATCCTGGCAGAGGTTGAACGCCGTGAACTCTCACACGACGCGGGGGAGCGGTACGAGGGCGACAGCCCGCCGTTGCCTGTCGGACGGCCACTCGGCTGAGCAATGACCACGCCGGCCGCAGAATTAGCCCAAGCCCAAGCCCAAGCCCGAACCAGGATGCGCGTAGTGTGACCGACATGGACGACGTCCTTGGTGTGCCTAAGTGTGAACGATGCCTGGTCCCCATGGTGATCGAGGGCACCGAGGACGGTCCGTTCTGGTCTTGCCCGGAATGCCGGTTCGTCGGCCTCGTTTGAAACGAAGGAAGCCTCATGCTGCTGAGAACACGAGAATGTCGGTCCTGTTGCTGCCGAGGCTTTTCCCGACGAAAGTGATGACTATGTCTGACGAGACCCTCCGCGACACCATCCTGGCCGAGCTCCGCGTGGCGAGGGGCGATTTCGAGCTGACCGACGAGCCGGACGGGACGATGTTCGAGCACCTTGCCGACCAGGTCGCCAACCTGCTGGAAGCGCTGGGGTACGTCCAGGTTGCCGATGCGGTGACCGCTCGGAAGCTCGACGAACTTCCAAGCGGCAGCCATGTCACCCGCAAAGCCTTCGGGCACGACGCCAAATGGGTGAAGACGCGCAGCGGCGACTGGAAGATGCAGGGCACGGGTGCGATTCTCACGTCCGCAAAACTGATTGCAAGCCCGCGGATCACCATCGACAGCGTCTCGGACGATTCGTTCTAACATGCGTCGGAGGCCCAGGTTTTCTTGAGGCGTTTCTTTGGAGATAAGTGGCGGCATGATCCGACCAGCTTTGCTGGAGCGGTCTGTGTCAGAGGGGGATCCCTTGCCAAACGAACTGGGGCCCAGTGCTCGTAAGGGGGCCATCGCCTGACGGCCCGTAATCCCGACGTCACCCCATCAGGCATTGAGATTCAGCTCTTCGGCGGGGCCCCAACCGCGCGGCTCTTCACTCCCCGAGGCAAACCCGATCGCCGAACGAATCATGCTCACATCCGGTATGCCAATCACCATCGGGCAGGCGATGGTGAGCCCGATGGTCAGCATTGGGCTCGCCTACTCGGCACACCGGGAGGCGGATGTCACGGAGCTCCTCCGGGATGCCGATCGCAGCATGCTGGCGATCAAGAAGTCGAGGCGACGTGGCGGCCCATCGAAGGAGAGCAGCATCAATATCTCCAGTCACCGGTCGGCGGAGATGAACGACATTGTTGTCCGGGCCATCGACGAGAACCTTCTCGAGTTGGCGTTCCAGCCGATCGTCAGCCTCGTCGCGGGGCAGATCTGGGCGTTTAAGGCACTCGTGCGCTACACCCATCCGGCCCTCGGCCCGCTGTCGCCCTCGTCGCTGATCGAGAAGGCGAAGGGACTCGGCCGCCTCGATGCCCTCACCTGCCAGGTTGCTGTCAAGGCGATGGCGGCGGCTGCGGAGTTCCGTCTCGTTGAACCGCAGGTGCTCCGCATGACGATTAACGTCGAGGCAGGGCAGATCGTGCCGGATCGGGTCGGGACCTAGGGCACTCTCACGCAGTCGGGGCTCGGGCGAATCGTGGGAGCAGATGTTACAACACCGCAACATTCATGTATTTCGGTCGAAAACTCCTGGTGGCAGGATCGCGAATAATGAAGGCCGAATAGTACCGGTGCCCTGTGAACAATGCTCGCAAGAGTTTGATTCTTTCACGCAAGAATTGGAGGATATCGCAATGTTCCAGGTATCTGTGGTGGCGGATGCGTCATCAGATCTCAGCACCAACCTGAACTCGCTATGGCTATTGGTTGGCGCCGCGTTGGTTCTTGTGATGACGCCGGGCGTGGCGTTCTTCTACGGTGGCATGGTCAAAGCAAAGAGCGTCATCAGCATGATGATGATGAGTTTTGGGGCGATGGGACTCATTGGCGTCTTGTGGATCCTGTATGGCTATTCCATGTCGTTTGGATCAGGTAAGGATTGGCTGATTCCTCATTTTCTCCTCAACCCGCTGTGGAACCCGGGGTTGAGTAAGTTCCTTGGCGCGGACAGCTCCGGAGCGATGGTTTCAGCAAATGTTGCGGACACCAATTCGCTTGCATTCGCGGGATTTCAGGCCACCTTCGCCATCATTACGGTCGCGTTGATCTCCGGCGCTATCGCCGACCGGGCGAAGTTTGGACCGTGGTTGGTCTTCGCGGGGGTGTGGGCGACTCTGGTCTATTTCCCGGTGGCCAGTTGGGTGTTCAACTTCACGGTCGGCAGTGACGGGAAGATGACCGACGGGGGTTGGTCCGTGTTCCTCCTGGGAGTGAACGACTTCGCGGGCGGCACTGCTGTGCATATTAATGCGGGGGCTGCGGGTCTGGCTCTTGCTCTCGTGCTGGGCAAAAGGGTGGGATTCAGAAAGGGAATGGCCAAACCCCACAACGTCCCCTTGACGCTTCTCGGCGCTGCTTTGCTCTGGTTTGGCTGGTTTGGATTCAATGCGGGCTCCGCTGCGGCAGTGAATACAACCTCTGCCATTGCGTGGATCAATACCTTGGCGGCGCCGGCAGCGGCGATTCTCGGCTGGCTTGCCGTGGAGCGGGTCAGGGATGGGAAGCCGACCTCGATCGGTGCCGCGTCTGGTGCTGTTGCAGGACTCGTAGCGATCACCCCGGCCTGTAATATCCTCACCCCCGGTTGGGCGATCGTTCTGGGCTTTCTCACCGGTGCAGCGTGTGCCATGGCCATCGAACTCAAGTTCAAGCTCGGTTTCGATGATTCCCTTGACGTTGTTGGCATTCACTTGGTTGGCGGACTCATTGGAACTCTCTACATCGGCATTTTCGGTTCCGGCATTGGTCTCCTTGACACCGGTAAGTGGAACCAGCTTGGCGCGCAGGCTATCGGCGCTTTCGGCGTGATGATTTACTCGTTCGTTCTTGCCTACCTGATTGGCTCCGTGATCGAGAAGACCATGGGCTTCCGGGTTAAGGACGAAGACGAGATCGCCGGTGTTGACACGGTCGTGCATGGCGAAGAAGGCTATGTCCTCGACGCCTCATAACGCGCGTACTGACTGACCCGCTGGTAAATCCCGGGGCGGGCCATCGCCTCGACCTCACCGCGGTCAGGACCACATAGACCGCGCCGAAATCGACTCCACTGAGTCCGCGGCGGAGCGTGATGCGGTCCAGTGCGCTGCTGGTCTTCGCGCCGGGGTCAGTTGCCGGCGATGAACCGGTCGCGCACCGGACGGCGAAGGACCTTGCCGATGAGTGACTTCGGCGGTTCGTCGACCTGCACGATGCGGCGCGGCACCTTGTATGGGGTGAGGTTGTCGCGGCAGAAGGCGCGAATCGCGTCCTCGTCGAGCACGGTGCCTGCTTTGGGCGTGACCGCGGCCACGACGTCTTCACCGCTGTGTTGGCTTGGCAGACCAACTACCGCTGCGTCGAGGATCCCGGGTAGGTGCGGAGGGTTTCCTCGACCTCGGAGGGGGAGACATTGAACCCGCTCGTTTTCACGAGCTCTTTGATCCGATCGACGATGCGCACGAAACCGTCGGCGTCGACGGTGACGATGTCACCGGTGCGGAACCAGCCGCCGTCCACGAAGACGGCGGCAGTCTCATCCGGCTTCTTCCAATACCCGGAGAAAACCTGAGGCCCGCGCACGATGAGCTCGCCTTGTTCGCCGGTGGCGCGATCCGCGGTGGGATTCTCAGGGTCGACGACGCGGATTTCGGTGTTCGGCAGTGGCACGCCCACGGTGCCCGCTCGTCGGCTGGGCGCGACCGAGTTCGCCGTTAGCCCGGGGAGGTTTCGGATAACCGGTAGGCCTCGACCAGGTAGCCGCCCGTTTCCTTCTCCCAGGGCTCGACGAGCGATTGGGCCAGCGGCATGGCCCCCGAGATTCCGATCTGGATGCCGCTGAGCGAGACGCCGTCCTTGTGCGCGGCGGTGAGCAGCCGTTCATATATTGGAGGAACGGCCGGGAAGAAGGTCGGCGGTCGTTTCCTGATGGCCTTGGCCCGCTGCCGCCCAGCGACTATCGCCGTGAGTGACGGGTCGATGGCCATGGAGCCAGGACCGCGAACGCGATTACGGCGAGAGCTTGCATCACGGCGGTGACTGCGATCAGGGCTGGAATGGAGGTGTCATAGAGGGCGCCGGCGAGAGTTGCGCCGGCGGCTGTGGCGACACCCAGAATCGCGGCGAAGATTCCGTAGGCGGTGCTCCGCCGGTGCGGTTCGATAAGGTCTGCGATGCTGGCGCGGAGGGTGGATTCCTGGATTCCCTGGGCTGCACCCCACAGCAGTGACCCGGCGATCACTGGTGCGAGTGCGTCGGCGAAGGCAAGGGCCGGTATGGCTGCGGCGACGACGGGCAGGGTGAGCAGGATGCGCGGTCCGTAGCGGTCGTATGCCCAGCCTGTGACGAGGGCAGCGAGTGCGTCCATGGCCATGACTGCGGCGTAGAGGACGGGAATGATCGGCGCCGGGAGGAGTCCACGTTTGACCATATGAAAGGACAGGAGTCCAAAGGTCGCGAACCCGACCATCGTCATCGCTGTGAAACCTGAGTAAACCCAAAACGCCCGCGGTAACCGAGTCTTCCTTGACGTGTTGTCAGTCGCGGGGCCGTTGTCGGCGGTGAGAAGGAGTGGTCCTGCTTGTTCGTAGTGCGCGGGTTGCGGCACGCGCGCGCGGAGCCACACCAGCAGGGCCAGCGTCATGACCCCCGGTATTGCGAGAACGGCCAGTGAAGGTCCGTACCGGTTTCCTGTGATCGCAAGCATGACGGCCACGACGAGCGGCCCGATGATCGCACCGACCTGGTCAAGTGCCTCGTGGACGGCGAATCCTCGCCCTCGACCGGTCGCCGCTGTTGCGTAGGAGAGCACTGCGTCTTTGGCAGGTGAGCGGACGGCTTTGCCGACGCGTTCGGCGATGATGAGGGCGCTGGCGACCCACAGCACACCGGAGAAACCGAGCGGTGGAATGCTGATGACGGAGAGGGCGTAACCGGCGATAGTCCAGGCCCAGAATCGTTTGGTGCGATCTGCAAGGGGCCCGGACACCAGCAGGAGCGCCGCCGCCTCGCCAAGACCCGTTACAACTCCTACTATGAGGGCGCTCGCCCCAAGTTGAGCGAGCAGCGGGCCGGTGATGGAGCGTGCACCCTCGTAGACGACATCGCTGAGCAGGCTTACCGTGCCGAACGTGAGAACGAATCGCCACGCGCGCATTGGCGGTCGGCGTGTCGGAGTCATGTCCCGCTCACAATGCCGGTAGGGCAGGATGCAGATGAAGACGCCACCCTGGTGACCTGGCGACTCGTAGTCATCGCCTGCTTCACGGCCTCGTTTTGATCCTTAGGAGCGAAGTCCCGACGCTGACTGCCCATACCGAACATCCTCTCTCACGAGGTGTCCACACGCCTGGTCATGGCCGGGGCGAGCAACGGCGAGACGAGTCTAAGACTGGACTCCGACGATACATCTCTACATCAGCACTGGCGACCCCGTCAGTCCCGAAGCAGAAAGCCAGAAGTGTTCGAGACGAGAGTGTCTGCCCTTCGGCGCTGAAAGCGATTGGTATGAAAGGTCCCATCTGGCGAGTTCTCCGGCCCAAGAAGGGGGCCAGGCTGGGGACCGTGACCTGATAGAGGGCATTCGAGGCGGATCTACCGCAAACGTCCGCCTGAGGTCAACCCTCTTGAGGCGCGTGTTTTCAGCATGTGTACTGGTGTTCCCCATCTCACCGGAGAGGCGTTCATGCCCAAACATGGCGAGGCCTCAACGCACCGCGCTGGTATTGGCCTCATTGAAGTTTCCCCGACGACGTGGCAGGTGAGGGGTCCGGGGATGGGGGTGGGATCCACGCCGGTTCTGCTGGGTTTCATTCAATACTTCGGCGACATTTACGAGGTGATGGACTTGAGGCGGCCGATGGAGAGAACTTATCTGTCCTCCTTGGACCACGCGGTCGCGAGCGTCACGGAGGGAATGGTGCGGGCATGAGTGCGACGGTTCCGGTTCCGATGACGACCGCCCCGACCTCACCGGCACCCCCTGGATTCGATCGAGGGGCCTTTTCGGCACCGCGTGAACCTCAGGAGGTGTGCTCGGCCTGAACGCGGGCGGCGCGGGTGCGCAGTACGTCGACGACCGTGCGCACGGCGAGGCGCTCGGCGCGGTCCGGCCGCATGAGGGCAACGATCTGCCGCTCGGCGTCCACCCCGCGCAGCGGCTTGAGCACGAGCCTGCCCGGCTGGCCGCCGCCAGAGGTGTAGCGAGGCACGAGCGCGATGCCGAGGCCGGCCATGATGAACGCCTCGACGAGGCGCATGTCCGCGAAGCGCTGCGACACGTTCACCCGACCGCCGCCTTGCTGTTCTATCTCGTGCACGATGCGCTCGAACGGGTAGCCGTCCGGCACACCGATCCAGGTCTCGCCGACGACGTCGGCCGCGCCGACGGATGCCCGCGAGGCCAGCCGGTGATCGGCCGGCAGCCCCACGTCGAGCGGCTCCGTCATCAGCGGAACGACCGTCAGGCCGCGGCCGCCCCACGGCACCTGGCCGCGCATGCTGTGCGCGAGCACGATGTCGAACTCGGAGGTGAGCGCCGGGAAGTCGCTGAGCTCCGGGTCCATGTCCGTGCAGTGCAGCACGAGTCCGTCGACCTCGGCCAGGTCCTGCAGGGCGCCGGGCAGTAGCATCTGGCCGGCGGTGGGGAAGGTGACCAGGCTCACCTCGCCGGTCGCGCGGTTACGGAACTCGTCCCACACGGCGTTCGCGCGCTCGAGCGCGACCGCGATGTCCGTGGCGCTGCGGGCGAGCGCGCGCCCGGCCTCCGTCAAAACGAGGCCGCGGCCGCTGCGCTCGGTGAGGGGCAGGCCGGCCTCGCGTTCGAGCACCTTGAGCTGCTGCGACACCGCCGACGGGGTGCGGTGTGTCGCCCGCGCGACCGCGGTGACGCTGTGGCGTTCGCCCAGTTCGCGCAGGAGTTCGAGTCGTTGCACATCCATGTAGCAAAACTACACAGTGAGTGCAGAATAATGCGATTGTGCTGCAAGGTTCGCGGTGCTGGAATGAGAACGTCGAACACGAGCAATGGCGCCTCCGTCTGGATCGGCATCCTCCCTTGTCTGAAAGGCACCCTCGTGTTCGTTCTCCTCGCCCTCATTGCCATCATCGCCCTCACCTCGCTCTCCTTCCTCGTCGGCGCGGTCAAGAACGACGGCTACCGCCGGATGCCGCAGCGCCCCCTCGTCCGCATCTTCTAAGCTGTCGGCCGCTCCGCGCGCAACCGTTGGCCGGTGGCCTAAAGTTGGGAACGTGACGGACATTCGCCAGCAACTCATTGACTACATCTCGGCCGAGGCCGTTTTCCACGGGGACTTCACCCTCACCAGCGGCAAGAAGGCGACATACTACGTCGACCTGCGCAAGGTGAGCCTCGACCACCGTGTCGCCCCGCTGATCGGCCAGGTCATGCTCGACCTGATCAAGGACATCCCGGATGTCGCTGCCGTCGGCGGGATGACCATGGGCGCCGACCCCGTGGCAGCCGCCGTGCTGCACCAGGGTGCCGCCCGCGGCCTCGCCTACGACGCGTTCGTCGTGCGCAAGGAACCCAAGGACCACGGCCGCGGCAAGCAGGTCGAAGGACCTGACCTCGCCGGGAAGCGCGTCATCGTGCTCGAGGACACCTCGACCACGGGCGGATCCCCGCTGGCAGCCATCGAGGCGCTGCTCAAGGTGGGCGCGGAGATCGCCGGCGTCGCCGTCGTCGTCGACCGCAACACCGGTGCGCGCGAAGTGATCGAGGCGGCCGGCTACCCGTACTACGCGGCCATCGGGCTTGAGGATCTGGGCCTGAGCTAGTGCCCGACAACGACGACACGCGCGACCGCGACCTCGGGATCGAGTGGTTGTCGTCGCAACTCGGCGAATCGGACGGCGCAGGCGAGCCTGAGGCTGCGGAGCCCGAGTCGACCGTGCCAGAGCCGGCCGCGCCTGAAAGCGCCGCGCGTGACTCGCCCCTGCCTGAAACCGCCGCCCCCGCGTCGGCTGCGCCTGAGACGGCTGCGCCCGCGCCGACCGTGCCTGAGACGGCTGCGCCCGCGCCGACGGTGCCTGAGACTGCTGCGCCCGCGTCAGCTGCCACGGCGCCGTCCAACGGTTTCGTCTGGGGTCTGACGCCCACCGTCGCGCCCGATCCGAAACTGGAGACGGAAGCGCAGGACGCCGCGGGCGCATCCGCCGTCGAAGAGGAAGTCCACATCCCGGAGGCTCCGGCGAGGCCCGTGCCCGTCGCCCCGGCCACGCCTGCCGTGGCCGCCGAGGTGCCCGCGGCGCCCGACCTTCCATTGGACGTGGCGCCGGCCCCTGATCTTCCGTTCGAGGCGACCCCGGCCCCCGATCTTCCATTCGAGGTGCTCCCGGCGGCGACCGACGTTCCGGTCGAGTTGCCGGCGGCCCGCCGCACGGAGGCCGACCTCGAACCCGATCCCTGGTGGACGACTCCCGTGCAGACCCCGCTGGTGCCGACCGACGAGGAAGCCGCGGCGACCCGGCTCCTGAAGACTCCAGAGCCCGCGGCATCCGTTCCGGTTGTCCCGCTGCCGCTCGACGCGCCCACCGTCGCCCCGCCCCTCGTTGCTACCGTCGGCCGCCAGCCAGCAGGTCGATCGGGCGGCGGCTCCGCCAGGACCGCGGTGAGGATGCTGCTCTGGCTCATCCTCGGCCTGCTCGGCGTGGCCGTGCTCGTCGCGCTCTTCTACCTCGGCCAGAAACTCGTCGGCGGCGCAGCACCGGTCGCTGCACCCAACGCGACGGCGACCGCGACGCCGAAGACGACACCCGCGCCGACACCCACGCCGGCTCCGACCGCCGAGGCCACCGGGCCGCAGGCGGTCGGCGTGCACGCCTGGGACACGCTCGGCGGCGGCGAATGCCTGCAGCCGTACACCTCGCCGTGGGAGCAAACGTTCACGGTCGTCGATTGCGCCGCCCCGCACGCCGCCCAGCTCGTCTATCGAGGCGTCTTCGCCGGTGACGCCGGCACCGCGTTCCCCGGCGAGGCGGCGCTCGCCGCGCAGATCAACGCCCTCTGCAGCGCGCCCGGCGTGATCGACCTCGCCGTGGCCGGCGCGCTCCCCGACCTGCAGCTGCAGGGCAGCTACCCGATCACTGCCGAGCAGTGGACCAGCGGCCCTCGCCACTACTACTGCTTCGTCAGCCGGTCATCGGCGAAGCCGCTCACCGCGAGCATCGCCGGCCCAGGCCCGACTCCCGCCGGCTAGCCTCGCCAGCTGTTGCCCGTGCCCCGTGCCGCGAGGTTAGATCTCCGCGGACTCCACGGGCTCGGTGGCGACAAGCTCGTGCACGCCGGAGAGGATCTCGTCCGGGCGGAACGGATAGCGTCCCACCTCGGCCTGGTCGCTGATGCCGGTCATCACGAGGATGGTGTGCAGGCCGGCCTCGATCCCGGCGATGATGTCGGTGTCCATCCGGTCGCCGATCATGGCCGTGTTCTCCGAGTGCGCGCCGATCTTGTTCATGGCTGAGCGGAACATCATCGGGTTGGGTTTGCCCACGACGTAGGGTTCCATGCCGGTGGCCTTGGTGATCAGCGCGGCGATCGCGCCCGTCGCGGGCAGCGGGCCGTCGGCACTGGGGCCGGTCGCATCCGGGTTCGTGGCGATGAAGCGGGCGCCGCCCAGCAGCAGGCGGATGGCCTTGGTGATCGCCTCGAACGAATAGTTGCGGGTCTCGCCGACGACGACGTAGTCCGGGTTCGTCTCGGTCATGACGAAGCCGGCCTCGTGCAGCGCCGTCGTGAGCCCGACCTCGCCGATCACGAAGGCCGAGCCGCCGGGGATCTGCGACTTCAGGAAGTCGGCCGTGGCCAGGGCGGATGTCCAGATCGCCGCCTCCGGCACGTTCAGGCCGGAGGAACGCAGCCGCGCGCTCAGGTCGCGCGGCGTGAAGATCGAGTTGTTCGTGAGCACGAGGAACGGGGTGCCGGTGTCACTCCACTGCTGCAGCAGGGCGGCCGCGCCGGGGAGGGCCTGGTTCTCGTGCACGAGCACCCCGTCCATGTCGGTGAGCCAGCATTCGATCTCATCTCGGCGTGCCATTCGGCGATCCTCTCGTCGGGCCTGAAGTCTAGCCGCGGCAGGTTTCGCGAGCGTTACGCCGTGATCCAGATCGACGCGGCCGTGGCGGGCGCCAGGCGACGGATGCGCCCGGACGGCAGCCGCACGGCGAGCGGCTCGACCACCGTGAGCGGCGTGCCGGGGCCGATCGACTCGGCGGCGAGGTCGCGCAGCATGGCCGGGTCGCGGTCGCTGATCCGCAGAACGGCGCCGGAATGGCCGGGCGCGGCATCCGCCAGCAGCATCGCCGGCACCCGGTCCGCACTGCCGTCGGCGTCGGGGATCGGGTCGCCGTGCGGGTCGCTGGCCGGGAAGCCGAGCCTGGCGTTGATCGCCTCCAGCAGGCGGTCGGAGATCGAGTGTTCGAGAACCTCGGCCTCGTCGTGCACCTGGTCCCAGTCGTAGCCCATCTCCCGCACCAGCCAGGTCTCGATCAGGCGGTGCCGGCGCACGACGGCGGTGGCGCGGAGCGTTCCGGCATCCGTCAGCGACAACGGGCCGTACGGCACGTGCGTGATCAGGCCGGTTGCCGCGAGTTTCTTGACCATTTCGGTGACGGATGACGGGGCAACGCCCAGCCGCGCGGCCAGCGCCGACGGCGTGATCGGGTCCGGCTGCCATTCTGTGTGCGCGTAGATGGTTTTGAGGTAGTCCTCGGCCGCGGGGGTGGTGTGCCTCATGACGCCCTCAGGCTACCGACAGCCACCGCGAACACGCAGTTGTGGTCGTTATGAGCGCCGAATAACGACCACAACTGCGTGTTCGCGAGGGATGAGGCGAGGGATGAGGCGAGGGATGAGGCGAGGGATGAGGCGAGGG
>DAIMHX010000051.1:12046-19674 GCA_036723055.1 Microbacteriaceae bacterium
GCGAGGGATGAGGCGAGGGATGAGGCGAGGGATGAGGCGAGGGATGAGGCGAGGGGCGGGGTCAGGATCGGGGACACGACGGGACCTCAGGCGCCGGTGAACACGAGCACGAGCAGCACCACGTTCAGCGCGACCAGGAGCAGCGCGCAAACCGCCCCTGCTGCCGTCGTGAACCAACGGTTGGTGTGGTTTCCGAAAATGCCGCGCTGCGCGGTGAGCCAGACCAGCGGGATCAGCGCGAATGGGATGCCGAACGACAGCACGACCTGGCTAAGCACGAGCGCCTGCGTCGGGTCGAAGCCGACGCCGAGGATGAGCAGGGCGGGGATCAGCGTGACCACGCGGCGCACGATCATCGGCACCCTCAGGTGCAGCAGCCCGTGCATGATCTCGGCGCCTGCGTACGCGCCCACCGAGGTGGAGGCCAGGCCGGAGGCGAGCAGACCCACCGCGAAGATCGTCGCGACCACGGGGCCGAGGGTCGTCTGCAGCGCGGCGTGGGCTCCCTGCAGCGTGTCGGTTCCGGTGACGCCCTGCAGGGCGGATGCCGCGAGCAGGAGGATCGCCAGGTTCACGGTGCCGGCGATCGCCATCGCAATCGTGACATCCCACCTCGTCGCCCAGATCAGCCGACGCGTCGCCTTCTCGCCCTGCCACGACGGGAAGCGGTCGCGGGCGAGGGCCGAGTGCGCGTAGATGGCGTGCGGCATGATCGTCGCGCCGAGGATCGACGCCGCCAGCAGCACCGAGTTCGAGCCCTCGAAGCGCGGCACGAGCCCGGCGACGACCGACGGGCCATCCGGCGGCGCGAAGAAGACGCCGGCGGTGAAACCGACCGTGATGATCAGCAGCAGCGCCACGATGACGCGCTCGAAGGTGCGCGGCCCGCGGCGGGTCTGCACGGTCAGCACGATCATCGAAATGACACCGGTAATCACTCCGCCGGACAGCAGGGGCAGGCCGAACAGCAGGTTGAGCGCGACCGCGCCGCCGATGATTTCGGCCAGGTCGGTGGCCATGGCCACGAGTTCGGCCTGCAGCCAGTAGAGGATGCGCACGGTCGGGCGTTTGAGCCTGGCGCCGAGGATCTCCGGCAGGCTCGTGCCCGTGACGATGCCGAGCTTGGCCGAGAGGTACTGGATCAGCCAGGCCATCACGTTGCCGGCCACGACCACCCACACCAGCAGGTAGCCGTAGCGGGCACCCGCGGTCATGTTGCTGGCGACGTTCCCGGGATCCAGGTAGGCGACGCCGGCGACGAGGGCCGGCCCGAGCAGCCAGAGCAGGCGGGAGGACGCCAGTGTCGTGATCTCGGGCGCCTCGCGCACCGTCGCATCTGTTTTAGCCATACCGAAAGGCTACCAATATTTAGGTGAACCGAAAGGCCGCAGGCGGGCTGGCGTTTCGCGGTGCGCGCCGAGGGATACGGTGGAGCGGTGGAAGAGCCGCAGAACCCGTCGCCCGAATTGTCCACCCACGGCGTCGGTCCCTGGGCGGGGGAGTGGCCGGACGAGCCGCAGTACGACCCGGAGCTGCTCGAGCGCGGCGACACCCGCAACGTGATCGACCGGTACCGCTACTGGCGGATGGAGGCGATCGTCGCCGACCTCGACGAGCACCGGCATCCGTTCCACGTCGCCATCGAGAACTGGCAGCACGACATGAACATCGGCTCGATCGTGCGCAGCGCCAACGCATTCGCGGCCGACACCGTTCACATCATCGGCCGAAAGCGCTGGAACAAGCGCGGCGCGATGGTCACCGACCGTTACCAGCACGTGGTTCACCACCCGGATGTCGTGGGCTTCGTCGAGTGGGCGCGCGGAGAAGACCTCCCGATCATTGCCATCGACAACGTGCCGGGCAGCGTGATCATCGAGACCTTTGCCTTCCCTGAGCGCTGCGTGCTGCTGTTCGGCCAGGAGGGGCCCGGGCTGTCTGAGGAGGCGATTGCCGCCGCGGACGCCGTGGTGGAGATCAGCCAGTTCGGTTCGACCCGCTCGATCAACGCCTCGGCCGCGGCCGCTGTCACCATGCACGACTGGATATTGCAGCACCGCTTTGGAGTCGCACGCGCTACCGTGGGTGCATGACTGAGATCACCGACGATCTGCCCGCCCGCCTGCTGCACGAGGAGCACGAGGGGTGGCGCGCTATTCTCGCCGGCCACGGCGGCAGCCATTTCCGGCGCGCGATGACCAGGGACGCACTCCTGATCGTGCCGGGGGCGATCATCGACCGCGACCACGTCGCCGCCTCCTTCGACGGCGCGGCGCCGCTGGACAGCTATGAGATCCACCAGCCGGCCGTCATCCGCCTCGGCGAGCACGCCGGGATCGTGGTCTACCGAGTGGTCGCGCGAAGCGGCGACGAGGTCGCCGAGCTGAACATGTCGACCACCTACGTTTTCAACGACGAGAACGGCGGCTGGTGCGTCGCCGCGCACCAGCAGACCCCCGCCTGACGCCCGTCCCTAGGTCGCCCGCCCGCCCTCTCCACCCTCTCGCGAGACTGCAGTTGTGGTCGCTAAGAGGGACGTTTAGCGACCACAACTGCGTTTTCGCGGGCGGCGGCCGAAGGGTTGTCAACGCAGGGGCGCGGGGCTACCGTGTCAAACTACTGGGCACGGCGGAAAGGAACGATCACCATGGCTGACTTCGGGAATGAGGGCCTCGCGGAGTTGTACCGCCGGCCGGGGGCCGTCTCCACCGTTTACGCCGACGTCACCCAGGATGCCAGCGATCCGAAGCGCACCAAGACCATCCGGCACCGCACGGTGCGGGAGGCGCTCGCCGAGGCCGGAGCCCCAGAGGTGGATGCCGTCGCCGTCAGCGAGCTCCTCGAGGCGCCGCCCGGGGTCGGTGGCCCGATGAGCCGGCTCATCATCGTGCGCGAGGGTGCGGTCGAGGTCAACGAGGTGCTCGCCGGCGAGCCGCTGGCCGAGCTCCTGGTCAGCTACGGCCCGGTGCCCAACCTGATTCCGCTGCTCATCCAGCGCCCGCGGGACCTGCGCTACGTCGTGGCCGAGGTGGGCCGCGACGGCGGCGAGATCAGCCTGTTCCGCTTCAACCGGCCGGAACCCGTCGCCGAACGTGACGTCAAGGGAGACACCGAGTTCATCACCAAGGTCGGCTCGGAAGACGATTTCCTCGCGGGCGGACGCTACCAGCACCACACCGAGGAGGTCTGGAAGCGCAACGAAGCGCAGGTCGCCCAGGCGATCGACGAGGTCGTGAAGGACAGCGGCGCCGAACTGCTCGTGGTCACCGGCGATGTGCGAGCCCGGCAGCTCCTGGTTGATCAGCTCTCGCCGGCCAGCCGGAAGATCCTCACCGAACTGCCGGCAACCACTCGGCAGGAGGACGCCTCCCAGGACGAGCTCGACGCGGAGGTGCACCGCAACATCGCGGCCAGCCTGGCGGCCGATGAGTACAACGCCCTGCAGCGGCTTGAGACCGGACGCAACGACGGGCTCTCCGAGATCGACTTCGCCGCGGTGGTCCGCGCGCTCCAGCAGGCTCAGGTCGACACGCTCATTGTCACCTCCGGGGGCATGCAGATGCCGACCCTGATCGCGCTCGACCGTGAACCGTGGGTGGCCGTCACCTCCGACGACGCGCTCGGTGCGGGCGAACTCGGGCCTGTCCCGGCGGCCGACGCGCTCGTGCGCGCGGCCATTTTGACGGATGCCCAGGTGGTCGTCGTCTCCCCGACCGAGCTTCCGGCCGACGCGAGCGCGGCCGTCATCCTGCGCTGGCCGACGGTACCGGCCGATCAGGGCATGTGATCCGCGGAGCGCAGTTCGCGCCGCCAGACCAGCTTGAGTCCTGACCAGGCGTCGTCGACGGCGGCCACCTTGACGTCGACGAGGCCCATCGCCAGGGCCGCGTCGCGGATGAGGTTCTCCGTCATGGCGCTCTCATGCCCGGTCGCCTTGCGGGGCCAGGCGATCCAGAGCATTCCGACCGGGCGGATGCGCGCGGCCAGCGCGTCGAGCTCGGCCAGGAATGCCTCCGGCTCGGTGTAGAAAGCCACGAGGGCCGCGGCCGGGGCATCCGTCGGCTCCGGCAACCAGGCGATGCCCGCCGGGGCGCCCGGCACGACCCAACCCTCGGGGGCGTGCAGGAGCTGGGCGGAGGTGTCGGGCTTGAGGCCGAGCTTCTTCCACAGGGGGGTGCCGGAGTAGCCAGCCATGGCCACAGGCTACCCCCCCGCTACCCGATCAGCGACGGCCGGAGGTCCCGCAGGGTGCGGAAGTGGGTCATCCGGGTGACCCCGATCGCGGCGAGCACGAGGGAACCGCCCAGCCACAGCAGCAGCACGCCGGCGTCCGACCAGGCCGTGGCCTGGTCCCCTCCGTACATGAGCTGGCGGATGCCGTCGACCGCGTAACTCATCGGCACGACCTGGTGCAGCCAGGCCAGCGGGGCCGGCAGGGTCTGCCAGGGGAACGTGCCGCCGGCCGTGACGAGCTGCACGACCATGAGCACGAGCCCGAGGAACTGGCCGACGCTGCCGAGCCAGACGTTCAGGGTGAGGATGATCGCCGCGAACGTGAGCGCGGCCAGCGCCATCAGGCCGTAGGTGCCGAGCGGATTGTGCACGTCGAACCCGAGCACCGCGGTGAGCACAACGAACAGGGCAGCCATCTGCGCCGCGCCCAGCAGTCCGGGCGTGAGCCAGCCGGCAAGGGTGATCCTGAGCGGCGAATGCAAGGCCGTGATTGCGCGGCGGGACACCGGCTTCACGATCAGGAACAGCGCGTAGGCGCCGATCCACGCGGCGAGGCTGGCGAAGAAGGGGGCAAGACCGGCGCCGTAGGTGCCCGCGGAGGTGATGGCGGCGTTCTGGAGGTCGACCGGGTTGGCGATGGTCTTCGCCTGGAGGTCGCGCGTGGACGAGTCGGTGCTCGGGATGCTGTCGACCCCGGTTTGCAGGCCGCCCTGCAGTTTTGCGGTGCCCTGTGCGAGCGTGCCGAGCCCGTCGCGCAGGCTTGCAGCGCCCGTGGCGAGGGTGCCGGCACCCGCATTCGCCGAGGCGGCGCCTGACGCGGCCGCGGTTGCCCCGTCGGCGACCTTCCCGGCGCCGTCGGCGAGGCTCGTGGCCCCGCCGGATGCCTGGGCGGCGCCGCTGGCGGCCTGTACTGCGCCGTCGGCGAGGGTGGAGCTGCTCGTGCTGAGCTGGTCGAGCTTGCCGAGAACGGCCTGCGCGCCGGCCTGGCCGGCCTGCAGTGCCGAGCCCACGGGGGCCAGCGTCGCGAGGGCAGCCTGGATCTGGGCGTCGTCGAGACCGTCGGTGGCGAGTCGGGTGCGCAGGTCGCCGGTGGCCTTGTCGAGGGCAGCGGTCGTCGCAGCGGCCGAGTTTGTCGCGCCCGTGGAGGCCGCGGCGGAAAGCTGGGCGCTGCCTGCCGCGAGCGTTGCGGCTCCCGTCGAGACTCGCTGGGTGCCGTCGGCGACCCGGCTGGTTCCGGTGGCGAGGTCGTCGGCCCCGGCGGCCAGCCGGGTGGCGCCGTCGGCCACCTGTCCGGTGCCGTCGGCGAGCCGCTGCGTGCCGTCCGCGAGCCGGGCAGCGCCCGTGGCGAGCCGCGCGCTGCCGGCGTGGGCGGTGGCCGCGCCATCCGTCGCCCGCGCCGCGCCGTCGGCGGCGGTGACCAGGCTGGAACGGATGTCGGACAGGCCGAACAGGAATCGGCCGGCCGCCTGCTCGTTGACCTGCTTGACGATGGCTTCGCGCAGGGTCTTGGCCGCCTGGCTGCCGATCGTGGACGCAAGGTAGCTGTTGGTGTCGTTCGTCGTGAGCGTGACGGCGGCCTGGCGCGGGGAGTCGCCGGAGGGAGAGGCGATGGCGTCGGAGAAGTCGGCGGGCAGGGTGACGCTGAAGTCGTAGGTGCCGTCTGTCACGCCCGCCTTGGCCGCCGCGGCCGACACGCGGTGCCAGTCGAAGGCGCCGTCGGCGATGAGCTGGTCGGCGACCTCGTCGCCGTAGTTGCGGGACGCACCGTCGATCTGCGCGCCGTTGTCGGCGACGACGAGCGCGACGGGCACCCGGTCGAGTCCCGAGTACGGGTCGTGGTTTGCCCAGAGGTACAGGCCGCCGTACAGCACGGGAACGAGCATGAGCGCGACGAGGGCGACGCGGGACATCGTGGTGGCGGTCAGCCGAGCGAGTTCGGCGCGGACCATGGCGAAGACCTTCACGCGGCCACTCCCTCGCGCTCGGCGGACTCCGCCGGGGAGGCCGTCGAGGTCCGGGAGACGTCGGCTGGGGTGGCCGTCTCGGCGACGGCCCTGGCCGCGGCCTCCCCGGCGATCACGAGCACGGCGTAGCCGCGTTCGGCGAGATCGGCGGCAACGGCCGACCAGCCCAGCGGGTCGCCGCCGTGCCGGTCGGGGGAGGTGATCACGAGTGCCTGCACGTCCGTGCGCAGCACCGCCAGCTCGGTGAGCAGGCGGATGCGGGCATCCGGGGCGACGTCGGCCATATTTGAGCGGGCCAGGTCGGCCAGGCCGAGATCGGCGAGCACCCGGGTGACGGCGCGGGGGTGGCCGAAGCGCCCGGCGAACATGAGTTCCTCTGCGACGACCTCCGCGACCGTGACATCACCGGCCGGCTCCGACACGCCCAGGGCGTCGACGAGCGCGATGCGCTTGCGCATGCGGGAGTAGTCGGTCTGGTGGTTGATCTGCACGCGGCCGGAGTCGGGGCGCATCCGCCCAGACGCGATCAGCCCGAGCACGGTCGGGCGGCGCTCCGTCTCGGCCGGAACGACCGTGACGGCGCGGCTGCGGAACTCGAGGGTGGTGGGCGGAAGCGCCGAGTTCTTCGGGCCTTTCGTGACCTCGGTAAGGGTGATGAGCATTGCGGATGCCTTCGATTGTCGGTGAGTACGGGCGCCTGGCGGTCGGGTCTTCCCGGGCCGGATGCGCCATTGCAACGAGGGCCGGATTCCAATATACTGACTAGTCAGTACAAAATCAAGAAGGACAAGGAAAATGCCATGGCTCGAACCACCGGAACCAAGCGGGCGATCCTCGACGCAGCTCTGCAGCTGGCCGCCGAGCGCGGCATCAGCGGAACGACCATGGATGACGTGGCCGAGCGGGCCGGGGTGGCCAAGGGCAGCCTGTACTACAACTTCTCGTCGAAGGACCAGCTCTTCGAGGGGCTGCTGCTCGAGGGCATGAGTGCGCTCACCGAGGCGCTCCGCGAGGCGCGCGGCGGCAAGGTGGGTGCGGCGGCGATCGAGGCGCTCGTCACGACCCTGCTCGGCCGGCTCCACGGCAACACGCCGCTCGCGAAGGTCATCGCCGGCGACATCTTTCGCACCGATCGCCCGTGGCGGGAGACCTCCTTCGCGTTCCGGAACGAGGCGCTCGCCGAATTCGCGACGGCCATCGACGAGGCGAGCCCGGAGGCATCCGCCACGGGCGCGACCGGCCTGATGGCGAGCAGCGTCTTCGGGGCGACCCTGATGGCCGGCCTCGAGTGGCTCGTCTTTGCTCCGGACCGGCCGCAGGCCGAAGTGGTCGAGGCGGTCCTCGCCACCTTCTCCGGCCGGCTGGCGCTCACCCGCTAGATCACCCGAGGCCCCCGTGCTGGGTCTGCTGTGCCGCGTGATGCATCCCTAG
>DAIMHX010000052.1:0-18971 GCA_036723055.1 Microbacteriaceae bacterium
TCACACCCACGCCAGAGCTGGCTGACCGATGAGGCCACGAAATATCCGTCGATCTGCGCGCAGCGTAAGCCGGCACAGGTCCGCTCAGATGAGTCACTATGGCGTCGCCGTGAATGCACGCTCATGGCCGATGTCCGGTAATGGCGCTGCGATAGGTCGGCCTATGCGTGCAACTGCGGAGTGGGCGTCGCCGTCGCCTAGCGGGCAAGACCGTCGCAGCAGGTTTGGGGTCGGCCGGCTGCACCGGACGGGCTGTTGGCCCAATCGTCCGGGTCCCTACGCTTGAGGGCATGACGATTCTGCGGATGGACAATGTCGGCATTGTCTTCGATGACCTCGACGCCGCTGTCGCGTTCTTTGTCGAACTCGGCCTAGAGCTGGAGGGCAAGATGACGGTGGAGGGAGAGTGGTCGGACCGCATCGTCGGACTCGACGGCCAGCGTGTCGATGTCGCCATGATGCGGACTCCGGACGGCCACAGCAAGCTCGAGCTGATGAGCTACCAGAAGCCGACGATGATCATCTCTGAGCCGAGGAACGCACCGCCGAACACACTGGGCATCCGTCGCCTCATGTTCGCCGTCGACGACATCGAGGACACCATCGCCCGCCTGCGGACCCATGGCGCCGAGCTCATCGGCGAGGTGGTGCGGTACGAGGACATCTTTCTGCTCTGCTACCTCCGCGGCCCCGAAGGCGTCATCGTCGCGCTGGCCGAGGAACTCAGCTGAACCGTTCGGAGGCGGCAACGGCCTACCTGTCTGCGACCGCTTCGTGAGTCATCCGCTCATAGCCGCGATTGGTTCGCGCGAGCCGATCTGTGGAGGCGTCGGCTAGCTACGCGTCGCCTGACACTGCGCGCTTGATGAAGGCACGAGCCTCGCGGATCACCTCGGGCACGTCGTCGATCAAGCAGAGCGAGTGCTCGCCGTAGACCACGACGTCGTGCGCGATCAGCTCGCGATAGTCCGCGATGTATCGCGGCGGAACGGCTCAAGCGCGCGAAGGTGGCGACCGATTCAGCGCACATTATGGCGATCGGTCCGTGGTCAGACTCTTAGTCCGTGGGTTCCGGGTTCGAGCCCCCGGGGAGGCACCAGTAAATATGCGGGCTGTCGTCCATCGGGCGCCATGTCGGCGGCTCCGCCCCGTCTCCAGCCCGGTGACCGCCAGCGCGACCGAGCGCGCCGTAGCGCCAGGCACGGGGGTGCAAGTCTTCGAGCAGCGACCAAGGCAGCGCTCTAGCCTGGTGCCGTGAGTCCGGACGATTCCTATCCACTGGCGAGCGTGCCTGCGCACCACCGCATCAAGGCGGACGGACTGTGTTGGATCTGTCGTTCGTCGAACGCGGACAGTCGTGAACATCGGTTCAAGTCCTCAGATATTCGTCGTACATACGGGGCCGGGCCCTACAGCGGCGCCAACGGCCCACTGCGAGTGATTGATGAGACCGAGTTCGGGGTCCAGGGTCCGAAATCACAGCAACTGACGTTCCCGAAATCGATGTGCAAGGCATGTAATAACGACCGCACGAGTGCCGCCGATGCCGCATACGACGCCTTCGTGTCCTTCCTTGAGTCCCACCAGAACACGATCTTGACGACCGGTGAGGTTGACCTCGGCGCCATGTACGGACTCGACTGTCAGCAGGGCTCTATTTCACTGACCCGATACTTCGCCAAACACATTGGCTGCCGTCTGGTCGAAGCGCAGATCGCCGTTCCCGAGTCTCTCCGACGGTTTGTGAACCAGGAAACTGACTACCTCGCCGGTGTGCAAATCGATCTTGGCATCAGGCTCGACATCGTTGCGTTCGAAGCTCATATGCGGGTGCACGGTGACGACACAGCGACGTTCTGGGCAGGCGACTTGGTCTGCATGTATAGCCCGTCCTCTGGACAGATCACCGAGATCACCGGGCACCTCGGATACCGCTGGCTACGAGCGACCTACTATGTCGACAGCAGTGCGGCTCCTCCTGCGACTCTGGGCGTGACGATGGTCGCTCTCGGCGCGGACGCGAGCGTCGACCCTTCGGAGGTCACCGCTGGCTGCGCGGAATGCGCCCGATCTGTCGGTGAGGAATAGGACAATGGCTTATGGATAAAGCAGTCCACCTGCGATCTCCGGGCGAACCACCAGTCTGGGGTGTCGGGGGCGGCCACACTTCGATAGACGACGACATCGTCGCGGCGAGGACCTGGCCTCTGGATAGCCAGCGCGAGCTGTTCTTCCGGTGCGCGCGGACGCTGTACGACAACCGGGTGCGCGACAACGTGGACGATGAGAATCGCCTCGATCCGTCGGACAACGATCAGTGGATGGCCGATCTGGCGACGTGGCTCAGGTGGAGCGACGAGCTGCGGGACGAGGTTAAGAAGGAAGCCATGCGGTCGGCAGTCGAGATCCTCGCTGAAGAGATGCCTGGCTACGTCGATCCAGGCTAGGGACGGTCGTCATCTGCTCGGCTGATGCCGGAATAACTACCGTCGTCATTGTGACACCGCCTTCCGCCCAGACGATCCGTGCCGTGATCGATACGAACGCCGTCGATGCCTTCGCCGCACCACCTGCGCGATACGAGGCGATGGTCGCCGCTGTTGCTGGCGGACGACTTGATCTCCTCTGGACGCACATAAACATCGACGAACTTGCGGCGACCCCTGATGAGGATCGGCGTGCGAAGTTGCTGTGCATCGCCGCGTCACTCTGCCGATTCGTTCTCACTGGCACGATGGTGTGGGACTACTCGCGATGGGACTTCGCCCGTTGGGCGGGCGATGCACCCACGGCGCTCGAAGCGGTCTCGCCGTCCGGCAATTTGACCCATACGCGCGACGGCATCATCGCGGCGACCGCCGAGTTCGAGCAGGCCGACATCGTTACGAACGATGCGCGGTTGACCGCGCGCGCGACCGCGTACGGCATCCAGGTCTGGACGCCTGATGCCCTATGCGCCGCGATTGGCTGGCCGTAGCAAGTGGTTTAGCCGCCCACAGCCGCTCGCTGCGTGTCAACGGCATGACCGGGCGAGTCGGGTGGGTACCAGTGACGGCAATGTCTCGAACTTGCTGAAAGCATCTAAGAAGGGGAAAGTCCCCATATCTAAGGAGGCTCGGATGCCAACGAAGACCAGCACCAAGACGGTCACGTGCCCCGTCTGCAAGAAGTACGGAGCAACGTTTCGTCAGCACGACACCTACATCGAGGAGCAGGATCAGCCGGCCCGGCGTGACTTGGAGCTTGCTTGTCCGAATAGGTGCACGCCGACCCCGGAAGAGCTCGAGCACTTGAGGACGGGCCGCTTGTCGTAGGCAGGTCATAGCCGCAACCTCGCAGGGCCAGGCGAGACTCGTTGCATGCTCTCCCCGTGAACGCACTTAATTCGGCACGACCGCGCGCCCAACGCGGCTGTTCCGGACGTTCGTGCCGAGCCGGAACTGCGATGCCCGCGCCAATCGGCCGACTGGACCGGCTCGGTCGCGCGTCCCAGCTAGAGTCCGTCGTCGTGGCGACGTTGCGGGAGCTGTTCGCAGCCGAGTTTTCAATGATGAAGCTCGACGCGGAGGTGACCTTCTCCACCCAAGGCGAGGTTCTGGCTCTTGTGACCGCACGGGTCTACGTCGACTTCGACGCCTGCGTGCGATTCATGGGTTACTTCGTGCCGGCCCAGTACTCGTCAATTGAGGTCCTTGAGGTCGCTCTGCGTCAGTTCGAAGATGGATTCCGATTGGCGACAAGCAGTGTTGAGACGTCGATGAGCCATCCGGTATTTGACCCAGTCGGCGAATCTGCCAATGACCTGCCATTCTCCAGGCGGGTTTTCCTCTACGTCGAGCGAACGTTGGATGAGCCGGCCAAGGCCACGTTGCTGAACCTCGCGGGCCAGTTGGACCTACGGCTGCAGATCCGCGATTTGTCCTACGCTGAGTTTCTGAGCAGCAGCGAGACGCCACTTGGCTTCATCAGCCATGACTCTCGAAACAAGGTAGAGCTCGTCGAGCCACTGGCGTCAGCGCTGCGATCCATGCTCTGCCCGGTCTGGTACGACGACTACTCGCTTCTACCAGGCCAGAGCGTCAGAGAATCCATCGACCGTGGGCTACGCGAGAGTCGTCGGTGCGTCCTCATCTTGTCTCCTGAGTTTCTATCGAATCCGGGGTGGACGAAGGGTGAGTTCAACGCTGCTGTTAACCGCCACTTTTCATCAGGAGGGACCGACTTGATTCCGGTCTGGCATCGGGTGTCCGCGGCCGAAGTTCGGGAGTACAGCCCACTCGTCGCCGACATCGTCGCGCTCAGGTCGGATGTCGGGATCGAGGAGCTGACGCGTCGGCTCTATCGAGCCCTCTTGAAGGACTAGCCGACGCCCTCGTGATCCGGCGCGCTCTGGGTTGCGACAGCGGGCGGCCCTGGCTGGGTGCAATTGCGGTCTCCCGGATCTCGGCTACGAGCGTGAACTGACGGCGGCAAGAGCGGATGCTTGAGAATCGGGAAGATGGCGAGACTGCGTGAGGCTCGCAGGTTAATGAGAGGTCGGGCACATGTCGCTGCCGCCGGGTAAGGGTCGAGCAAGGGACTTTCCGACGAACCCGTTTGACGATCCCGCGTCAGCGAAGACCGTCGTCTACTGCGATGGGCTTGTTTCGCATCCGATCGGCGATGACTTCGAGCCCGCCTTCAGCGCCGTCGAGGCGATCGGGGTTGCAGCGTTCGGCGGCGACGAACGTTCGTACCCGTCCAGCGAACCCAAGGTGGTGCTCCGGTCGGTCTCGGCCGGCTTCGAGGGACAGGACGAGTCTTTCGCCCCTCACCCGGCCTGGGTTCTGATCTGACGCACCGGACCACGCCTGGACGTCAGGGTGGTAAACGCCATGACCGGGCAACGCGAATACCACCTTGTGTTACGCCCACCCCGAAAGTCGCGCAAGCGCTAGACGGGAGACCACCCGGCGCACGCACATCGACTACGAGCGGATGGGTCGGCGCGAACCGAACGACCCATCTGCGCGGGAACCCGGTCGCCTGCCGACGTGATCACCGCGAACAGATCGACGGTCATGCCGACCTCGTCGTTATGCCGATGTGGTCGGGGATTGCCTTGCGGAGCAGGGCTTTCGGGCTCCCGAGGTCGGCGTAACCCGACCATCTGTCTCGCGCGCACCGGAGGCTTGAGCCGAAGTCGCCGAGGAGCCTCACCCTGACCCCATCGGCCTGCGCGACGAAGGCAAACCGCACGTGAGTCCCAGCGCCGTGGCAGGTGCAGCGTTCTGCGAATGGGATCCCTACCACGCCATGCCGCCGCCTTCGGCGTCCCGATCTCGGTCGCGGGCGACCTCGCCACCGACGATGGGCATCGGACTATGCCGACCTCTCCGCCGCAAGTCCCTTACGCTGCAGCCGATCCAGCGGCGGGGTCGGCATAACCACAACGTCGGCATGACCGTCGATCTGTGCGCCTGGCGTGCGCTTGCACTGACGGCACATATCGATGCGTAAGGTACGGACGTCAGCGCCCGTGCGAGGCATGGCCCGGTTCGCGGTTATTGCGGGCCGTATCGCTGTCTGACTGCGAATCCCAGTTGGCTGATGTTGCCGCTCTTCAGTAAGTGCGCCGACGGAGTTCGTGACCTGCCAGCACGATCGAGAAGCACTGCCGCGAGGAGATATCTGCCTGATTGGGCCAGGTCGTGCAAGTGAGGTTGGTCGATGACGAACGCCGGATCGTGCTTGAGCGCGTTGTATGCGTCCCAGAACTCTTCAGCCCATCGGTCCGGGTTACCTACCCATTGGCGGAAATTGCGACCCGCGTGTCGGGCAAGCGCCTTGGCGGGAGAGGCGTTCCTCGTGCCCTTCGGTAGCTGAGTCCAGCTAGCCGCACGGCGATGCGCCGCAACCCAGTACTCGATGCCGTTGGCGGCGGCTCGCAGAGTGTTACCGGCGGATGTCCCGCCGACCCGGTAGGGCTCGGACAACACCGTTGTGGCCCGGTCGTGAGTCTCAGTCAGGGTGATCCAACGCCTCAGACCAGCCACGCCGCCGAGACTCTCCACGCCGAACGCGGGAATGGTCGTTGCGCTGGTGCGGGCTGCGGGCGAGGGGATCATCAACGCTCCGTTCCACATCGGGCGTCGTTGTAGGTGATCATCGGGAATGACGAACTCGTCCCCATCTGCGTGAGCTGCGAGATGTGGGATGCACTTACCTCCGCTGGCGGGCACGAACGCGGAGTGCGCGAGGCTGATCAGTTCTTGAACTCGGAGCAGCGGCTGCAGTAGATCCCACACTGGACGCGGCCGCTTGGCTCGGGAAGTGATCGTTACCGGCGCGTACACCGTCGGGGCATCCGGTGAGCCAGTCACGTTCCAATCGACTGACACTTCCAGTGTCCGACTGCCACTGATCGACACAGTCAACGGGTCATGCGACTGAAGCGCCAGCCGGTAGGCGCTCACTCTGCCAACGTCGTCGTGGTCGGCCTCAGTAACGATCGGTTGGAGGCCTGCCCAATGCGTGATGCCGAGGAAGTCAGCTTGCAAGGCCAACACCTTGTTGGACAGAACCCGATCTAGTGGAATGTCGGCCACGACAGTGCGTGCACGGAAGGTCGTCGTGGACGCACGGTAGCCGGCGAGCGCACGTGACATCGACGGTGGCGGCAACTCCAACAGCAGCACTGAGGTGTTAGGGACACGACCGAGGATCTGCTCTGGTGCGGGCTGGTTCGGAAACAAGGGTAAGTCTCGCTCTTCGAGCGTCTGTAGCCGCGCCCAACCCGCGTCACGGTCCAAGTACCCACGTAGCTGAACCGGCCCAGTCTCATCACGTTCACCGGTCCAGAACAAGCCGAGAGAGCCGACGAGAGCTCGCTCGACGAGGTCATCCATCACGGGTCACCTGTGCGGCGTCGCACGTCGTCCCTGTCAGCGGGAGGTCCCGCGCCCCGCTCATCTGCCGGACAAACGGGCGAGCCCCGGATGACATCCGGAGCTGCGAAGCCGTCGGGCGCACCGCGTCCAGTTCAGATGGGTGATGACCGCTACGCAGCATCCGACGCACTCCCCGACCAGCTCATCACTTGCAATAGAACGTACTCGTCGGCCGCATTGACGCGCTAACAACGAACCTTCGCCAGTCCGAATCGGTTTTGATCTCGACCAAGCAGCTGACTGCCCGCGAGTCCGAGGCGCTCGGGCTGTCGCTAATCGCGTGTTGCGAGGAAGATCGTCGAGCGGGCCGAGAGGATGAGCATGACCAGTGCTGTGCGAACGCTGCGACCGGGCGAGGCTCTTCCCCTTGCAGATCTGGGCGAGGACGAGAGTGCGGACCTCGCCGTCGCGTTGACGGCCTCAGGGCAACTGCCGGACATCGTCGCATTACTCGTTTCGCAGACGGGCAAGGTGCGAAGCGACGACGACCTCGTGTTTTACAACAACACCGCCAGCACCGACACTGCCGTCAGTTGGACTGGGCGTGCGAGGGACGCCGAGTGGATATGCGTCGCGCCGGGCAGGCTGGACACCGATGTGGACCGCATCGTGCTCGGATGTGCTGGCGGGCTGCTGGACGTGGCCAGGGCCGGGTCTCTCACGTTGACGGTTGGCGATGTGAACGGACGCGTGCTTGCTACTGCGACGTTTCCCGCCGAGTCTGACTTCCGAGCAATGATCTTGATTGAGATCTATCGCCGAAATGGCCAGTGGCGGTGCCGTCTGCTCGCTCAAGGCTATGCGGGCGGGCTTGCGGCGTTGGTGACGGAGTTCGGTGTCGAGGTGGACGACCCCGGGGAGGGGGCAAGGCCAGCCGGTGCATATCCGGCGCCCGCACCTCCGGCGATGCCGGCGCGGGCGGGTGCGATACCGCACGGCCAGCCAGAACCGACTCCATCTGTGGCAACGCCTCCCGGCAGCTCACCTTCACCACCCGCCCCTACCGCGCCACCGGCTCATCTGTCACCGTCCCCATCGGCGCCACCGACAACACCGTGGACGACACAACCAGCAGGGCCGAATGACCCACGGCAACCGATCGCTCCCCCGCCCTACAGTCCGGCAAAGCGACCTCCCGTCCCAACGTCAGCCGCCGCAGTGGGCTCCGCCTTCGGATCCTGGCCGCCGCGGCGGACTGTTCACCTCACGCAAGCGGGCTCAGTTGGAGGCACAGAACGCGGAGCTCAACCGGCTCCTGACGACCTCCAGAGCGATGGACAATGCCGCCATCGCCGCAGAGCGGAGCCGGCTACTCGGTGAGGTTGCCGCGCTGGCCGCCGAAGCCGACCGGAGGCGGGCCGACCTGACCGGGCTCGACCAGCGACTGGGCGAACTGCGTAACGCGATCGCCGCGACAGAAGAGGAGATCGAGCTGCACGACGTTGGGATCTACCGCTACCGGCACCGTCTGGATGACTCGATCGCCTATAAGAGCGCGGTGACTGCTTTGCGCGACACGATCCGAGATGCCGCAAGGCGCGGGGCTGCGGTCACGGGAAACACGAACTGGACGGTGGACGGGTCGATCGTCAAGGGGCGCAAGATGGTCAACGAGGTATCCAAGTTGATGCTTCGCGCCTACAACGCTGACGCCGACCACGCAGTGCGCACGATGCGCGCCTACAAGCTCGACACCGCCCTGACTCGCCTGGACACCACCCGCAACACCATCGCTCGGCTGGGCACAACGATGAATATTCGCGTGTCTGATCAGTACCACCGGCTACGCCGCCAAGAGCTCGAACTCACCGCCGACTATCTATCCAAGGTTGAGGAAGAGAAGGAACGACAGCGCCAACTTCGCGAGGACCAGCGCGAACAACAACGAGCCGACGCCGAGTACGTCCGCGAGCAGGAACGCCTAGAGCGCGATCGCCAACGTTACAGCGAGGCACTGGCACAACTGGAGGCCCGCGGCAAGACGCAGAACGCGATCGAGGTCCGCTCCCAACTCACTTCCATCGCAGCGGCACTTGCCGGCCTAGCGCAACGACGCGCGAACCTACGGCTAGACCACGTATACGTGATCTCCAACATCGGCGCCTTCGGCAAGCGGATGGTCGAGATCGGCATGACCCGAAGGCTGGACCCCATGGACCGCGTCCGCGAACTCGGAGACGCCTCCGTCCCATTCCGTTTCGACGTCCACGCCATCATCTTCAGCGACGACGCGGTCGCGCTGGAGGCAGCACTGCACCGGCACTTCGCCGCGCAACGGGTCAACCACGTCAACGCCCGGCGCGAGTTCTTCTACGTGACCCCGGCCGAAGTCCGCGACGCCATAGTCGGACTCGACAGCCAAAACCTGCTGGAGTTCCGCGAGGAGGTCGACGCGCCCGAATGGCGCCAATCCGGCGGACCCGACCGCGCCCTATTGCCCACATGACACATCGCTGGCTGCGCGGCCTCACCGCACGGCCCACCCCTTCTGACGCAACCGCAGTACACATCACCCACGGGATCGCGCGCGACATCCCCGAGATCGGTGCGCTATACACGTCCGCCGAATGGAGCCCGCCAGGCGGCATCCGCAAGCGAGATAACTACTTGCTCGCCCGACGGCACCGAAAACTCGCTGGCGTCCTTATGTACTGGCTCGAAGAACCCGATGCCCCGCTTCACCACGCGCCAGCCGTCGTATACGCCAACGATCACCGACTGTGGGTGTCGGAGATCGTCGTCGCGACCGACGCGCAGCGCTGTGGCATTGGTCAGGCGCTCATGGCCGCCGCAGCGCACGTTGCCGCCGCAGAGGGCGTGCCTTACATTCGCACCTGCCCTTCGCGTGGTGGCGGAGTGCAGGAACAACACGGGCGCATCGCGTTCTTCGCGGCGTGCGGGATGACCGAAGTCCAGACGATGGAGGGTCACCTTGAGATGATTGGCCGCACCGAAGACGTCGTGACCGCCCTCGCCTGACACTCACGAGTCGATTCTCCGCACGCCGAGCTGTCGTTCGGGGCGGATGATGGTCACCGTTGGCCGCACTCAGAAAAGTCGTTCGGGCACCGAGTCTTCCTCGCCGTGCCGTGCCTGATTGTCTGCGCGAAGCGAGCGCGCAGTGCCCAAGTACTTAAGTCGCGCACTCACGTGTCGCCTCAGTCAGGACGACGACTTGGCGCGCGCACCAGGCGATGTTCTCCGCACGACGTTCTGCGTCACCGACCGTTCCGTCGACGGTTGCTGCAACTCGGGAACCTTTGCCTTGCCTTACCTCACGTTCCCAAACCAGCGGCTGGCCGGCTTGAGTTTCGATGTCGCCTCGACGGGCGTATAGCTCGTCGAAGATGCGACGATCAACGGCACTGTCTTTGTGGTCGAGATAGAGGTCGACGCGAATCTGGCCCTGCGAAGGCAAGAAGGTGCACCAGATCTGGCCCTCTGCGATAGGCCGGACGATGGGACTGCCACGGCCAGTACGGCCGCGTCCGGCGAGTCGCCAATCGCGCGGTTCGCTGCGGAGATGATCGAGAAGCTCGTCGAAGAATCCAGCTCGCTGTTGACTTGCTGCGTCGTCTTCCTCGCGGACTGCGCGCGACGACCGGCTTGGGACGAATGCGTGGTTGGGTCCAACAACGAGGCGCAGATCCGGGGACAGGGTCTGGCCCTCGGTTACGACGTGGATCTCGACGCCGTAGTAGGCAACATCCTCTCGGCTAGACCGGTTGAGCCACTCGAGCGCGCGCCCGTGTTCGGCGCGGAACGCGGTCGCGAGCCAGACAAGGGTGGCGGCCGTCGTGCCGCCTGCGTAGGTCAGCAACTGGCCAAGGTGGGAGTGATCAGTTGGCTCGAGCTGGTTCTCGACGATCAGAACGCAATCGTGGGTGCGATCGCGACCGATCAGGTCCAGAGAGAAGGACCCGACTCGATGTTCAGCCTGGTGAAGCTCCAGATCGAGCCCAATCGCGGTCGCAAGCTGATCCGCGTTGGCGAGCAGCCAAGGCGTGAAATCGAGTGCCTCATGCCGCCACAGCTCGCGTGCGGCGCTACCACCAGATTCGGAGTCCACCGGACCTCCCTATCACCTAAGCACCGCGAATGCCGAGGAAGCCCAGCGCCGGAGGCAGGGTCTCGGCTGCGCCAGCGCCAGAACCTCGGATCCCCTCTGGCTGCGAGCAATGAATCCATATATGAACTGCGGCCTCCAGACCGGCGCCCAACCTCGACCTCAAGGGATGCGAACCGCTGACCAGTGCCGCGGGTTGCCGCGAGCTCGATACCGCACATATCGAAGCCATTGTCCGGTCGTACGCGCTCCTGAACGCGTTCGATATTCGGCGATCTGATGGCGTAGACCGTCCCCGCAAGCCGAAACTCCTGCGGGCGGGGGCACGAGGATCTGCGTCGACGGCGGTTGCTGGCCACTCACTTCTCCCAGTGGCATCTTGTGCAACTCCATGCACGGGACGACATATTCACTCAGTCAGGCAACGTCCGCCATTCGGCAAATCTGGGCGGATCCATGCCGCTCCAAATTGTTCCGAGCCGCCGCCGCGTAGGCACGGAAGTCACCTGGCCTTGTTTGACCGCGCGCGACGCGGAGGATGGCTGCCAACGCTGGTCGCGTGGGCCCCGAGTGCTGGCCTCGCGGCATCGTCGACGTGCGGGTCGATGCGGCACGCCGCGGCGAGCGCGCGTGCGAACCGTGTGGCGCCCCGACAGCTGATTGCACCTTCGGCGCTCTCCATGGCGTGTGGGCGGAGCGGCCGCCCACAGTCGCGGAGGTGCAGCGGAATGTCCACGGTTCTCGCTCTGTCGTCCTTACTCGCCAACGGTCCTGGGATCAGCCCGAACGACAACGGACTGCCTGGCGTGTCGGAGGCCAGGAAGATCGTCGGCGCCCTGCTGACGTTCGGCCTGATCGCAGGCGTTGGCGGTATCGCGATCTCAGCGATCGTGTGGGCGCTCGGGTCGCACTCGGCGAACCCGCATCTCGCCGGGCGCGGAAAGGTCGGCGTGGTCGTGGCCGCGGTGTGCGCGCTTCTGGTGGGTGGCGCGGACGTGATCATCGCGTTTTTCCAGCAGGCCGGCGCGGCGATCTGATTCCAGCCCGAGCCGAGAGGAGTTGTCATGGGATGCGGTCCGCTTCAATTCATCTGCAGCGCAGTCGGCGACGTCGTCGGCGCAACCGCCGGTAAGGCTGCCTCAGCCGGCTTCGGGTTGATCGCGAAGTCGTTCGCTGAGGCAGCGAAGACGATGTGCGACTGGATGTGGTCGGCGATCTCGACGACCACATCGGTGGATCTCACGGGCGGCTGGTTCAAGTCCGACATCGGCATCACGGCAGAGATCGCAGGCGTCATGGTGGCGGCGTTGTTCGTCATGCAGCTCATCAAGGGCGGTCTGCGACGAGATCCGCACGCTCTGGCCCGAGCGGTCACGGGCTGCGGCATCGCGTTCCTCGGCGCGTCCGCCGCCGTCATCATCACCGAGACGCTGCTGGTGCTGACCGATGAGTTGTCCGACGGGATCGTGCACACCGCCGGCCTCGGCGATCTCGGGTCGATGGGTCGCAAGATGACGCCGGTCGTCGCGTTGAGCGGCGGCTGGTTCACCCCCGCGCTCGTGATCGCGCTGTCATTCTTCTTCGTGATCGCGTCCGTGCTCGTGTGGGCGGTGTTCATCATCCGCAAGGCAATGATCATCGTCGCCGCAGTGTTCGCACCCGTCGCATTCGGCGGAGCCTCAGCGGATGCCACTCGCCACTGGGTCCGCAGGTGGATCGAGTTCACACTCGCGATGATCTTCTCCAAGCTCGTCATCGTCCTGATCTTCACGATCGCGATCTCTCTTGTCGGCCAGTCCGGCAGCGGATGGCACGGTCTGTCGAACCTGATGACCGGCATGCTGCTGCTGGTGATGGCCTGCTTCGCACCTTGGTTGGTGTTCAAGCTGGTGCACTACGTCGGCGGGGATATCGCAGCGGCCCATCACAGCGGGATGATGTCCGATGCCAAGGCCGCGGCCGGTACGGCCGTCGCCGCATCGACCGCGATGAAGGGCTCGGCGCAGAAGGTCTTCGCCTCCTCCGGCAGTGGCACTGCCGCAACCGCGCCGGCTGCCGCGGCCTCGACGGTTGTGCCGGCGGTGGCTGCGGGTGCGGCGGCGGGACGGCTCGCCTCTGCACCTACCCGTGTTGCCACAGCTGCCAGCTCAATCGCTACGTCCACCGACGCGTCGCAATCGAACCAACCGGCGCAACCGACAGCAGCCAGATCCAGCCCGTCCCGGCCGGCCGCACCGTCCCGGCATGGAGTCGACTGGAGCCAGGCGACATGAGCGCCGTCCCGCAGGCCCGGACGGTTCGGTTCGGGAGACTGCAGAGCAAGGGGTTCCTGCTCGGGTTCTCGGGCCCGCGGGTGGCGGTGATCGCCGCAGCGTTCGCGGTACTCGTTCCGGCATTGTTCTTCGCCGGCATGCTCGGCGCACTGCTCGCCTCCCCTGTCGTGCTCGTGCTGGTGTCGGCCGCGTTCGTGCCGGTCGCCGGGCGAACGGCGGTGGAGTGGGTGCCTGTCGCCGGGCATTGGGGGTTGCGGCGGGCCCGTCACCAGAACGTCTACGGCGTGCGGCCGTTGCGCCCGCGCCCGGCGGGGACGCTCGCGTTGCCCGGTGATGCTGCCGCGCTGCGGGTCCATTTCGACGCACCGTCGGGTGCGGCGATGGTGCATGACCCGTACCGGCGCACCCTCACCGCCAGCGCGGTCGTCCTGCATCATTCGTTCGTCCTGCTCGGGCCGGCCGAGCAGGATCGCCGCGTGAGCAGCTGGGGGCGGGTACTCGCCGTGCTGGCCGCGACCGAGCAGATCGCAACGGTGCAGGTGCTCGAGGCGACGATCCCCGACACGGGCAGCGAGGTCGCGGGCTACTGGCAGGACCACGGCCTCAAGCGTGATCAGTGGGCCGACCGGAACTACGCGGAGCTCATCGCGTCCGCAGCACCGGCGTCCTCGCGGCACCGCACCACCGTCAGCCTCACCCTGGACCTACGCCAATCGGCTCGCGCCATCAGGCAGCAGGGCAGAGGTCTTGCCGGCGCGGCAGCGGTACTGCGGCAGGACATGGCGGTGCTCGCGGTCGCGCTGCGCGCCGCCGACCTGAAAGTCAGCGGCTGGCTCGGCCCGGATCAGCTGGCCCAGGTGATCCGCGGCGCCTACGACCCGGCGTCGGTCATGCGAGGGTCAGGTCAGGTCGGACGCGGACTCGCGACCGCCGGCCCGCTCGGCGTGCACGAGCATTGGGACCACTTCATCGCCGATGACTGTGCGCATACCGCGGTGCTGTGGGTCAGCGAGTGGCCGCGCAGCGATGTCTTCCCGAGCTTCCTGCACCCGCTGATCCTCAAGGCCGGGATCCACAAGTCGTTCTCGCTCGTGGCGCATCCGGTACCGAGCCGGGAAGCGATCCGCAGCATCCGACGGCAGAAGGTCGACTACATCACCGACGCCCAGCAGAAGGCCAGGATCGGGCAAATACAGGACCTGTCCGACAGCCAAGAGTACGAGGACCTGCAGCAACGCGAACGCGAACTGGTCGCCGGGCACACCGACCTGCTCTTCGCCGGCTTCCTCGCCGTCACCGCACAATCCAAGGACGAGCTCGACGCTGCCGTCGCCGACGTGCAGCGCGCCGCGATCCAGTGCGGCTGCGAAACCCGGCGCCTGGTCGGGCAGCAGAGCCAGGCGTTCGCCGCCGCCGCGCTGCCACTGGGACGTGGGCTGTGACCCGGCGCCGGAACTACACGACCCTGTTCACCCCCGCGGACATGGGGCGCGATGTTCGGCGGGTCCTGCATCGCATCACCCGCGACCTACAGATGCGGCAACGTCGATCCGAGGCGGGGCGCACCCGGGCCACACGTGAGCTTGAGCGCGCCGAACGCAGGCAGGCGGCCTACCTCCCGCGAGGTGGCGAGACGGGGCCAGCCGCGCTGCGCTCCTACCGAGGATTTCGGGTCAAGCCACACCGGGCGACGTCCGCTGTGCTGTCCGGGGCGTACCCGTTCCTCGCCGAAGCCGGCCTCGGCGGGCAGGGCGTCCTGGTCGGGGAAGACCTCTACTCCGGCGGCTCATTCTGCTTCGACCCGTGGGTGCTCTACCAGCAGGGCGTCATCACCAACCCGAACGTGCTGCTCGCCGGTGTCATCGGCGTCGGGAAGTCCTGCCTGGCGAAGAGCCTGATCGCCCGCTCGATCGCGTTCGGTCGCCGTGCCTATGTGCCCGGTGATCCGAAGGGCGAATGGACGGCGGTCGCGCACGCCGTCGGCGGCCAGGCGATCGCCCTCGGACACGGCCTGCCGCACCGGCTCAACCCCCTCGATGAGGGCACCCGGCCGCCGGGCGTCGACGACACCGAATGGACGGCGCTGCTGTGGCAGCGCCGGCGTGAGCTGCTCGGCTCGCTCACCGAGACCGTGCTCGGCCGCCCACTGCACCCGACCGAACACACCGCCCTGGACGCGGCACTGCGATCCGCCGTGGGCGACAGTGCGACACCGACCCTGCCGATGGTCGTCGATCGGATGCTCGACCCCAGACCCGACGGCACCGATGCGTCCGTTGCGCAGCTGCGCGAGGACGGTCGCCAGCCCGCACACGCCTTGCGGCGTCTGGTCTACGGCGACCTCGCCGGGTTGTTCGACGGACCCTCCACCGTCCGCTTCGACCCCACGTCGCCGATGGTGACGCTGGACCTGTCCCGCGTCAGCGGTTCGGACGAACTGCTGGCCCTCGTCATGACCTGTGCGTCGTCGTGGATGGAAGCCTCGCTGCTGGACCCCGACGGCGGGCAGCGGTGGATCGTCTACGACGAGGCGTGGCGCATCATGGCTCAACCCTCGCTGATCCGGCGGATGCAGTCGCAGTGGAAACTGTCCCGCGCCTACGGGATCGCGAACCTGATGGTCATCCACCGGCTCTCGGACCTCGACGCCATCGGCGACGCGAGCAGCCAATCCCGTGCGCTGGCTGCCGGGCTTCTGGCCGACTGCTCGACCCGCATCACCTACCGGCAGGAGAGCGACCAGCTCGCCGGCACCGCTGCCGCCCTCGGGCTCACCGCGACCGAGAAGGAACTGCTCACCGACCTCGGGGTCGGCGAAGGACTGTGGCGCATCGGCAAACGTGGCTTCGTCGTGCAACACCAGATGACCGCCGATGAACTGGCCGTCTTCGACACGACCGCGCGCATGACCGGCAACCGCGCGTCGCATTTCGACGGTTGCACCCCGCGCGCACCCATCTGTGAAGCGACACACGATGGAGGTTGCAATGAACGTTCGGCGGCACGAGCAGGTGCAGCGGCTGCACGAGCTGCTCGTCGAGAGTGTTGAGGCGATCCAGTCCAGCGACGACTGGAAGCGGCTGCTGGACTTCGCCGGACGGTTTCACCGGTACTCAACGGACAACCAGGCTCTGATCGCCGTTCAGCACCAGCGTGCCTACCGCGAAGGGCAAGTCGTCGAGCCGGTACCGCGCTACGTCGCCGGATTCCGCACCTGGAAGGCGCTGGGCCGATCGGTCGACAAGGGTCAGCACGGTTACGCGATCCTGGCGCCAGTCTCCTACCGTGCCCGCGCCGCACGGCAAGGCGACGGATCGCTGCGACCACTGTCCCAACGTGAGGACGTCGGTGACGGCGAGGCGCTCGTGCGTGGCCCAGCCAGTTTGCGTGGCTTCACCGTCGCCTACGTGTTCGACGTCAGCCAGACCTCCGGTGCACCTGTGCCCGAGCAGCACCAACCGCAGCTGTTGCACGGGCAGGCACCGGTCGGTCTGCACGAGCAGCTGAGCTCGTTCCTGCGCGAGCGGGGCTTCACCGTCGGTGATGTTCCCGATGCCGAAGCGATCGGCGGGGCAAACGGACTGACCAACTTCGTGACACGCACGGTCAGCGTCCGCGCCGACATGGGCGGGGCCGCTCGGGTGAAGACCCTCGCCCACGAGAGCGGTCACGTCCTGCTGCACGACCCGAAGGCCGACCCTGAGCTCGCGCGTTCCGGCGCCGCGCATCGTGGCCGGGCAGAGGTGGAGGCGGAGTCGCTCGCCTACATCATCGCCTCGGCGCACGGCATGGACACCAGCAGCTACAGCGTGCCGTATGTGACGAGCTGGGCCGGTGTCACCAACCCGGCCGATGTTGTGCGAACGACAGCGCAGCGCGTCGTCAACGCCGCCCGCGACATTCTGAACGCACTCGACACCGATCACGGGCTCGGCGGAGCGCCCCCCGGCATCGAAGCGGCACTGGAGCGTGTCCGCGCAGCACGGCAACCCCGAACGGCCAGCCTCGCTGTCGACGTCCCCTGCACCGAACCCGCCGCGATCGGAGTGTGACAATGTCGCGCACCGCGATGAGCCCCGGATCCGGCACCTTCGACACGAACGACAAGCTCCTCGCCGGGATCGTCATCTCCTGCGCGGCTGCCGGTGCCGCCCTGTGGCTGGGAGCGGCCTGTAACGCGCTGCTGGTCGGCTCCCCGATGCCCGTCCACAAGATCGGCGTCGGGCTCGTCCAGCTCGTGCGTTCTCCTGGCAATCCGAGCGCTGCCTGGGGCGAGCACATGCCGGGCGCACTTTGGTATTGGATCGTGAGCGGCCTGGTCGCGGCCCTGCTCGCCGCCGCGATCGTCGCCGCGATCGTCACCTACCGGCGATACACCCGGCGCACCGAATCAGACCCGCGGCTGCTCCCGGGCCTGGCGGACACGCACGAGAGCGCCCGAGCCGCCGGTCACAAAGCGCTGCTGGGAAAGGCGCGGGTCGTGCGGCCATCGCTCACCCGGCCGGAGCCGGCCGAGGTCGGCTACCGGCTCGGCCGCGCGAACGGACGCGACGTGTGGGTATCGGTGGAGGATTCGATGATCGTGCTCGGGCCGCCGCGTTCGGGTAAGGGCCTGCACCTGGTGATCCCGATGATCCTCGACGCACCGGGTGCCGTGGTGACTACCTCGACCCGGCCGGACAACATCTCGGCAACACTGCCCGCCCGCACACGACGTGGCGGACCGGTCGCGGTGTTCGACCCGCAACGCCTGGCGCCCGGCGTGAGCTCGGCACTGCGCTGGTCACCGATCCGCGGCTGCGAACAACCCCAGACCGCGATGATCCGGGCGCGGGCACTGGCCGCCGGCACCGCGACGGGTGTCGATGGCCGGGACTTCTGGCAGGCCCAAACCGAATCGGTGCTGCGGGCCTTCCTGCACGCGGCAGCACTCGACGGCCGACCGCCGGCCGAGCTGTACCGCTGGTCGCTCTCACCGTCGGCAGCCGGCGAGGCGGCCCGGCTCCTGTCCGCCTCCAACCACGCCGCGCAAGGATGGTCCGAGGCGCTCGACAACGCCATCAACTCCGACCCGCGAACCCGCGACTCCATCTGGGTCGGCGTGCGCACCGCACTGGCCTGCCTGGCCGACCCACGTGTTCTGGACGCCGTCAGCCCCCGGCACGACGAGAACTTCGACCCGACCACCTTCCTGCGCAACAGCGGGACGCTGTACCTGCTCGGAACCTCATCAGGTGCCGGCGCCGCCGCGAACCTCATCGGCGCCTACCTCGAGGACGTCGCCGAAGCCGCCCGACACCTCGCCGCCAGCTCACCAGGCGCACGGATGGACCCGCCCCTGGCACTCGTGCTCGACGAAGTCGCCAACTACCCGCTGCCCTCCCTGCCGGCCTTGATGAGCGAGGGCGGCGGCAGCGGCATCACCACCGTCGCCGTGCTGCAGTCACTGGCCCAAGCACGTGCCAGGTGGGGCGAACACGAAGGCAACGCCATCTGGGACTCGGCCATCGTCAAGGTCATCCTCGGCGGCGGATCCAACGCCCGCGACCTCGCCGACCTGACCGCGCTGATCGGCGAGCGCGACGAACAGACCGAAACCGAATCCCGCGACCACAACGGCCGGCGATCGACCTCCCGATCGGTGCGCCGAGTCCCGATCATGGACACCGGCCGCCTGCGCACCCTGCCCTTCGGCACCGGCGT
>DAIMHX010000053.1:0-18761 GCA_036723055.1 Microbacteriaceae bacterium
GCCTCGGTCTCGACGCCCTCCGCGGTCACGTGCAGCCCGAGGTTGTGCGCCATGTCGATCATCGAGCTGAGGATGGGCAGGTTTTCGGTGCCGGTCTTGATCAGATCGACGAAGGTTCGGTCGACCTTCAATGAGTCGACCGGAAGTTCCTGCAGGCGCCCCAGGGAGGAGTAGCCGGTGCCGAAGTCATCGATGGCAACTCGGATGCCGTGGGAACGCAGCAGCGCGAGCTGGTCGGCGACCTCCGGGCCCGGGTAGAGGAAGACGCTCTCGGTGACCTCGAGGACGAGCTGCTCAGGGCGGACCCCGCTCCCAGCCACGACCGCGAGGATGCGCTCCGCGAAGTGCTTCTCTCGCAACTGCACCCCGGAGACGTTCACCGCGACGGAGTGCAGGTCGCACTCCTCCAGCCAGGTACGCAATGCGAGGCAGGCCTGGGCAAGTACTTCCTGACCGATCTCGTTGATCATGCCGATGCTCTCGGCGGCGGGAATGAAATCCAGGGGCGGCACGAGGCCGGTCGGCCGCTGCCAGCGGACGAGGGCCTCAACCTGGGTCATCGCCCCCTCCGCCGCGGCAAGGATGGGCTGGAAGTGCACGATGATCTCGTTGCGGTCGACGGCGTGGCGCAGGCCCTCTTCCACGTCGGCGCGAACGATCAAGTCGGTCATCATGTCGGGGCGGAACCGAAGGTGACGATTCTTTCCCTCCGCCTTAGCCGCGTACATGGCGATGTCGGCCCGGCGCATCAGCTCGGAGCCGAGGAGCGGCCCGTCGTCGACGGAGGAGAGGCCAAGGCTCGCGCTCGGATTCAGGCTGCGACCGTGGATGTCGATGGGTTCGCTGAGCGATGCCACGATTCGGCCTGCCACCGCCTCGGCGTCCCTGTCGCCATGGAGCAACACGACGAACTCGTCACCGCCGAGCCGGGCCACGGTGTCGTGTGGCCGCACGCAGGCGTTCAGGCGCTGGGCCAGGGCGACCAGCAGTTCGTCGCCCGCCTGGTGCCCCAGGATGTCGTTCACCTTCTTGAAATCATCCAGGTCCAGGAGCAGCACGCTGACCGAGGCGCGATCGCGCGCGTGCAGGGCATGCTCCAGCCTGTCCAGGAAGAGTGCCCGGTTGCCCAGGTTCGTCAGGGGATCACGGAAGGCAAGCAGCTTGAGCTGCTCGGACTGTTCGGCCAGCTCCGCAATGGCCTGTCGGGCCTGCTCCTCGGCCCGGCGCTGCGGTGTGGCATCCCGAAAGCTCCAGACCCGCCCGACGACCCGCTGTGCGACCCGCTGCGGTCGCGAATAACGTTCGAAGGTCCGGCCGTCGTGGAAGTCGAGGGTGTCGTTGCTCTCGGCATCCGGATCGTCGTAGAGGTCGCGCACCTTCTGGGCGAAACCGGCGGGATCCACGAGCTGATCCAGCACGAAGGACATGACCTGGTCGTCGTCGCCGGAGGTCAGCGGGCCGTCGGGGATGCCCCACATGCGTGTGAAGCGCTCGTTGACGCCGGCGATCCGGCCGTCCATGGTCACGACGAGGATGCCGTCGGCGGTGGATTCGAGCGTCGCGCTGAGCAGCGACAACGCGTCACGAAGCTGTGCGTCGGTGTGTGGCTGGTTCGCCTCGAGGGCTCCAACGCTCTCGATTGCCTCAGACAGGGCCAGGGCGGCGGCCTTGAGCGCGTCGACCGGGGCGGACCCGGAGGGAAGAGCCAGGGCGGCGGCTGCGTCTGTCGCTTCCAGCGCCTGGACGACCGCTGCCCTCGCGGCACCGACAGCGCTCGCAAGCTGCGGGCCGCGGTCCAGCAGAAAGGGGTAATCCGTCATCACACAGCTCCCAATAGACAATGTAAGGAACCCGCCAGTTGACGGATGACCGCCTTCCGGGGTCGGGTAACCATCCGTAGAAACAGAAAAAGCCCCGGGGTGACCGGGGTAATTCCTGTGGGCGATACCGGACTCGAACCGATGACCTCTTCCGTGTGACGGAAGCGGCGATGCCTTTCATGCCCCCCAAAAAACGGGGATTCCACCGCGCAATGACGCGGGAGTGTACAAATGCTTGACTTCGAGCCTAGCGGTTCCGGGTGGGGCCGACGCATCCCGACTGCCGCGTGTCGTGCATCGTCGTTGCTGTCATGGCTGGACCTGCGCGAGAAGTGGTTGCTCAGCCTGAGGGGTGAGCGGGCGGGCGGCGAGCACGACGGCGATGCCGACGAGTGCACCGAGGAGCGTTTCCACGGCCCGATCGGTCAGGAGGGTGGCGGGGTCTCTCGGGTTCGCGAGCTGGGTCATCAACAGGATCAGGGGAGTAAAGAAGACGAGTGCGAGCGCGTAATGACGTGTAATGAACAATTCCGTCGGGAACTGAAGGATGACCACGAAGACCGCGAGGACGATCGGATCGGGCCCGTGCCAAGGGAGCAGAATCAGCGCGGTTACAGCAAGCCCACCCAGGGTTCCGACGATGCGGTGGATGCCCCTGTGGATGCGGCTCGTAACGTCTGCCGCAGCCAACGGAACCGCCGCTGCAGCCATGGCCCAGTAGGGGTGCCCGATCCCCGCGAGTGTGCTGAGGGCCCCCGCCGCTCCGACGGCGACGACGTAGCTACCCGCGTGCACAAGGGCCGTCATACCACGTTGCCCCCGCAGAGGGCCGGGACTCCGGCGGGCTCCCGGTTCCCATCGGCGACTGCGTGCCCACCCGGCGAAACCCACGAGCAGGGAAAACATGGCGGAGCCGGCGCAGATGAGTATCGCTACCCAGGGCGGGACAGCGGTCGGAACCGATGCGCAAGCGCCCAGTGCAAAGAGTCCGAAGAACGGTCCGGTCGGCTTCAGCCCGGCTCGGTCAGCCGCCAGGGAACCGAGCCCGGCCAGGCCGCATTCGATGCCCACGAGGCCCAACGAGTGGACGTGGAGCACGGACAAGAGAACGCCGACGCTCACGCCCGTGAGCAGCATGGCAGCTGCCTGGCTCTGGTGTCTCAGTCGACGCTGGTGGTCCTCAGCGCGTCCGTACATGCCGGTGAATGCGCCGAAGACGGCGTAGATGATGAGGTCGGGCCGCCCGGCGAAAAGCAACACGAGCGACGGGACCCCCACGCTGAGCCCCACCCGCAGCGCGGCCAAATGGTCATTCTCGGCCGGCCCCATGACGAACAGCGCGCGCGCATGCCTCGCAACCGCGTTCATCAAAGAGACCACCCGTCCTGGCGCCCAATGTTGGGATTCATCAATAATATATATTGTCCTAACAAAGTCTTCATCGGAGGATGGAAACCGCACGCCGCCGGCCTGATTGCACGCTCCCAGGGAGGATTTGGGCAAAGAAAAACCCGGCTGACCGGGGTTCCCACTGTGGGCGATACCGGACTCGAACCGATGACCTCTTCCGTGTGAAGGAAGCGCGCTACCAACTGCGCCAATCGCCCAACTGCGGTCAAAACGAGTTCAACCGCGACTTACGATACTAGTCCAGACGGGGCAGGCGGACCACATCGAGGCGGCGGAGACACGCCGCGTTGGCTCGGTTTGAATATCGACCGAGGTATCAGCTAGAGTCTTCAAGTCAGCAGAAATGCAGACAGTTGCGGATGTGGCGCAGTGGTAGCGCATCACCTTGCCAAGGTGAGGGTCGCGAGTTCGAATCTCGTCATCCGCTCGAATTGAATCGGCCGAAAGGCCGATTCTCTTTGGTGGTGAACCCAAGGTGGATTGGCCGAGAGGCGAGGCAGCGGCCTGCAAAGCCGTATACACGGGTTCGAATCCCGTATCCACCTCCATTCCTGGGAAGTATTTCACGGGACATGGGCGATTGGCGCAGCGGTAGCGCGCTTCCCTGACACGGAAGAGGTCACTGGTTCGATCCCAGTATCGCCCACAGCAAAACCCCCGGTAACTCGGGGGTTTTTTTGTGCCCAAAAACTCTAGACTTCTATGCCGGTTTGTTCCCACTCGCACCAATCGTTGGTGCAGGTGTCAATCCATTCGAGCGGTCCGAGGTCAGGGTGCGACACATAGGCTCCGAACGTCACGGCGGCGGCTCCGCACTCGGGACAAGTCTGAGTAATCATTCGCACAGGTTAGTTGGATGCGCATACAAATGTAAGCCCCTGGACGCAGCCACGTCCCGGGTTCGCGAAAACAGGAAGCCACACGTGGACGAGGTGAATTCCTCCTGTTTTCGGGCACACACCGTCAATTCGTCCTGTTTCCCATACGCGGCGGGCCGGGCGCACGTCCCGTTGCGTGCCCGTGCGCCGGCTCCGCGCGGGCGTTCGAGGAGCGGCCGACGCCACTCTGACTGGGCGCACGTGTCAACCGGAAGGGGGATACCAACTCGTGCCGGTTGTGCACCACGCTCAAGGAGGAGGTCGCCAAATGGGGTTCATGTTCGGACTTGCACTGCTCATGGCCGTCTTGCTGTGCCTCCTGGAATGGGCCGCAAAGTCAATGGAAGCTCTCGCCATGCCCGACCTGCACCTGCAGATGCACTCCGGTGAACTGCGGTTCGCCGCATCCGCGACCGGTGAGCTCGTCAGCGTTGCAGACACCCACCTCAGGCGGATGGGAATCTGGACCGTTGACCTGCAGGGAGTGGACTGCCACCGGATCGCTGCGCGGGAGGGGCTGCTCCAGCCCGGATCGACCGTCTCCCTTGTGCGCGAGCTTCACCACGTGGGCGACGGCAGCGCGATTGCCGTCCAGGCAGCTGCCGGCCGCCCGGTCGGCTATGTCAACGAGACGATCGCGGTGGCGCTGTCGAAGCTGCTGGACGGTGGCGCCACGTTCCACGCCATTTCCGTTGCCTTCGATGCAAGCTCGGCCCGCCAGGAGTCCGGCATCGTCAAGGTGCTCGCGGCATCCCCGGAAATCGTGCAGTACCTTCTCCGCAGGCAGCCGAGCTTCGACCTGGCCTACTGACATCCGGGCCTGCGGCGCCACTGGCTGACAGGACTCCTCGCGTACGCCGCTAAAGTTGGAGACGTCCGCAGAAAAGGGAGTTATACCGTGGTTGACGGCTTCGAGCTATTCACCGACCGTTCCGTTGTCGCTATGCGCGTCAACGGCGAACTTAGGGATCTCGCAACGTCCGTGACGACAACGGATGCCGTGGAACCGGTGACCATCGGCTCGCCCGACGGACTGAACATCCTGCGCCACTCGGCCGCACACGTTCTCGCCCAGGCGGTGCAGACGGTGAACCCGGAGGCACGCCTCGGGATCGGCCCGCCCGTCACCGACGGTTTCTACTATGACTTCGGCGTGTTGGAGCCCTTCACCCCCGAAGACATCAAGGCGCTCGAGAAGGCCATGGACCGCATCATCCGCCAGGGCCAGCGGTTCGTGCGCCGCGTCGTGACCGACGAAGAGGCCCGCGCCGAGCTCGCCGCCGAGCCGTACAAGCTCGAGCTCATCGGCATCAAGGGCGGGGCCGCGGAGGGCGGCGACAACGAATCGGTCGAGGTCGGCGGCGCCGAACTCACGATCTACGACAACGTCGACCCGAAGACGGGGGAGACGGTCTGGAAAGATCTCTGCCGCGGCCCGCACCTGCCCAACACCCGGATGATCGGCAACGGCTACTCGCTCACCCGCCTGGCCGCCGCCTACTGGCGCGGCTCGGAGAACAACCCGCAGCTGCAGCGCATCTACGGCACCGCCTGGCCCACCAAGGACGAGCTGCGCGCGTTCCAGGCCCGCCAGGAAGAGGCCGCGAAGCGCGACCATCGCAAGCTCGGCGCCGAACTGGACCTGTTCAGCTTTCCCGAGGAGATCGGCTCGGGCCTGGCTGTCTTCCACCCCAAGGGCGGCATCATCCGCCAGGAGATGGAAAACTACTCCCGCAAGCGTCACGCGGAGGCCGGCTACGACTTCGTTTACTCGCCCCACATCACCAAGTCGAACCTGTTCGAAACAAGCGGACACCTCGACTGGTACGCCGACGGCATGTTCCCGCCGATGCACGTCGACGAGGAACGCGACGAAGACGGCCACGTGACCCGCCAGGGCGTCGACTACTACCTCAAGCCGATGAACTGCCCGTTCCACAACCTGATCTTCCGATCGAGCGGCCGCAGCTACCGCGACCTGCCGATGCGCCTGTTCGAATTCGGTTCGGTGTACCGCTACGAGAAGTCGGGCGTGGTGCACGGCCTGACCCGGGTGCGCGGCATGACCCAGGACGACGCACACATCTACACCACCCGAGAGGGCATGAAAGAGGAACTGACCAGCACGCTCAACTTCGTGCTGCAGCTGCTCGCCGACTACGGACTGGAGGACTACTACCTCGAGCTGTCCACCAAGGACCCGAAGAAGTTCGTCGGCAGCGACGAGGCCTGGGAGGAAGCGACCAAGACGCTCGCCGAGGTTGCCGAGGCATCCGGTCTCGAACTCGTCTCCGACCCGGGCGGCGCCGCGTTCTACGGCCCCAAGATCTCGGTACAGGCGCGCGACGCGATCGGCCGCACCTGGCAGATGTCGACGATCCAGCTCGACTTCAACCTGCCGGAACGCTTCGAGATGGAGTACACGGCCTCAGACGGATCCCGCCAGCGCCCGGTGATGATCCACCGCGCGCTGTTCGGCTCCATCGAGCGCTTCTTCGCCGTGCTCACCGAGCACTATGCCGGCGCGTTCCCGGTGTGGCTCTCCCCGGTGCAGGTCGTCGGCATCCCGGTCTCCGAGCAGTACGGCCCGTACCTCGACGAGATCATCGCCCGGCTCAAGGCGGTTGGAGTGCGCGCGGAGGTCGACCACTCCGACGACCGGATGCAGAAGAAGATCCGCAACCACACCAAGGCGAAGATCCCGTTCCAGCTGATCGTCGGCGAAGACGACCGCGCCAACGGTGCGGTCAGCTTCCGGTTCCGCGACGGCACCCAGGACAACGGTGTGGCGGTGGATGACGCCATCGACCGCATCGTGGCGTCCATCCAGTCGCGTGCGCAGGTGACGGGCCAGGGGCAGGTCTGACATGGCTGAGATCAGTGACGAGTTCGAGGGAGTGGAGCACTCCTCCGACTTCGCTGCCGTTCCGGACGCCTTCCAAAGGCTGTGGACGCCGCACCGTCTCGTCTACATCCAGGAGGGCCAGCAGCCGCATCCGGACGATTGCCCGTTCTGCCTCGCGCCGAGCATGGACGACGAGAAGGCGCTCATCGTCGCTCGCGGCAATCACGCCTACGTTCTGCTCAACCTGTTCCCGTACAACAGCGGCCATCTGCTCGTCTGCCCGTATCGCCACGTTGCAACATATGACGAGGCGAGGCCGGAGGAGATCGCCGAGATCGGTACCCTGACCCAGGTCGCGATGCGCGTGCTGAAGAAGGTGTCGCACTGCGACGGCTTCAACATCGGCATGAACCAGGGGCGGATCGCCGGCGCCGGCATCGCGGAGCACCTGCACCAGCACATCGTTCCGCGCTGGGCCCTCGACTCGAACTTCTTCCCGATCATCGCCGGCACGAAGGCGATTCCCCGCCTTCTCGGCGACGTTCGCCGCGAGGTCGCCGAGGGCTGGCCGAGCGCCGACCACTAGTTTCACTTCCCGCTTCACCTTCCCCACCAGGCAGCGGCCCGCTGCACCGGTGCACCACCACGCAAGGAATAGAATCGAAGATATGACTGAGACCACTTCCGCCGAGCAGTTTGGCTCGAGCCGCGTCAAGCGCGGACTCGCCGACATGATGAAGGGTGGCGTCATCATGGACGTCGTCACCGCAGCCCAGGCACGCATCGCCGAGGATGCCGGTGCTGTCGCCGTCATGGCCCTCGAGCGCGTCCCGGCCGACATCCGATCCCAGGGCGGCGTCGCTCGCATGAGCGACCCTGACCTGATCGACAGCATCATCGCCGAGGTTTCGATCCCGGTCATGGCCAAGGCGCGCATCGGCCACTTCGTCGAAGCGCAGGTTCTTCAGGCCCTCGACGTCGACTACATCGACGAGTCAGAGGTGCTGAGCCCGGCCGATTACGTCAACCACATCGACAAGTGGAACTTCACGGTTCCGTTCGTCTGTGGCGCGACCAACCTCGGTGAGGCCCTGCGCCGCATCACCGAGGGCGCGGCCATGATCCGCTCCAAGGGCGAGGCCGGCACTGGCGACGTCTCAGAGGCCACCAAGCACATCCGCACGATCAACGGCGAAATCGCCCGCCTGTCGGCACTCAGCAAGGACGAACTGTACGTCGCGGCCAAGGAACTGCAGGCTCCGTACGAACTCGTCGCCGAGGTCGCCGCCACCGGCAAGCTCCCGGTCGTCCTCTTCGTCGCCGGCGGCGTGGCTACGCCCGCCGACGCCGCGATGATGATGCAGCTCGGCGCAGACGGCGTGTTCGTCGGCTCCGGCATCTTCAAGTCGGGCAACCCGCAGGCCCGCGCTAACGCGATCGTCAAGGCCGTCACGTTCTACGACGACCCCAGCGTCATCGCGGCAGTCTCTCGCGGACTGGGCGAGGCCATGGTCGGCATCAACGTGACCGACCTCGCCGCGCCGCACCGTCTCTCCGAGCGCGGCTGGTAGTACCTCGTCGGTGAGCGTTGGAGTTCTCGCCCTTCAGGGTGATTTTCGGGAGCACGCCGAGGTACTGCGGTCCCTCGGCGCCGAGGTCGAACTCGTTCGCCGCCCGGAGGAACTGGCCCGCGTCAGCGGACTGGTGATCCCGGGCGGCGAGTCCAGCGTGATGGACAAGCTCGCCCGCGCCTTCGGCCTCCACGAGCCTCTCCGGGAGGCCGTTCGGTCCGGACTGCCCGTGTACGGCACGTGCGCCGGCCTGATCATGCTCGCCGACACCGTGCTCGACGGGATCGCCGGGCAGCAGAGCATCGGCGGCCTCGACATCGCCGTGCGCCGCAACGCGTTTGGCTCGCAGACCGCCTCGTTTGAAACCGATCTGGACATCCCGGTGCTCGGCGAGGCCCCGGTGCACGCCGTGTTCATCCGCGCCCCGATCGTCGAGATCGTCGGATCCCGCGCGACCGCACTGGCCACGCTGGCCGACGGCCGCTGCGTCGCCGTGGAGCAGGACAACCTCCTCGGCACCTCCTTTCACCCGGAGATCACGGGGGAGTACCGCTTCCACGACTACTTCCTGTCGAAAGTGGCCGCCGCCTCATTTCGTCGCTAGGGTTCTGGCATGAGCCAACCTCGCACGAGTCAACGATGACCCGCTACGCCGCCCTGCTTCGGGGGATCAACGTCAACGGCATCAACATCGCCATGGCCGACCTCGCGGAGACGTTCCGCGGCTTCGGCTGCGCAGACGTGTCGACCGTGCTCGCCAGCGGAAACGTGCTGTTCAGCACCGACACCGATGTCGACAGCAAAGCGGATGGTGCGGAGCTCAAGGCCCGCATCGAGAGCGCGCTGACCGACAGGTTCGGTTACGACGCGTGGATCGTCCTCGTCGAAGCCGGGGAACTCGACCGCGTCGTTCGGTCGTACCCGTTCAACCCTGAGCATGAGGGATGGCATGCGTACGTCATGTTCGCCTCAGACCCGGCGCCCCTCGCCGAACTCGCCGGGCACTCCAAGGAGCTCGACCCTGCCGACGAGCAGGTCGAGCTCGGGCACGGCGTGCTCTACTGGGAGGTTCGCCGCGCGGTGGGCATCAAGAGCACGTTCAGCAAGAAGAGCGGCAAGCCCAAGTACCGTTCCACGACGACCACCCGCAACCTGCACACCCTGCAGAAGCTCGTCGAGCACTGAGACCTGCTCCTCGGCCCCGGGCTAGAATGGGGTGGCACCGAGGTGCCACGCAAACCAGTTTTACGTCTGATCGATCGAGCAACACAACGGGAGATTCATGTCCGGGCATTCCAAATGGGCAACGACGAAGCACCAGAAGGCGATCACCGACTCTCGGCGCGCCAAGGCCTTCGCGAAGCTGATCAAGAACATCGAGGTTGCGGCCAGGATGGGCGGCGCCGACCTCTCCGGCAACCCGACCCTCGTCGACGCCATCCAGAAGGCCAAGAAGACCTCGGTTCCCAACGACAACATCGACCGCGCCGTCAAGCGCGGAGCCGGCCTCACCGGCGAGTCGGTCGACTACACGACGATCATGTACGAGGGCTACGCCGCCCACGGCGTGGCGATCATGATCGAGTGCCTCACCGACAACAAGAACCGCGCGGCAGCCGAGGTGCGCACGACCGTCACCCGCAACGGCGGCAACATGGCCGACCCGGGCAGCGTCGCGTACAACTTCCACCGCAAGGGCATCGTCGTCGTTCCCAAGAGCGAGGGACTCAGCGAGGATGACATTCTCCTCGCCGTGCTCGACGCCGGCGCCGAAGAGGTTGTCGACGACGGCGACAAGTTCGAGGTCTTCAGCGAAGCACACGACCTGGTCGCCACCCGCACCGCGCTGCAGGAGGCCGGAATCGACTACGACTCCGCCGACATCGCGTTCGTGCCGTCGCTCAAGGTCGAGGTCGACGCGGCAACCGCCCGCAAGGTGTTCCACCTCATCGACGCCCTCGAGGAACTCGACGACGTGCAGAACATCTACACGAACTACGACCTGTCGCCCGAGGTTCAGGCGGAGCTCGAAGCCGAGTCAGAGTAACGCCGCGATGCCGGTCCGGGTGCTCGGAATCGACCCCGGCCTGACTCGCTGCGGTGTCGGCGTCGTCGACGTTTCCGGCACCCGCTCGGCGACCCTGGTTGACGTCACAGTGCTCCGCAGCGACCCTGGCCTGCCGCTCGAGCGTCGCCTGCTGCTGATCAGCGACGGCATCGAGGAAATGCTCGACCGGCACCAGCCGGCGTTCGTAGCGATCGAGCGTGTGTTCGCGCAGCACAATGTGAGCACGGTGATGGGAACCGCGCAGATCAGCGGCGTCGCCCTCACGCTCGCCGCGCGGCGCGGCCTGCCGGTGTCGCTGCACACCCCCAGCGAGGTCAAGGCCGCGATCACCGGGTACGGCGGGGCCGACAAGAAGCAGGTGGGCACGATGGTGGCGCGCATCCTGGGCCTGGCCGAAATACCCAAGCCCGCGGATGCCGCCGATGCGCTCGCGCTCGCCATCTGCCATGCCTGGCGCACGGGCGCCGCCGGCGGGACCCTGCCGACCGGCGCGTCCGTCGCCGCCGCCCCGCAAACGCCGGCACAGAAGGCATGGCTCGCCGCGGAGCGCAGCGCGACCGTGTCGGTGCCGCCCCGTAGTCTTAAGCGGTGATCTCTTCCGTACGTGGCCCCGTCCTGTCTGCCCTGGGTTCGACGGTCGTGATCGAGGTCGGGGGAGTGGGCCTCGCCCTCCAGGTCACGCCCACCACCGCGCTGTCGGTGCGGATCGGCGACGAAGCCAGGCTCGCGACCACTCTCATCGTCCGTGAAGATTCGCTCACCCTGTACGGCTTCCCGTCCGCCGACGAACTCGCGGTCTTCGAACTGCTCGTCGGTGTCACCGGGGTCGGCCCGAAGTCCGCCCTCGGCGTTCTCGCGGTCCTCACCCCGAACCAGATCGCGCTGGCCGTGCAGGCTGAAGACGACGCGGTGTTCCGCAAGGTGAGCGGCATCGGGCCGAAGACCGCCAAACTCATCGTCGTGTCCCTCGCCGGGAAGGTCGCCGTGACGACCGGCGCGCCGACCGGCCGCCCGGCGGCATCCGTCGGCGTCGCCGCAAGCGTGCAGGCCGCCCTGATCGGCCTCGGCTGGTCGGAGCGGGTCGCCGCGCAGGTCGTGGACGAAACGCTCGCCGAGACTCCGGACATCGACCGGGCCGGTGTCGCTTCCGTGCTGCGTCTCGCCCTGGCCCGACTCGGCCCAGCGCACCAGGCGTCGGAGCGACGCTCGTGAGCGCCGGCCTGTCCAACGACCCTGGCGTCGAACTGACCAACCCGTCCCTCGAGGGAGAGGTGGAGCTCGCCTTCGAAGGCGCCCTCCGGCCCCGCAGCCTCGCCGAATTCGTCGGCCAGCAGAAGGTGCGCGGCCAGCTGCAGCTGCTCCTCACCGCCGCCACCATGCAGAGCCGCACGCCTGACCACATCCTGCTCGCCGGCCCGCCCGGACTTGGCAAGACCACGCTGGCCATGATTGTCGCCTATGACGGAAACCGCCCATTGCGGATGTCCAGCGGCCCGGCGATCCAGCACGCCGGCGACCTGGCTGCCGTGCTGTCGTCGCTCGTGCCCGGCGAGGTGCTGTTCATCGACGAGATCCACCGCATGGCACGCTCGGCCGAGGAAATGCTCTACCTGGCGATGGAAGACTTCCGCATCGACATCATGGTCGGCAAGGGCGCCGGGGCCACCTCGGTCCCGCTCGATCTCGCGCCGTTCACGCTCGTCGGCGCGACGACCAGGTCTGGTCTCCTGCCCAACCCGCTCCGGGACCGTTTCGGATTCACTGCTCACCTCGAGTTCTATTCAGAGGGTGAACTCGAGCAGGTGCTCGGCCGCGCCGCGAAGCTGCTCGACCTGCCGATCGGCCGGGACGCCCTCGCCGAGATCGCCGGCCGCTGCCGTGGCACGCCGAGAATCGCAAACCGCCTGCTCAGGCGCGTGCGGGACTACGCGCTGGTGCACGGCGAGGAGGCCGACCTCGGCGCGGTGCACGCGGCACTCGAGCTCTACGACGTCGACCCGATCGGGCTCGATCGGCTCGACCGGGAGGTCATGCAGATCATCCTCACCCGTTTTGGGGGTGGGCCGGTGGGCCTCAATACTCTGGCTGTTTCCGTTGGTGAGGAGTCCGAAACCATCGAAGCGGTCGTCGAGCCCTTCCTGGTGCGGATAGGCTTCCTCACGCGCACCCCGCGGGGGCGGGTGGCAACACCAGCTGCGTGGCGACACTTCGGCCTCGGGGACCCTCAGGCTGCTCTTTCCCTCGATCACCTATAATTCAAGCTGGCTCGCAAGGATCCGCACGCACCTGCGGCGGTCGTCGAGTCGCAATCGGAAGGTCTCACAGTTGGACATCACTACCATCCTCATGCTCGGCGTTCTGGCCGTGCTCGTGTTCTTCATGTTCCGCAACGGTCGCAAGCGTAAGAAGGACCAGGAGACGCTTCAGTCCACCATGGTCCCCGGCGCAGACGTCATGACGAACTTCGGCCTCTACGGCACGATCGTCTCGATCGACGACGTTGAGAACAAGGTCGCGCTCGAAATCGCTCCCGGCACGGTCGTCAACATCCACCGCCAGACCATCGCCCGCGTCGTCGAGCCGACGGTCGTCGAGCCGACGGTCGTCGAGCCGGAGGACGCCCCGGTCGCCGAACTGAACCAGGACCACGCCACCGTCATGGGCGAGCCCGAGTTCGGCCAGCGCGTTGCCGGCGAAGCCATCCACGAAGACACCGAAGAGCCCAAAAAGGGCGACGCGTAACAATCCCTCTCCCCGTGCCCGCGCCGTCATCGGCGCGGGCACGAGCATAGAAAGCTGAGTTCACAGGTGGCAAAGTCGTCCCCGGCCAAGAAGGCCCGGCGTTCCCTGACCTGGTTAGGCGTGCTTGTCGTCGGCCTGGTCGCACTCAACCTGGCCGGCGTCATGTTCGCCGGCGGGTCGTGGACGCCCAAGCTGGCGCTCGACCTCGAGGGTGGAACGCAGATCATCCTCGCGCCGAAGCTGGAGTCCGGCCACTCGGTCACGACCGATCAGCTGAACCAGGCCGTGTCGATCATCCGGCAGCGCATCGACTCCGCGGGTGTCTCCGAGTCGGAGATCAATACACAGGGCGGCCAGAACATCGTCGTGTCGATCCCTGGCACCCCGGACGACGCCACGCTCAACCGGATCAAGTCATCCGCGAAGCTCGAATTCCGTCCGGTCCTGGTCGCGGCGGCTCCGTCGGCGGCCACCGTGGGCAAGGACGGCGCGTCTCCGACCCCCTCGCCGACCCCCGTGCCGTCGAACCTGCCCAGCACGCCGACCGTGAGCCCCACGAACGGGAGTGACCTGAACTACGTCACCCCGGCGCTGCAGGCCCAGTACGATGCCTTCGACTGCAAGAAGGTCGACACCACGAACGTGGCCCCGGCCGACAAGCCGCTCGTCACCTGTGAGACGGATGGTTCCGTCAAATACATCCTCGGCCCGGTCGAGGTCAGCGGGTCGAACATCTCGGATGCCACGAACGGCCAGACGCGCACGCAGAGCGGCGCGACGACCGGCGAGTGGGCCGTCAACATCATCTTCGACGGCACCGGCACCAAGGCCTTCTCCACGGTCACCACCCGGCTGAGCGGCCTCCAGGGCGTTCAGAACCAGTTCGCGATCGTGCTCGACGGCAAGGTCATCTCGGCCCCGAGGACCCTCGCGGTGATCACCGACGGCAAGCCGCAGATCACCGGCAACTTCACCCAGGCGTCGTCCAAGGTGCTCGCCGACCAGCTCAAGTTCGGCGCTCTGCCGCTCAGCTTCACCGTGCAGAGCCAGGACACGATCTCCGCAACGCTCGGATCCACCCAGCTGGCCAGCGGCATCATCGCCGGCCTGATCGGCCTGATCCTCGTCATCATGTATTCACTGGCCCAGTACCGTCTCCTCGGACTGGTCACCATCGCGTCCCTGACCGTGGCGGCCCTGATCACGTACCTGCTGATCACGGTCCTGTCCTGGCGGGAGGGTTACCGCCTGTCGCTGGCCGGCGTTGCCGGTCTGATCGTCTCGATCGGTATCACAGCCGACTCCTTCATCGTCTACTTCGAGCGCGTCAGGGACGAGCTCCGCGATGGACGCGGGCTCGAGTCATCCGTTGAGGCCGGCTGGAAGCGCGCACTGCGCACCATCCTCGCCTCCGACGCGGTCAACTTCCTGGCCGCCGGCGTGCTGTTCATCGTCGCGGTCGGAAACGTCAAGGGCTTCGCCCTGACCCTGGGCCTGACGACCATCGTCGATATCGCCGTTGTGATGCTGTTCACGCACCCGGTGCTGCAGCTCGTCGCGCAGACACGATTCTTCAGCGAGGGCCACAAGCTCAGCGGGCTCGACCCGCGGGCGCTCGGCGCGACCTACCGAGGCCGGGCGAGCTTCGCACCCGCCACGACGGTGCCGGCCGGCAAGGCAGCCTCGGCGAGCCGTGAGGCAGCCAAGCGCCAGACGATCGCCGAACGCAAGGCGGCAGATCTCGTCGGTTCCACTTCGGATCGTTCGACGAACGGGAAGGACTCCTAATGGCCAGCTTCGCCCAGTTCGGCAACGACCTGCACACCGGTAAGCGCTCGTTCGACATTGTCGGCCGCCGCAAGACCTGGTACCTCGTCGCGGCCGCGATGATCCTGATCGCGATCCTCGGCCCGACACTGCGCGGCGGTTTCGTCTTCGGAATCGAGTTCACCGGCGGCAGCGAGTTCGTGGTGTCCGACGTCGCGACGCAGAACCAGACGACGGCCACCCAGGCAGTGACCGGCGTCGTCCCCTCTGCCGTGCCCAAGGTGTCTACCGTCAGCAGCAACGGCATCCGCGTGCAGACCGACCAACTGACCCCTGAGGAATCCGACTCGGTGCGCAAGGCACTCGCGGCTGCCTACAAGGTTCCGGTGACCAAGGTCACGTCGTCCTTCATCGGCCCGTCCTGGGGCGCGGACATCACCGGCCAGGCTCTCCGCGGGCTCGTGATCTTCCTCTTCCTCGCGGCGATCGTGATGGCGTTGTACTTCCGCACCTGGAAGATGTCAGCCGCCGCGATGATTGCCCTGCTGCACGACCTCGTCATTACGGCCGGCTTCTACGGGATCACCGGTTTCGAGATCACGCCGGCGGCGGTGATCGGGTTCCTGACGATCCTCGGTTACTCGCTGTACGACACCGTCGTGGTGTTCGACAAGATCCGCGAGAACACCAGCGAGGACGGGCCCGAATCACGCCGCACGTTCGCCGACTCGGTGAACCTGGCGGTCAACCAGACCCTCGTTCGCTCGATCAACACGTCCGTCGTTGCCGCACTGCCGGTCGCGTCGATCCTGTTCATCGGTGCGTTCGTGCTGGGCGCCGGAACGCTGCGCGACATCTCGCTCGCCCTGCTCATCGGCATCCTCGTCGGCACGTACTCAACGATCTTCATCGCCTCGCCGTTGTACGCCCAGCTCCGCTCCGCTGAGCCCGGCATCCGCAAGCGTGACAAGAAGTCGCTCGCCCTCCGGGCCAGGGCCGCTGTTGCCACGAAGCAGTCGGAGGAAGTGACCGTATGACCTCGCCTCTGGATGCGTCCGCCGCGGGTGGAACCGCGGTGGACGCAGCCGAGGCGGTCAGGCGCGTCCAGGCCGGGGAGGCCTGGCTCCTCGATGTGCGGGAGCCGTACGAATGGCAGGACGGCCACGCGGCGGCCGCGCACCACATTCCGATGAACGATCTCGCTGCCCGGCAGGACGAAATTCCGTCCGACGAGCCCATCCTCGTCATCTGCCACCTCGGCCAGCGCTCCCACCTGGTGACGGATGCACTGCGGCGTGCGGGGTACCCCGCAGCGAACGTCCGGGGCGGCATGGATGCCTGGCTTGCCGCCGGTGGCGACGTTACCTCGTAGATCAGCGATAATGAAGCTGGAGAGTGAGGTGACACGATGACGGAGACAACAACGCCATCTGCCGCTTCACTGCGTCGCCTCGTGCCGCGCATCTTCTCGCGGGCCCAGCCCGTCGGGGCCCTTGACACGCTCCTCAAGACCGTGCGGATGCATCACCCCAAGGCCGACCTGGGCATCGTCGAGCGGGCGTACACCGCTGCCGAACGGGCCCACGAGGGCCAGGCTCGCCGCAGCGGCGAACCGTACATCACGCATCCGTTGGCGGTCGCCCAGATTCTGGCCGACCTCGGGATCGGGCCCAAGACCGTCGCGGCTGCGCTGCTGCACGACACCGTCGAGGACACCGCGTACACGCTCGACGAGCTGAGGGGCGACTTCGGCGACGAAATCGCCATGCTCGTCGACGGCGTCACCAAGCTCGACAAGGTCAAGTACGGCGACAGCACGCAGGCCGAAACCGTGCGGAAGATGATCGTGGCGATGTCGAAGGACATCCGCGTGCTGATCATCAAACTCGCCGACCGGCTGCACAACGCGCGCACCTGGGGCTTCGTGCCCGCCGAATCCGCGGCGCGCAAGGCCACGGAGACGCTCGAAATCTACGCGCCCCTCGCGCACCGCCTGGGCATCCAGACGATCAAGTGGGAACTCGAAGACCTGTCCTTCGCCGTGCTCTATCCCAAGCTCTACGCCGAAATCGAGAGCCTGGTCAAGCAGCGCACACCGCAGCGCGAAGAGTTCGTGCAGCAGGTCATCGACGCGATCAACGACGACCTCAAGGCGGCGAGGATCCGGGGCAAGGTCGCCGGGCGTCCCAAGCAGTACTACTCGATTTATCAGAAGATGGTCGTGCGCGGCCGCGAGTTCGACGAGATCTACGACCTGGTCGGCATCCGGGTCCTGGTGAATTCGGTGCGCGACTGTTACGCGGTGCTCGGCGCGATCCACGCCCGCTGGACGCCGCTGCCGGGGCGTTTCAAGGACTACATCGCCACCCCGAAGTTCAACCTGTACCAGTCGCTGCACACGACCGTGCTCGGGCCGAACGGCCGGCCGGTCGAGATTCAGATCCGCACCCAGGAAATGCACCAGCGGGCTGAGTTCGGCGTCGCAGCGCACTGGAAGTACAAGGACCAGGTCAACGGCAAGAGCTCGGGGCCCGGCCCGAAGAGCGACACCGACATGGCGTGGCTGGCGCACATCTCTGACTGGCAGGCCGAGACCGCCGACCCCGGGGAGTTCCTCGACTCCCTCCGGTTCGAGATCGGCGCCAAAGAGGTCTACGTGTTCACGCCGAAGGGCCGGGTCATCGGGCTGCCCGCCGGCGCGACGCCCGTCGACTTCGCCTACGCGGTGCATACCGAGGTCGGCCACCGCACGATGGGCTCCAAGGTCAACGGGCGCCTCGTTCCGCTGGAGAGCACACTCACCACCGGCGACGTCGTCGAAGTGTTCACCTCGAAGAACCCCGGCTCCGGTCCCAGCAAGGACTGGCTGAACTTCGTCAAGAGCCCTCGGGCGCGGAACAAGATCCGGCAGTGGTTCACCAAGGAACGCCGGGACGAGGCCATCGAGCAGGGCCGGGATGCCATCGCCAGGGCGATGCGCAAGCAGAACCTGCCGCTGCAGAAGCTGATGAATCAGGATTCCTTCGCCGAGGTCGCCGCGGTGATGAGGTACGAGGATGTCTCCGCGCTCTACGCCGCCGTCGGCGAGGGACACGTGTCCACGCAGTCGGTGCTGGAGAAGGTTGTCGCTTCGCTGCAGAGCGTCGAGGAGAGCGACAACACCGACCTCCCCATTGCGCCTCGCGGCCGCACCCAGACGCTGCGCAACAGCGACTCCGGCGTGCTCGTGCGCGGGGCCCCCGACATCCTGGTCAAGCTCGCCCGCTGCTGCACGCCCGTGCCGGGCGACAAGATCGTCGGATTCGTCACCCGGGGTGCCGGCGTGTCCGTGCACCAGGCGGCATGCCACAACGTGCAATCACTGCTCAAGGAGCCCGAGCGGATGATCGAGGTGGAATGGGCGCCGACGTCGAAGAGCCTCTTCCTCGTGCACATCCAGATCGAGGCCCTCGACCGGTCCGGCCTGCTGTCTGATGTCACCCGGGTGCTCTCGGAGCACCACGTGAACATCCTCTCCGCCACGGTGAGCACCTCCAAGGAACGCCTGGCGATCAGCCGGTTCGTCTTCGAGATGGGCGACACCACGCACCTCGACCGCGTGCTCAACGCGGTTCGGCGCATCGACGCCGTCTACGACGTCTACCGCGTCAACGACGGCTA
>DAIMHX010000054.1:0-18720 GCA_036723055.1 Microbacteriaceae bacterium
GAAGGTGAAGAGCGCCTGCGGGTACCGGCCGGTGAAGAGTATGGCGAATCCGGCCACGATCGTGGTGACCGCGAAGGCGAACCAGAGGAAGGCGAGCACGATGACGTGGGGGATGGCCAGGAACCACTTGACCAGCCACAGCCACCGGGACAGCGCGGGGTCGAGCTCGCCGTGGAGTCGAGCCGGGTAGGCCCGGCCTCCGGCGTCGCCGGGCCGGGCGGAGCGGTGCCGGGTGCCGCAAGCGGAGCGGCGCCGGGCTGGGCGGGCTGGCCAGGCCCGCGGGCGGGCTGCGGCCCTGACCGGCCGAGGCCGATCGCCCCGGCCACGACTAGGAACAGGCCGATCAACAGCAGGATGCCGCCCCCGGTCAGCAGGCCGAGGGCGACGGGCCAGATGAGGTCAGAGCGGACCCCCGCCTGCATGTCGACGGCCACGCTGGGGCTCGCATCCGCGTTCATGATGACGACGGCCCAGCTCCCCGACTGGAGCTCCCAGACGATCTCCTGCGTGCCGGGCCCCGTCGCGGACACGGACCACCAGGTCTGGTCGGCGGGAGACGTCGGCACCGTGGTTCCGGCAACGTCGCGGTACTCGGCGCGGAACGGGCTGAACGCGCCATTCGTGAGTTCGGTGTGGTGCACGCCGGCGAGGTACCGGTCGACGTCGGCCTGCGGGGCGATGCCGATGAAGATGTCCTTGCCTGCCTGGGCGGACGCGGCCCGCAGCCGGATACTGGCGACGTTGACGGGCAGCACCGTCGGCATGCCCCGCTCGCGCGGTGAGGTCAGCGCGTAGGAATCGACCGTGAACGTCCCGGTCGGCGTCTGGAGGTATCCGTTGTTCTGCTGCGCCGCATTCGCCGCGGCGGCCACGGCGCCGCCCGTGAGGAGGCCCAGCCCAAGCACGGAGAACAGCGTGCCGATGATCAGCATGACCACCGAACCTGGCTTCATGGCGAGCGTCCTCTCGTCGCGGTGCGTCGTCGCCGTCAGTTCTTGTTAGATTTCTCCCGAATGGGGTATCTGTCAAGGCCGCCCGCGGCCCGCCCGGCCGTGCGACGCCGCGAATCGGGACGGCGCAAGCAGGTACACGGTGGCCGCAGCGATGGCGACCACGAGGGGCAGCCGCAGCCACAGGGTCCAGTCCGTCTGCCAGATCCACACCGCGAGAAGCCAGGGCAGGAACAACACCCACTCGAGGGCCTGCAGCGGCCACGGCTGGGCCTGGAATGACTGCCACAGCCCGGCGAGGTAGCCCTGCAACAGGATCAGCACCGCGAACGCCGCCCAGAGCAGCACGGCGGCGATGAACACCAGGATGTTCACGAGCCTGGTCGTGTCGGGCTTGGTCGTGTCCGGCATGTGGCCTCCCTGACCGCTTGGCGTCAGACCGTGATGCCCAGGATTCTACTCGCGCCTGCAATGCCGGGTTTCGCCGGGAACCTACCGCAGGAGCCGGGCCAGTTGTTTCCCGACCGCGTCGACTTCGATCAGGAAACCATCGTGGCCGTATGCCGACTCGAGCACGACCGGGTTGCTGCCGTCGAGGTTGTTCGGCAGGTGGGCGGCGATGACCCGCTGGCCCTCGACGGGGAACAAACGGTCGCTGTCGATGCCGACGACGAGGGTCAGTGCGGTGACGCGGGAGAGCGCGGATTCGATGCCTCCCCTGCCTCGACCCACGTCGTGCGAGTTCATGGCCTCGACCAGGCAGATGTAGCTGTTCGCGTCGAAGCGGCGGGTGAACTTGTTGCCGTGGAAGTCGAGGTAGGACTCGACGGCGAACCGTCCGCCGGCGCCGAGCGGGCTGATCTCGCTCTGCCAGCCACGTTCGAAGCGCACATTGAGTTCCGCCGGGCTGCGGTAGTTCAGCAGCGCCATCCGCCGCGCAAGGGCGAGGCCACGGGTCGGTCCGTCGCCGTCGGGGGCGTCGTAGTAGTCGCCGCCCCGGAACAGCGGGTCGGTGCGGATGGCTTCGATCTGCACCGAGTTGAGCGCGATTTGGTCGGCGGTCGTCATGGGCGGTGCGGCGAGGATAGCGACGCGTTCGACGCGTGCCGGCTTTTCGATCGCCCACTCGAGCGCGTGCATCCCGCCCATCGAGCCGCCGATCACGGCCACCCACCGGTCGATGCCGAGCCGGTCCGCGAGTTCGATCTGCGCGGCGACCTGGTCGCGGATGGTCAGGTACGGGAAGCGGGTGCCCCATTCGGTGCCGTCTGGCGCAAGGGAGGCCGGCCCGGTGCTGCCCTGGCAGCCGCCGAGCATGTTCGGCGCGACCACGAAAAACCGGTCGGTGTCGATGGCCAGGCCAGGTCCGACGATTCCGCCCCACCAGCCGGCGGTCTGGTGCCCGGGGCCGGATGAGCCGACCACGTGGCTGTCGCCGGTGAGGGCGTGCACCACGAGGATGGCGTTGTCGCGCGCGGGGGAGAGCTTGCCCCAGGTCTCATACGCGATGCGCACGCTCCCCAGGCTGCTGCCGTCCTCGAAGTGCATCGGGCCGATGTCCTGGAACCGGCGGCTTCCGACCGGGTCGCCGTCGCGCCACGCGCCCGTGGCCGGAGGCTTACCGAGGAGCGATCGCGCCTGGGCCTCTGTGATGAAGCTCGACGGGACCGTGTCTGCCGCGGTTTGCCATTCCATACGCTCCCATTCTGTCGGGCGGACGCGCCGCCCGCCCGATTGTGACGCCGTCCACGCGCCCGTTCGACGCGCGCCCCAACGAATTCGACGGAGATTCTTTCGCCGCGGGCCCTAAACGGGCCTACAACGCCCGGTGAGGGGCAGAATCTCCGTCGAATTCGACTGGCGGCGGTTAGGCGTTGGCGCGGGATGCGTCCACGACGACCCGAGCGGCGGCGAAGCCGGTCTCGAGGTCGGCCTTGAGGTCCGCGATGTTCTCGATGCCGACGGAGAGACGCACCAGCCCCGGCGTCACGCCGGCGGTGAGCTGCTGCTCAGGGGTGAGCTGCGCGTGCGTGGTCGAGGCCGGGTGGATGACGAGCGAACGCACGTCACCGATGTTCGCCAGGTGGCTGAACAGCTCGAGGCTGTCGACCAGCGCGCGGCCGGCATCCACGCCGCCCTTGAGCTCGAACGACAACACGGCGCCGACACCCAGGGGTGCGTACTTGTTCGCGGCCGCGTACCAGGGGCTCGACGGCAGACCGGCGTAGTTGACCGAGGCGATGTCGGGGTGGTTCTCCAGCCACTCGGCGATCTCCTGCGCGTTCTGCACGTGGCGCTCGACGCGGAGGCTGAGCGTTTCGATGCCCTGGATGAGCTGCCAGGCGCTCGCCGGGGCGATCGCCGAGCCAAGGTCGCGCAGCAGCTGCACGCGGGCCTTGATGATGTAGGCGATGCCGTCGCCGACCGCGGTGGTGTAGCTGGCGCCGTGGTACGACGGGTCGGGCTCGGTGAGTCCGGGGAACTTCTCCACGTTCTTCGACCAGGCGAACTTTCCGCCGTCGACGATGATGCCGCCGATGACGGCACCGTGCCCGCCGAGGAATTTGGTGGCCGAGTGCACGATGATGTCCGCGCCGTGCTCGAACGGGCGGATCAGGTACGGCGTGGCGATCGTGTTGTCGACGATGAGCGGAACGCCCGACTCGTGCGCGACATCCGCAACGAGGGAAATGTCGAGCACGTTGATCTTCGGGTTACCGATCGTCTCCGCGAAGAACAGCTTCGTGTTGGGCCGCACGGCGCGGCGCCACTCGGCGGCGTCGTCCTGGTTCTCCACGAATGTCGTCTCGATGCCGAGCTTGGCGAGCGTGTACTTGAACAGGTTGTACGTTCCGCCGTAGATCGAGCTCGACGACACGATGTGGTCGCCGGCCTGCGCGATGTTGAGCACGGCGAACGTCGACGCTGCCTGGCCGGACGCCAGCAGCAGGGCCGCGGTGCCGCCCTCGAGCGCGGCGACGCGTTCCTCCACGACAGCCTGGGTCGGGTTCTGGATGCGCGTGTAGATGTTGCCGAATTCGGCCAGCGCGAACAGGTTCTGCGCGTGCTGGGCGCTGTTGAAGACATAGGAGGTGGTCTGGTAGATCGGCGTGGCCCTGGCGTTCGTCACCGGGTCTGGCCGTGCACCGGAGTGAACCTGCTTGGTTTCGAACTTCCAGGCTGCAGCGTTGTCGCTCATGAGGTGATCTCCCTTAATTCCTCGACGAGCGTGGACCTTCCATCGCTCAACAGCGAGCATAAGCAGGCACCCGACGGCGGGCAACGGTGCCTGAAACACGGCGTCATGTACACAATCGGCCGGCGCCGCCCGGCAACCAGCCAGGGGTCATCGCAACTCGCCGGGCGGCAGCACGATCCTGCCCGACTGAGTCGACGGCAGCGCCCGGAACAGCCATTTCGCACGTGGTTCGATCACCGGGCGGAAGACCCTTCGCGCGAAGGGGAGCGAGAGCGCGGTCGAGATCATGACGCTCAGCATGATCATGGCCGGCAGCACCCAGGGCGGCTGCGGCCCGTCGAGCACTCCCGTCTCGCGCAGCGGGTAGAGCAGGAAAGTGTGCAGCAGGTAGATGTACATGGTGGCGGCGCCGAGCGTCGTGAACCAGGTCTGGCGCCGGGGCATCAGCAGCAGGAACGCCACGATCAGGGCGAACGCGAGCAGCATCAGGCCGAGACGGATGCCGCCGGCCCAGAGCTGGTCGTACCCGAACACCGAGTACGCCTCGTTGTAGAGCAGGAACCGGCGGATCTTGAGCGCCCGCAGCGCGTCGATGTTCAGCACAATGACGAGGGCCAGCGACGCGAAGAGGGACACCGCGCCGGCGCGCCAGCGCCACACGGCGGCGGGGTGGAGCCCGAGCCACCGGGTGGTGAGCTGCCACTGGCGCAGCTTCCAGCCGAACAGGAAGAAGGGGAGCAGGCCGAGCACGCGGGAGAGGGCGAAGGCCCCGCCGATGGCCGAGACGTACCCGACGCCGACCGAGATGACGATGCTGATCACGAGCGGGTAGCGCAGCAGCACGAGGTACGGCAGCGTAATCCGCCAGATCGCCAGCGCGATCAGGAACCAGAGTGTCCAGGACGCGGTCGAGTAGTCGAGCCAGAAGCTGCCGCCGAGCAGCCAGCGGATGACCGTCCAGATCGTTTCGAAGATCAGGTACGGGAACACGATGTCGGAGAGCAGACGCTGCATCTGGCGCAGCCCCGGCGGCCCCGTTTTGGCGAAGTAGCCGCTCACCGCGACGAAGAGCGGAACGTGGAACGCGTAGATGAACAGGTACACCTCGTAGGCGACATCCGACTCCTGGATGAGCCTGAGGATCGCGTGGCCGGCCACCATGAGGGTGATGGCAACCCAGCGAACATTGTCCCAGAGGGGGACACGCCGCTTCGGGGTCGAGGTCGTGCCGATCCCTGGTGCGCTCATTGCACCCATTCTCCCTGCAGAATGGAGCCATGGGAACACAGAGAGTCGTCGTGACCGGTGCGAGTTCGGGAATCGGGGCTGCCACCGTGCGCCTGTTCCGACAGCGAGGCTGGGACGTGGTCGGTGTCGCCCGGCGCTCCGATCGGCTCGCCGCGCTCGCCGAGGAGACCGGCGCCGAGGTCTTCACGGCCGACCTGACCGTGCAGGCCGACGTCGACGCGCTGCGCGACCACCTGGCGTCGTCGGGGCCCGTGCACGCGCTCGTCAACAACGCCGGCGGCGCGATGGGCCTCGACACGGTCGAGGACTCGAAGATCGAGGACTGGGCCTGGATGTTCGAAATCAACGTGCTCGCGGTGAAGCGGGTGACCAGCGCGGTGCTGCCGCTGCTGCGCGCCACGATCAGCGCGGAGGGCGGCTCGGCCGACATCGTCACCGTCACCTCGATCGCCGGCCACGTGGCCTACCTCGGCGGCGGCGGCTACAACGCGGCGAAGTTCGCCGCGCACGCCATGACGGAGGTGCTCCGCCTCGAACTCAACGGGGAGCCCATCCGCGTCATCGAGGTTGCCCCAGGCATGGTTAAGACCGAGGAGTTCGGCCTCGTGCGGTTCGGCGGCGACGTGACCAAGGCCGCGGCCGCCTACGAGAACATCCCGAACCCGCTCAGCGCGGAGGACATCGCCGAAACGATCGTGTCGAGCGTCGAGCGGCCCGCGCACGTCAACCTGGACCTGATCGTGATCAAACCCGTCGCGCAGGCCGCCCCCACCCGGATCGCCAGGGGCGAACTGCGGGTGAAGGGCGACCGCTAAAGCGGAAGTTTCGCCGCCGCCTGCCCGGACGGGCCGTGGACGGCGCGGGAGAGCGCGTCGAGCACGGTCGGATCCTCGATCGTCGGCGGGACGGTGTACGGCTCGCCGTCGACGATCTGCCGGATCGTCTTGCGCAGGATCTTCCCCGACCGGGTCTTCGGCAGCCGCTCCAGGATGGTCACGTCGCGGAAGGCGGCGACCGGGCCGATGTGCTCCCTGACCAGTCCGACGAGCTCCTTCGCGAGGGTCTCGTGGTCGATCGTCTCGCCCGCTTTGAGGGTGACGAAACCGGCCGCACGCTGGCCCTTGAGTGAGTCGTGCACTCCGAGCACGGCGCACTCCGCCACGGCCGGATGCAGGGTGAGCACCTCCTCGAGTGAGCCGGTGGACAGCCGGTGCCCGGCGACGTTGATCACGTCGTCGGTGCGGCCCATGACGTAGAGATATCCGTCCTCGTCGAAGTGTCCGGAGTCCCCGGTGGCGTAGTACCCGGGGAACGCGGTCAGGTAGGCACTGGTGAACCGTTCCTCACTGCCCCAGACGCCGAGCAGGGTTCCGGGCGGCAGGGGCAGGCGGATGGCGATGTTGGCGTCCTTGCCGACTCGCGTGATCTGCTTCCCCTTCGAGTCGAGGATCGCGATGTCGTAGCCGGGCACCGGCACCGTCGCCGACCCCGGTTTCGTGGGGAGGTCTTCGATCCCGCGCGGGTTCGCGCAGATCGCCCAGCCGGTTTCGGTCTGCCACCAGTGGTCGACGACCGGGCAGTGCAGCCCGTCGTTGATCCAGTGGTACGTTTCGGGGTCGAGGCGCTCGCCGGCCAGGAACAGGCCGGTCAGGCTGGAGACATCGTGCTTCTTCAGTTCCAGCAGGTCGGGGTCGACCCGGCGGATGGCGCGCACCGCGGTCGGCGCCGTGAACAGCACCTTGACTTTGTAGTCATCGATGATGCGCCAGAAGGCCCCGGCATCCGGCGTTCCGATGGGTTTGCCTTCGTAGATGATCGTGGTTGCCCCGGCCAGGAGCGGGGCGTAGACGATGTACGAATGCCCGACCACCCAGCCGACGTCTGAGCGAGCCCAGAACACGTCGCCGGCTTCGATCGCGTAGATGTTGCGCATCGACCAGGTGAGCGCCACGGCGTGGCCGCCGTTGTCGCGGATGATCCCCTTGGGGCTGCCGGTCGTGCCGGATGTGTAGAGCACGTACAGCGGATCGTCGGAGCGGAGGCTGACCGGGTCGGCCGGTGCCGCGTTCTCCTCTTCGGCGGCCCAGTCCAGCCAGGCCACGTCCCCCTGGCCGGCGTAGTCGGCCGCGGAGCCGGGGACCTTCTCCCGGTCCCGCACGATGACCGTGCGCACGGAGCCCTTACTCAGGGATAGCGCCTTCGCCACCAGCGGCAGGTATTCGACGACGCGGCCGGGTTCGAGCCCGCCGGAGGCCGTCACGATCACGGTGGGCGTGGAGTCATCGATGCGCACCGCGAGCTCCGTGGCCGCGAACCCGCCGAAGACGACGGAGTGGATCGCGCCGATCCGGGCGCAGGCCAGCATGGCGATGACCGCCTCCGGCACCATCGGGAGGTAGATGATCACGCGGTCGCCCTTGCCGACGCCGTTGGCCCTGAGCACGCCGGCGAAACGGGCGACGCGCTGGAGCAGTTCCAGGTAGCTGAAGGTGGCGCGCGTGCCGGTCATCGCGGAATCGTAGATCAGCGCGGTCTGCGCGCCCCGCCCGGCGAGCACGTGACGATCGAGGGCGTTGTAACTGGTGTTGAGTTCGCCGCCGGGAAACCAGCGCCAATCGGTGGTCGAACGCTGCTCCAGGGCAGCGCGGGGCGGGGTGACCCAGTCGATGTCCTGGGTGGCCTCCAGCCAGAACTCCTCGCGCTGGGCAATGCTCCGCTGCCAGGTGTCACGGTAGCCGCCGTGTGCTTCGCTCGTCATGTCGAACCTCTCCATTGAGCCCCTCTGTATACAAAGGATGCTCGAAGTATTGCACAGGAGGCCAAAAAGGGGAATATGATGCAACTGTGTATACACAAACCGCAATGACGAGGTCCGCCGAGCCGGTCAGCGCGAGCGAACGCGCCTACCGCCAGCTGCGCGGCGAGATCCTCGACGGCGACCTTCCGCCCGGCACCGGCCTGCTCGAGGTCGAGCAGGCGGCCAGGATCGGCGTGTCCCGCACTCCGCTTCGCGCGGCCCTCGCCCGGCTGATCTCGGACGGACTCGTCACGGGGCGCAGCGGCCGGGGTTACCTGGTCGCGGAGGTTTCCGTCGACCGGATCGGCGAGCTCTACGAGCTTCGCCAGGCCCTCGAGGAGCAGGCCGTGCGCCTCGCCGCCCGGCGCCGTGACCCGGCACCGTTCCTGGCGCTGCGCGAACAATTCCTCACCGCGCCGGACCTGCTCCAGCGCGGCGAGGAGGGCATCCACCGCTACTACGACCTCATCGACGAATTCGAAGCGGCCATCGATTCTGCCGTCGCCAACCCGTTCCTCGTCGGCGCGCTCGCCAGTGTGCGCACCCACCTCACCCGGATCAGGCGGCTCGCCAGGGGCAACCCGGTGCGGCTGCGGGCCGCGGCCGCCGAACACCTGCTGATCATCGACGCGATCCTGGCCGGCGACGCGTCGCTGGCCGCCCACGCCACCCACGTCCACCTTCATCAGAGCCTCACGAACGCCCTCGCGGCGGTCGCTGGGGATGCGGCCACCCAGGTCGACTAACCGAAAGGATCCATCGTGCAGAAGAACCACGTTCGCGTTCACCGCAGCGAGGAAAACCTGGCCAGGGCCGACCAGCTCGCCTGGAAGATCGCGGAGGTCGCCGCCGACCCGATTGCGGTGACCGACGAGGTCACCGAGATGGTGATCAACCGCGTCATCGACAATGCGTCGGTCGCGGCCGCCTCGCTGACCAGGCGCCCGGTCGTCTCGGCCAGGTCTCAGGCGCTGGCTCACCCGCGCTCCTCCGGCGGCGCCGGCTCGACCGTGTTCGGCGAGAACCACGGTCGACGGGTCTCCCCGGAGTGGGCAGCCTGGGCGAACGGCGTCGCCGTGCGGGAGCTCGACTACCACGACACGTTCCTGGCCGCCGAGTACTCCCATCCCGGCGACAATATCCCGCCGATCACGGCCGTTGCGCAGCACCTGGCCGTCGGCCGGGGCCTGACCGGTCGCGAACTGGTCCGCGGCATCGCCACCGGCTACGAGATCCAGATCGACCTGGTCAAGGCGATCAGCCTGCACGCGCACAAGATCGACCACGTCGCCCACCTCGGCCCGTCGGCCGCCGCCGGCATCGGTACGCTGCTCGGCCTCGACGTCGAGACCATCTTCCAGGCCATCGGCCAGGCCCTGCACACCACGACCGCGACCCGGCAGTCCCGCAAGGGCGAGATCTCCAGCTGGAAGGCGCACGCCCCGGCCTTCGCCGGAAAAATGGCGGTCGAGTCCGTCGACCGGGCGATGCGCGGCGAGACCAGCCCCACCCCGATCTACGAGGGCGAGGACGGCGTGATCGCCTGGCTGCTCGACGGCCCGACGGCCGCCTACGAGGTGTCGCTGCCGGAGCGCGGCGAGGCCAAGCGGGCCATCCTGGACAGCTACACGAAGGAGCACTCGGCCGAGTACCAGGCGCAGGCCTGGATCGACCTGGCCAGGAAGCTGCACCGCGAACACCCGGAGGTGACCGACCCGGCCAACGTCGCATCCGTCCTCATCCACACCAGCCACCACACCCACTACGTGATCGGTTCCGGCGCGAACGACCCCCAGAAGTACGACCCGACCGCCAGCCGCGAAACCCTGGACCACTCCATCCCGTACATCTTCACGGTGGCCCTGCAGGACGGCTCGTGGCACCACGTCGACTCCTACGCGCCTGAGCGCGCCGGACGGCCGGACACGGTCGCCCTCTGGCACAAGACCGCGACGGTCGAGGATGCCGAGTGGACGCGCCGCTACCACTCGCTCGACGTCGCCGAAAAGGCGTTCGGCGGCCGGGTGGTCATCACCCTGACCGACGGCAGCACGATCACCGACGAGATCGCCGTGGCGGACGCCCACCCGCTCGGCGCCAGGCCGTTCGGCCGCGCCGAGTACATCGGCAAGTTCCGAACGCTCGCCGCCGACGTGCTCGAGGTCGCGGAAATCGAACGCTTCCTGGACGTCGCCCGGCGTCTGCCGGAGCTCAGCGCCGAGGAACTCGGCCAGCTCAACATCGTGGCCCGCCCAGGGCTGCTCTCGACCGTCCCCACCCCGAATGGAATCTTCTGATGTTGTACTCCCGCGTCACCCCCGCCGAGAAAAGGGCCAACTTCCGCGCGGCCCTGGCCACCGGCAAGCTCCTCCGGTTGCCTGGGGCGTTCAACCCGCTGTCGGCCAGGCTCATCGAGGAGAAGGGCTTCGACGGCGTCTACATCTCCGGCGCCGTGCTCGCCGCAGACCTCGGCCTGCCGGACGTCGGCCTGACCACCCTGACCGAGGTCGCCGGCCGCAGCCAGCAGATTGCGCGGATGACGGACCTGCCCGCGATCGTCGACGCCGACACCGGTTTCGGCGAGCCGATGAACGTGGCGCGCACCATCCAGACCCTCGAGGACGCCGGCCTGTCCGGCGCCCACATCGAAGACCAGGTCAACCCGAAGCGCTGCGGTCACCTCGACGGCAAGCAGGTCGTTGACGAGGACACCGCGCTCAAGCGCATCCGTGCGGCGGTCGACGCCCGGCGCGACCCGAACTTCCTGATCCTGGCGCGCACGGACATCCGCGCCGTCGACGGCCTCTCCGCGGCGGTCGACCGAGCCAAGAAGCTCGTCGACGCCGGGGCCGACGCGATCTTCCCGGAGGCGATGGCCTCCCTGGCGGAATTCGCGGCGATCCGCGCCGCCGTCGACGTGCCGATCCTCGCGAACATGACCGAATTCGGCAAAGGCGAACTGTTCACGACGACCCAACTCGCCAACGTCGGCATGAACATCGTCATCTTCCCGGTTTCGCTCCTGCGGCTCGCCATGGGGGCAGCCGAGCGTGGGCTCGATACGATCGAGGCGGAGGGTTCACTCACGTCGCTCCTGCCGGAGATGCAGAACCGGGCACGACTCTATGAACTGCTCGACTACGAGGCCTACAATCGCTTCGACTCGGGAGTTTTCAACTTCACCCTCAATCCGACGATCTCCTGATCACTCACGCGAAGGAACGACATGAGTCTGAATGAGCCGATGATTTTCAAGGGCCTGGCCGGCGTTGTGGTGGATGCCACCGCGATTTCGAAGGTCAACCCCGAAACCAACTCCCTGCTGTACCGGGGTTACCCGGTGCAGGAGTTGGCCGCACGGTGCAGTTTCGAGGAGGTCGCGTACCTGCTCTGGCACGGTGAGCTTCCCGACGAGCGGCAGCTGGCCGAGTTCGAGGAGCAGGAGCGGTCGCTGCGGCATCTGGACAAGACGGTGCGCCGGGTGATCGACGAGCTGCCGACGACGGCGCACCCGATGGACGTGCTGCGCACTGCGGTGAGCGTCATCGGGGCGAGTGACGAGACGACAGCGGATGCGTCGACGGAAGCGAACCTCGCGAAGTCGTTGCGCCTGTTCGCGCAGCTGCCCGCGATCGTCGCCTACGACCAGCGCCGCCGGCACGGCCTCGACCTGGTCGAGCCCAGGGACGACCTGGGCTATTCGGCGAACTTCCTGCACATGACCTTCGGCGAGGTGCCGGAGCTCGTGGTCGTGAACGCGTTCGACGTGTCGATGATCCTGTACGCGGAGCACTCCTTCAACGCGTCGACCTTCACCGCCCGCGTGATCACCTCGACACTGTCCGACCTGTACTCGGCCGTCACCGGCGCGATCGGGGCGCTCAAGGGCGCCCTGCACGGCGGCGCGAACGAGGCCGTCATGCACACCTTCGACGAGATCGGCGTTGGACCGAACGTGAAGGAGCGGGCCGCGGCCTGGCTGGAAACGGCACTGGCGGAGAAGCGCAAGATCATGGGCTTCGGGCACCGCGTCTACAAGCGCGGCGATTCCCGGGTGCCGACCATGCGGGCGGCGCTCGCCACTCTCGTCGATCACTACGAGCGCCCCGACATGCTCGAGCTCTACGAGGCGCTGGAAGACGCGATGGTCGAGCGGAAGGCGATCCTGCCCAACCTCGATTACCCGTCGGGCCCTGCCTACCACCTGATGGGATTCGACACCCTCACGTTCACCCCGCTGTTCGTCGCAGCCAGGGTGACCGGGTGGACGGCGCATATCATCGAACAGCTCGGCTCGAATGCGCTGATCCGGCCGCTGTCGCTGTACGACGGCCCTGAGGAGCGGCACGTCCGCGAGGCCGTGGTCGACGCGTGAGCGTACACCTGGTCGGCGGCGGCTGGACTCCTGAGAGCGACGCGGCCGTCTACGGGCCGTTCCTCGGCGAAGCGACGGCGCGAGGCGCGGCATCCGGGCGCCCCGAACCGCGCGTCGCCATCATCGTCGTGCGTGGCGGCGACGGGAACGAGCACGCCGCGAACCTGGTCGCCGCGCTCACCGCGGCCGGGCCGTTCGAACCCGTGATCACGACGCTCGAGCACGACGGCCTCGCCGCGCTCACCGCGGTCGCGAACGTCGACGGCATCCTCATCGGCGGCGGCCTGACGCCCGCGTATTTGTCGGCAGTCGCACCGATCGCCGGCGAGATCCGTCGCCAGATTTCTGCCGGGATCCCGTACCTCGGGTTCTCGGCCGGCGCCATGATCGCCGCGGAGCGCGCGCTCATCGGCGGCTGGCGGATCGGCGGGGTCGAAGTGAGCCCCCAGGACGGCTCCGAGGGTCTCGACGAGATCACCATCGAACACGGAATCGGGCTCCTCGACGTCACCGTCGAGGTGCACGCCGCCCAGTGGGGCAATCTCTCCCGACTGATCGCGGCGACGGAGGCCGGCCTCATCGAGGGCGGCCTGGCCATCGACGAGAGCACCGCGCTGGTCGTCGGCGAGGGCGCACTCACCGTGGCAGGGGCCGGCAGCGTGTGGCGGGTCAGCCAGGCGGACGGCGGCGTGCTCGTCAGCACCTTCGGCGCCTAAGGCCGGGATGCCGACAACGCTGGGCGACCTCGCCGCCGCCGGCAGGATCGACCCAGGCTGGGCGCAGGCACTCGAGCCGGTCGCCGCACAGATCGCGGCGATGAACGAGTTCCTTCGCACCGAAACCGCGGAAGGCCACCCCTGGCTGCCCGCCGAGGACAAGGTCTTCCGCGCCTTCGGCTACCGGTTCGACGACGTGCGCGTTCTCATCGTCGGCCAGGACCCGTACTCCACCCCCGGCTACCCGATCGGGCTATCGTTCGCGGTCGACCCGCATGTGCGCCCGCTGCCGCGCAGCCTCCAGAACATCTACCGGGAGCTGCACGACGACCTTGGCCTGACACCGCCCGAACACGGCGACCTCACCCCGTGGGCCGAACACGGCGTCATTCTGCTCAACCGGGTGCTCACCGTGCGCGCAGGGACGGCCGGTTCGCACCGGCGCCGGGGCTGGGAGGCCGTCACCGAGCGCGCCATCCGTGCCCTGGTCGCCCGTCGCCGGCCGCTCGTGGCGATCCTGTGGGGCAAGGATGCCGGCGGCCTCCGGCCGCTGCTCGGCGACACGCCGATCATCGAGTCGGCGCACCCGAGCCCGTTGTCGGCGCGCCGCGGGTTCTTCGGTTCTCGCCCGTTCAGCCGGGCGAACGAGCTTCTTGCGGCTCAGGGATCAGCCCCCATCGACTGGTCACTCGGGTAATCTGGAACGCGAACGGAAAGGAGCGCTGCTGTGCTTGAAGAGGAATACCAGACCCGTCGTCAGCTGCCCCGGCACCTGCGGCCGCAGCCCGCACCGGAGGCCCCGTTCGAATACTCGCTGCGGGAGGCCCAGACGGCCGATCTGCCGTACATCCGCGAGATCTACAACTACTACGTCGCCAACAGCACCGTCACGTTCGACGAAGACGCCATGACGCTGGCGGAGTGGCGCTCCAAGTTCCGCTACCTCACCAAGCTCGGGATGCCGTTCATCGTCGCCGTCTCCCCGGCCGGGCAGATTCTCGGGTACGCCCTGGTCAGCCCGTGGAAGCAGAAGAGGGCCTACCGGTTCACGGTGGAGAACTCGATCTACCTCGGCGCGGCATCCACCGGCAAGGGCCTGGGGCGGGTGCTGCTCGGCGAACTGATCACCCGGTCGAAGGCGGCCGGCCTCAAGGAGATCATTGCCGTGATCGCCGACCAGGGCGCTGACGCGTCGATCAAGCTGCACCGCGACTTCGGCTTCGAGGAGATCGGGCGGATGGGCAAGGTCGGCTACAAATTCGAACGCTGGCTCGGCACCGTGCTCCTTCAGAAGAGCCTCAAGTAGCAGCACCGAGCTCGAGCAGCCCGACGCCGGCGATGACCAGGACCATGCCGGCCAGTTGCAGCCAGGTGAGGCTCTCCTGGAAGAAGATCCAGCTGACGATGACGACCAGGACGACGCCCACGGCCGACCAGATCGCGTAGCCGACCCCCAGCGGCACGCCGCGGGACAGAGCGCCGGCGAGCATCACGAACGACAGCACGTAGCCGGCGACCACGATGAGGTATGCCCACCATCTCGGATCCGGCCCTGACACGAACTTGAGGAAACAGGTGGCGATGACCTCGGCGGGATGGCGACGGCGAGGAACAGGTAGCCCAAGGGGGGCGGCTACTTCTTGCGGCCGGGCGTCGTCGTCAGGCGGCCGGTCATGGTCACGACGGCGCGGCGCGGGAACACGGTCGACATCCAGGCGAAGGCCGCGTTCCGTGCGCCACCGACGACGTGCGGGGGCGGGGACGAGCGGTCGAGTGCCGAGAAGGTTGTGTGCATCACGTCATCGACCGTGGCGGCCGGGCGGGCCGGCGAGGAGCGTGTTCCGGCGATGCGGGCGAACTCCGTGGCCACGGGGCCGGGGCAGACCGTGGTGACCTTGAGGCCGGTCTGCCTGGTTTCGTACCAGAGCGCCTCGGTGAAACTGAGCACGTACGCCTTCGATGCGCCGTAGACCGCCATCTGCGGCACCGGCTGGAAGGCGGCGGTGCTCGCCACGTTCACGAGGGCCGCGCCGTTCGGGTTGGTGCGGGCGGTCGCCAGCAGGTCGGGCAGGAACGCGTGCGTGAGCGCGGTGAGCGCCTGCACGTTGACCGCCACCTCCGCCAGCGCGCGGGCGGCGTCGGACGTGGCGAACGGGCCGTGCGTGCCGAAGCCGGCGTTGTTGACGAGGGTGCCGATGGTGAGCTTGCGGCTGCGGAGGTCGGTGACCAGCTCGGCCACGGCTCCGGGCGCGGACAGATCGAGCGGGATGACGGTCGAGGCCGTGCCGTACTTCTCGGCCAGTTCGACGGCGAGGGCTTCGAGGCGGTCCTGGCGCCTGGCCACCAGGACGAGGTCGGCGCCGCGTTCGGCGAGCTCATGCGCGAAGCCGATGCCGATGCCGCTCGAGGCGCCGGTGATGAGTGCGATGGTTCCGATCGGGTTGAAGTGTGCGCGTGCCATGCACTGAGGTTAGTCCCGCCGGGGCCGGCGCGGCGAGCCCGCGTAAGGTCGAAGGATGACCGATGCCCCGCTCGACCAGCCAGCCAGACACACCGTGCTGCGTTCCTTCGCCGGCCACCTCGAAGCCGGACCGGACGCGGTCTACGCGCGGCTCGTCGCCCTGCTGGCCCCCGGCGACGAGACCGGCGGGCATTTCCTCGCCGACCCGGCCAGACGCCTCGTCGTTGTGCAGGGTGACTGGTGGTACCGCGGCGAATACCGCGTGCTGCCAGAGGGGACCGGGTCCAGGGTCGAACACGAGATCATCAACGTGGCACAGTTCGCACACTGGGCCGGAGCGTGGACGGCCGGGTCGGTGGTCAGGGCGGCCCCTGCCGCGTTCCAGCGGCTCCTGACCGAACTCGAGACCGAGCTCGGGGCAGAGCCCGGCGACCTCCCTGACTAGGCTCGGAGCATGGTCCAACCGCACGAGCTCACCGCCCTCGAACAGTGGCAGGCGCTGCAGCGCGGCGACATCGGCCCGGTCGAACTGACCGAGCACTACCTGGCTCGGATCGAGGCGCTCAACCCGTTGCTCGCGGCGTTCGTCACCGTGACAGCGGATGCCGCCCGCGAGCGTGCGCGCCACGTCGAGTCGCAGGTGCCCCGCACCGCTCCGCTCTGGGGCCTGCCGTTCGGCGACAAAGACCTGCAGTTGCGCGCCGGCGTTCCGGCGCGGTTCGGCTCACGGCTGATGGCCGACTTCGTGCCCGACGAATCCGACGACCTGGTCCAGGCTCTCGATGCCGCCGGCGGGGTGAGCCTCGGCAAGACCAACACGCCGGAGTTCGGCCTGCCGTCGTACACCGAAAGCCTGTCGGCACCCCCGGCCAGGAACCCGTGGAACCCGGGCCTTGGCGCCGGCGGGTCCAGCGGCGGCGCGGCGGTCGCCGTCGCGGCGCGGATGCTGCCATTCGCCCCCGGCTCCGACGGCGGCGGATCCATTCGTATTCCCGCGGCGGCATGTGGCCTGGTCGGGCTCAAGCCGTCCCGCGGACGGGTGCCGGCGGCATCCGGAATCGACAAGCTCGCCGGCCTCGCCGTTGGCGGGCCGCTGGCGCGGACGGTGGCGGATGCCGCCCTCCTTCTCGACGCGATGATCACCCCGCGCGGCGGGCACCCGGAGCACCTGTTCGCGTTGCGCGCCCCCGGCGATGACGCCCCGCTGCTCGCGGCCGCCGTGCGCGGCGAAGGGCGATTCCAGCTCGGCGTGATGACGACCTCGGCCTGGGACAGCGCCTACCAGATCGACATCGACCCGCATGCCGTCGCGGCGCTCGCGGTGGCCACCGAGGCGTTCGCGGCGCTCGGCCACGGCCTCGAGGAGACGGCGCTCGAACCGGACGACAGCTACAGCCCGGCGTTCCGCACGATCTGGCAGGTGAGCGCCGCAACGATACCCGCCGAGGGGGAGCAGGAGATGCTCCTCGAGCCGCTCACCCGGTGGCTGATGCGCCGCGGTCGGGCGCTCTCCGCCAAGGACCTCGCCGAGGCGCTGACCGCGCTCTCGGCCTACGAACGCTCGTTCATCCGCCAGCTGTCGCGGTTCGACGCCGTGCTCACCCCGGCGCTCGCGATGACGCCGCGCCCGGTCGGCTGGTACGACCAGGGCGACGCCGAACGCAACTTTGCGCAGCAGGTGCAGTACACGCCCTTCACGTCGATGGTCAACGTGAGCGGGCTGCCGGCGATCACGCTTCCCGTGCACCAGACGAGCGACGGCCTGCCGATGGGCGTGCAGCTGATCGGTCGCCCGGGCGGCGAAGCCACCCTGCTGGCGCTCGGCGCCCAGCTGGAACGTCGCCTGCGCTGGCAGGACCGCATCCCGCCCGAGCCGTCCTAACCCCCGTGAGGGGTCGCAAATCGACCTTCGTTGGGCACTTTAAGGTCGATTTGCGACCCCTCACGGCGCAGGAGAGGTCGCAGATTTCTTGAATGAATCAAAACAACTGGTACAGTGAGACGATGTTTGCGACGGATGCGGTGATGGCAGGAACACTTGCCGAGAGCATCCGTTCGTCCGGCCTCAAGGTCACCGCCCCGCGCCTCGCGGTGTTCGGGGCTCTCGCCGAGGCGCCGCACGCCACCGCCGAACAGTTGTTCGCCGCCGTGAGCGGTGACCTGCCCGGCACATCGCTGCAGGCCGTCTACGGCGTGCTGGCCGCGTTCGCCGCCGCCGGCCTCGTGCGGAAGCTCGAGCCTGCTGGTTCGCCCGCGCGGTTCGAACGCCGGGTCGGCGACAACCACCACCACGCGATCTGCACCCGGTGCAACGCCGTGACCGACGTCGACTGCGCCGTGGGGGCAGCGCCGTGCCTCGACCCAGGCAACGCCTCCGGGTTCGCCGTGCACACCGCAGAGGTCACGTTCTGGGGCCTGTGCGCGGGCTGCCAGGTCGCGCCCGCCTAACGGCCGCTCACTTTTCACCTCATTGACCACGTAACGAACCAACCAAGAAGAACCAGAAGGAGCTGCAGCATGGCTATTGAGCCCACCCCAGTCCCCACCACGACCCAGACCGGCACGCCGGTTGCGAGCGACGCCCATTCGCTCACCGTCGGCGCCGACGGCGTCACCGCACTGCACGACCGGTACCTGCTCGAGAAGCTGGCCCAGTTCAACCGCGAGCGGATCCCGGAGCGCATCGTGCACGCCAAGGGCGGCGGCGCACACGGCCACTTCGTGGTGACCCATGATGTTTCCCAGTACACCCGCGCGGCCGTGTTCCAGCCGGGCGCGACGACCGAAACGCTGCAGCGCTTCTCCAGCGTCGCCGGCGAGCAGGGCAGCCCCGACACCTGGCGCGATGTGCGCGGCTTCTCGGTGAAGTTCTACACCTCAGAGGGCAACTACGACATCGTCGGCAACAACACCCCGGTGTTCTTCATCCGCGACGGCATCAAGTTCCCGGACTTCATCCACTCGCAGAAGCGCC
>DAIMHX010000055.1:0-17669 GCA_036723055.1 Microbacteriaceae bacterium
CAGACGTCCGGAAACTCAACGAACCCGGGCCAAAAGCCGTCGTAACTTCGGCTTAGGGGGCCGGAGACGGGGTCGGGGTCGACGTCGGCAGGGTGACGTCTTCGGCGCCGACGCAGTGGCCGGTCGCGGGGATGCTGGAGACGGCGGTGGCCAGGTCGACGAGGACCGTCGAACCGCTCACCATGCCCGAGTCGATGAGCAGCTCGGTCGCCGGGTCACGTCCGTAGGTCGTGTAGCGGTACCGCGGGGCGTCTGAATCGTCCTCGATCCAGTCGACGCCGTTGATGCTGAGGCAGGGGAGCGTTGTCGGCTTCGGCACGTCGACCCCGCAGTGCAGCAGGATGGCCGCCGGGTCGCCCCAGGCGCCGGTGGCCTGCGCGTTCGTCTCCCGCTCCGGCAGGTCGGCCACGGTCGCCGGGAGGTGCACGATGATGTCTGCGCAGCGCGGGTTTTGGGCATCCGCAGCCGGCTGCATGGGCACCGCCGCGGTGCAGCCACTGAGCAGGACCGTCCCCGTGGCGAGGGTGAGTATGGCGCCGGCACGCAGGGCCAGGGATCGGAGAGTCATCGCATTCAGGCTACCGTTTGATGCATGACGAATGCTGCGGGCGCCACGGACACCACGACCGGGACGCTCGCCGACCTGAGCGAAGGCGAAGTGCTCGCCCGCATCTTCCCGCGGCTTCCGGCAGCGGCCGCGCAACTCCTTGGCCCCGGCGACGACGCCGCCGTGCTGGCTGCCCCTGACGGCCGCTACGTCGTGACGACGGACATGATGATCCACGGACCGGACTTCCGCCTCGCCTGGTCGACCCCGCACGACCTCGGCTGGAAGGCCGCGGCGACGAACCTGTCGGATGTCGCGGCCATGGGGGCCAGGCCCACCGCCCTGGTGGTCGCCATCGCGGCGCCGCCCGGCACGCTCATCTCGGTGATCGAGGGCATCGCCGACGGGCTGCGGGACTGCTGCGAGGCGCTGGCGCCCGGCTGCGGTGTCGTCGGCGGCGACCTGTCGGCGTCTGACACGCTGACGCTCGTAGTGACGGCCTTCGGTGACCTGGAGGGGCGCGAGCCCGTCCTGCGCTCCGGCGCGCGGCCGGGCGACGTTGTGGCGCTCGCCGGGGGCCTCGGCGAGGCGGGCGCCGGCCTCGAGCTGCTGTTCCGGCGCGGCGTCGACGCGGACGGCAACCCGGATGCCGCCCTCGCGGCCGCCCTCAGGGAAGAACACCCGGACATCCTCTCGACCCAGTTCAGGCCGGTTCCACCCCTCGAGTGCGGCCCGGCCGCCGCCATCGCCGGGGCGACCGCGATGCTGGACGTGTCAGACGGCCTGGCCCTCGACGCCGGACGCATCGCCCGGGCCAGCGGCGTCGGGATCGACTTCGACTCCGCGGCGCTGGGGGACCGGGTCGAACTCGCCCTCGGCGGCGGCGAAGACCATGGCCTCCTTGCCACCTTCCCCGCGGGAACGACGCTGCCCGAGGGCTTCCGTCCCCTCGGCGTCGTGACGGCGGATGCCGGAACCGTCCTGGTCGACGGCATCCCGCACGAGCAGGTCGGCTGGGACCCCTACCGCGGCTGGGACGGCGTCGCCGGCTGATGCTCCGGCCGCCCCGGCACCGACGCGCGGGAGGTACGCCGCTTCGCGGGGGGGCGCGCGCGCTCCGCGAAGCGGCGCAATTCCCGCGCTATCCGTTCCCTGCGCCGGCCGCGAGTGGGCACTTTCCGCGACTGCCTACCCGGGGTCATCACAAAAACTGCCCAGGCGCGGGCAGGGAGGATGGCGACGGCGCCCAAAATCCCGGAATGCCGCGTCGCGAATACAGGAACCGGGGCGCGAAAGTGGCCATTCCATCCTGTTCCAGGTGACGTCGACTCGATTCTTCCTGTTTCCGATGCAGGGCGGACGCCAGGTTGGGGCGGACGCTAGGCGGGAGGGGCGGGCGTGGCGGTCCAGACGGTGGTGTCGCCGTAGTCCTTGCGGCGCTCGAGCTCGAGCCCGGGGCCCCAGGTGGGCTCGGGGGAGCGGGAGCTCCGTTCGACCAGCACGAGGGCATCCTCGGAGAGGAGCGGCGTGAGCGCGGCCAGGTTCTGGGCCAGTTCTGGCTCACCGAGGTCGTACGGCGGGTCGAGGAAGACCAGGTCGAATCCGTCCGGCGTGCCCGCGAGGAACGCCTGGACCGGCTGCCCGGAGACCCGGATCTTGAGCGAGTCGCCCTTGGGCGCCGCTCGCAGGATCGCGTCGGCGTTCTTCCGGCACAGCTGAGAGGCGCCGTAACTCTTCTCGACGAGGGTCACCACGCGCGCGCCGCGGCTGGCAGCCTCGAGACCGAGCGCCCCCGACCCTGCGTAGAGGTCGAGCACGCGGGCGCCGCGCACGGCGTCGCGCGCCTCGAGCGCCGAGAAGATGGCCTCCCGCACCCGATCGCTCGTCGGCCGGGTGCCGGCCTTCGGTACGGCCAGGGTCAGGGAGCCGGCGAACCCGGCGACAATTCGCGTCATTTCGCATCGAGCCTATCGCCCGGCCCCGGCGCAGATGTCAGGATGGGGGCGTGAAGGACGCAGCCTCGACCACCGACCAGCCCGCCACCACTGTGCCGGCGAACTCCGTGCCGGCCAGCCAGGCCCTGCTCGACTCGCTCTGGGATTTCGGCGATCCGGCGGCATCGGCCGAGCGCTTTCGCCGTGCGGCGGACGACCAATCCCACGGTGACCTCGCCAGGGCCGAACTGGCCACGCAGCTGGCCAGGGCCCTCGGGCTGCTGGGAGAGTTCGACGGGGGCGACTCCGTGCTCGACGCCGTGCTCGACGGTGCAGGTCACCCAGCGAACCACCTGGCGAAGCACCCACCCGAGCGGCTGGAGGCGCGGATCGCGCTCGAGCGCGGTCGCCTGCGCCTGAGCGCGGGGGCGCCGGAAGATGCCGTGCCCCTGTTCACCCTGGCCGCGCGGAAGGCGGCATCCGTGGGAGCGCAGTTCCTGGCCCTCGACGCGCTCCACATGCTCGCCATCGGCGACGCCGGGCACGAGGAGGAATGGGCGGCAGAGGGGCTCTCCGTGCTGGAGAAGTCGACGGATTCCCGCACCCGGCGGTGGGGCGTCGCGCTGCACAACAACCTGGGCTGGCACCTGCACGACTCGGGCCGGGCTGAGGAGGCCCTGCCGGAGTTCCAGGCGGCGCTCGCCGCCGCGGAGGCCGTGGGAACCACCGACCAGCAGTTCATCGGCCGGTGGGCCGTCGCCCGGTGCCTGCGCACCCTCGGCCGCACCGACGAGGCCCTGCCCATCCAGATGCGACTCGCGGCCGAAAGGCCCGGCGACGAATTCGTGCTCGCAGAACTGTCCGAACTCGCCGCTTCGTCCGAGGTCGCGCCTACGATCGAAGTATGACCGGTTCGGACGCTGCCGCAGACACCACCGAGGTCGTCACGCTCGACAGCAAGCTCAGCGGCGTCGTCGGCGGCCGCACCGCCGACGCCATCACGAAGGCCTTCGGGATGGTCACCGTCGGCGACCTGCTCAGCCACTACCCGCGCCGCTACGCCCGCCGGGGCGAGCTGACCGCGCTCAGCGAGCTTCCCCAGGGCGAGACCGTCACCATCGTCGCAGAGGTGCTCGACGTTACCAAGCGCGTCATGAAGACGCGCAAGGGGACGATCGTCGAGGCGAAGATCTCCGACGGCAAAGGCATCCTCACCCTCCTCTTCTTCAATCAGCCCTGGCGCGCCGACGAACTCCTCAAGGGCAAGCGCGGCATGTTCTCCGGCACGGTGTCCGACTACCGGGGCAACCTCCAGCTCGCCCACCCCAATTACCAGATCTTCGACGCCCACACGGATGCCGGACCCGACGACGCGGCGGCGGCGAGCCGGTGGGCGATGGCGCCGATCCCCGTCTACCCGGCCAGCGCCGCTGTTTCCAGCTGGCAGGTGCAGAAGACGGTCGAGCTCGTGCTCGAGAGCCTCGGACCGGTACCGGATCCGATCCCCGGCGAGGTCCGCGCCGAGCTCGGACTACTGCCACACCGCACGGCGCTCGAGCTGATCCACAAACCGGAGACCGACTCGGACTGGCGCAGGGCCAGGGACACGCTGCGCTTCACGGAGGCCTTCGTGCTGCAGTGCGCGCTCGTGCAGCAGCACACGCTGGCGCGCGAACGGCGCACAACGGCCCGCGTTCCCGTGCCGGGCGGCTTCCTCGCCCGGTTCGATGCGACGCTGCCCTTCGCGCTCACCGCCGACCAGGAGGTCGTAGGCGGCGAGATCGCGCGGGACATCGGCCAGACGGCCCCCATGAACCGGCTCGTGCAGGGCGAGGTGGGCTCGGGCAAAACCGTCGTGGCGCTCCGGGCCATGCTCGCCGTTGCCGACAGCGGAGGGCAGGCCGCGCTCCTCGCCCCCACCGAGGTGCTCGCCGCCCAGCACCTGCGCTCCATCGTGTCCGTGCTCGGCCCCGACCTCGCGGCCGAGCTCATGCCGACCCTGCTCACCGGGCAGCTTCCCGTCGCCGAGCGGCGCAAGGCGATGCTCCGCATCGTCTCCGGCCAGGCGCGCATCGTGATCGGCACGCACGCCCTGCTCGGGGACACCGTGACGTTCTTCGACCTGGGCCTCGTCGTCGTCGACGAGCAGCACCGGTTCGGCGTCGACCAGCGCGAGGCGTTGCGGCTGAAGGGCGCCACCCCGCCGCATGTTCTGGTACTCACCGCGACTCCCATTCCGCGGACGATTGCCATGACCGTGTTCGGCGACCTGGACGTGAGCACCATCGCGATGCTGCCCGCCGGCCGGCAGGGCATCGAGAGCTTCGTCGTTCCGCTCGCGGAGAAACCCGTGTGGGCCGTGCGCGTGTGGAAGCGCCTCGCCGAGGAGTTGGCGCTCGGCCGCCAGGGCTTCGTGGTCTGCGCTGCCATCGCCGCGAAGGAGCCGGAGGAGGGCGAGGTGATCGACGCGGACGCGGCGGCGCCGTCATCCGTTGAATCGCTGCTCGCCGACCTGCGCCGGAACTCCGTGCTCGCCTCCGCCCGCATCGAACCCCTGCACGGGCGCATGCCGAGCGAGGAGAAAGACCGAACCATGCGGGCCTTCGCCGCCGGCGAGATCGACGTGCTCGTGGCCACGACAGTCATCGAGGTCGGCGTCGACGTGCCCAACGCCTCGGCCATGGTCGTGATGGATGCCGACCGCTTCGGCGTCTCGCAGCTGCACCAGCTCCGCGGCCGAGTGGGCCGGGGCGGGGTGCCGGGCCTGTGTCTCCTCGTCACGACGGCGGAGACCGGGTCGCTCGCCCGCGACCGCGTCGAGGCCGTGGCGGCCACGCTCGACGGGTTCGAGCTGGCGCAGGTCGACCTGGAGCTCCGCCGGGAGGGCAACGTGCTCGGCAGCATGCAGTCGGGCGGACGGTCCTCACTCCGTCTGCTGCGGGTGGCCACCGACGGCGACCTGATCATCCAGGCGCGCGCCCACGCCGAACACCTCATCGGTGGCGACCCTGCCCTCCGCACAATTCCGGCCCTGCGGGAGGCCGTCCAGCGCCGACTCGACGACTCCGAACGCGCCTCGCTGACGAAGGGCTGACCGTCCAGCTTGAGCTTGCCGAACCGGGGAGCTTCGGCGTCGGTGTAGCACTAGGGTGATCGTATGCGCAGGATCGCCGTCGTCCCTGGTTCATTTGACCCCGTCACCCTCGGGCATCTCGACGTGATCGAACGGGCCGCCGGGCTCTTCGACGAGCTCCACGTGCTCGTCGTGCACAACCCAGCCAAGACCGCGATGTTCCCCATCGCCCAGCGGGTGTCGCTCCTCGAACAGTCGATCCGGGAAGCCGGCCTGCCGGACAACATCACCGTGTCCTCGTGGACCATGGGCCTGCTCGTCGACTACTGCCTCGACGTCGGTGCCAGCGTGCTGGTCAAGGGCATCCGATCACAGGTCGACGTGGCATACGAAACCCCGATGGCCATCGTCAATCGCAACCTGGCCGCCGTCGAGACGATCTTCCTGCTGCCCAACCCGGCCAACGCGCACGTGTCCAGTTCGCTCGTCAGGCAGGTGGCGGAACTCGGCGGCGACGTCGCCCCTTACGTTCCCCCGGCCGTGGCCCAATACCTGCAGCGGGCGAGCGCATGAGCGCCTTCACCGCACGGCTCCCGACGGATGCGCCCGTCGCGCCGGCCGAGGACGGGCCTGCCGTGTCCGTCGCCGACGTGCAGGCATCCGCGCGGGAGATCATCCGCAATGTCGAGACGGTCATCGACGGCAAGCACGCCGCGGTGCAAATGGCGCTGACGGTTCTCCTCGCCGAGGGGCACCTGCTGATCGAGGATGTGCCGGGCGTCGGCAAAACCATGCTCGCCAAGGCGCTTGCCGCGTCGGTCGACTGCACGGTCAGCCGCATCCAGTTCACCCCTGACCTGCTCCCGTCGGATGTGACGGGCGTCTCCGTCTTCAACCAGGCCGAGCGGCGGTTCGAGTTCAAGCGGGGCGCCGTGTTCGCGAACATCGTGATCGGCGATGAGATCAACCGGGCCAGCCCGAAGACCCAGTCGGCGCTGCTGGAGTGCATGGAGGAGCGCCAGGTCACCGTCGACGGCGCCACCTACCGGCTGGCGAGGCCGTTCACGGTCGTGGCCACGCAGAACCCGATCGAGATGGAGGGCACCTACGCGCTCCCGGAGGCCCAGCGCGACCGCTTCATGGCCCGCATCTCGATGGGGTACCCAGACACCGAATCCGAGCTGGCCATGCTCGACTCTCGCGACACGACGAGCCCGCTGTCCCTGATCGGCGCCGTCGTCTCCGGCGCGCAGCTGCGAGCCATGATGACGACCGCCCGCGGCATGTTCGCGTCGAGCGCCGTCAAGGAATACGCCGTCAATATCGTGCGCGCCACCCGCGATGACCGCGACCTGCGGCTGGGGGCGAGCCCGCGCGCAACCCTGCAACTGATCAGGGCCGCGAAGGCCCAGGCGGCGTTGCACGGCCGGGGGTACGTGCTTCCCGACGACATCGACTCGCTTGCGGTCGCTGTGCTCGGGCACCGCCTGCTGCCGACCAGCCGCGCGCTCGGCCACCACCACCAGGACAGTCGTCCGCTCATCGACGAGGTGGTCGCGCGGATTGTCGCGGCAACCCCCGTTCCGGTGGGCGCCCCGGGCCACTCCTAACCGTCATGTCAGCGACGTCGGCCCGTGCCCGCCCGGCCTGGTTGCCCCGGCTGACCCGGCGCGGGGGGATGTTCCTCGCGGTCGGCGGTGCGCTCTTCCTCAACGCGCTGGTCATCAACCGCCGCGACCTCCTCTTCGTCGCGTGCCTGCTCCTGGTCGTTCCCGCCGTCGCGCTCGTCTACGTCACCATCCGCCCGGCCAGGATGCGGGTGACCCGGACCTTCCGCCCGGCCATCGCTCCGGCCGGCACCGACGCCGTCGTCTCCCTCCAGCTCCGCAACCTCTCCCTCCGGCCGCTGCACGGCGCACGCTGGCGCGACACGGCCTCCGACGGGCTTCACGTCCCGCCCGGCGGCCCGCTGCCCGGCCTCGACCGCTACGAGGGCGGCCCGAGCGACGGAGCCGACAGCGTCCGGCTCGAATACACCGTGACCCCCCTGCGCCGCGGCCTGTATGCCTGCGGTCCGCTCATGCTCGGCCGCCACGACCCGTTCGGCCTCGCCGTGAGCGAACGGTCGGTCGGGGAACCGCATGATCTGGTCGTGACGCCGCGCGTCACCGCGCTGCCCGGCCATCGCCTGTCGGCCGGGAGTGGGGACGGGACGATCCGCGACCTGGTCCGCCAGAGCAACCCGAACTCGGACGAGCTCATCGCGAGGGAATACCGCCCGGGGGATCCGCTGCGCCGGGTGAACTGGCCGGCGACGGCGAGGCACGGCGAGATCATGGTGCGCCAGGAGGAGCAGCGCAGCAACCCGGAGGCGCGCATCATCCTCGACACGACCCTCGCCGGCCGGCCGGAGTACGCGTCAACCCAGGGCGGGGACAGGGCCCGCCGCCACGAGCAGGCGTTCGAACTCGCGATCGAACTCACGGCATCCGTCGGACTGCACCTGCTCGAGAACGGCTTCCTGCTCGAGGTGGTCGAACTGGGTCGGAGCCAGCTGGCCCCTGGAACGGCCAGGGGGCAGGGCGGCCTCCACGGCGACCCCCCGACGCCCTTCCTGCCGCTGGGCGGCGGCCGGCTCCTGCTCGAGGGACTGGCGAACCTCGCGCCCGTGCAGCGGACGGCGCCCGATGAGTCAGCCGGGGGTGCGGCCGCGCGCGCGCTGGGCGGGCGGATGCCGACCTTCGCGGTGCTCACCGACATCGACGCCCAGGATGCCACGGAGCTGGTCGCCCTCCGCGGCCAGTGCAACCCGGCCGTCGCCTTCATCATCGACACCATGAGCCGCAGCGCGGTCGAACGGCTGCGGGACGCCGGGTGGACCTGCGTCGGACTCCGCAGCCCCCGCGACATAGCGGCGGCTTGGGACCAGGCCACGAGCGAGCGGGGAGCCGTCCGTGACCTCGCCTGAGTCGGCGCCGCGCCGTCCCGGTCGTGAGCAACGAGCCCAGTGGGAGCTCGGCCTGGCGCTGCTGCTGCTCCTGGTCGTGGGTTGCGGCGCGCTCGCCCCGCTGCTGCGAGGAACGGGCTGGTGGTGGGCGATGGCGCTGGTCGCCGCCGCGGTGCTCATGGGCTGCGCTGTGCTCCGGCGGCTCGGCGTGGTCCGGTCCCTCGTGCCGGTCGCCGCGCTCGGCATCCTCCTCGCCACGCTCACCCTGTTGTTCGGCGGAGGAACCGGCCTGCTCTGGCTCGTTCCGACGCCGGAGACCATCGACCGGTTCCAGGGCCTCGTGGACTCCGGGCTCACCTCGATCCAGCGGCAGAGCACGCCGGCCGAGGCGATCCCCGGCATAATCTTCCTGCTCGCGGCGGGGGCCGGCCTGATCGGCATCCTGATGGATGTCCTCGCCGTCACCTTCCGGTGGCCCGCGCTCGCCGGGCTGCCCGTACTGGTTCCGATCGCGGTGCCCGGGCTGCTCGTCGAGGGCGGCGCGGATCCGCTTGCCCTCGTGTTCACGGCCTCGGCCTATCTCGTGCTGCTGCGAGTGGACGTGCGCGTGCGCCGGAGCGCGGAGGCCAGGCATCCGTTCGGGGGCGGCGACGCCCCGCGCGTGTTCGCCCCCGTGCCCCGCCGCGGCCCCGGTCCGCTCTGGGGGGCGATCACGGTCGGCAGCATCGGCGTCGTGAGCGCCCTGGTGCTGAGCACGTCGACGCCGGTGATCACGGACGGCGGCCTGTTCGGCGGGGGAGGGACCGGCGTCCTGTTCGGGGCAGGCGTCAGCCCCCTGATCGACCTGGGCGAAGACCTCAGGCGTCCGCAGGCCGGACCGGCCCTGCACTACACGACCACGGCCGACTCCCCGCCGTACCTCAAGCTCCTCACGCTCGACCAGTTCGTGGGCACGACCTGGACGGCACGGTCGGCCCCGGCCGACACCTCCAACACCGTCGATGACATTGGCGAGCCGCCGGGGCTCTCGCCCCAGGTCGAGACGACGCAGACCAGGACGGGCATCGTCATCGACGGAGTTCAGACGAACCTGCTGCCCACGCCGGCCCCGCCCAAACGAGTCGTCGGGCTCGACGGTACCTGGTATTGGAACAGCAGCACCCTCACGATCGCCAGCACGGACACGACCACCCGCGGGCAGCAATACACCGTCACCGCGATCGAGCTCAAGCCGACGGCTGCGCAACTGCGGGACTCCACCGGGAGATACCCGTCGAGCGTCGCCCAGAGCCTCCGCCTGCCGCCCCGGCGCCCCGCCATCATCGAGCAGACGGCCAAGACCGTGACCCGGGGCACCGACTCCTCCTACGATGCCGCAGTGGCCCTGCAGGACTACCTCCGCAGCGGCGTGTTCAGCTACGACACCGAGGCGCCCGTCGATGCCGGCTACGACGGCGGGGGAGCCGACGTCATCGGCACCTTCCTCAAGATCAAGAAGGGCTATTGCGTGCACTTCGCGTCGGCCATGGCCATCATGGCGCGCACGCTCGGCATCCCGGCTCGGATTTCGCTCGGCTACCTGCCCGGCGCCCCGTCCACGAATGCCGAGGAGGGGGTCGACCGGTTCAACGTCGACTCCCATGATCTGCACGCCTGGCCGGAGCTGTACTTCGTCGGCGTCGGCTGGGTGCCGTTCGAGCCGACTCCGGGGCGCGGCACCGTGCCGGACTACGCGCGACCGGCCGATGTCCCGCTGTCGACGAGCACGCCGGGCGCCACCGCACCGACCAGTGCGCCGCGCTCTGGCGACCCCGGGATCCGGGCCGACACCGGGTCGTCTAACCCCAGCTCCGGTCGGCAGAGCGCCGCGGCCACCCTGCTGAACCTGGGCGCGTTGCTCGCGCTCGTGCTCGCGGTGCTGCTCGCGCCCGGCGGAACCCGGGCCATCCGCCGGGCCAGGCGCCGGTACCGCATCCGTTCGGGCCGAGGCGGTCCGGCGGATGCCTGGGCCGAACTCTGCGACACCGCCATCGACCACGGCGTGCGGGTGAGCGACACGGAAACGCCGCGGGAACTCGTCGCCCGGCTGTCGACGCTCCCGGGCCTGGCCGGCGGGCCGGGGGCGGATCCGAGTTCCGACGGCGGGGCGGCGCTCGAGCGTCTCCTTATCGCGACGGAACGGCACCGCTACGACCGACCCGGCCGCGGGGAGGCGCCGGACGGCGCCGCACTCGCGGATGACCTCGACCGCGTCATCCGCACGATCCACTCGGGCGCCGACCGGCGCGCGCGCTGGCGGGCGACCGCACTGCCCGCGTCGCTCTGGCCGGCCGCCCTGGGGCGGCGGAACGGGCGCACCCCGCAGGGCGCGTAGAATCTTTCTAGTGAGCAAGTTCAAGAAGACGCCGTACAAGATCGACGTGCGCGACATCATCAATCGCCCGGGCACCCAGCACGAACGCCGCCTCGACCTCGTCGTCCCCGAAGACCTCGGGGAGGGCCTGGTCGCCGTGAAAGCCGGCTCGACCCTCGAGCTCGACCTGCGCCTGGAGGCCATCCACGAGGGCATTCTGGTCACCGCTGAGGTATCCGGAATCGCCGCCGGAGAGTGCGGTCGGTGCCTGATTGACATCGAATTGCCTGTCCGAGTCGAGTTTGTGGAGCTTTTCGCGTATTCTCTAGACGAAGCTTTTGAATTTGAGGTTCAAGACGACCACGTGGATCTTGAACCTCTGATCAGGGATGCAGTGGTGTTGTCACTGCCGTTCCAGCCGGTCTGCCGGCGGGATTGCCCAGGTCTCGACCCCGAGACAGGGCAGCGGCTTGCCGAAGCCCCTGATCTTGAACCGCAAGAAGCGCACGATCCCCGGTGGTCAGCACTCCTGGAATTCCAAGCTTCCGAAGACATCAGCACGGATGAAGACATCCACGCTGTACCAGACAGAGAAGAGAAGTAGTCATGGCAGTCCCGAAGCGCAAGCAGTCCCGCTCCAACACCCGCTCACGTCGTTCCTGCTGGAAGGCCGAAGCCCCCACCCTGGTCAAGACCATGGAAAACGGCAAGGTCGTCTACAGCCTCCCGCACCGCGCCAAGGTCGTCACCGACTCCGCCGGAACGGCTCTGTTCATGGAATACAAGGGCCGCAAGGTAGCCGACGTTTAATCGGCCCGAATTGCGGGTTGACGTTCATGACGGACGGTGAAGTGGACCTGTTGTCCTTGCAGGCAACCCTCGGCGTACAGATCGATCAGGAACTGCTCGGTCTGGCGCTGACCCACCGGTCCTTTGCGTACGAGCACGGCGGCATCCCCACGAACGAGCGCCTGGAATTTCTCGGCGACTCGATTTTGGGTCAGTCGGTGACTGTCATGCTCTACCGGGAGTACCCGCACCTGGACGAGGGCGACCTCGCCAAACGGCGGGCGAGCCTGGTGTCCAGTGCTGCCCTCGCTGAGGTTGCGCACGGCATCGGGCTGGGCGAATTCATCCGTCTCGGTCGCGGCGAAACCCTGACGGGTGGCCGCGAAAAGGCGTCCATCCTCGCGGACACGGTCGAGGCGCTCATCGGCGCCGTGTACCTGGACACCGGAGGCGAGGCGGCGACCGCCCTCGTGCTGCGGCTCATCGAGCCCCTGCTGTCTGACCCCGATCGCTTCGGCGGTTCGATGGACCCCAAAACGAGCCTCCAGGAAGTGGCCGCTCAGCTGGGAACCGGCGTTCCCGTCTACTTGGTGACCGAAAGCGGCCCAGACCACGCCAAGGTGTTCGTCGCCACGGTCACCGTCGGCACCGTGGTCAGCGCGAGCGGCGAAGGCACGAGCAAGAAGCACGCCGAGATGGCTGCCGCGCTCGAGGCCTGGACCGTGCTCTCGGCCGTCTAGCCCGGCGAGACGGCCCGTCGTGCCCGAACTGCCCGAGGTCGAGGTTGTCCGCTCCGGCGTCGAACTGGCCGTGACCGGCGCCGGCGTCGCCGCCGTCGAGGTCTTCGAGGAACGCTCGTTGCGCCGGCATGACCGCGCCTCAGGGGCGTTCGTCGACCTCCTCGAGGGCCGGCGCATCCTCGCCGCCGTCCGCCGCGGCAAGTTCCTCTGGCTTCCGCTGGACACAGGCAAGGCCCTCGTCATCCACCTGGGCATGAGCGGACAGGTCTTGCTGCGCACGCCCGGCTCGGCGGAGGACCGCCAGCTGCGCATCCGCCTGCACCTGGACCACCCCGACCACGGCGAGCTGTGGCTCCATTTCGTCGACCAACGCATCTTCGGCGGCATGGCCATCGACTCGATGCAGCCCACCCTCGACGGGAGCCCCGCTGGTTTTGCCGGCACCGCGGCGGGCGACTGGTCGTCACTCATCCCCACGCAGGTGGCGCACATCGCCCGCGACCCGATCGACCCGGCCTTCTCGGCGGATGCCTTCCTCTTGGCCCTCTCCCGCAAGAAGACCGGCATCAAGCGCGCCCTGCTCGACCAGACTCTCATCAGCGGCATCGGCAATATCTACGCCGACGAGGCCCTCTTCGCCGCCCGGCTGCACTACGACCAGCCGGCCGACTCGCTGGCCAGGCCGAAGGCGACGCTGCTGCTCGGGGCGGTGCGCACCATCCTGGACCGGGCCCTCGCCGAGGGCGGCACGAGCTTCGATGCGCAGTACGTCAACGTCAACGGCGAGTCCGGCTATTTCTCCCACAGTCTCACCGCGTACGGCCAGCAGGGCAAACCGTGCCCGCGCTGCGGCACGATCCTCGTGCGCGAGCAGTTCATGAACCGCTCCTCGCACCTCTGCCCGCGCTGCCAGCGCCGCCGCTGACGCGCTGTCGCCCCGCGTGGTTCGAATTCGACGGAGATTTTGCGCAAAACGGGCCCAGGGCATCCGTTTCGGCCCCAATCGGCCAGAATCTCCGTCGAATTCGGCAGGGGCGCGCTACCGGGCTGGGCGGGCGGAGTCCGGTACCGTAGTTCCAGAGCGGCAGGCCCCTGAATTCCGGGGCAATACACCGGAAAGGGCGGCGCGTTGTACCTGAAGAGCCTCACCCTCAAGGGGTTCAAGTCGTTCGCCCAGCCCACCACCTTCGCGTTCGAGCCCGGCGTCACCTGCGTGGTCGGCCCCAACGGCTCCGGCAAGTCCAACGTCGTCGACGCGCTCGCCTGGGTGATGGGGGAGCAGGGCGCCAAGACGCTCCGCGGCGGCAAGATGGAGGACGTCATCTTCGCCGGCACGTCGAGCCGCGGCCCGCTCGGCCGGGCCGAGGTCACGCTCACCATCGACAATGCCGACGGCGCACTGCCGATCGAATACTCGGAAGTCACCATCTCCCGCACCCTGTTCCGCAACGGGGCGAGCGAGTACGCCATCAACGGCCGCACCTGCCGGCTGCTCGACGTGCAGGAACTGCTCAGCGACTCCGGCCTGGGCCGGGAAATGCACGTCATCGTCGGCCAGGGGCAGCTGGATGCCGTGCTCCGCGCCAGCCCAGAAGAACGCCGCGGCTTCATCGAAGAGGCCGCCGGCATCCTCAAGCACCGTCGCCGCAAAGAGAAGACCCTGCGCAAGCTCGACGCCATGCAGGCCAACCTCACCCGGCTCAGCGACCTGGCCGGGGAGATCCGCCGGCAACTCAAGCCCCTCGGACACCAGGCCGAGATCGCCCGCGAGGCGCAGACGATCGCCGCCGTCGTGCGGGACGCCAGGGCGCGGCTGCTCGCCGACGACGTCGTCACCCTGCGCACCGCCCTCGACGCCCACGGGCGCACCGAGAGCGAGCGGCACTCGGAGCGAATCGTGCTGCAGGAGCAGCTCGAACAGAAGCAACTGCGCCTGCAGCGGCTCGAACAGGCCCAGATCGGCGACGCTGTCGACCTGGCAAGGCGCACCAGCTTCGGCCTCGAATCCGTGCAGGAACGCCTGCGCGGCCTGTTCACCCTCGCCAACCAGCGGCTCGCGCTCCTGGGCTCGCAGGCAGAGCCGATCTCCGGCGTCCCGAGCGTGACACCGGCGATGCTGCAGGATGCCGCGGCCGAGGTCGAGCGGCTGCAGGCCGGCATCACGGCGGCAGAGGCCGAGTGGGCAGCTACGCAGGCGGCCAGCGCCGCCGCACGACGCACCCTCGACTCGGTCGACGAGGAGATCTCCGCGCAGGCCGCGCTGGTGTCCCGGCACGACCTCGACATTTCCCGGCTCACCGGCCAGGCGGCGACCGCAGCGTCCCGGCTCGCCGCCGTGCGCGGCGAGGTCCTGCGCCAGCAAAACGCGTTCGACGCCGCCAGCGACCGCCGCGCAGCGGCCGAGGCGCAGCTCGCCGGACTCGAAGCCGAAGCGGCGGCCGTCGTCGAGGGCGACGCCGACTTCGACGAGCTGCACGAGCTCGCGCAGGCAGCGGTGCGCGCCGCCGAAGGCGAAATCGAACGCCTGCGCGAGACGCTGCACGGACACGAACGCGAACGGGACGCACTGGCCGCCCGCCGCAGCGCCCTCTCGCTCGCTCTCGACCACAAGGACGGCTCCTCCGCCCTGATCGACGCCCGGCTGGCGGGCATCCGCGGGCTCGTCGCCGAGCACGTGCGGGTGCACCCGGGCTACGAGACCGCCATCGCCGCGGCCCTCGGCTCGCTCGCCGACGCCGTCCTGGCCGAGAACCTCGACGCGGCCTTCGACGCGGTCGACCGGGCCAGGAACGACGACCTCGGGCGCGTCGAGCTGATCGTGGCCGACGCCAGCGCTGACGGGGACGACAACGCCGGCGCGGAGCTTGCCGGCCTGCCTGGCCTGGTCGGGGCGCGCTCGGTCGTCGACGCACCAGACGGGGTCCTCGGCATCCTCGCCCACACTCTCATCGCCGACGATCTCGCGGCGGCAAGGTCGGCGGGCGCCGCGCTGGCCGAACGCGGCCTCGACTCGCTCACCATCATCACGAAGGCCGGAGAGGTGCTCACCCGGCACGTGCTGCGCGGCGGCTCCGGCGCCACCCGGAGCAAGCTCGAACTCGTCGCGGAACGCGACACCGCCGCCGACAAGCTCGGCGAGGTCACCTCGGAGATCGAACGGGTGCGCGTCGACCTGGCGGAGCAGCGCGGCCTGCTGCAATCGGCCAAGGAACAGTCCGCCACCGCCCTCGCCGCGCTGCGCACATTCGACTCGCGACTGGCCGCGCAGACCGACAGGCTCAACCGGGTCACGGTGCAGTTCGAGGCATCCGCCGCCGAGCTCGACCGGCTCTCCGCCGGCCTGAAACCGGCCAGCGCCGCCGTCGACGAGGCGGCCGGCACCGCAGCTCGCGCCGCCGCCGAACTCGAGACGGTGCAATCCCGGCCGCGTCCGATCCTGGACGTGAGCTCACGGGATGCGCTCTACGCCGAGCTCGAAGCCGCCCGGGAACGTGAGATCGAGGCCAGGCTCCAGGTCGAGACCGCCCGGGAACGGGTCAGGGCTGAGCAGGAGCGCACCGTTGCGCTCGGCAGGCAGCTCGAGGCAGACCGGGCCGCGGCCGAAGAGGCCGCGCGCCGCGCCGTCATCCGTCGTCGGCAGGTGGATGCCGCGTCGGCCGTCGCCGAGGCGCTGCCGGCCGTGCTGGCCTCCGTCGAGGCCGCCGTCGGCGAGGCCAGGGCCAGGCTGGGCGCCGCCGAGGTCGAACGCGCCAGCCAGAACGACGAACTCGCCGTGCTCCGCCGCGACGAGAACGCCCTGCGCACGCGCCTGCAGGCGGTCACCGAAAACGTGCACGGCCTCGAACTGCAGATCTACGAGAAGAAACTGCACCTCTCCGCCCTGCTCGAGCGGGCCGGCAGCGAACTCGGCCTGGTCGAGGATGTGCTCGTCACCGAATACGGACCGGCGCAGCCCATCCCGAGCGACGCCGCCGCCGCCGCCGAAGCGGATGCCGTTGCATCGACGGGAACCCCGTTCGACCGGGAGGAGCAGAAGCGCCGCCTGGCCGTCGCCGAACGGAAGCTCGGGCAACTCGGCCGGGTGAACCCGCTCGCCCTCGAGGAGTTCGCGGCCCTCGAGCAGCGGCACAAGTTCCTCACCGAACAGCTCACCGACCTCACCAACACCCGCAAGGACCTACTCACGATCATCGAGGACATCGACGGGAAGATGGGCGCCATCTTCGCGAGCGCCTTCGAAGACACCCAGGCCGCGTTCGCCGTGGTGTTCCCCGTGCTCTTCCCCGGCGGCAGCGGCAGCATCTGGCTGACGAACCCCGACGACATGCTCACCACGGGCATCGAGGTGTCGGTCAAGCCGGCCGGGAAGAAGATCGAACGGTTGTCGCTGCTCTCCGGCGGCGAGCGGTCGCTGGCCGCTGTGGCGCTGCTGATTGCCATCTTCAAGGCGCGGCCCAGCCCGTTCTACATCATGGACGAGGTGGAAGCCGCGCTCGACGACGCCAACCTCGGGCGTCTGCTCACGATCTTCGAGGACCTCCGGGAAACCAGCCAGCTGATCGTGATCACGCACCAGAAGCGCACCATGGAAATCGCGGATGCCCTCTACGGCGTCTCGATGCGGCAGGACGGCGTCTCGGCCGTGGTCGGCCAGCGCCTCGCCAAGGAAACAGAGAAGGCCTCGTAGCCATGAAACGCGTCGACCCTCGGCCCGCCGCCGATGAGCGGACCACCATTGACCAGTTCCTCGACTACCAGCGGGCGACCCTGCTGGGCAAGACGGAGGGGCTGGATGCCGACGGGCTGAACCGGCGGCTGCTGCCGTCGACACTCACCCTGGGCGGGCTGCTGAAGCACCTCGCGCTCGTCGAGGATTCCTGGATCCAGGAGAAGTTCCTCGGCCGGGCAGAGGTCGAACCGTGGGCGAGCGCCCCCTGGGCCGAGGACCGGGACTGGGACTTCCACAGTGCCGAGGACGACGACCCGGATGCCCTGCGTGAGCTCTACCGGTCAGCCTGCGAGCGCAGCCGGCAGGCGCTGGTCGGCGCGGAACTCTCCGCTCTGTCCGTCGGCACCGACCGGGATGGCGCGCACTGGAACCTGCGCTGGATCCTCACGCACCTCATCGAGGAGACGGCGCGCCACTGCGGCCACGCCGACCTGCTCCGGGAAGCCATCGACGGCACCGTCGGCGAGTAGCTCGGGGCGATAACTCCCAGCCCTGGCTCTGCGCATCGCTCCAGGACGGATGCGTGCGCTCACGGCTGGGGATTGTCGCCGCATCCG
>DAIMHX010000056.1:0-7011 GCA_036723055.1 Microbacteriaceae bacterium
CTAGGCTGGGCCCGAGCACCACGCGATCGCCAGGGCGAGGGGGACAATGTCCGCGTCAGACCCGCGTCCGCGCTCGCTGAGGTTCATCCTCTGGTTCGGAGCGCTCGCGCTCTGGTGCGCGCTCGCCGTTACCGGCATCGTGCTCCTGGCCGTTGGCGTGGACCAAACCTGGTACTTCGAACCGACCAGCGAGGCCATACTGCGTGCCCGCGCGGGCAACGTCCTCATCCTCCAGGGCGTAATCGCCGTCCTGGCGGCCGCCGGCTGGACCCGCTTGATGCTCGCGCCCCTGTGGGCCCGCATTCTCGTGGCCGCCCCGGCCGTGCTGATTGGCACGTTGTCGCTGATGTTCGAAAATTCGCTGTTCCCTCAGCTCAGCGCCCTGGTCACCTTCCCGTTCGCCCTCGTCGGGGTCGTCGGCGTCCTCGTCCTTGCCCGGCCGCTCGCGCGCGGAGACGTGCGCCGAGCGCGCTCCACCTGAAACGACGGCGTGCCTGGCGGGATACGAGAACGCCCCCGGCCGGGCCGCGGCCGGTGCCGCGATAGCATGGAGTGTGACCGGCGCCAATTTGCTCGACCAGCCCGAAACCCTCCTTCCCGCAGAAACCGAGGTGATCGCGGAGCTCAGTCGAACCGGCAGGCACGAGATTGCCACTGTGGTTGCGGCGCATCCGACCTCGTCCCTGGCCTGGGCCACGCTGGCCGATGCAGTGCACGCCGAAGGGCGCTCCCTTGAGGCCTACGCCTACGCGCGGGTCGGCTATCACCGCGGCCTCGACTCGCTGCGGAAGGCAGGCTGGCGAGGCCACGGCCCGATTCCGTGGTCGCACGAACCCAACCGCGGCGTGCTACGCGCGCTCTACGCCCTGCGCCGAGCCGCGGCCGAGATCGGCGAGATGGACGAGTTCGAACGGCTCACCACATTCCTGAACGACGCCGACCCGACGGTGATCAACCGCATCGAGCACGAACACACCGGAACCCAAATGATGCGGCTGCCCACGCTCCCCGTCGCCGGTCGGCACTCAGCGCCCGGCACCGAACCCGCAGCCGGCGCGGGGCCCGCAACCGACCCGGCACCGCCCACCGAAGCCTTCGTCATCCGAGGAGACAACTGATATGCCAGCGATCGTTCTGATCGGAGCCCAGTGGGGCGACGAAGGCAAGGGCAAGGCGACAGACCTGCTCGGCAGCCGCGTTGACTACGTGGTCAAGTTCAACGGCGGCAACAACGCCGGCCACACCGTCGTCGTCGGCAACGAGAAGTATGCGCTGCACCTGCTGCCCTCCGGCATCCTGAGCCCCGGCGTCGTCCCCGTCATCGCGAACGGCGTCGTCGTCGACATCGAGGTTCTCTTCGAGGAACTCGACGCGCTCGCGTCACGTGGCGTCGATGTGTCCAGGCTCAAGGTGAGCGCCAACGCGCACGTCATCACGCAGTACCACCGCACGCTCGACAAGGTGACCGAACGTTTCCTCGGCAAGCGCCAGATCGGCACCACCGGGCGCGGAATCGGTCCGACGTACGCCGACAAGATCAATCGGGTCGGCATCCGCGTCCAGGACCTGTTCGACGTGAACATCCTGCGCCAGAAGGTCGAGGGTGCCCTCGCCCAGAAGAACCATATGCTCGTCAAGGTATATAACCGCAGGGCGATCACGGTCGACGAGATCGTCGACGACCTGCTCAGTTACGCCGAGCGCCTGCGCCCCATGGTCGCCGACACCGCGCTGCTGCTGCACCAGGCGCTCGACGCCGGCAAGACCGTGCTGTTCGAGGGCGGCCAGGCCACGATGCTGGATGTCGACCACGGCACGTACCCGTTCGTCACCTCCTCGAACGCCACCTCCGGCGGCGCCGTGACCGGCTCGGGCATCGGCCCGAACCGGATCGACCGGATCATCGCCGTCGTGAAGGCGTACACGACCCGCGTCGGCGCGGGCCCCTTCCCCACCGAGCTCTTCGACGACTCGGGCGAGTTCCTGCGCGCCCAGGGCTTCGAATTCGGCACGACCACGGGCCGCCCGCGGCGCACCGGTTGGTACGACGCGCCGATCGCCCGCTACACATCACGGATCAACGGCGTCACCGACTTCGTGCTCACCAAGCTCGACGTGCTCACCGGCCTGGCCACGATTCCGGTCTGCGTGGCCTACTTGGTCGACGGCGTGCGCTTCGACGAGGTGCCCGTGTCGCAGTCGGACTTCCACCACGCGAAGCCCGTCTACCAGGAGTTCCCCGGCTGGACCGAGGACATCACCCTCGTGCGCACGTTCGAGGACCTGCCGAAGAATGCCCGGGACTACGTGCTCGCACTCGAGGCGATGAGCGGCGCGCGCATCTCCGCGATCGGCGTCGGCCCCGACCGCGAGGCCATCGTCGTGCGGCACGACCTCCTCGTCTAGGCCGGTTCCCCACCGCGAAACCGCAGTTGTGGTCGTTCTGAGCGCCGTTTAGTGACCACAACTGCAGTTTCGCGGTAGAGATGCGAGACTTTCGGGGTGACCGCCGTACGCCCCCTGCCAGCGACCCTCGTCGGGCGCTTCATCACGCTCGAACCTCTGACCCCGGCGCTGCTGCCGGAACTGCACCGGGCCATCTCGCATCCGGCCGTCTTCGAGGGCGGTTACGGCGGCGGCCCGGCCGGCCTGTGCACGAACGCCGGGGACTTTGTGGCCTGGGCCGCCGGGTACTACCAGTGGACGGGCCTGCCGTATGCGGTGCGCCTGGTCGGCGGCCCGCACGACGGTGACCTCGTCGGCACGTCGACGCTCGGCGACATCGAGCCGCGTAACGAATCCGCGCACATCGGCTGGACCGCCTACGACCCGCGGGTGTGGGGCACCGCAGTGAACGCCGAGGCCAAGCTGCTGCTGCTCGGGGCGGCCTTCGACAACGGGTTCGGCCGGGTCAAGATCCAGGCGGATGCCGTCAACGAGCGTTCCCGCGCGGCCATCGCCGGCATCGGGGCGACGTTTGAGGGCATTCTCCGCCGTGACCGCCCGCGCGCCGACGGCACCTGGCGGGACACCGCCGTCTCGTCGATCCTCGTCGAGGAATGGCCGCGCGTACGTGAGGGCCTGCGCGCCCGGCTGGACCGCTACGGGGAGACCCCGGTGCGCTACCGCGCCGACCGCGCCGGGGCGGCGGATGCCCCGGCATCCGCGAGCCCGCCCGCCACCGCCTGAGCCGGCGCGGGCACCGGTATCCGCCATTCTTCCGCGGGTTCCGGACATCGTGGCCGGCGCCGTCCCCTGGCTTCGTTCGCGGGGGATAGCCTCATCTGGTGAGCGACCATCCGGCAACAGGCAAGACCCTCGTCATCCTCCAGTTCCTCGGCATGGGCGTGGTCTGGGGTGCCAGTTTCCTGTTCATGAAGGTTGCCCTGGACGGCGTCACGTTCGGGCAGGTCGCGTGGTCGAGGCTCGTGCTCGGCGGCCTCACGCTCGGCCTGATCGTGCTGGTCACCCGCCCCCGCGTCGCCGGCGGTCCTGTACTGCCGCGCGAGGGCAGGGTGTGGCTGCACTTCCTCGTCATCGCGCTCACCGGATGCGCCATCCCGCACCTCCTGTTCGCCTGGGCCGAGCAGTCCGTGTCATCGAGCCTTGCCAGCATCTACAACGCGGTGACGCCCATCATGACGGCCGTCCTGGCCACGCTGGCCTTCCGCGTCGAGAAGCTCGGCCGCGCGCAGGTCGTCGGCGTGTTCGTCGGAATCCTCGGCGTGATCGTGATCATCGCGCCCTGGCGCTACGCCGCCCTGACCGGCGACCTCTGGGGCCAGCTCGCCTGCCTGGCCGCGGCCGTCTGTTACGGCTTCACCTTCGGCTACACCCGCAAACACCTCAGCGGGCGGCCGATCGCTGGGACGACGTTCGCGTTCCTGAACATCGGCCTCGCCGGCGCGGTCATGCTCGTGCTCACCCCGGTGATCGCCTGGCACCCCGTGACGCTGAGCCTGCCCATCGTGCTCAGCCTGCTCACCCTCGGCTGCATCGGCACCGGCTTCGCCTACATCTGGAACATCGGCGTGCTCCGGGCCTGGGGTCCGACCAACGCGTCGACCGTCACGTATGTCACGCCCGTGGTCGGCGTGCTGCTGGGCGTCATCGTGCTCGGCGAAACGTTCTCCTGGCACGAACCGGTCGGCGCGCTGCTGGTGCTGGTGGGCGTCCTGCTGACCCAGAAGCGGATCCGGATGCGCCGGCGGGCGGCCGCGGGCCAGGTCGCGCGGGCCGCGGCGCCGGGCGAGGCCGTGGTCGTGGGAAGCGTTCGGGTTCCCGAAACTGCCGAGTAACGGGCCGGCGCCTTTCGCGGCGCTGCGCGCCGTGCATTATCGTCGAAGCATGGCCGCACACGAAGATCTGCCCGTACCTGCCGGGCAGGAAGCCAACGACGAGCTGCAGAGCATCCGTCAGAGCATCGACAACATCGACGCCGCGCTGATTCACCTGCTGGCGGAGCGTTTCAAGTTCACGCAGCAGGTAGGGCGGCTGAAGGCCGCGCATGGGCTGCCGCCGGCCGACCCGGCACGGGAACTGCTGCAGATCCAAAGGCTGCGCAGCCTCGCCGAGGATGCCAGGCTCGATCCGGCCTTCGCCGAGAAGTTCCTCAACTTCATCATCGCCGAGGTCATCCACCACCACGAGCAGATCGCCGGGAACGGTTCGTCGGCCAACGGCTCAGCGGCCGGCGGTTCCGCGGCCTCGACCGACCTCTCGTGAGCTGGAACCCCCGGGCGCTCCCCTCGCAGGCCGGCAAGACGTTCGTCGTCACGGGCGCCAATGCCGGCCTCGGCTACTTCACCAGCGAGCAGCTCGCCACAGCCGGGGCGCACGTCGTGCTTGCCTGCCGCAATCCGGTGAAGGCAGATGCCGCCCTCGCCGCGATTCGCGGCCGCGTGCCGGGCGCATCCGTCTCGACCATCCCGCTCGACGTGGCCGACCTGGAATCGGTGCGCCGGGCGTCGGAATCGTTCCTTCAGTTTCCGAGGATCGACGGACTCATTCTCAACGCGGGCGTCGTTCACCCGATCCGCGACCGGCACGTCAGCCCCGACGGCAACGAGCTTGTCTTCGCGACGAACTACCTCGGACACTTCGCCCTCACCGCCCTCGTGCTGCCGGTGCTGTTGCGCTCGCGGGGCAGCCGGGTCGTGTCGCTCGGTTCGATGATTTCCCGGCTGATGGATTCGTCGCTCGAGGACCTGCAGCTCGAGGTGCGCTACGAGGCGTGGAAGGCGTACGCGCAGTCCAAGATCGCCATGCAGGTGTTCGGTTTCGAACTCGACCGGCGGCTGCGGGCCGCAGGCTCCGGCGGGGCCGACGGAGTGCAGTCCCTCGTTGCGCACCCCGGCTATGCGATTTCCGGACTGACGCCGGCCATCCCGGGGGTCAACGAGCCCTCGCGACGGAAGCGAATCGCCGACGGTCTCCAGCTCGCTCTCGGCGCGCAGGGCAAGGATCGCGGGGCGTGGTCGCCCGTGCGCGCCGCCGTCGACCCCCGTGCCGTCGGCGGCCAATACTACGGACCGGCCCTGCTCACACGCGGGCGACCCATCGCGCAACCCGCCACTCGCACCTCCCGTGACCGGGCGATTGCCGCGCGGCTCTGGACCCGCTCCGACGCCCTGCTGGGCGTCCCCTTCCCCGTCCAGCCCCATCCCTGACGACACGCCCGGTCGCAGCAGATTGGGCAGGGCGGGACTTTCCGAGTTCCGGTGATGGTGGAAAGATGTCGCTGCGTCGCTCTTCTTCGCCGACGACGCATCCGAAGCAAACAAACGGGAAGCCCTCGAGCGGTAGTCGGGCCGCCGATGATCCTCACCGAGGTGAGCGACGACGAGGAGGTCTTCTCCCGACTGCTGTCGGCAAGAAGTTGCAGTGACTCGGAGGTTCAGAGTGTCGTCGAACGCAATGTCATCGAACGTGTCATCCAGTGCGTCGCGCGTCGTCGGAATCGATGTCGCGCGGGGGTTCGCCATCATCGGCATGTTCGGCGCGCATGTGATCCCGCGCACCAACAATGCGGACATGTTCGTTGACGGCCGGCCGTCGATCCTGTTCGCGACGCTCGCAGGGGTGTCGCTCGGAATAATGACCGGATCAGAGCGGCCGATCGGCCGCGATCGCCGGCCGGATCGCGTCGTGGGCATCATCATTCGGGCGCTCATCCTGGTCGTCCTCGGAGTTTGGCTGGACGACTTCGACGGCACCCCGGCGGTCATTCTCCACTACTACGGGATGATGTTCCTGTTGCTGATTCCGGTGCTGTTCCTCTCCCGATGGGTGCTCGCGCTCATGGCTGCCGTCCTGGCCTTCGCGGCACCGGTTCTCGCCGCCGTCCTCCACGGAGCGGGCGCTCCTCCTCTGCCGTTCTTCGGCGACATCCGGAACCTCCTGATCACCGGCGAGTACCCGGCGCTGATCTTTCTCCCGTTCCTGCTCGTCGGCCTCGTCGCCGCCCGGTCCGGCCTTGGCCGCGCCAGAACCCAGGTGTGGATGGTGGCCGGCGGCACGATCGTGTCGGTGCTGGGCTACGGCTCCGCGCTGGTGATCCCCGGCGTGGGCGCCAGGGCGCACTCCGGGACGACGGCCGAAATCCTGGGGTCAGGGGGCCTCGCGATCGCCGTGATCGGCGCGCTGCTGTGGCTCACGTCGCCCGAACGCGCAGGGCTCGGCCGCACCCTGCGCGCGATTTTCTGGCCGATTGGCGCCAGTGGCTCAATGGCGCTCACCGCCTACACGGCGCAGATCCTCATCCTCGCGCTCTGCGTCGAACTGGAAGATTACCCGTGGTCGCTCGACTATCCGGGCTGGCCGCTGATGATCTGGATGACGCTGGGAACGCTGCTCGTCGCCAGCCTGTGGCGCCGTTTCCTCGGCAACGGTCCGCTCGAGCAACTGCTCGCGTTCGCGACCACTGAGCCAGTGACGCGCGTGCGGGCGCGGGTGCAGGCTCGCGCCCTCGCGCGCGCGGCAGTGGCGACGGACACGGAGTCGTAGCCGTAG
>DAIMHX010000056.1:7111-17441 GCA_036723055.1 Microbacteriaceae bacterium
AGTCGTAGCCGTAGATGTGGGCTGTGAGGTGAAGTTGGGCGGTTAGGCGAAGCGGGACGGCAGCGTGCCGCGGTGGCGAGACTGCATCTCGGCGAGAGGCACGGTGAACTGGTCCTGGATCTCCAGGGCCGGAGCCGTGGCATCCGTCACGCCGATGCGCAGCACCGGGTAGTCGCGGCCCTCGCAGAGGCCGAGGAACTTCACGTCGTCTTCGCGGGGCACGCTCACGATGACGCGGCCCGTCGATTCGGAGAACAGGGCGACGGATGCGTCGATGCCGTCGCGCTCGCAGATGTCGCCGAGCCACACCCGGGCGCCGACCCCGAACCGGAGCACCGCCTCGGCCAGGGCCTGCGCGAGGCCGCCCGAGCTGAGGTCGTGCGCGCTGTCGATGAGCGACTGCTGGGACGCCGCGTGCAGCAGCCCGGCCAGGGTCGCTTCGCGGCCGAGGTCCACCTCGGGCGGGAGCCCGCCAAGGTGGTCGTGCACGACGCCGGCCCAGGCCGAGCCGTCCAGCTCGGTGCGGGTGACGCCGAGCAGGTAGATGTTGTGGCCGTCGTCCTGCCAGCCGCTCGGCACGCGGCGGGCGACGTCGTCGATCACGCCGAGCACGGCGACGACGGGGGTGGGGTGGATCGGCTGGTCGCCGGTCTGGTTGTAGAACGAGACGTTTCCGCCGGTGACCGGGATTTCGAGCTCGAGGCATCCGTCGGCCAGGCCTTCGACGGCCTTCGAGAACTGCCACATGACCTCGGGGTTCTCCGGCGAGCCGAAGTTGAGGCAGTCGCTGATGCCGACCGGCACGGCGCCGGTGACGGCCACGTTGCGGTACGCCTCGGCGAGGGCCAGCTGGGCGCCCCGGTACGGGTCGAGCTGGCAGTAGCGGCCGTTGGCGTCGGTCGCGATGACGAAGCCGAGCCCCGACTCCTCGTCGATGCGGATCATGCCGCCGTCGTCCGGGAACGACAGGGCCGTGTTGCCCATGACGTAGCGGTCGTACTGGTCGGTGATCCAGCTCGGGTCGGCCAGGTTCGGCGAGCCGAGCAGGGCGAGGAACTGTTCCTGCAGGGTGGCGGCGTCGGTCGGGCGCGGCAGCGCCGAGGCGGTGTCGGCCTGCAGGGCGTCGATCCAGGTGGGGTAGGCGACCGGGCGCTCGTAGACCGGGCCGTCGACGGCGACGGTGCGCGGGTCGACGTTGACGATCTCTTCGCCGTGCCAGTCGATGATGAGCCGGCCGGAGTCGGTGACCTCGCCGAGCACGCTGGTCTCGACATCCCATTTGGCGGTGACGGCGAGGAAGCCGGCGAGCTTCTCCGGCGTGACGACGGCCATCATGCGTTCCTGGCTCTCCGACATCAGGATTTCTTCGGCCGTGAGCGAGGGGTCCCGCAGCAGCACCTTCTCCAGCTGGATGAACATGCCGCCGTCGCCGTTGGAGGCGAGCTCGCTGGTCGCGCAGGAGATGCCGGCGGCGCCCAGGTCCTGGATGCCTTCGACGAGCTTGTCGCGGTACAGCTCGAGGCAGCACTCGATGAGCACCTTCTCGGCGAACGGGTCGCCGACCTGCACGGCCGGGCGCTTGGTCGGGCCGCCCTCGCTGAACGTGTCGGAGGCCAGGATGGATGCGCCGCCGATGCCGTCGCCGCCGGTGCGCGCCCCGAAGAGCACGACCTTGTTGCCGGCGCCGGACGCGTTGGCCAGGTGCAGGTCCTCATGGCGGAGCACGCCGACCGAGAGGGCGTTGACGAGCGGGTTCCCCTGGTAGACCTTGTCGAACCAGGTCTCGCCGCCGATGTTGGGCAGGCCGAGGCAGTTGCCGTAGAAGGAGATGCCGGAGACGACGCCGTGCACGACGCGGGCGGTGTCCGGGTCGTCGAGACTTCCGAAGCGGAGGGCGTCCATCACGGCGACCGGGCGGGCGCCCATCGAGATGATGTCGCGCACGATGCCGCCGACGCCGGTCGCGGCCCCCTGGAACGGCTCGATGTAGGAGGGGTGGTTGTGCGACTCGATCTTGAACGTGACCGCCCAGCCCTCGCCGACATCCAGCACGCCGGCGTTTTCGCCCATGCCGACCATGAGGTTCTTCTTCATGGCGGGGGTGACCTTCTCGCCGAACTGGCGCAGGTAGATCTTGGAGCTCTTGTAGGAGCAGTGCTCGCTCCACATGACGGAGTACATGGCGAGCTCGCCCGAGGTGGGGCGGCGGCCGAGGATCTCGCGGATCTTCGCGTATTCGCCGGAGGTGAGGCCGAGCGCGTCGTAGGGCTGCTCCTTCTCCGGCGTCGCGAGGGCGTTCGAAACGGTGTCGGCGACGCCGTGGGCTGAGGAGGTGGAAACAGCGGTCACTTGACGAGCGCCCTTTCGATGACGGAGGTGAAGAAGCCGAGGCCGTCGATGCCGCTGCGCATGGCGTCGGCCGTGTCGGGCCCGAAGCCCGGCTCGACCGCGTGCTCAGGGTGCGGCATGAGGCCGACGACGTTGCCGCGGGCATTGGAGACGCCGGCGATGTCGTTGAGGGACCCGTTGGGGTTCATGCCGAGGTAGCGCACGACGACGCGGCCCTCGCCCTCGAGCCGCGCGAGGGTCTCGGCGGAGGCGATGAAGCCGCCCTCGCCGTTCTTGAGCGGGATCGTGATCGTCTGGCCGGCCGTGAAGGCGCTCGTCCACGCGGTGTCCGCGTTCTCGATGCGCAGCTTCTGGTCGCGGCAGATGAACCGGCCGTGGTCGTTGCGGATCAGGCCGCCCTCGAGCAGGTGCGCCTCGGCGAGCATCTGGAAACCGTTGCAGATGCCCAGCACAGGCATTCCCTTGTTGGCCGCGTCGATGACCTCGGCCATGATCGGCGAGAGGCTGGCGATGGCGCCGGCGCGCAGGTAGTCGCCGTAGCTGAACCCGCCGGGGAGCACGAGCGCGTCAACGCCGTGCAGGTCGTGTTCGCCGTGCCAGAGGGCAACGGGCTCTGCGCCGGCGAGGCGGATCGCGCGCTGGGCGTCCCGGTCGTCGAGCGACCCGGGGAAGGTGACGACGCCGATGCGCACTAGTGTGTCTCCCCGGCCGGTGCCTCCAGCACGTGAATGCCGACGACGTCTTCGATCACCGAGTTGGAGAGCACGGTGTCGGCGAGTTCCTGCACCTCGGCGAGCACGGCGTCATCCGCGTGCCCCTCGACGGTGATTTCGAACCGCTTGCCGACGCGCACGCCGGAGAATCGGGTCTTGCCCAGGCGACCGAGGGCGCCGGCGACGGCTTTTCCCTGCGGGTCGAGCAGCTCGGCCTTGGGCATGACTTCTACGACGATTGTTGGCATGGCACACTCCGTGAGCGTCGGGGGCGGATTCCTCGATTCTACAGCTAGCCTCCTGGGCGGTTCAGCCGCCGAGGGTTCAGAGCGCTGCGGTGAGCCCGGCCCGGCCGATCAGGATGCCGCGCAGCACGTCGCGGATCGCCGCGACGCCGTTGTAGGTTTCGACGAAGCTCGTGCTCAGCGGCGACAGGCCGATCCGCAGGCCGTCCGGCCCGCGGAAATCGGGGATCACATCGTGCTCCCACAGCGTCGACGTGACCTGGCGCATGGCCGGGTGGTTGACGGTGACGTGCCCGCCGCGGTGGGTGTGCTCGCGCGGCGAGGCCACGGTCACACCCATCGGTGCCAGCCACGCGTCGACGAGGGTGAGCGCGAACTCGGTCAGCGCGACCGATTTCGCGCGCACCTGGTCGATGCCGGCCTCTTCGATCATGGCGATCGTGTCCTGCATCGCGAGCATCCCGACCACGGCGGGGGTTCCACTCATGAAGCGACGGATGCCGGCCGCCGGCACGTATCCCGGGCCCATCTCAAAGATGTCCTTGGTGCCCATCCAGCCCTGGATCGGCTGCGTGAGCACGTCCTGGAGGTCCTTCCGCACGTAGCCGAAGGCCGGAGCGCCCGGACCGCCGCTGAGGTATTTGTAGCTGCAGCCCACGGCAAGGTCGACGTCGCAGAGGTCGAGTTCGACGGGGACGGAGCCGACCGAATGGCTGAGATCCCAGAGCACGAGCGCGTCCTCGGCGTGCGCGACCCGGGTGATCTCGCGCATGTCGGCGAGGAAGCCGGAACGGTAGGCGACGTGGCTGAGCAGCACGAGAGCGGTCTGCGGACCGACGACCCGGCGCACCTGTTCCGCGGTGACGCCGCCGACCGGGTCGCAGCGGATCCAGCGCAGGGTGAGCCCGCGCTCGGCCGCGATGCCTTCGAGCACGTAGCGGTCGGTCGGGAAGTTGTCGGCGTCGAGCACGATCTCCGTGCGGCCGGGACGGGAGTCCACGGCGGCGCGCGCCAGCTTGTAGAGCAGCACGGTGGTGGAATCGCCGACGAACACCTGCCCGGGAGCGGCACCGAGAGCCGCGCGGCCGAGGTCGTCCCCGATCCGCAGCGGAAGCTCCATCCACTCCTCGTCCCAGCCGCGGATCAGCCGGGTTCCCCAGGCCTGGGTCAGGAACGTGGCGATACGCGCGGCGCTCGCCAGGGTCGGTCGCCCGAGCGAGTTGCCGTCGAGGTACGCGACGGGGTTCTGCTCGGCGTCTTCGGTGCCGACGAATTTGGCCCGGCAATGCGCCAGCCCGTCGATGCGGTCCATCCGGCGGGCGAAGGCGAAGTGGGCCTCCAGGCCGTGGAGGTACGTGTCGGCCGTGCCTGTCGTCATGCGTATTCCTTGAGCTCGGAGCGGCTGACCGCGCGTGCGCCGCACAGCCAGTCGGCGAATCCGGCCGGGTCGGCCGGGCGCTCGCCGGGTACAACGGTAACCCGGCCGCGCCCGGTGTCGGCGTCGGCGCGCAGGCCGTTGCCGCCGGCCCGGGGGAGCGCGGAGGTGAGCGCCCCGAGCACGTCCGCCGGCGACAGGCCGGCGCGAAGCAGCGCCTCGATCTCGCGCCGGTTGAGCCCGACCGGGAGCGGCCCGTTGCCAAGGTCGGTGCCGTAGAGCACCCGGCCGCCGTGGGCGTGGAAGCGACGCAGGTTGTCGCTCGCCCGCGCGAAGTCGTCGTTCTCCTCGCCCCAGCCGTGGATGTCGAGCGTGCTGATCCAGGTCATCCGGCCGGCCATGGCATCGACGAGCCCGTCGACGAGGCGTTCGCTGAACGGGGTGTGCGCGAGCGCATCGACGCCGGCGACGAAGGCGCGGACGGCCTGTCCGACGCCCTGTGCGTGGGCGACGACGGGGGTGTCGCGGTCGTGCGCGTGCGCGACGATCGCGGCGAGAACGTCGCTGCCCAGGACCGGCCCGGCCTCCGTGTTGAGGGTGACCTTGATGACGGATGCGCCGGCTGCCAGCTGCTCGTCGACCGCGGCCGCGGCATCCGTCGTCGTCTCCACCTCGCGGATGCTGCCGGCCGGCGCCCAGGCCTGGCGGCTCGGGTAGCCGCCCGGCGCGGTGAGGAACTGCGCGGCGTGCGCGGTCTCGGGGAACGACTCTCCCGCCGAGATTGACACCTGCGGTCGAGATTGACCGGTATGCCGGTCAATCTCGACCGGAACGGTCAATCTCGGCGAGGGAACCCAGCCGCCGAGGTCCAGCACGCGCGCGATCCCGCCGGCGGCCAGCACCGCCGGGTCGATCAGCGCGAGGTGCACGTGCGCGTCGAGGAATCCGGGCAGGATGGTGCCGCTCATGCGCCGATCTCCGTGCGCACGGCGAAGAGCTCGGGGAAGAAGGTGAGTTCGAGGGCCTTCTGCAGGAACGCGGCGCCGCTCGACCCGCCCGTGCCGTGTTTCATGCCGATGATGCGCTGGACGGTCTTCAGGTGGCGGAACCGCCAGAGCTGGAAGTTGTCCTCGAGGTCGACGAGCTCCTCGCAGGCCTCGTAGGCGGCCCAGTTCTCCGTCGCGTTCTCGTAGATCCCGCGGAACGTCTGCACGAGTTCCGGGTGCAGCACCCACGCCTGGGTCACGTCCCGCTCGAGCACGGCGGCCGGGATCTCGAAACCGGCCCGGTGCAGGTACCGCAGGAACTCGTCGTAGATGCTCGGGGCCTCGAGGGCCTCGGCGAGCATCGCATGCGCGATCGGGTCGCTCTCGAAGACGCTGAGCATCCGGCGGTTCTTGTTGCCCAGGGCGAACTCGACGGCGCGGTACTGGTACGACTGGAAACCGGAGGAGTTGCCAAGGAACCCGCGGAACTCGGCGTATTCGGTGGGGGTGAGCGTGGCCAGCACCGACCACTGCTCGGTGAGCGTGCGCTGGATGTGCTTGACCCTGGCGACGGCCTTGAGGGCAGGGGCGAGCTGGTCGGTGCGCAGGAACTCGGTCGCCGCCCGCAGCTCATGCAGCACGAGCTTCAGCCAGAGCTCGGTGGTCTGGTGCTGGATGATGAACAGGAGCTCGTCGTGGTGCTCTGGCGTGCTGACCTGCTTCTGCGCGCCGAGCAGGGTGTCCAGGTCGAGGTACGAGCCGTAGCTCATCCTGTCCCGGAAATCGGTCACGATCTCTGGGTCAAACTCCCGAGTATTGTTCTCGACCGGCATGTGTACTCCGTTTCCGAACCGGGCGAGCTTGTGGCCACGATGCCGAGTTCCGTCTTCTGCATTCTCAGGGGTCGGCGGCTCCCGCGCAACATGGCGGCCTCCCGGCGGCCGCCGAGTCGGTCCAGCGGAGGATTCCCTCCGCGCTGTCGCAGGAAGGGGACCTAGAATCAACCCCATGACTTTGTCCGCACGCACCCCGCAGGAAGGGGCCCAGTCGAGGCGTCGTGACGCCAGGCAGAACCGCGATCGGCTCATCGAAGAAGCCCGTGCCCTCATCGCCGTGCACGGCGTCGAGGCGTCCCTGGAGGAGATCGCCCGCCGCTCAGACGTCGGCGTGGCCACCCTGTACCGCAACTTCCCAACCCGTGACGACCTCGTGCGCACCCTCTTTGACCTTGCCCTCGCCGAACTCGCCACCGTGCACGAGGAGGTCGGCGCCGCCGCGAGCGCCTGGGACGGTGTCGTCGTGTACGCGGAACGTGTCGCCGAATGGCTGGTCGCCGACCCATCCCTGCCGCCGATCCTCAAACGGATGGCCGTGGTCGACCCCACGTACCGGCCGGCGGCCGAGTTCGAGAAGATCATCGCCTCCCTCGTCGCCCAGGCCAAGCGGGACGGCGACCTGCGCGCGGACGTCGAGGCCGTCGACGTCGCGCTGCTCGTGACCATGGTCGGGTCGATCGGCAGGCTGGGCGACAGCTACGCCGGCCAGTGGCGCCGGCAGCTGTCGATCGTGCTCGACGGCCTCCGGTCGCCGGCATCGACGCGGCCGAAGTTGCCGGGTCGCCCGCTCAATGCCAGTGAATACCAGGCCTCCCTGCACGGCCTCTCCCGCCGGGCCAGGCGCCAGGCGTCCCGCCGTTCGGCCCCGGTCACAGGGTCCGGCGACTAGATGAAGGCCCCGACCGTCTACGACGTCGCCGCGCACGCCGGCGTGTCGATCGCGACGGTGTCCCGGGTGCTTCGTCGCCCCGACGACGTGCGTGCGGATACGCGGGACCGGGTCCTGGCCGCCGTACGGGAGCTCCGGTACGTGCCGAGCGCGAGCGCGCGCAGCCTCGCCGCGCGGCGTACCGGGGTGCTCGGGCTGTATTTCCCTGGGTTCGACGCCGTCGAGGAACTGGGGGAGGCGGAGTTCGAACAGTCCGCGCCGGTCACCGTCGTCGTCGACATCCCCGACTCCGGCGACGAGCGCCCGCCCAACCTCTACTTCGACGAAGTGCTCCGTGGCAGCGAGCTGGAGGCCTGGCGCCGCGGCTTCGCCCTGCTGGTCGGCGTCGGCCGCGGTGCGAACCCCGAGGCGATGGTCAACGACATCGCCGGCCGGGTCGACGGGATGGCGGTGCTCGCGCAGAGCGCGTCGGACGACCTGCTCGAGCTTGTCTCCCGGCGCATCCCGGTCGTGCTCGTGGCCGGCCCCCGCCGGGGAGACAGCTTCGACCACGTGAGCGTCAGCAACACGGAGGGCATGCGGTCCCTCACCGATCACCTGATCGACCGGCACGGCGTGAGCGATTTCGTCTACCTGGCCGGCCCGGCCGACTCCCCGGACGACGCGGAGCGATACCAGGGCTTCGTGCAGTCGATCGAGGGCAGGGGCCTGGACGTGGCCGCGATCCCGGTCCCGCGTGCCGACTTCTCCCGCATCCACGCGCGGTCGGTGGCCGAGGAGCTGGTCGCCTCCGGCCGGCTGCCGCGCGCGCTGGTCTGCGCGAATGACCAGATGGCGCTCGGCGTGCTGGATGTGCTGGGCCGGCACGGCGTGCGGGTTCCGGACGACGTGATCGTGACCGGCTTCGACGGGATCGAACCCGGCCGGCTGTCCTCGCCCCGGCTGACAACCGTGCACCAGCCCATGGTCGACCTCGGTCGCGCCGCGGTGCGGGTTTTGCTCAGCCGACTGGAACTCCCCGATCAGCCGCCGATCTCGCTGCGGCTGCCGGTTCAGGTCCTGCTGCGGGAGAGTTCGGAAGGGTGACCCCGCCGGCTCCGGCCGAGAAATTGCTTGCGTCGACGAAATGTATGCGCATACAATTGTCACAATGCGCTTCTGGCGCTCCTGCGCCCCGGCAGTGAAGCCGGCCCAGACGCCCAGAAGGTCAACGACGACACAGAGGAAGTTCAACTGCAATGAAGCATCTGAGAGGGCGTATCACCCAGACGGCATTTGCCGTTGTGGGTGTCGCGGCCGTGCTGGCTACCAGCGCGTGCAGCATCAACGTCAAGAACAAGTCAGCCGATGCCGGTCCCAGTGACGGCTCCATGCTCGTCGCCGCCGACAACGGCTCACCCACCTTCGAGAAGAACTTCAACCCGTTCTCCCCGAGCAAGCGTGTCGCCACCACGTACATGTATGAGCCGCTCGAGGTCATCAACACCCTCGACGGCAAGGCCACCCCGTTCCTCGCCACCGGCAACACGCTGCCGGACGCGAAGACCGTCGTCTACGACATCCGTCCCGGCGTGAAGTGGACCGACGGAACCGGCTTCTCGGCCGCCGACGTCGCCTTCACCTTCAACCTGATCAAGAAGACCCCCGCGCTCGACACCCAGGGTGTCTGGCAGCACATCGACAGCCTCGAGGTCAAGGGCGAGCAGGTCGTCTTCCACCTCAAGGCGGAGGACGTCCCGGCCGCGTCGATCATCGACCAGCAGCTGATCGTGCCGGAGCACATCTGGACAGACGTCAAGGACCCGCTCACCTTCACGAACGACAAGCCCGTCGCCACCGGCCCTTACGTCCTCGACACCTTCAGCCCCAACCAGTACACGCTGAAGAAGAACAAGGACTACTGGCAGGCAGACAAGGTAGCCGTCGAGAAGCTCGTGCTTCCCGCGGCGAACAGCCAGCTCGACGTGGTCAAGAAGGGCTACGACTGGGCATACGCGTTCATGACGGATGTCGACGGCACCTGGGTCAACGCAGACAAGCAGCACAACAGTTACTGGTTCCCTCCGGGCGGCACGATCGCGTTGCTGCCGAACCTCACCAAGGCTCCGTACAACGACGTCAACTTCCGCGAGGGACTGAGCTACGCCCTCGACCGCGGCAAGATCGCGAAGGACGCCGAGCAGGGCTACGTTGAGCCCGCGGGCCAGTCCGGCCTGCTGCTCCCGAACCAGGAGGCCTGGCTGAACAAGGACCTGCCCGACGGCGGCGCCATCGTCCAGGACAACGCCAAGGCCCTCGCGGCCTTCGCGAAGGCCGGCTTCACCAAGAAGGGCGACAAGCTCGTCGACAAGTCCGGCAAGCCGCTCACGATCACGATCACGACCGCCAACGGCTACACCGACTGGCTGCAGGGACTACAGACGGTCCAGTCGCAGCTGGGCAAGCTCGGGGTCACCGTGAAGCTCAACCAGCCGCAGCCCGCTGCGTACTACAAGGCGCTCAACAACGGCTCCTTCGATCTGGCGATCACCGGCTTCGGTGGCACCGGAAGCGTGTTCCAGGACCTCAACAACCTGCTGAACAGCGACTTCGCGACCCCCATCGGAACCTCGACGCCCGCGAACTTCCAGCGGTTCAACGACCCCAAGGTCGATGACCTGCTGGCCCAGCTGAAGGCGTCGACCAGCGAGGCCGACCAGAAGGCGATCGCCGCGAAGCTGCAGAGCGCCGTGTACGAGCAGCTCCCCGTGATCAGCATGTTCTACGGCGGGCTCTGGGGCCTGTACAGCGACAAGCACTTCACCGGCTGGCCGGGCAAGGACGACGCGTACGCGCCGCCGAACACCTGGAACTCGACACCGCTGCTGATTTTCACGCACCTCAAGAAGGCCTAGCGGGACTTTCCTAGTTAGCAGCGGGCGGACTCCTGGATGTGCT
>DAIMHX010000057.1:0-17288 GCA_036723055.1 Microbacteriaceae bacterium
GACTAACGCCGCCGTCCTCCCGCTTCACCGACCCCGCTTCTTCCACCCGCGAGAACGCAGTTGATGCGTTTATGCGGGGGGTTTAGCGCGCACAACTGCGGTTTCGCGTGGGAAACGCGAAAGGTTAGTTGCCGGTCCAGGTCTCGACGAGGGTGATCTCCACGAAGATTTCCTTGCCGCCGGGCGTGGTGTACGTGGCCGACGCACCCACGCGGAGGCCGATGATCGCGACGCCCAGCGGGCTCTGTTCGCTGTAGACGTCGAGGTCACTGTCGCCGGCGATCTCGCGGCTGCCGATGAGGAACCGGTTCTCGTCGCCCGCAATGGTTGCGGTGATGATCGTGCCGGGCTCGACAATGCCCTGGCTCTCCGGGGCGTGGCCAACCTCGGCGGTGCGCAGCAGCAGGGTCAGCGTGCGGATGCGCGCCTCCATCTTGCCCTGCTCCTCCTTGGCGGCGTGGTAACCCGCGTTCTCCTTGAGGTCACCCTCCTCGCGCGCGGACTCGATCTTCTTGGCGATGTCCTCGCGGCCGATGGTGCTGAGAGTGTGCAGTTCCTCAGCGAGGCGGTCGTAGGCCTCCTGGGTCAGCCAGGTGACCGTTGTGGTGGTAGTCACGATTGCTCTCCTTTTTGTGCGCTCAACCCGCAGATATAGTCGACGCCCCAACGATTACCGTCAGGGCGAATACGTCAGTCTAGGTCAGCCAGCACCGGTAAATCAAACCCGTGTTGCTTAACTCAGTTGTGCGTACAATCTCGGTGAATGACCGCGTGTACCGGTCGGATGGCGGCACGTCGATGACCTTCCAGCCCACAACGGTGAAGCTCTCGTTGAGCGCCTCCACCGCGCAGCTGGCCTGGGAACCGGCCGGCATCGACACCTCGAACGTGACGCTCACGCTGTGCTCGTCGAGGATGGTGTGGCGGGTGTCGCGTGCTTCGATCGTCGCGGTGGAGCTGTCCAGTCCTGCCCAGACGACCCAGGCCACCAGAACGATCGCGAACACTCCGGCCAGCGCCCAGAGGATCCGGCGGTCCCGCCTGCCTCCGGACGGGCTGCGTCCGTAGCGCGCGTCGAGATTTGTGCTCACGGACACTGACGACTCCACACTCATGGTTCAACGATTAGGCTTGGATCCAAGGTTAGCTGGCATTCCTGAGGAGTTTCGTGACACTGCGACTGTTGGCCGTGCATGCCCATCCCGACGATGAGTCAAGTAAGGGTGCTGCAACGTACGCCTATTACCGGAGCCGAGGCGCCGAAGTGCTCGTCGTGAGCTGCACGGGTGGCGAGCGCGGGAGCATCCTGAACGACGCCCTGGAGGGCCACCCGATGGCCGAACGCGACCTGGCCGGCCTGCGCCGCGCCGAGATGGCCGAGGCTCAGCGCCACCTCGGCATCGAGCACCGCTGGCTCGGGTACGAGGACTCCGGAATGAACGACGACGGCTCCGTGCCGCCGAATTCGTTCGCCGCCATCCCCGTCGTGATCTCCGCGGAGCCGCTCGTGCACGTGATCCGCGAGTTCCGCCCGCAGGTGCTCATCACCTACGACGAGAACGGCGGCTACCCGCACCCGGACCACATCCGCTGCCACGACGTGTCCCTCGAGGCCTACCGTGCCGCCGCGGACCCGTCCCGGTACCCGGATGCCGGGCAGCCGTGGCAGATCGACAAGCTGTACTACGACCGCATCTTCAACCTCGAACGCATCGACGCCATGTTCCTCGAGTTGAGCGTCAAGGAGCCCGACTCCCCGCTGCTGGAGCCGCTCGGCGCGGCCCGCGACTGGATGAAGGACTACCCGAAACTGGCGACGACGCACGTGCCGGTCGGCGACTTCCTCGAGGCGAGGGACGCGGCGCTCCGCTCCCACGCCAGCCAGGTTTCTCCCACGAGCAGCTTCTTCTTCTGGCCGAACGACCTCATCCGCGAGGCCTGGCCGTTCGAGGACTTCCAGCTCGTCGAATCGAAAGTGGACACCGACATGCCTGAATCCGACCTCTTCGCCGGCGTACAGGACAACGAATGATCCCGGGTTTCGGCCACCCCGTGCTCGGCTTCGTGCTCGCCAATACCCCTCCGCCGGAATTCGACCCGACCACGGTCACGCCGACGCCGCTGGGCTTCCTGGCGATCTTCCTGGTCGCCGTCGCGACGATCGCGCTCGGATTCGACATGGTGCGGCGCATCCGTCGCACGACCTACCGTGCCCAGATCACCCAGAAGCTCGAGGCCGAACTCGCCGCCCGCGACGCCCCCAAGGACGCCGGCACGCCCGACGCCCCGCACACCCCCTCCACCCCGAACACCCCGAACACCCCGAATACCCCGAATACCCCGAATACCCCGAACACCCCGAACACCCCGGACTCCTCCCGCGAGTGAGCAGTTTCGGCGGTTCCGGGGGCTGGGTTTAGCGCCAAAACTGCTCACTCGCGGGGGACCGCTCAGGGGTAGAGCGGGTGCGTGACGATCAGCAGGATGCCCGCGAAGTGGCAGAGGAACGCCACGACGGTGAGCGTGTGGAAGATCTCGTGGAAGCCGAACACGCCCGGCAGCGGGTTCGGCTTCTTCAGGCCGTACACGACTGCGCCCACGCTGTAGCAGAGGCCGCCGATCAGGATCAGCGTCATCATGACGACGTTCGCCTGGAAGAAATCGACGATGAAGATGAGCGCGCCGTAGCCCAGCAGTAGGTACAGCGGCACGTAGAGCCAGCGCGGCGCGTCGATCCAGAACACCCGGAACGCGATCCCGAGGATCGCCCCGCCCCAGACCAGGGAGAGCAGCAGCACGGCTTTGTCGGTCGGCAGGGCGAGGACCGTGATCGGCGTGTACGAGCCGGCGATCAGCAGGAAGATGTTGGCGTGGTCGATGCGCTTGAGGATGAGCTTCGTGCGCGGCTTCCAGTCGAACCGGTGGTACAGCGCGGAATTGCCGAACAGCAGCATGGAGCTGAGCACGAAGACGGCCGAACTCCACTTCGCCGCCGAACCCTCGGCGAGCACGAGCAGCACGACGCCGGCGACGATCGTCACCGGGAACGTGCCCGCGTGGATCCAGCCCCGCCAGGTCGGCTTGAGGTCCGCCGCGGGGAGCTCGTCCTCCTCGAGCAGGGGCAGGTTGGGGATGTCGTCCTCTGGGTCCATGCAGCAAGAATACGATAGGGCGGCGGAGCGTGACTGCCCGCGGCCCGTCCGCAGTGGGCTAGCGTGGCTGTGTGAAGAAGCGGCAGGTTCCCTTAGGGCGCGGCATCCTCTACGGGGTGTACCAGCGCCGTCTTCGTCGAGGGCTGACGTCCGACGTCGTGCCCCGACACGTGGCCATGATCATCGACGGCAACCGACGCTGGGCCAAACAGCTGGGCTTCGATTCCGCCGCGCACGGCCACCGCGCCGGCGCCGCGAAGATGCGCGAGTTCCTCGAGTGGTGCGACGACCTCGGAATCTCGGTGGTCACCCTCTACCTGCTGTCCTCCGACAACCTCACGCAACGTCAGAAGGATGAACTTGCCGCCCTGTTCGAGATCATCGCCGAACTCGCCGAGGAGCTCTCGCACTACCGGTCCTGGCGGGTGCAGCAGGTGGGGTCGAAGGTGGGGCTCCCGGAGCCGCTGGTGGCCGCGCTGGATGCCGCTGAGGCGCGCACGGTCAACAACAAGGGCATGCACATCAACCTCGCGGTCGGCTACGGCGGCCGCACCGAGATCACCGACGCGATGCGCAGCATCGTTGCGACGCACCACGCGCACGGCGGCACCCTCGAGGACCTGGCCGAGACGCTCACGCCGGAACTGATCGGCCAGCACCTCTACACCGGCGGCCAGCCGGACCCCGACCTGGTGATCCGAACGTCGGGGGAGCAGCGGCTCAGCGACTTCATGCTCTGGCAGAGCGCGCACAGCGAGTTCTACTTCGTCGAGGCATTGGGCCCTGACCTCCGGCAGGTCGACTTCCTCCGCGCCCTGCGCGACTACGCCAAGCGTCAGCGCCGTTTCGGCGGCTAGGACGCGCGGCATCCGTTTCTGTCACAATGGCGGCGGAAAGGTGCGCAGATGACATCCATCCAGCAGTTCATCGATGGTTTCGGCGAGGAACCCGGCTACCTCGACTACGGGCGCGTCGGCCCGCCCTCCAAGGAGGTCGTCGCCGAGGCGCTCGGGCAGACCGAGGTGCTCTCCCGCGCCAGGTTCGGCAGCCTCGACCACCTGATGCAGCAGGATGCGCGGATGCGGAAGGCCGTGGCGGCCACCATCGGCTTCAGGGCCGACCAGATCGTCTCCCAGCCGAACACCAGCACCGGGCTCATGCAGGCCATGTTCGGCCTCACCGGCGGCGTGCTGCTCTCGCCGGGCGACTTCCCCAGCGTTCCCTTCGCGGCCGTGCGCGCCGCAGAGGCGCTGCACGTGGTCACACCGATCTGGCTGGCGACCGACCACGGGCGGGTGACCCCTGGCGAGATCAAGGAGCAGCTCACCCCGGCCACCGCGGCGGTGGCGGTCTGCCTCGTCGATTCGCGTACCGGGTATCGGGCCGACCTGGAAGGCATCCGTCAGGTCATCGGCGACCGCCTGCTCATCGTCGACGCGATCCAGGGCTTCGGCATAGCGGATGTCCCGTACGAGGTCGCCGACGTCGTGGCGTCCGGCGGGCAGAAATGGGCCCGTGCCGGCTGGGGAACCGGTTTCCTCGCGCTCAGCGACCGCGCGGTGGAGATGCTGACGCCGGTCTTCTCCGGGTTCACCGGCACCGACACCGACGACGCGCCCTGGGACGAGGTCCTGCCGCCGAACCGCAGCGCGAAGGCGTTCCAGGTGAGCAACGGAGACTGCATCGCCCAGGCCCGCTTCGCGGCAGCGCTCGAAGAGATCAACGACGTCGGAGTGGCGCAGATCGAAGCCGTCATCACCGACAACGTCACGCAGGTGATCGACCTGGCGGACGAATTCGCGGTGCCGGTCGCCTCCTCGAGGGACGAACGCGAGCGCGCCGGAATCATCGTGCTCGAGCCTCCCGCCGAGCACCTCACCCTGCTCACCGCGTCGCTGCACAACCACGGCGTGACGGCGACCACCCGGGACGGCACCGTGCGGCTCTGCGTGCACGCAGCCCTCTCTGCCGACACGTGCGACATGCTGCGCGCGGCGTTCACCTCGTACTCGACGGCCGCGACCTTCTGACCTCGCCGGCACCCCCAAATGTGACGGTCGGATGACGACAGGCGTGTCGGTCTTCCCTTTGGCGCCGCGGAGTCGTAGCGTCATTCTCATCAGGTATGGCGCCTGATCGAGACGGCCACATAAGTACGGCTCGAGATCTGATCGTGGCCGGCTCGCCAAAGGAATCCACACCTGTGATGGGTGCGGGGGGGAGTGGTTGTGACCGCTAATCAGACCGACAATCGCAGTTCGAACCAGCCGGCGTCCGCCGCCAAGCAATCCGAGCGCACCTACGTGCTGGACACCTCGGTGTTGTTGTCAGATCCGAAAGCGATTTTCGCGTTCGCCGAGCATTCCGTGGTGCTGCCCGTCGTGGTGATCACCGAGCTGGAGGCCAAGCGCAACGACCCGGAGATCGGGTATTTCGCCCGCCAGGCGCTCCGCAACCTGGACGAATTGCGGATGAAGTACGAACGCCTCGACTTCCCGATCCCGGTCGGCGACGGCGGGAGCCTGCGGGTCGAGCTCAACCACTCGAACATGTCGGTGTTGCCGTCGGGGCTGCAGCTCGGCGACAACGACTCGCGCATCCTCGCGGTCGCCATGAACCTGGCCAACGACGGGCTGAGCGTCACCGTCGTGTCCAAGGACCTGCCGCTGCGGGTGAAGGCGTCATCGCTGGGCCTGGCCGCGGAGGAGTACCGGCACGAACTCGCCGTCGACTCCGGCTGGACCGGGATGGATGAGATCACGCTCGGCTCCACCCAGATCAGCGAGCTCTACGAGAACGAGGTCATGCAGACCCGTCTCGTGCAGGACATGCCCATCAACACGGGCCTCGTCATCCACTCGGAGCGTGGTTCGGCGCTCGGTCGGGTCACCGGGAAGGGCGAGCTGAAGCTCGTCCGGGGCGATCGCGACGTGTTCGGCCTGCATGGTCGCTCGGCCGAACAGCGCCTCGCGATCGACCTGCTGCTCGACCCGTCGATCGGCATCCTGTCGCTGGGAGGCCGAGCCGGTACGGGGAAGTCAGCGCTCGCCCTCTGCGCGGGCCTCGAGGCGGTCCTGGAGCGCCAGCAGCACCGCAAGATCATGGTGTTCCGGCCGCTCTACGCGGTCGGCGGCCAGGAGCTCGGCTTCCTGCCCGGCGACGCCAGCGAGAAGATGAACCCGTGGGGCCAGGCGGTCTTCGACACGCTCGGCGCGCTCGTCTCGGAGAACGTGCTCGAGGAGGTCGTGGAGCGCGGCATCCTCGAGGTTCTGCCGCTCACCCACATCAGGGGCCGGTCGCTGCACGACGCGTTCGTGATCGTCGACGAGGCGCAGTCCCTGGAGCGGAACGTGCTGCTCACGGTGCTTAGCCGGATCGGGCAGAACTCCCGCGTCGTGCTCACCCACGACGTCGCCCAGCGCGACAACCTGCGGGTGGGCCGCTTCGACGGCGTGGCCTCCGTGATCGAGACGCTCAAGGGGCATCCGTTGTTCGCCCACATGACGCTCACCCGCTCCGAGCGGAGCGCGATTGCCGCCCTCGTCACCGAAATGCTGGAGGGCAACGGCCCCTCCTAGCCCCGAGGGTCTTCCGAATTCGACGGAGATTTTGCCGAAAAACGCGTTTCCCGAACGGAAAACGCGGGTTTCGACCAAAATCTCCGTCGAATTCGTGAGGGGCTAGGTGGCCTGCGGCGGGCGAGTCATGCTCAGCACGTCGAGTGCGACGTCGAGCTGCTCGATCGTGACCTCTCCGCGGTCCACGAAACCGAGGGCGATCACGGATTCGCGCACGGTCAGGGCCTCGGCCACGGCGTGCTTGGCGACCTTCGCGGCCGCCTCGTAGCCGATCACCCGGTTGAGCGGGGTCACGATTGCCGGGGAGGACTCGGCGAGGGCGCGGGCACGCTCGAGGTTGGCCTCGAGGCCGTCGACGGTCTTGTCGGCGAGCACGCGGCTCGCGTTCGAGAGCAGGCGGATCGACTCGAGCAGCGCGGTCCCCATCACCGGGATGGCGGTGTTGAGTTCGAACGCGCCGGATGCTCCGGACCAGGCGATCGTGGCGTCGTTGCCGATGACCCGCGAGCAGACCATGAGCACGGCCTCCGGGATGACCGGGTTGACCTTGCCCGGCATGATCGAAGAGCCTGGCTGCAGGTCGGGGATGTGCAGCTCGCCGATGCCGGCGTTGGGGCCGGAGCCCATCCAGCGCAGGTCGTTGCAGATCTTGGTGAGGCTGACCGCGATCGTGCGGAGCGCACCGGATGCGTCGACGAGGCCGTCGCGGTTGGCCTGCGCCTCGAAGTGGTCGCGTGCCTCCGTGATCGGCAGTTCGGTTTCGTCGCAGAGCAGCTCGATCACGAGCTGGGGGAAGCCGGCCGGCGTGTTGATGCCGGTGCCGACGGCGGTGCCGCCGAGCGGAACCTCTGCCACGCGGGGGAGCGCGGACTGCACGCGCTCGATGCCGAGTCGCATCTGCCGGGCGTAGCCGCCGAACTCCTGGCCGAGCGTGACCGGGGTCGCGTCCATCAGGTGGGTGCGACCGGCCTTGACGGCGCCGGCCCAGAGCACCGCCTTCGCCTCGAAGGCAACGGCGAGGTGGTCGAGGGCGGGGATGAGGTCGTCGATGAGTGCGCTCGTGACGGCGATGTGCACCGAGGTGGGGAACACGTCGTTCGAGGACTGGGAGGCGTTGACGTGGTCGTTGGGGTGCACCGGGCGGCCGAGCGTCTCGGTGGCGAGGCTCGCGAGCACCTCGTTCATGTTCATGTTCGAGGAGGTTCCGCTGCCGGTCTGGTAGACGTCGATCGGGAACTCGCCGTCGTACCGGCCGGTGACGACCTCGTCGGCGGCTTCGGCGATCGCGGTGGCGATGGCCGCGTCGAGCACACCCAGTCGCGCGTTGGCGAGCGCGGCCGACTTCTTGATCCGGGCGAGGGCGGCGATCTGCGCCGACTCGAGCACCGAGCCGGAGATCGGGAAGTTCTCGACGGCTCGCTGCGTCTGCGCGCCGTAGAGAGCATCCGCCGGAACGCGGACCTCGCCCATCGTGTCGTGCTCGATCCGGTAGCCGGCGTCTGCGGAGTTATCCACCACGGTGTATATTCCCTTTCGGTTGGTGAGGCGTGGGCGCGCTAGATGACGCCCACGACGATGTCGGGGTCAGCGCGTCCTTCGAGGAGGCTGTAATTCGCTCCGACGATAGCCAATGTACCTTCTGCGACGGCCGCGCTGATCATCTCGGAGCGTTCGAGCAGTTCGGCGACGGTGTCGCGCAGGTGTTCCCGGCCGACGGCTGCCGCATCCACGGTGTGCGGGTCGATGTGGGTCGCATCCGAGGCCCCGGTCACCCGGCGAACCGCCGGAACGATCTTCGAGATGATGTTGGCGATATGCGGCGGCAGCGGGATTGCGTCCTCGGCCTGCGACTCGATCGCGGCGTGCACCGCCCCGCAGGCGTCGTGGCCGAGCACGAGGATCAGCGGCACGTGCAGGATCTGCACGGCGTATTCGAGCGACCCGAGCACCGAGTCGGAGATGACCTGGCCGGCGTTGCGCACGACGAACAGGTCGCCGAGACCCTTGTCGAAGATGATTTCGGCGGCGAGGCGTGAGTCGCTGCAGCCGAAGAGCGCGGCGGACGGGTCCTGTTTCGCGGCCAGCGAGGCGCGCCGGTCGACGTCCTGCCGCGGATGCCGCGGCTCGCCGTTCACGAAGCGCTCGTTGCCCCGCCGAAGCTCGTTCCAGACCGAGGCGGGCGTGCGCGCCCCGCTCATCCCTGGCCTGCGTTCTTGGCGACGTCCGGCGCGAGCGCGCGGGCGAGCGCCTCGAATTCGTCCTGGCGGGCCGTGCCGACCAGCAGGTAGGTGCTCCGGCCGGCGGCCGTCACGAGCGCGTAATCGAAATTGCCGCGATCCTTCTCGGGGGCGGTGTTGCGGTAAACGTCCCACTTCACGCCGTCGATCGTCACGGTGTCCGCGGCCGGGGCTCCCTGCAGCTGCGCGTTGAGCCAGGTGGGGTTGGCGTCCAGCGCCTGGGTCGCGCCGATGAACTCGTTGCGGGGGGTGAGCAGCCCGATGTACCACGACGGCACCTTGTCGCCGCCGCCGGTGCGCCACTCGGCCGCGTTCGCACGCCAGCCGGCCGGCAGTGCCGGGCTCATCAGCGGCTCGTCGACGCCGGTCTGCACCTGGCTGGCCACCGAGCGGTAGTCGATGTTGCGTTCGATCGGCTTGTCGCTGCGGGGCACCAGGAGCACCAGCACGAGCACGGTGACCAGGGTGGCGAGCAGCGAGAGCACCAGGTTGTTCACGGTCTTGCGGGCACGGTACTTGCGTGAGTTCTCGGCGAGCCGCTCGGCGGTCTCCTCGGGCGTCTCAGGGCGCCCGAGTTCGGCGACGATGCGGGGAGCGCGCTTCGTGGGGGTCATTCGCCCGCTGCTGATGCGGCGGCCTGCCCGGCGCGCGCGGCGTCCAGTCTGGCGCGGGCGCCGATCAGCCATTCCTCGCAACGGCGGGCGAGGGCTTCGCCGCGCTCCCAGAGGGCGAGGGATTCCTCGAGCGTCGACGAGCCCTGTTCGAGTTCGTTGACCACGCGAACGAGCTCGTCACGCGCCTGTTCGTAGCTGAGGGCGTCGACGGAGTCTGCGGGGGTCATGGCATCCATTCTATTTCGACGTCGCTTCGAGCGTTCCGTCGGCGAGGGTGATGTGCAGGTCGGTGCCGGCCGGCGCCTCGGCCGGCGCGCGCAGCACGTGCTTGTTCGGGAGCTGCACGATCGCGTAGCCGCGGTCGAGGGTGCCCTGGGGGGAGAGCGCGCGCAGCTGGGAGCGCAGGTCAACGATCGTCGCGCCCGCGCGTTCGACGATGCGTTCGACGAGTTCGGTGCCCCGCGCGACGTACCGGGTGAGGTCCTCCGCGCGGGTGTCGACGATCCAGGTCCTGTTGCTGAGTACGGGGCGGGAGCGAAGCTGGCCGATCCGGTCGACCTCGTGCGAGAGGATGCCGGTGAGGCGCGTGCTGAGGCGGGCGCGGGCCTGCTGCACCCGGTTGAGCTCGTCGGCGACGTCCGGCACGACGCGCTTGGCGGCATCCGTGGGGGTCGAAGCCCGGAGGTCGGCGACCTCGTCGAGCAGCGGCCGGTCGGCTTCGTGGCCGATCGCGCTGACGAGGGGGGTTTCGCAGGCTGCCGCCGCGCGGACCAGGCTCTCGTCGCTGAAGCCGAGCAGGTTCTGGAAGTCGCCGCCGCCTCGGGCGACGATGATGACGTCGACCTCGGGGTCGGCGTCGAGCCGTTTGATGGCTGCGATCACCTCGCCGACCATGCGGTCGCCCTGCACGGCGGCGTGCACGACCCGGAAGTTGACGGCGGGCCAGCGAAGCTGGGCGTTGCGGATGACGTCCTTCTCGGCGTCGGAATCCTTGCCGGTGACGAGGCCGATGCAGTGGGGGAGGAACGGCAGTCGTTTCTTGCGGGAGGCGTCGAAGAGACCCTCGCCGGCGAGCTGCTTGCGGAGCCGTTCGAGCCGCTCGAGCATGTCGCCGAGGCCGACGTGGCGCAGCTCGAACACCTGCATGGTGAGCGTGCCGCCCTTGACCCAGTAGTTGGGTTTGACCAGGGCGATCACGCGGTCGCCCTGTTTGAAGTCGTTGGTGAGCCTCGCGCGCACGGAGGACCACACGGTGAAACTCACGGTGGCGTCCTCGGTGAGGTCCTTGAGCTTGCCGTAGACGTTTCCGCCGCTGGCGCCCCATTGGGTGATCTCGCCCTCGACCCAGGCGGTGCCGAGGCGCTCGATGTAATCGCGGATCTTGGTGGACAGCAGGGCGACCGGCCACGGGCTGTCGACGGTGGGGGGCGCGTTCGTCGGCACTGCCTTCGTTGTCGCTGCGTCTGTCATCACTGCCTCCTCCCACGGACCGATCAGGCGTGCGCGCATAGACTGGGGCCGTGACCATCAGTGCGAATAAACCCGTCATCGGCCTCGGCATGCCTCGGATACCGAGCGCGCGCAACAGGCTCAAGGATACCCCCGTGGGCGGTGTGAAACGGGTACTGCTGGCTGCCCCGCGCGGCTACTGCGCCGGTGTCGACCGCGCCGTGATCGCCGTGGAGAAGGCCCTCGAGCATTACGGGGCCCCCGTGTACGTGCGCAAGCAGATCGTGCACAACACCCACGTGGTCAGCGAACTGGAGCAGAAGGGCGCCATCTTCGTCGAGGAGGTCGACGAGGTGCCGACCGGCTCGCACATCGTTTTCAGCGCGCACGGCGTCTCGCCGGCCGTCGTGAACGCCGCCGCGGACCGCGGCCTGCAGGCCATCGACGCCACCTGCCCGCTGGTCACCAAGGTGCACCGCGAGGCCGTGCGCTTCGCCCGCGACGACTTTGAAATCCTTCTGATCGGCCACGAAGGCCACGAAGAGGTCGAGGGTACGGCCGGGGAAGCTCCGGAGCACACGACCCTCGTCGGCAGTCCCGACGAGGCCGACACGATCCAGGTCCGCAATCCGGACAAGGTGGTGTGGCTCTCGCAGACGACGCTCAGCGTCGACGAAACCATGGAGACCGTGCGGCGGCTGCGCCTGCGGTTCCCGAACCTGCAGGACCCGCCCAGCGACGACATCTGCTACGCCACGCAGAACCGCCAGGTGGCCATCAAGAAGGTCGCCAGGGATTCCGATCTCGTCATCGTCGTCGGTTCGGCCAACTCGTCCAACTCGGTGCGCCTGGTCGAGGTCGCGCTCGAGTACGGCGCCAAGGCCGCGTATCGGGTCGACTATGCCAGCGAGGTCAAGCAGGAGTGGCTCGACGGCGTGTGCACCGTTGGCGTCACGAGCGGGGCATCCGTGCCGGAGGAACTCGTCGACGAGCTGCTTGCCAACCTCGCGGACGCCGGCTACGGCAACGTCGTGCCGGTCAAGACGGCCGAGGAGGACCTGATTTTCTCGCTGCCGAAGGAGCTGCGGAAAGACCTGAACGGCGCCAAGGATGCCCGAGCCCTCGGTGGCCGGGCCGCACCGACTAGCACCGACTAGCACCGACTAGCACCGACGAGCAACGGGCCGGCCCAACCGCGCCCCGAGGGCTACGGGCGGCTGTAGAAGTCGAGCAGCGTCGGGTCGGTGGTGAGGATGATCGACATGAACAGGAAGATCACCACGAAGGACACCACCGCACCGATCAGCGGCAGGTAGAACGCGCGCTTCCCGCGGACCAGGAGCAGGATCGCCCCGGCCGCGGTGAGGAGCCAGACCACGGCTTCGGCGATGCAGCCGGCCGTGATCAGGCTGGCCACCGACGGGTCGGGCCGGTAGGTGCCGAGGTTCGACTGGGTGTACAGCGTCTGCACGGCCATGGGCAGCGCATTGAGCACGGAGACGGCGAAGAACGTGGCCAGGAGCCCCAGGATAAGCAACCCGAACGTCACCGGCCGATCCCAGGTCGGCACGCCGGCGGTGCGCCCGGCGGCCGCCGACAGCGGAGCCGGTTGTGCCGGCGGCGCCGGCGGGGCCGGGACCGCGGAGGGCGCCGCGGGGACCTGATCGTCCTGCGGCGGCTTCCACGTCCAGCCTTCCGGCGCGAGCTCCCCGTACTGCGGGCGCGGGCGTCGGTCCTCCGGCGGGGTCCCCGCCGGGCCGGATGCCACGTTCTCAGCCATCGTCATCCGTTGTACTAGCTGCCGGAGTGGCCGGCCGAGCCGAGCTGCCTGGTCGACTCGACGACGCGAGCGGCCATGGCGGACTCGGCGACCTTGCCCCAGGCGCGCGGGTCGAAGATCTTCTTGTTGCCGACTTCGCCGTCGACCTTGAGCACGCTGTCGTAGTTCTTGAGCATGTAGTCGGCGATCGAGCGGGTGAAGGCGTACTGGGTGTCGGTGTCGATGTTCATCTTCACGACGCCGTTGGCGACGGCCTCGGCGATCTCGGCGTCGGTCGAGCCGGAGCCGCCGTGGAAGACGAGGTCGAGCGGCTTCGGGCCGGTGCCGTACTTCGCGGCCAGGCCCTCCTGGATGCCCTTGAGCAGCTCCGGGCGCAGCTTCACGTTGCCGGGCTTGTACACGCCGTGCACGTTGCCGAAGGTGAGAGCCGACATGTAGCGGCCCTGCTCGCCGAGGCCGAGGGCTTCGACGAGCGCGATGGCATCGTCGAGGCTCGTGTACAGCTTCTCGTTGATGTCGTGGCTGACGCCGTCTTCTTCGCCGCCGACGACGCCGATCTCAACCTCGAGGATCGCGTTGATCGCGCGGGTGCGCTTGAGTATGTCCTTGGCGATCTCCAGGTTCTCGCCGAGCGGCACGGACGAGCCGTCCCACATGTGCGACTGGAAGATCGGGTTGCGTCCGGCCTTGACCTCGTCCTCGGATGCCGCAATCAGGGGCATCACGAAGTCGTCGAGGGCGTTCTTCGGGCAGTGGTCCGTGTGCAGGGCGACGGTGATCGGGTAGTTGTCGGCGACCGAGTGCACGAAACGGGCGAACGCGAGGGCGCCGGATGCGCGGTTCTTCACGGTGTGGCCGGCGAAGTAGTCCGCGCCGCCCGTGGTGACCTGGATGATGCCGTCGGAGCCTGCCTCGGTGAGGCCCTGGAGCACGGCGTTGATGGTCTGCGACGACGAAACGTTGAATGCCGGGTACGCGAATCCTTTCGACTTGGCCTTGTTCAGCATTTCTGCGTACTGGTCTGGGGTTGCGATAGGCATGGCGTCTCCTGGGGAAAGTATGCGGTGAGTGGCTTAATACTACCGAGGGCGGCTTCGTCCGAGTACTGGTGTTACACCGGGATCAGGAACCGTACCCGTGCCGCGCTAGGCTTGGTGAGGCGGCTCTGGCCTGCCAGGGTCGGCCCAACGATGGGCTTCGCCACTGCCACACGCTTCGTCCGGGAAGGACCATTTTGTGACCAGCACCGACCCCGCCACCCTGTATACGCACCCAGACCGTAACCTGGCCATGGAACTCGTGCGCGCAACCGAGGCCGCCGCCATTCGCGCCGTGCCCTTTATCGGCCGCGGCGACAAGAACGCGGCGGACGGTGCGGCGGTCAACGCCATGCGCGCCTTCCTCGGCACCGTCAATTTCGACGGCCTCATCGTGATCGGCGAGGGCGAAAAAGACGACGCTCCCATGCTGTTCAACGGCGAACGCGTCGGCAACGGCCGCGGCCCGTCCTGCGATATCGCCGTCGACCCGATCGACGGCACGAGCCTGACCGCGGCCGGTCGGCAGAACGCCGTCTCCGTGATCGCGGTTTCGGACCGCGGCACCATGCTCGACGCGTCATCCGTGTTCTACATGGACAAGATCGTCACCGGGGCCGCCGGCCGCGGCGTCGTGAGCCTCGACCAGTCGATCGGCGACAACATCCGTGAGCTGTCTCGCGCCACCGGGAAGCCGGTCGGCGAGATGGTTGTTGCCGTGCTCGACCGTCCCCGTCACGCCGGCCTGATCGACGCCATCCGCGCCGCCGGCGCCGGTACGCGCCTCATGCTCGACGGCGACGTCGCCGGCGGAATCAACGCTGCCCGCTACGAGACGCGCATCGACATGTGCGTCGGCATCGGCGGCAGCCCGGAGGGCATCACCACCGCCTGCGCGCTCAAGGCCCTGGGCGGTTTCATGCAGGGGCGTCTCGAGCCGAAGGATGACGCCGAGCGGGCTAGGGCCGCCGCAGCCGGGCTCGATGTCGACAAGCTGTACGAAATTGACGACCTGGTCAGTGGAAACAACACCTTCTTCGTTGCCACCGGCGTCACGGATGGCGGACTCGTCGACGGTGTACGTCGCAAGGGCCCGATCATCCGCACCGAAAGCATCGTGCTGCGTTCGCGTTCAGGCACCCTCCGTCGCGTGATCGCGGAGCACCTCGCCGAGAAGTGGCTCTAACCCTTCGATTCGCTCCCCGCGAGACTGCAGTTGTGGTCGTTATCGCGCGTTCATAACGCGCACAACTGCGTTCTCGCGGGGTCTAGTCCGCGGCGCGGATGACGGCGGCTTCGAGCTCGGCGGTCTCGAGCTCGGCCACGAACTCGAACGCGACCAGCTCGCGCGGCGCTTCCTCGATACCGGCCAGCGGCGCGAGGACCTTGGACTCGTCGAGGGCGTTGAGCTTGCGCGCCGTGGGCAGCACCTGGCGTTCCATCGAACCGACGAAGCCGTTGTAGTCCTTCACGGTGCGTTCGATCGACCGACCGAGCTTCTCGATGTGCGTCGCCGTCGTGGCCAGGCGCGAATAGAGCTCCCGGCTGAGGTCGAAGAGTACCTTGGCATCCTGGGTGAGCACGTCCTGCTGCCAGCTGAACGCGACCGTCTTGAGCACCGACCACAGCGTCACCGGCGACGCGAGCGCGACGCGCTTGCCGAAGGCGAACTCCATGATCGACGGGTCGGCCTCGAGGGCGGATGACACGAGCGATTCACTCGGGATGAACGCGATCACGATCTCCGGGGACGCCTCGAGCCCCTGCCAGTACGCCTTGCTGCCGAGCGTCGTGATGTGGTCGCGCACCGCCTTCACGTGCGCCTTCATGAACGTCGCCCGCTGGGCGCCCTCCGCGCCCGTCGCTGTCGCCGGAATCTGGCTGGCCTCGAGGAACGCGTTGAACGGCACCTTCGCATCGACGGCGATGTTCTTGCCCCCGGGCAGGTGCACGACCATGTCGGGGCGTCCGGCTCCAGCATCCGAGGTGATGCTGGACTGCATGTCGAAGTCGACGCGCTCGATGAGGCCGGCTGCCTCGACCACGCTGCGCAGCTGCGTCTCTCCCCAGACCCCGCGGGTGCTGTTGGAGCGCAGGGCGGAGGCAAGCGATTCCGCGGTGCTGCGCAGCCGCTCCTCCGACTCGGTCGCCGAGCGGAGCTGCTGGCTGAGTTCGCCGTGCTGCAGGCTGCGCTGTGCCTCCAGCTCCGAGACCTTCTTCTGCATGTCCTGCAGGCTTTCCTTCACCGGGGCCAGGGCCTGGAGCACCTTGCTTTCCTGCTTCTCGCGCTCCGACCGCGCCTCCTGGTCCAGGCGCTGGCGGTCGATCAGCTCGCGGTACTGCTGCTGGGCGTCGAGAATCTGACTGCGCAGGCCCTCCGCGGTGGCCTCCACCGACGCGAGCTCCTCACGGAGCAGCGACTGCACGGCCGCCTCGGCCGCCCGGGTTTCGGCCACCGCGACCTGGTGGCGCGCCTCGATCACCGCGGGGTCTTCGCCCCCCGGCTGGGCAGAGGCGCGGCGTTGCAGCAGGACCATCGTCAGGAGGGCGCCGAGGAGCGCGCCGATGACGATGCCGAGGATGAGACTGAGCAGTGGGAACATATGTCCAGTGTGCCAGTGGCCACCGACAGAGCCCGTGAAGCGGGGGAGGTGCCGTGTCAGCGTGCGGTATGAGCGCGCGGTATCAGCCCAGCGCCATGGGGCCGTGCGTTGCCGCGTGCTCCTTGGTGGCGACCGGTCCGATCACGCCGACCTTGACGCCGGTGATGTGCGCGAGCCGCTCGATCGTGTCGGCCTCATGCCGCTTCGCCGCGTGGATCATGATCGCGGCGCAGGCTTCCGCGTCGGCGAGGGCGTCGTGGTGGGCGAAGTCCTCGAATCCGGCGGCCATCGCGGCCACCGGCAGCCGGTAGGAGTCGAGGTGATAGGTGCGGCGGGCCACCTGCAGGCTGCAGACGTAGCGGAAGTCGGGCACGACGAGGCCGCTCACGGTCGAGGCCGTGGAGATCACGCCGAGGTCGAAGCCGGCGTTGTGGGCGACGAGGTGGTCGCCGTCGGCGAACGCGACCAGGTCGGGGAGCTGCAAGGCCCAGGTGGCCGCGCCCACGACATCCGCCGCGTTGATGCCATGGATCTTGATATTCCATTCCAGGAATGCGTCGTGGCCGGCGGGCGGCTGGATCAGCCAGCCCACTCGATCGACCACGCGCCCGTCTCGAACCTTCACCAGCCCGACCGAGCACGCCGAAGCGGCCGAGGAGTTGGCGGTCTCGAAGTCGATGGCTGTGAAATCTAATGGCACCCTTCATGGTCTCACGGACCGCCGACACGGCTGTCCCGAACAAGACTCAGGCCCACCCGGTACGATTGACCATCGTGGCTCTTACTATTGCAATCGTCGGTCTGCCCAATGTCGGCAAGTCCACCCTCTTCAACGCCC
>DAIMHX010000058.1:0-16822 GCA_036723055.1 Microbacteriaceae bacterium
CGGAGCGTGGTGCCCCAGTACCGGCCGCGCTATCGTCGAAGGTCGCCCACAGGGACGTTGGTCCATGGAACAGTTGCAGCTTCGAGATGTCTCTTGATGTGGTGAATAGTTGCTGTGGTAAGCCTATTTACCCTGATCAAAGTACATTTGCTGTGTAACTCTCCGCCAATTCCTCAACCCGACCGGTGATCGAGGCTAACCGGGAATACTCGGCAGGGTGAAAACGGTTGCGCCAGAGTGAGCGAAACCATCAAAGTAGACATCTGGTCCGATGTGCAGTGCCCCTGGTGCTACATCGGTAAGCGCAAATTCGAGGCAGGCGCCGCCATCTTCGGCGGAGACATCGAGGTCGAGTACCACAGCTTCGAACTCGCGCCGGATACCCCGGTCGACTTCGACGGCAGCCCCATCGACTACCTCAGCCAGCGCAAGGGCCTGCCGCTCAAGCAGGTCGAGGAAATGCTCGAACGCGTCACCGGCATCGCCGAGAGCGTCGGCCTGCACTACGACTACGACTCCGTGCACCAGACCAACACGGTCATCTCGCATGAGCTGCTCCACTACGCCAAGTCCCGCGGCCGCCAGCTCGATATGAAGGAAGCCCTGCTCAAGTCGTACTTTGTCGACGGCGGCCACGTCGGGCGAATCGACGACCTCGCCGACCTGGCCGCGAGCATCGGCCTGGACCGGGCCGACGTCGTGCGGGCGCTCACCGAGCACGAATTCCTGGCCGACGTCAAAGCGGATGTTGCCCAGGCCACCGCCTACGGCATCCAGGGTGTCCCGTTCTTCGTGATCGACGGGAAGTACGGCATCTCCGGCGCGCAGGATCCTGATACGTTTGCCCAAGCCCTCAGCCAGGCGCTGACCGAGAAATCCGAGGAGAAAACACCATGACCGCAGCCATCACCGCCCCCGTCGACGACGTCACCACCGAGGTCGCTCCCGTTCCCACGATCGAGCTGCTCGGGCAGTCCGGCGGCGGCTGCTGCGGCGGCTCCGCCTGCGGCTCCTAGCCGCTCCCTCTCCTCTCTCACCTTCCGCGAAACTGCAGTTGTGGTCGTTAAAACGCGCTGATAACAGCCACGACTGCGGTTTCGCGGGGGAGATGAGCGGATGCGTCCTGGGTATCTGGGAGAATTGAAGACAATGACTCCTGCATCCACGCTCAGCTCGGCGGCGCCGCTCAAGATCGGGCCGCTCGCGCTCGACGTTCCCGTTGTGCTCGCGCCGATGGCCGGCATCACCAACACCGCGTTCCGTCGGCTCTGCCGCGAGTTCGGTGCCGGGCTGTACGTCAGCGAAATGATCACCTCCCGCGCCCTCGTCGAACGCACGCCGGAGTCGATGCGCCTGATCACGCACCACGAGAGCGAAACGACCCGCTCGATCCAGCTCTACGGGGTCGACCCGAAGACCGTCTCCGAGGCGGTCACCATGCTCGTCGCCGAGGACCGGGCCGACCACATCGACCTGAACTTCGGCTGCCCGGTGCCCAAGGTCACCCGCAAGGGCGGGGGAGCCGCGCTGCCCTGGAAGCTCGGCCTGTTCCGGCAGATCGTCGAAGCCGCCGTCGCGGCCGCCGGGTCGGTGCCGCTGACCGTGAAGATGCGCAAGGGCATCGACTCCGACCACCTCACCTACCTCGAGGCCGGCAAGGCCGCCGAGGGAGCAGGCGTCGCGGCGATCGCGCTGCACGCCCGCACCGCCGCCGAGTTCTACTCCGGCGAAGCCGACTGGTCGGCGATCGAGAAACTCAAGAACACCATCACCGGCACGCCGGTGCTCGGCAACGGCGACATCTGGTCGGCCGCCGACGCGCTGCGCATGGTCGACGAAACCGGATGCGACGGCGTCGTCGTCGGCCGCGGCTGCCTGGGGCGCCCGTGGCTGTTCGGTGACCTCGCGGCGGCGTTCCGTGACCCCTCGGCCGGCTCGGCGGCCGGCACGATCCAGCCCAGCCTCGGCCAGGTAGCCGGCGCTTTCCGCCGTCACGCTGAGCTGCTCGTGGAGTTCTTCGACAGCGAGGAACGCGCCTGCCGCGACATCCGCAAGCACGTCGCCTGGTACTTCAAGGGTTACCCGGTGGGCGGCGACCTGCGTGCGAGCCTGGCCATGGTCGGCTCGCTGGCCCAGCTCGACGACCTGCTCGGCACGCTCGACGCGGACATGCCGTACCCGGGCCTCGGGGCTGAGGGGCCGCGCGGTCGCGCCGGAACCCCGAAGAAGCCGGCCCTGCCCGAGCACTGGCTCGACTCCCAGGAGCTGGCCGGCGCCGAGCGCGCCAATCTCACCGAAGGCGAAGGGGACACCAGTGGTGGCTAACGGCACAGGGTACGGCGAACACGACGAGGAACGCTGGCTACCGGAGCAGCACAGCTCCAGGCGCAGCGACTTCGCCCGCGACCGCGCCCGGCTGCTGCACTCCAGCGCCCTGCGGCGCCTGGCCGCGAAGACCCAGGTGCTCAGCCCGACCGCCGGCCTCGACTTCGCCCGCAACCGGCTCACCCACTCGCTCGAGGTCGCCCAGATCGGCCGTGAGCTCGCGCTGCGGCTCGACCTCGACCCCGACATCGTCGACACCGCCTGCCTCGCGCACGACATCGGGCACCCGCCGTTCGGTCACAACGGCGAGAAGGCGCTCAACGCCTGGTCGCTCGACATCGGCGGTTTCGAGGGCAACGCGCAGACCCTGAGGCTGCTCACCCGACTCGAACCCAAGGTGTTCGGGGAAGACGGGCGCAGCTACGGCCTGAACCTGACCCGCGCCAGCCTCGACGCCAGCTGCAAGTACCCGTGGCCGGAAGACTCCTCGGTCGCCGACCCGAGCGGCCGCGCCAAGTTTGGCTTCTACCGGGATGACTTCGCCGCCTTCGAGTGGCTTCGCCGGGGCGCGCCCGACCGCCGGCTGTGCATCGAAGCGCAGGTGATGGACCTCTCCGACGACATCGCCTACTCCGTGCACGACTTCGAGGACGCCGTCGTCAACGGATACGTGGACGTCGCCCTGCTCAGCAGCCGGGTCGACCACGACGACCTCGTGTCGTCCATGCACGAGTGGACCGGCGGGGAGCTCTCCTACGCCGACCTGATCGCCGCCTTCGACCGGCTCGACTCCCTCGACGTCTGGCTCGACGGCTGGACGGCCGGCCGCCGCGACCAGGGCCGGCTGAAGAACCTGACCAGCCAGCTGATCGGACGATTCAGCGGGGCGGCCGTGCGAGCGACGCGCGAGGCGTACCCGCAGGAGAGCCTCATCCGCTTCGGCGCGCACGTCGTGGTGCCGCTGGACATCCAGGCCGAGATCGCGGTGCTCAAGGGCATCGTGGCCACCTTCGTGATGACCCGCAACACCCGCAAACCGATCTACGTGCAGCAGCGCCAGGTGCTCACGCTGCTCGCCGACGCCCTGCTCGCCACCGGCGACGCGCAACTCGACCCTGGGTTCCGCGAGGACTGGCATGAGGCAGAGGACGACGATGCCCGCAAACGGGTCGTCGTCGACCAGGTCGCGAGCCTCACCGACCAGTCGGCGCTCGCCTGGTACGAGCGTCTCGTGCAGGACTGACTCGTGGGCAGGACTAGCATTCAGCTATGGCTGGCCTGATTCGACAAAGCGACATCGAAGAGGTCAAGGCCCGCACCAATATCGCCGATGTCGTCGGTGACTACGTGACCCTCAAGTCGGCCGGCGTCGGGTCGATGAAGGGCCTGTGTCCCTTTCACGACGAACGCAGTCCCAGCTTCCACGTGCGGCCACAGGTCGGGTTTTACCACTGCTTCGGCTGCGGCGAGAGCGGCGACGTCTATTCGTTCCTGCAGAAGATGGACCACGTCAGCTTTTCGGAGGCCGTCGAACGCCTGGCCGGCCGGGTGGGCCTCCAGCTGCACTATGAAGACGGCGGCGGTGCCCCCGACCACACCAACCGGGCGCGCCTGTACGCGGCCAACCAGGCCGCGGCCGAATTCTTCGTCGCCCAGCTCGGCAGCGCCGGAGCCGAGGTCGGCCGCACGTTCCTCGGCGAACGCGGCTTCGACTCCCAGGCCGCGGAGCGCTTCGGGGTCGGCTTCGCCCCGAAGAGCTGGGACGAACTCACCAAGCATCTGCGCGGCAAGGGCTTCAGCACCGAGGAGCTGACCCTGTCGGGCCTCGTCTCGAGCGGCGACCGCGGCGTCTACGACCGTTTCCGCGGGCGCCTGGTCTGGCCGATCAGGGACATCACCGGGCAGACCATCGGATTCGGCGCGCGCAAGATGCTCGACGACGACAAGGGCCCCAAGTACCTGAACACCCCCGAAACCCCGATTTACCACAAGTCCCAGGTGCTCTACGGCCTCGACCTCGCCAAACGCGACATCTCCCGCAGCCACCAGGTCGTCGTCGTCGAGGGGTACACCGACGTGATGGCCTGCCACCTCGCCGGGGTCACGACCGCCGTCGCCACCTGCGGGACATCCTTCGGCGTCGACCACATCAAGGTGCTCCGCCGCGTCCTCGGCGACGACAGCGGCGTCGGCGAGGTCGTCTTCACGTTCGACCCGGATGCCGCCGGCCAGAAGGCCGCCATGCGCGCGTTCACCGAGGAGCAGCGTTTCTCCGCGCAGACGTTCGTCGCCGTCGCGCCGGAGGGCCTCGACCCCTGCGACCTGCGACTGCACCGCGGCGATGACGCCGTGCGGCGCCTGATCGACTCGAAGAAACCCATGTTCGAGTTCATGATTCGCCAGATCCTCGGCCAGTACAACCTCGACACGGTCGAGGGGCGGGTCGCGGCGCTCCGCGCGGCGGCCCCGGTCGTCAGCGACATCCGGGACCCGTCCCTGAGGCCCGGCTACACGCGCGAGTTGTCCCGGATGCTGGGCATCGACCTCGGGGAGGTCGGCAAGGCCGTGACGGCCGCCGTGGGGCGCTCGCGCACCACCGACGCCGGGGCGAAGCGGCCGGATGCCGCCGTCGACGCCCCGCCGGTTGAGCAACCCTACTCGCTCGTCGAGCTGCCGTCCGACCCGGTCACCCGGCTGGAACGGGACGGCCTGATGGCGATGCTTCAGTGCCCGGTCCTGATCGGCCCGGAGCTCATCGCGCGTGCCGTGCAGACGAGCTTCGCGCATCCGTCGCTCTCGGTCGTCCGCGACGCGATTCAGGCCAGCCTGCCGCATGCACTGGAGACGGATTGGCTCGACCGTATTGTCGCCGAGGTGCCGGAGCCGCTCGCCAACCTGGTGAAGCAGCTCGCGATGGCCCCGCTGCCCGAGCGCACGGAGCGCGAAGTCACCCGGTACGTCCGCGACATCACCGTGGCGCTAGTCGATCGGGATCTGCTGCGGCAGAAGGCCGAACTGCTCGGCCGGCTGCAACGCACCGACCCGGCCAACCGCGACGTGTACACGATCCTCCAGCGCGAACTCGTGCGAGTCGAGGCCGAACGGCGCAATCTCCGTGAGGAGTGATCCGCGGCAAGGTTGCGGCTCGGTAAAGATGCGCGAAAGATGCACGCTCCAGCTACGGCGAGCCATTCATTCTGTGCTAGTTCTATGCATACAGCAATGCACGGCTGCCGCTACCCTGCGCATCCGTGGATGGAACACCTACAGGAAACACCTACAGGAAGAGGTATACGGATATGACGTCCGCATCCACTAACCGCAAGCGCGCACTCGCCGCTGCAGCGACCTTCGCTGCCGCAGCACTCGTCCTTGCCGGCTGCTCCGCCGGCGGCACGACCGGCGGCAGCACCACCAAGACCGGCGGCCCCCTCACCATCGGGACCACCGACAAGGTCACCACCCTCGACCCGGCCGGTTCCTACGACAACGGCTCGTTCGCCGTTCAGAACCAGGTCTTCCCGTTCCTGATGAACACGCCGTACGGCAGCCCCGACGTGCAGCCCGACATCGCGACGAAGGCCGAGTTCACCGCGCCGACCGAGTACACCGTCACCCTGAAGCCGGGCCTGAAGTTCGCCAACGGCCACGACCTCACGGCGTCCGACGTCAAGTTCAGCTTCGACCGCCAGCTCAAGATCGCCGCGGACAACGGACCGTCCTCGCTGCTCTACAACCTCGCCAGCACGGATGCCAAGGACGACACCACCGTCGTCTTCCACCTCAAGGCAGCCAACGACCAGATCTTCCCGCAGATCCTGTCCAGCCCGGCCGGCCCGATCGTCGACGAAGAGTCCTTCTCGGCGACCGCGGTCACACCCGACCAGGACATCGTCAAGGCGAAGGCCTTCGCCGGCCAGTACACGATCACCAGCTACGACTTCAACAACCTGATCGGGTACAAGGCGAACAAGGACTACCAGGGCCTTCTCGGCCCGGCGAAGACCGACGTCATCAACGTCAAGTACTACGCCGAATCGTCCAACCTGAAGCTCGACGTGCAGGAAGGCAACATTGACGTTGCATTCCGCAGCCTGTCGGCAACCGACATCGACGACCTGCGCGGCAACGACAAGGTCAAGGTCGTCGACGGCCCGGGTGGAGAAATCCGCTACATCGTCTTCAACTTCGACACGCAGCCGTACGGTGCGAAGACCGCTGAGGCCGACCCGGCCAAGGCTCTCGCCGTTCGCCAGGCAGCCGCCGACCTCGTCGACCGCGACGAGCTCGCCAAGCAGGTCTACAAGGGCACCTACACCCCGCTGTTCTCCTACGTTCCCGACGGCCTGACCGGCGCCACGAAGTCCCTCCAGGGTCTCTACGGCGACGGCAAGGGTGCCCCGGATGCCGCCAAGGCGACGGCAACCCTCGAAAAGGCCGGTGTGACGGTTCCGATCGCGCTCAACCTGCAGTACAACACGGACCACTACGGCCCGGGTTCGTCTGACGAGTACGCACTCGTCAAGGACCAGCTGGAAGCCTCCGGCCTGTTCAAGGTGAACCTGCAGTCGACCGAGTACGTGCAGTACGTCAAGGACCGCACCTCCGACGTGTACCCGGCCTACCAGCTCGGCTGGTTCCCGGACTACTCCGACGCTGACAACTACCTGACGCCGTTCTTCCTGAATGACAACTTCGTGAAGAACCACTACAAGGACCAGGCCGTCAACGACCTGATCCTGAAGCAGGCTGTCACGGCCGACCCCGCTGCGCGCACCAAGCTCATCGAGGAAATCCAGGACGAGGTCGCCGCCGAGCTGCCGACGCTCCCGCTGCTCCAGGGTGCCCAGGTTGCCGTGACGGGGACCGATGTGACCGGAACGACCGACACGCTTGACGCGTCGTTCAAGTTCCACTACGGGGCTTTGGCCAAGGGTTAATCAGTTCAATGACTAGAGTCTTCTCTAGTTCGGTAAGCGGGGGTGCCCGGCGTAATTCTTCGCTGGGTGCCCCCGACTCTTTGCAATCGTGAGGTAAGCATGACCACTGTGGCACCGTCGCCATCAGCCCCGGCCGCTCGGCCAGCTGAGCGCACAAAGAAATCTTCTTCGGGCGGTGGAATCGGCCGGTATCTGCTGATCCGCTTTCTCCTCATCTTCCCGACCATCTTCATCCTCGTCTCCATGGTCTTCTGGCTCATGCGCACGACCGGTGACCCGATCACGGCAGCCCTCGGCGGCCGGCTGGGTCCGGAGCAGCTGGCCGAACGCATCCACGCGGCCGGGTACGATCGACCGATCCTGGTGCAGTACTTCGAATACCTCGGCCAGATCTTCACCGGTAACTTCGGCACGACGATCAGCACCAACAAGCCGGTCCTCGACGTGCTGACCACCTACGGTGTGGCCACCGCCGAACTCGCCTTCTACGGGCTCATCGTCGCGTTCATCGTCGGCATCCCGCTCGGCATGGTCGCCGCCTACTGGCGCGACAAGGCACCGGATGCCTTCCTGCGCATCTTCGCCATCCTCTGCTACGCCACCCCGGTGTTCTTCTCCGGGCTGCTCTTCAAGCTCGTCTTCTCGGTCTGGTTCAAGGTGCTCCCCGTTGCCGGTCGGGCGACGACCGGTTCGGAGCTGCAAATGCAGCTGTTGCCGGGCAAGACGGGCGTCTACACGATCGACGCCTTCCAGACGGGCGACCCGGCCGTGATCAGCGACGTGCTCGCGCACGCCATTCTTCCCGCGCTCGCGCTCGGCCTGCTCACCGCCGGCGTCTTCCTGCGCCTCGTGCGCACGAACCTGATCGGCACGCTGGGCACCGACTACGTCGACGCAGCCCGCTCCCGCGGCGTCAGCGAGTTCCGCCTGGTGCGCAAGCACGCCTACCGGCCGGCGCTCATCCCGATCATCACGGTCATCGGACTTCAGATCGCCCTGCTGCTCGGTGGTGCGGTGCTGACCGAGACGACCTTCGAATGGAAGGGCCTGGGCTTCATGCTCTCCGAATTCCTCAAGGCACGCGACTTCGTGGCAGTGCAGGGCATTGTCGCCCTGCTGGCCGTGATCGTGGCGCTGTCCAACTTCATCGTCGACATCGTTGCCGCGATCATCGACCCGAGAGTGAGGTACTGATCATGACCTCGACACCCGACCTGACCGGCACCCGCAAGGGCAGCCTGTTCTCCCGCCTTCCCGTCGTGCACCAGCTGAGGCAGAGCGTCGGCCTCCAGCGCGGGATGCTCGTCGCCGGCCTGATCATCACCGGACTCTTCGTGGTGACCGCGATCTTCGCTCCCGTCCTCGCGCCGTTCGGCTACAGCCAGCTGCGCGACGCTGCCGGCGCGTTCGGCGCCCAGCAGGCCCCGGGCGGCGCGCACGTGCTCGGCACGACCGTCGGCGGCTACGACGTGCTCTCCCGCGTGATCTGGGGAGCGCAGACCGCGCTCTTCGTCATCGTTGTCGCCGTCATCCTGTCGATCTTCGCCGGTGTGGCCCTCGGCCTTGTCTCCGGATACTTCGGCGGCTGGCTCGACCGCGTCCTCGTGGTCGTCTGCGACGCCGTGTACGCGTTCCCGTCGCTGCTGCTCGCCATCGTCATGTCGATCGTGATCTCCGGCGGAAAGTCGAACCTGATCGGCGGCGTCCTCGCCGCGGCCATCTCGATCACCGTTGTGTTCATCCCGCAGTACTTCCGGGTGATTCGCGCCGAGACGGTGCGCATCAAGGCGGAGGCGTACGTGGAGTCCGCTCGCGTGCTCGGCGCCAGCAACAGCCGCATCATGTCCCGGCATGTGCTGCGCAACGCCACGCGCACGCTGCCGCTGATCTTCACGCTCAACTCCTCCGAGGCCATCCTGACCCTCGCGGGCCTCGGCTTCCTCGGCTTCGGCATCGAGCCGTCCGCCGCGTCTGAGTGGGGCTACGACCTCAACAAGGCGCTGTCGGATGTCACGAGCGGAATCTGGTGGACGGCTCTGTTCCCCGGCCTCGCAATCGTGCTCGTCGTGCTCGGCATCACCCTCGTCGGCGAGAGCCTCAATGACCTCGCCGACCCGCGCCTGCGCGGTCGCCGTGCGGTCGCCCAGGCGGCCGGCGTGGTCGCCCAAACCTCGGTCGTGCCTGGCGGCACACTCGGCGCCGGCCTTGGCGGAATTGACGGCTTGGAGACCTCCTCATGAACAACGTCCTGACCATCACTGACCTGGGCATCTCATTCGCCACCGATGCCGGCGCGGTCAAGGCCGTCGACGGCGTCAGCCTGAACGTCGCCCCCGGCGAAGTCCTCGCGATCGTGGGGGAGAGCGGCAGCGGCAAGACCGTCACCGCCAAGACCATCCTCGGCCTGCTGCCGGAGACGGCGACGGCGCACGGCGCCGTCGTCCTCAGCAGCAAGGACGGCCGTTCCCAGCACGACATCATCTCGCTCGGCAAGCAGCAGCTGCGCCAGGTGCGCGGTACCGACGTGTCGATGGTGTTCCAGGAGCCGTCCACGGCCCTGAACCCGGTCTACACCGTGGGCTGGCAGATCGCCGAAGGCATCCGTGCCCACGGCGAATTCAGCCGCAAGGAGGCGAAAGCCAAGGCCATCGAGATCCTCGGACGGGTTGGCATCCCCGACCCGCAGACGCGGGTCAACTACTACCCGCACCAGTTCTCCGGCGGCCAGAAGCAGCGCGTTGTCATTGCCATGGCCCTCGTGCTCGACCCCGGCCTCATCGTCGCCGACGAGCCGACCACGGCGCTGGACGTGACCGTGCAGGCGGAGATCCTCGACCTCCTGCGGCGCTGTCGCGACGAGTTCGGCACCGCCATCGTGCTGATCACCCACAACATGGGTGTCGTCGCCGACCTGGCCGACCGAGTTGCCGTCATGTACGAGGGCAAGGTCGTCGAAGAGGCCCCGGCGCAGGTCCTGTTCAGTTCGCCGCAGCACGAGTACACGAAGAAGCTGCTCGCTGCCGTGCCGCACGTCGGGCAGGGCATCGTCCGTGCCAAGGCCAGGGCCGAAGCGCGCGAGCCGGGCTGGGCGCAGCTGCCGCCCGTCGTCGTCGCCGACAACCTGCGGATCGAGTATCCGGGCCGGTTCGGCCGCGCCGGCTTCGTCGCCGTTGACGGCGTCAGCTTCGCGATCCGACCGGGCGAGGTGCTCGGCCTGGTCGGCGAGAGCGGATCGGGCAAGACCACGATTGGTCGGGCCATCGCCGGTCTGACCCGCGTCACCGGCGGTTCGCTCACCGTTCTCGGCCACGAGATGAACGGCTTCAAGGAACGGGAGTTCAAGAAGCTGCGCAGCGACATCGGTTTCGTCTTCCAGGACCCCGCGTCGAGCTTCAACCCGCTGCTGACGATCGCCGACTGCGTCGCAGAGCCGCTCGTCGTGCACGGTCGCGCGGCCAACCCCGGTGCGGCGCGCAAGCGCGTCAACGAGCTGCTCGAGGCCGTGCAGCTGCCCAAGGCGTTCGGCGACCGCTACCCGCACGAGTTGAGCGGCGGTCAGCGCCAACGCGCAAGCCTGGCGAGGGCCCTGGCCCTCGAGCCGACCCTGCTCATCGCCGACGAGCCGACCTCTGCGCTGGATGTCTCGGTGCAGGCCCGCGTGCTCGAACTGTTCGCAGAGCTCCAGCGGGAGTTCGGTTTCGCCGCGCTCTTCATCAGCCACGACCTCGCCGTCGTCGACATCCTCGCCGACCGCATCGCCGTGCTCTACAAGGGCCAACTGGTCGAAGAGGGCACGGGCGCCGAGGTGCTCGGCGCGCCGAAGGACCCGTACACCCAGCGGCTGCTCGCCTCGCTGCCCGTTCCGGATCCGGCCGAACAGGCCCATCGCCGGGAGGGACTCCGCAAGCTGCGTGCGGCAGGATAGAGCGCATGACACGCGGCGAGGTACCCGTCTATCCGATCACGACGAGTGACCTGACGATCGAGTACCCGCCGCATGGCGCGAGCCCGGCCTTCGTGGCCGTGCACGGGCTCACGCTGCGCCTCAAGCAGGGCGAAGTGCTCGGTCTGCTCGGCGAGAGCGGCTCCGGGAAGAGCACCCTCGCCCGGGTGCTCTCCGGCGCGGCCTTCGCGGGTGGTTTCGGCGACGTGCGACCGCAGATCACCGGGGGAGAGGCCACCGTGCTCGGCGTGCCGCTGCGCCGGATCAACCGGCGCCGGCTCGCGGCCGTCACGTACGGCGTCGGTCTGCTGGCCCAGGATGCCGCCGAAACGCTCCCGTCGACGATGACCGTCGCCGAGACCGTCGCAGAGCCGGTGCTCGACCGGGACAATCGCTTCAACCGCCGCGCGCTCGAAACGAGGGTCGCCACCATGGTGGACGCGGTGCGCCTGCCGCTGGCCGTGCTGGGCAAGTTCCCTTACGAGCTCAGCGGCGGGCAGCGCCAGCGCGTCGCCCTGGCCAGGGCGCTCGTGTTCGGGCCCTCGCTGCTCATCGCCGACGAGCCGACCGCCGGCGTCGACGTGACGGTGCGCAACGCCGTGATCGACCTGATCGGCGAGCTGCAGCGGGAACGGTCGTTCTCAGCGCTCGTGATCAGCAGCGACCTGGCGGTTCTCCGCCGGGTAGCCGACCGGATCGGGGTGATGTACCAGGGCGTGCTGGTCGGGCTCGGCACCATCGACGAGGTGTTCGCCGACCCCTGGCATCCGTATGTCGCCGGCCTGGGTGCCGCGCTGACCGGTGGATCCGTCGGCGAGAGACCAGCCGAATGAACGCCCAGCACCGCTCCGTCGCAGCCACCGAGGGGACCCCGCTTCCAGGGGACCGGCGTCCAACGCCCGGCCCGATCGCCATCCTGCCCGTCCCCAAGGACATCTTCGTCTCCGCGGTCGAAGCGGCCGGTGGCCAGGTCGCCGGGCTCTCCGCCGACACGCGCGGGCTCGTCTGGCTGTCGCATAGCCGCGCCGAGCAGCTGCGCGAGACCCTCCAGGCCAACCCGCAAATCCAGTGGGTGCAACTGCCCTGGGCAGGAGTGGACGCCTTCAGCGGCGTCCTGGCCGACCAGGACCGCCCAGGGCTGCTCTGGACGAGCGCCAAGGGCGCCTACGCCCAGCCGGTGGCCGAACACGCTCTCGCCCTCACCCTCGCCCTCCTGCGCGTGCTGCAGAAGCGGGCACGCGCCGACAGCTGGAACCGGGTGCCAGAGGGACGCTCGCTCTACGGCCTCAACGTCGTCATCATCGGCGCCGGCGGCATCGCCCTCGAACTCATCCGCCTGCTCGCCCCGTTCGACACCTCGATCACCGTCGTGCGCCGCAGCGCCGAGCCCGTCCCCGGCGCGGCGCGCACGGTGCAGACGGGCGCGCTGCACGACGTCCTGCCCGACGCCGACGTGGTCGTGGTGGCCGCAGCGCTCACCGGCGACACCCGGCACCTGATCGGTGCCGAAGAGCTGGCGCTGATGCGGCAGGACGCGAACCTCGTCAACATCGCGCGCGGGCCGCTCCTCGACACGGATGCGCTCGTCGTCGCCCTCGACGCCGGGATCATCGCTGGTGCGGCGCTCGACGTGACCGATCCGGAGCCGCTGCCGGACGGGCATCCGCTCTGGAGCGAACCCCGGTGCCTGATCACACCGCACATGGCCGACACGCCCGAGATGACGGCGCCGCTGCTCGCCGAGCGGATCCGCCTGAATGTGGGTGCATTCCTTGGAGACGGGCGCTTTGTGGGGGTCGTCGACCCCCGGCTCGGCTACTGAAGACTGGTCTCGATTTGGCGCTGGGCCAACCTTTGATAAAGTAGCAACGCTTGTTCAAGCGTTCTGTGTTCAAAGCATTCCTCGATAGCTCAATTGGCAGAGCAGCCGGCTGTTAACCGGCAGGTTGTTGGTTCGAGTCCAACTCGGGGAGCGAAAAGGCCGTTCCGGGCTCCACCCTGGACGGCCTTTTTTGTCCCTCGGCCCCCCCGGGGCGGTGAGAACGACGAAAGGCGATCCGGGTGGACCCCTGGCAGTTCTTCAGCGCCGCGTTGGCCGTGATCGCGATCATTCTGCTCGCGCTCTGGCGCCTCGCCGCCGCCCGCTCGCGTCGAACCCTGTTCGACCGCACGAGCGCCGAGCGCCTTCGCATTGACCTCGAACTGTCCCTCGCCGAGCAGCAGGGCAGGATCGGCATCATCCGCGAGCTGCAGGATGTCGCCGTCCTGTCGGTCGCGAGGCTCATCACCCGCGCCGAGGCGGCCCGGTACACGGCCGAGAGCGACCCCTCGAGCGCCGTTCGCGCCGCGACGGCGCTGGTCGACGACGGGCGCGTCGCCCTCGCCGACATGCGCCGCGTGCTGACGATCGTGCGCGAGGGTGAGTCCATCGCTTTGCCTCAGTCCGGCCTGCAGTCGGCGCGCGACCTGTTCCGGGTGATGCGCGACGCCGGCCTCGTCGTGATCTTCATCGAAGCGGGGGAGCGGTTCCCGCTCCGGCAAGGCGCCGAGCTGGCGATCTACCGGATCCTGCAGAGCGCGCTGGCCAACGCCCTCAAGCACGGCGGGATTGGCACCGAAGCCCGCATTTCCTTCACCTGGACCCAGGACGGCCTGCAGCTGCTCGTGGACGACGACGGCATCCGCGCGGCCGCCCGGCGCGCGAGCGCCGACGCCGACGAGGTGGCGGCACGCACCGCGTACACGATCGACGATGACCTCCGGGCGCTCAGCGAGAGCATCGCCGGCGCGGGGATCACCCAGATGCGCGAACGCGCCCAGCTCTTCGGCGGCGTGTTCAACGCCGGCACCGTGCCAGGGGTCGGGTTCTCCATCTCCGCCATCTTCCCGTCGCTGCGCTTCCACAACGGCGTCCACGGCGTGAACCTCGGGCGCTGATGGCGACGGGCATGGTGACGACAGGGTTTGGCGACGACGGCCGTAACCGGCGCCTCGCAATCAGGGCCGGCCTGGCCGTCGGCCTGGCCACGGCCGCCTACGGCGTGTCCTTCGGTGCGCTGTCGGTGGCCGCGGGGCTCGACGTCTGGCAGACCTGCTTCATCAGCCTGGTCATGTTCTCCGGAGGGTCCCAGTTCGCCCTCGTCGGCGTGCTGGCCGCCGGGGGACTCGCGGCCGGCCCTGCCGCGATCGCCAGCGCAGCCCTCCTCGGCTCCCGTAACGCCATCTATGGCATCCGCACGGCGCCCATCGTCGGGCCCGGCCGGTGGAAGCGCATCGCGGCGGCCTGGATCACGATCGACGAGTCCACGGCCGTGGCGCTCGCGCAACCGACGCCGCGCAGCCGCCGCACGGGCTTCTGGGTGACCGGCCTCGCCGTCTTCGTCGGCTGGAACCTCACCACCCTCGCCGGGGCGCTCATCGGCGACGCGCTCGGCGACACAAGGGGCTACGGGCTGGATGCCGCGGCCGCCGCCGCGTTCGTCGGCCTGCTGTGGCCGCGGCTGAAGCGGGTGCAGGCCGGTGCCGTCGCGGTGGCGGCAGCGGTGGTCGCCGCGTCGCTGACGCCGGCCCTGCTGCCCGGCCTGCCGGTGCTGGTCGCCGCGCTCGTCGCGGTCGCCGTCGGCTGGTTCAACTGGCTGGGCGTTCGGGAGAACGCGGACGGAGCTCCGGCGGCCGTATCGGATGCGGAAGCCGTCGGCGCCGGGGAGGCAGCCCGGTGACCCTGTGGCAGATCATCATCCTCGCCTCCGGCGCCTGCCTGGCGATCAAGCTGGCCGGGTACGCCGTGCCGCCCTCGCTGCTTCAGAAGCCGGCGCCCGCGCGCATCGCCGACCTGCTGACGGTGGCCCTGCTCGCGGCGCTGGTCGCCGTGCAGACGCTCGGGGCAGGCCAGGCGATCATCGTGGATGCCCGGGTGCCCGCTGTGATCGTGGCGATCGCACTGTTCGCGCTGCGCGTGCCGTTCATCGTGGTTGTGATCGCGGCGGCGCTCGTGGCCGCCGCGATCAGGGCATTCGTCTGAGCCTGAGTCAGTCTTCGAGGTTGTCGATGCCGGGCATCCAGGTGAGCCCGGGCATGCCCCAGCCCCGCTTGCGCGTCACCTTCGCCGCGATCTTCGCGTAGGCGTGCTCGAGGCGGTCAACGTAGAGCGTGCCGTCGAGGTGGTCGAACTCGTGCTGGAAGATGCGCGCCAGCCACCCGTCGGCACTGATCTCGAACGGTTTCTGCTCCACGTCGACGGCGCGAAGGATCGCCGACTGCGCCCGCTTGAGCGGGAAGCGTTCGCCGGGGAACGACAGGCAGCCCTCGACGTCGTCGTCCTCGTCGGCGTGGCCGGCCGGAACCGGGGTGATCCACAGTTCAGGGTTGATGGCCACGCCGCGCCACGCGCGCTCGTCGTCGTCGGTGTAGCTGAAGGTGAAGAGCCGTAGCGGGGCGCCTACCTGCGGGCCGGCCAATCCGACGCCGGGCGCGGCATCCATCGTCTCGAACATGTCCTGCACCAGCGTGCGCAGCACGTCGTCGAATTCGACGACGGGGGCTGCGGGAAAGTGGAGCACTGGGTCACCTGAAATTACTATCGGTAGCACGGCCATTCAGCAAGGATATCGGGATCATTCTGGATAGGGTCGATGGGTGACTCCCGACCTGTTCCCCCTCGTGGTCGCCACGATCGACCCGCGACAGTCCATCGGGATTCCGATCGCGCTGATCGGCGCCGTGTTCTTGTCGCTGGGGGCACAGTTCCAGCATCGGGGTGTCGCCAAGGTCGAAGCGAACACGGCCGAGATCACGGGCGGCATGAACCCCCGCCAGCTCCTGCTCCTCCTGGCGCGGCCGTCCTGGGTGCTCGGTTCGCTCATGCTCGGCCTGGCCATCGTCTTCCAGTTGACCAGCCTGGCCTTCGCGCCCCTCATCGTCGTGCAGCCGCTGGGCGCGGTGGCCCTCGTGATCACATCGATCCTCAATGCCCGGGTCACGAAATCGAGGCTGAACCGACGGTCGATCGCCGCCATTTCGATGTGTGTCGGCGGCGTGGGCCTGTTCGTCACGGTCGCGGCGTTCACGGCCGTCGACAGACCAGTCACGGGTGACAACCTCATCACGATCCTGATCGTGCTCGGCGTTGTGCTGCTCGCCTTCAGTCTCGCTTTCGGCTACCTACGCACCCGGTTCAAGGCGATCTTCTACATCATGGGCGCCGGTGTGCTCTACGGATTCGTCGCGACGCTCGCGAAGGTGATCATCAACCGCGCCCAGCACGGCAACTTCGAGTGGCTCACGCTGACCTGCGTCGCCGGGTTGCTCCTGGCCAGCGCCCTCGGGGCCTACTTCGTGCAGAACGCCTACGCCTCCGGGCCGCCGGACCTCGTCATCGCCGGACTCACGGTCGTCGACCCCCTGGTTGCCGTCGGGATCGGCATCGTCGTGCTCGGCGAGGCCTCGCAGGCACCGACCTGGGCTGCCGTCGCGTTCGTCGTGGCCGGACTCGTGGCCATCTACGGCGTGTTCCTCCTCTCCAAGTACCACCCGCAGTCCGAGGGCTGAGCCCCACGGCGAGCCCCCGTTACCTTTCTTATAGCCCCGGAAACGAGCAAGATTGGGGCTGCTGGCC
>DAIMHX010000059.1:0-16447 GCA_036723055.1 Microbacteriaceae bacterium
GGCAGGGGCGGCGGGCAGGGGCAGCAGGGCGGGGGCGGCGGGGCGGAGGTGCGGACGGGCCGGCGCGCTAGTGCGCCAGCGGCACTGCGCCGCGGGGGTCGCCGATCTCGACCGGGCGCTCGGGCAGGTTCGACCACTGGGACCAGGAGCCGGGGTAGAGCGCCGGGCGGAATCCCGCGATCGTCAGCGCCGCGGCTCCGTGCGCGGCCGTGACGCCGGAGCCGCAGTACACGCCGACCGGGGCGGCATCCGTCACGCCGAGCGCCTCGAACCGCGCGCGGAGGTCGCCGGCGGGCCGGAAGCGTCCGTCGCCGGTGAGGTTATCGGCGGCTGGGGCGCTGATCGCGCCGGGAATGTGGCCGGCCCTCGGGTCGATCGGTTCCGTTTCACCGCGGTAGCGTTCTCCGGCGCGGGCGTCGAGCAGCACGCCTGTTCCGGGGAGCGCGGCGGCGGCATCCGCGTCGAGCGTGGCCAGGTGGCCGTAGGTCAGGGTGACGCTGCCGGGCGTGATCGGCTCCGAGCCGGTGGCGATCGGCAGGCCGGCGGCCCGCCAGGCGGCGAGTGCGCCGTCAAGCAGGAGCACCTCGCGCACGCCGGCGTGGCGGAGCAGCCACCAGGCGCGGGCGGAGGAGAGGTTGCCGAGGTCGTCGTAGACGACGACGGTGTCGCCGTCGTTCAGACCCCAGCGCCGGGCGGCGGCCTGCAGCACCTCGATGCTCGGCAGCGGGTGGCGGCCATCGGCCGGCGCGCCGTGAGCGGCGAGTTCCTCGTCGAGGTCGACGTAGACGGAGCCGGGGATGTGGCCGGCGCGGTGCTGAGGGCGGCCGGGCGGGCCGCCGAGCCGCCAGCGCACGTCGAGCATCCGGATGTCGCCCTGCTCGCCCAGGCGGGCGGCGAGCTCCTTCGGCGCAATGAGTGTTCGCACGCGCCCAACGCTACCCGGTTCAGCGATCGCGGCCGCCGCTGCGATTTCCTGCGCCAACCCACCACGAAACTGCATTTGTGCTCGTTCTGAGCGCCGTTTGACGACCAGGACTGCGGTTTCGTGTGAGGCTCCGCCAATAGACTTGAGGGATTGTGAGCAGCTACCTGAGCCTTCTGAAGACGCCTGGCGTTGCTCGCATCATCGCTGCCCAGCTGACCGCGCGCTTCCCGTCCGGGATGCTCTCGCTCGCGTTCCTCATTCACATCGAGCACGTCTTCGATTCCTACGCCATCGCCGGGCTCGTGCTCGGCGCGATGTGCGTCGGACAGGCCATCGCCGGCCCTTTGACCAGCCGGCTGATGGGCCGCTGGGGCATCCGACCGGTCATCATCGCCACGACGGTGATCTGCGCGACATCCATCGTGCTGATGGCCGTGCTCACACTTCCCGTGCAGGGCCTCGTGGTCATCGGTTTCCTCGCGGGGCTGTCGACGCCGCCGATCCAGCCCGCGGTGCGCACCATTTACCCCAAAATGGTCAATTCCCGCCAGCTCACCCCGCTGTTCTCCCTGGATGCCTCTGCGCAGGAGATCATCTGGGTTCTCGGCCCGGTCATCGCGACGTTTGTGGCGATCCAGGTCAGCACGGTCGCCGGCGTGCTGCTCGCCGCCACGTTCATGGTCGGCGGCGGCATCTGGTTCCTCACCCTCCCGGTGGTCGGTCGGGTGCGGATCCCCCGCAGCAAGCGCCGGCTCGGAGCGGTGCTCAAGCGGCCGCCCGTGCTCCTGAGCACGGTCGTCGGATTCATGCTGGTTGCGGCCTGCGCCTCGGTCGAGGCGGGCGTCGTCGCGGCGTTCGGCCACGGGAGCACGAACTCCGGCTGGGTGCTCGGCATCTTCGCGGTCGGCTCGCTCGTCGGCGGCCTCGCGCTCGGCCACGCGCCGATCGGCCCCTGGGCGCTGGCCAGCCGGATGGCCGTCGTGACGGTCGGCATGACGCTCGCCTGCTTCGGACTCAGCTTCTGGTGGCTCGCCGGCACCCTGCTTCTGGCCGGCATCGGCATCGCTCCTGCCCTGGCCGTGCTGTTCGGAATCGTCTCGGCGAGCGTGAAGTTCAGCGACACGGCGGAGGCTTACGGCTGGGTCGGCACGGGCCAGCTGATCGGCGCGGCACTCGGCTCGGCCATCGCCGGCGTCATGATCGACCACTACGGTCCCACCGCGGCGATCGTTGCGGCAGCCGGTTTCGCCACGCTTGGTGCCCTCACCCCCACCCTCGGGCGGCGCTGGCACCCCGACCTGCGCGGCCGCGACGTGAGCCCCATCCCCGACACCGCGCCGATCCGGGTGCAGCCCTCCTAACGAGGTGCCCGCGCATCGCTCGGGAGCGCGCGGCATCCGTTCCCGCGAAAACGCAGTTGTGGTCGCCTCAGCGCCGGTTTAGCGACCACAACTGCAGTCTCGCGGGAATGTGCGCGCGTGGTCAGCGGGCCGAGCGGAGGGCCGCGTACAGCTCGGATGCGTCGATCGGGCGGGAGGGTGAGCGTCCGGTCAGCTCCGTGATCCGGCCGAGGCGGTACAGGCACGGTGTTGCGGTGGGCGTTGCCGGCGTAGGCCTGTTCGCCCCCGACGATCCGGGCGCAGACCGCGTCCGTCAGGGTCTCGGTCGAATCGATCAGCCCGGTGAAGGGGTCGGCGGAGACCTCGCGCGCCAGCGCCGCGTCATCGCCTCCGTCATACCTGTCGAGGGTTCCCCGTCGATCCGCCATGACCGGATGATACGGGTGACCACCGCGATTCCTTGGTGCACGCGCACAAAGATGCGACCGGAACTCACGGCGGCCGCCTATGGCGCGGTCGGTCCCGGGAGGTGGAGAGTTGAGGTGCGCATCCGCGGCGCGGCTTTCTGGTGTGCGGGTGAACAGTTTGTCAACGATCAAGGGAGATTGATGACCACCGCAGAGCCAACCGCCGCCCACCCGGCCGCCGCCGAGTCGACGCCCGGCGAGACGCCCGCTCCCGATCCCGCGCACACCGCGCACACCGCGCTGGACGCGGTGATCGCCGAACTTGCCGACGGCGAGCGCCGCTGGGCGAAGACGTCGCTGCCGAAGCGGGCCGAGCTCCTGGACGCGGTGCACGAATCCGTCGCAGCGCAGGCCGAGAGCTGGGCTCGCACGGCCAGCGGCATCAAGAGCCTCGATGCCGACTCGCAGCTCGTCGGCGAGGAGTGGGTCTCCGGCCCGTACCCCGTTCTCACCGCGACCACGACCCTCGCACAGAGCATCTCCGCACTCAGCCGCGGCGAGAGCCCCCTGGCCGGCGCCCGCTTCGGCACCGCCCCCGGCGGGCGCGTGACCATCAAGGTCCTGCCCCACACGCCCTATGAGGCCGTGCTGCTGCACGGGTTCAGCGCCGAGGTCTGGATGCCGGCCGACGTGTCCGCCGAATCGGTCAGGGCGAACGCCGGGCTCGCCGCCCTCCACCCGGAGCAGACCGCCGGCGTCGGCCTCGTGCTCGGCGCCGGCAACATCACCTCGATCCCGCCGCTCGACGTGCTGTACGAACTCATCGCCCACAACCGCGTGGTGCTGCTGAAGCTGAACCCCGTGACGGCAGGGATGCTGCCGGTCTACCAGGCCGCGCTGGCCCCGCTCATCGCGCACGGCGTGCTGCGCATCGTCACCGGCGACGGCGCCGTCGGCGGCTACCTCGCCCACCACCCCGGCATCAGCCACGTGCACATCACCGGAAGAGCGGCCACCCACGACGTCGTCGTCTACGGCCCGGGCCCCGCCGGCGCGGAGCGTAAGGCCGCCGGAACCCCGCTCCTGTCCAAGCCGATCACGAGTGAGCTCGGCGGCGTCTCGCCGATCATCGTGCTGCCCGGCGCCTGGTCCCCGGCGGACCTCCGCTACCAGGCCGAGCACGTCGCCACCCAGCGCCTGCACAACGGCGGCTACAACTGCATCGCCGGCCAGGTCGTGGTCCTCAGCCGCGACTGGGCCCAGAAGGCCGCCTTCCTGGCCGAACTTCGCTCGGCGATCGACCGCACCCCGGCGCGCCCGGCCTGGTATCCGGGAAGCGACGGACGGGTGCAGGATGCCGCCGCCGCGTACCCGGCCGCCGAACACCTCGGCGACGACGGATTCCGCCTCCTGATCACCGTCGGCGCCGGCGAGGATTCGACGACCCTCACGACCACGGAGACGTTCTCCCCCGTGCTCGGCGTCATCGAACTCCCCGGAACCGGCGCCGCGTTCCTCGACGCCGCCGTCGAAACCGTGAACCGTGACTTCCTCGGCACCCTCGGCGCAAACATCATCGCGGCGCCCCGCACGATCAAGGCCCTCGGAACCGGCTTCCGCGCATCCGTCGCCCGGCTCCGGTACGGCACGATCGCGATCAACGCCTGGACCGGGCTCGGCTTCCTCACCGCCGCCGCGCCGTGGGGCGCATTCCCCGGCCACACGCTCGACGACGTGCAGAGCGGGATCGGGATCGTGCACAACGCCCTGCTGATCGACTCGCCGGAGCGCACGGTCGTCACCGGCCCGTTCCGGCCGTTCCCGCGGTCGGTGCTCGGCGGCGAGTTCGCCCTGTTCCCGAAACCTCCGTGGTTCGTCACCGCCCGCAGCGCGGCCTTGACCGGGCGGCTGCTCGCCGGCTTCGCCGCCCGCCCATCCTGGCTGCGGATGCCGCGCGTCTTCGCGTCGGCTTTCCGCGCCTGAGCGCCTCCAGGCCCGAGCGTCCGGCCGCACCTCGGCTTCACCCAATGTCGCCCTCCACCCCCGATCACAGGAGATAACCGTGGTTTTCACCAGTCCGCTTCCCGAGGTCGACATTCCCGACCTCAGCGTCTTCGACTATCTCTTCGGCTCGATCGCCGACGCCGACCTCGACCGGATCGCCCTCATCGACGGACCGTCGGGGGCCGAAACGAGCTACCGCGGGCTGCTGGCCCAGATCGACGGGGTGGCCGGGGCTCTCTCCGCGCGCGGAATCGCCCCCGGCGACGTCGTCGCCCTGCACTCGCCCAACGCGCCCGCATTCGCCTCCGTCTTCCACGGCATCCTCCGTGCGGGGGCAGCGGCAACGACCGTCAACGCGCTCTACACGGCCGAGGAGATCGCCGCCCAGCTGCGCGGTTCGGGCGCGCGCCTGCTGTTCACCGTCTCGCCGCTCCTCGCCCAGGCGAAGCAGGCCGCGGCGAGCGCCGGCCTCGGTGACGACCAGGTGATCGTGCTCGACGGCGCAGACGGGCACGCCTCGCTCCGCGACCTGCTGGCCGAAGGACACCCCGCCCCTGTCGTCAGCCTCGACCCGGCCACCCACATCGCCGTGCTGCCGTTCTCCTCCGGCACGACCGGGCACCCCAAGGGCGTCATGCTCACCCACCGCAACCTCGTCGCGAACGTCGCGCAGTCCCTGCCGTTGCTCGGCGCGAAGGCGGACGACCGGGTGCTGGCCGTGCTGCCGTTCTTCCACATCTACGGGATGACGGTGCTGCTGAACATCGCGCTGGCCGGCCGGGCCAGCCTGGTGACGATGCCGCGCTTCGACCTGACCGATTTCCTGCGCTTCATCCAGGACTACTCGGCCACGTACGTCTTCATCGCGCCGCCGATCGCGGTGGCGCTCGCGAAGCATCCGCTGGTCGATGACTACGACCTCTCCAGCGTGCACACCATCTTCTCCGGGGCTGCCTCGCTCAACGGCACGCTCGGCGCCGCCGTGGCCGCGCGGCTGGATTGCCGGGTGCGGCAGGGCTACGGGATGAGCGAGATGAGCCCGGTGTCGCACGCCATCCCCCTGGACCGCGGCGACATCCCCCTCGATTCGGTGGGGCTCACCCTGCCGAACATCGAGTGCAAGCTGATCGACCCGGCCACCGGCGACGAAATCCACCAGCCGGCCGAGGGCACGAGCGCACCCGGCGAACTGCTCTGCCGCGGGCCGAACATCATGCTCGGCTACCTCGGCGACGACGCGTCGACCAGCGAGACGCTCGACGCCGACGGGTTCCTGCACACCGGCGACATCGCCTCCGTCAGCGCAGAGGGCTTCGTCACGATCGTCGACCGGCTCAAGGAGCTGATCAAGTACAAGGGCTACCAAGTTGCCCCCGCAGAGCTCGAGGCGCTGCTGCTCAGCCACCCGCTGATCGCTGATTCCGCGGTCATCGGCGTGAACGACGACGACGGGGAAGAGGTTCCGAAGGCCTTCGTCGTGCTGCAGCCGGGCGCCGAGCTCACCGCCGAGGCCGTGATGGGTTTCGTGGCCGAGCGCGTCGCCCCGCACAAGAAGGTGCGCCGGGTGGAGTTCGTCGAGCGGATTCCGAAATCGGCATCGGGCAAGATCCTGCGGAAGGATCTCCGCGCCGCGGAGGCCCTCCGATGAGCACGACGCAGGACGCTGAGTCCTTTGACGCTGAGTCTTTTGACGCTGAGTCTTTTGACGCTGAGTCTTTTAACTACGTCATCGTCGGTGCCGGCTCGGCCGGCGCCGCCCTGGCCGAGCGGCTCAGCGCCGACGGTACGTCCTCGGTGCTGCTCCTCGAAGCTGGGCCGGCGGACAAGAAGACGGAGATCCACATCCCGGCCGCGTTCGCCCAGCTCTTCCGCTCCGACCTCGACTGGAACTATGACACGACGCCGCAGGCCGAGCTCGGCGGGCGCAGCGTCTTCTGGCCGCGCGGCAAGGTGCTTGGCGGCTCCTCGTCGATGAACGCGATGATGTGGGTGCGCGGGTTCGCCGCCGACTACGACCACTGGGCCGATGTCGCCGGGCCGCAGTGGTCGTGGGCGTCACTGCTGCCCTACTTCCGCCGGGTCGAACGCGTCACCGGCGGAACGGATGCCTCCCACGGCACCGAGGGAGCGGTGAGCATCCAGCCCCAGCGCAGCCCGCGCAGCCACACCGCTGTCTTCCTGGCGGCCGTCCGCGAACTGGGCCACACGGTCGAGGAGCCGAACCACGCGCAGCCGGAGGGGTTCAGCCAGACCATGGTCACCCAGCAGCGCGGGTCGCGGGTCAGCACGGCGGACGCGTACCTGAAGCCGGCCCGCCGTCGCGGCAATCTCACCGTGCGCACCGACGCCCAGGCGACCAGGGTGCTGTTCGAGGGCCGCCGCGCGACCGGGGTCGAGTACCTCAAGGACGGCAGCCGGCGGCGCGTGCTCGCCCGCCGGGAGACCGTGCTCTGCGGCGGCGCCGTCAACACGCCCCAGCTGCTGATGCTCTCCGGCATCGGCCCGGCCGACGAGCTCAGGAAGCACGGCATCCCGGTCGTCGCCGACTCGCCGGAGGTCGGTGCGAACCTGCGCGACCACCTGCTGTCCGGCCTCGTCGCAGAGACGACCGGCGACACGCTCTTCAGCGCCCAGAAGCCCGGCCAGATCGCGAGCTATCTCCTGCGGCGCCGCGGCATGCTCACGTCGAATGTCGCCGAGGCGTACGGCTTCATCCGCACGAACCCCGACCTGGACCTCGCCGACATCGAGATCATCTTCGCGCCGGTCGCCTACGTCGGGGAGGGGCTCGTGCCCACTCCCGCGCACGGGCTGACGGTGGGGGCGATCCTGCTTCAGCCGAAGAGCAGCGGCGTGGTCACGCTCGCCTCGGCCGACCCGCTGGCCAAGGCTGCCATCGATCCCCGCTACCTGAGCGACCCGGCCGGCGCGGACCGGGCCACCCTCCTGGCCGGGCTCGAGTGGTGCGAACGCCTCCTGCAGGCACCCGCGATGCGCGCCGACACGACCGGCACGCTGCTCATGCCGCCGGGCAGCACGAACCTCAGCAGCGCCGACCGCCTCGCCCTGGCGGTCGCCGACCACGCCCACACGCTCTACCACCCGGTCGGGACCGCCCGCATGGGGGCGGATGCCGCCTCGGTGGTCGACCCCGAACTGCGCGTGCGCGGCGTCGACGGCCTCCGCGTGGCCGACGCGTCGATCATGCCGATGATCATCCGCGGGCACACCAACGCGCCCACGATCGTGATCGGCGAGAAAGCGGCCGACCTCCTGCTCGGCGCCCGCGCCGAGGCGCGCGGCTGACCCGGCCACCATCCCGCGAACACGCAGTTGTGGTCGCTAAAACGGCGTTTTAGCGACCACAACTGCAGTTTCGCGAGAGGAGAGGGCGCTTTAATGAGGGGATGACGACCTCGCCACTTCTTCTCCTCAACGACGGGCGCAGCATCCCCCAGCTGGGCCTCGGCGTCTACAAGGTGGCGGATGCCGTGGCCGCTGACACCGTGCGGCTCGCCCTCGAGGCCGGCTACCGCCACGTCGACACGGCCGCGCTGTACGAGAACGAGCGGGGCGTCGGGCAGGGCATCGCCCGCTCGGGCCTGCCGCGGGAGCAGGTCTTCGTCACGACCAAGGTCTGGAACACCGACCACGGCTACGACCGCACCATGCGGGCTTTCGACGAGAGCCTCGGCAAGCTCGCCCTCGACTACGTCGACCTGTACCTCATCCACTGGCCCGCGCCCGGGCAGGACCGCTACGTGGACACCTACCGCGCCCTCGAGCGGTTGCGCGCCGACGGCCGGGCCCGCTCCATCGGGGTGTCCAACTTCCACGTCCACCACCTGGACCGCCTGCTGGGCGAAACGGATGTCACGCCCGCGCTCAATCAGATCGAACTGCACCCCTGGCTGCAGCAGGCCGACCTTCGTGCCTATGACGCGGCCCACGGCATCCTGACCGAGGCGTGGTCCCCGCTCGCCCGCGGCCGCGCAATCGGCAACCCCGTGCTCGACGCGATCGGCGCGAAGCACGGCAAGTCGGCGGCGCAGGTGGTGATCCGCTGGCACATCGAGCTCGGCAACGTTGTGATTCCCAAGTCGGTCACGCCGTCTCGGATCCGCGAGAACCTCGAGGTGTTCGACTTCGCTCTCGACGCCGAGGACCTCGCCGCGATCAGGTCGCTCGACGCCGGCGACCGCACCGGCAAGGACCCCGACGACCTCGACTGATCCTGCCCCTCCCCGCGAGCGGGGAGCAAGCAGCGCGCAGCTCAGGAGAGCCGCACCAGCGCGTGCGGGCCGGTCGGGTCCGGCACGTCCTCCGCGTTCGGCAGGCTGCTGATGAAGCGGAAGTACAGGAGCGTGATCAGGGTGGCGGCGCTCCCGCCGATGATGAATGGCAACGCCAGGTCGACCCGACCGACGAGCCCGCCGAGCACGCTGCCGAGCGGCATCGCGCCCCAGAGCAGCGTGCGCCAGGTGCCGTGCACGCGCCCCAGCAGATGCCCGGGGATGATGCTCTGCCGGAGCGACATCATCAGGATGTTCCACACCGTGACCGCGCAGCTGGACAGGGCGAAGAAGATCGCTGCCACCCACACGTTCGGCCAGACGCCGATCACGATCAGGGCCGCGTCACTCACCAGCAGGGTGATCGCCATCGCCAGCCCGGCGTGCAGGCGGCGCTTGAGCGGGGCGGCGAGCACGGATCCGACCAGCCCGCCCAGCGCCCCGGTGAGCATGAACGCGCCGAACCAGGCCTCAGGCACCCCCAGCGGGCCGAGGAGGAAGAGCACCGAACTCGCGGTCGCGAAGGAATAGGCGATCCCGCCGGCGGTGCTGACCAGCCAGAGCGTCACCAGCATCCGGCTTTTCACGATGAAGCGGTAGCCGTCCACGAATTGGAGGTACCAGGCCACGTGCGGCGCATCGAGCAGGGCGGCGTGCTGGCGTCCGGATGCGATGCGCGGCAGCAGGAGCGCGAGCGCCGCGGCGACCGCGAAGGCGAGCGCGTTCACGCCGAGCGGGATCAGCACCGACACCGCGAACAGCATCGAGGTGAGCGGCCCGGAGAGGAAACTCTGCACCACGAGCTCGCCGGCTTCGATGCTCGAGTTCGCCCTGGGCAGGTCGACGCGCGCCACGATGCTCGGCACCACGGCGCGGGTCGCCCCGTCGTAGACGGTCTCGAACGCCCCGTAGACGAAGATGACGATGTAGAGCCACCAGATCGTGAGGCCGCTCGTCGCGCTCAGCACGCAGAGCGCGATCGCCAGCAGCGCCCGCACGGTGTCAGCGAGTGCCAGCGCCTTGCGCCGGTCGATGCGGTCGATCAGGATGCCGGCCGGGATCGCGCAGAACAGCCACGGCAGCAGCGCCATGGCCGCGATCCCGCTGATCAGCAGCGGGTCGTCGGTGAGCCTCGCCGCAAGCAACGGCATGGCCGTGCGCGCGATGCCGTCGCCCAGGTTGCTGGCGATGCTGGCCGTGAAAAGGTTCGTGAAGGCCGGCCCGAGCCCGCGTTTCGGAACCGGCGTCGGCGCGCGTTGCTGAGCACTGTCCGCCGCCGTGCCCCTGCCTGCCTGCGCCGCCGTCCCCGGCCCAGGCTCCCCCGATTCGGTTACCACCTCGGGTGGATCTGTTCCCGCAGCAGTCGGTCGTAGATGTCCTGCACCCCGGCGTTGACGTCGAGGCTGAGCGGCTCCACCGAGCCGGCCGCGGCGTTCGCCTGGGCCTGCTTGGGCGACCGGGCCCCCGGGATGACCGAGCTGACGCCGTCGATCTGCGCGACCCAGGCCAGTGCGGCCTGCGCCGGGGTCAGACCCTCCGGCACGAGCGCGGCGAATTCGGCGGCCGCGGCCAGGCCGGTCTCGAAGTCCACGCCGGAGAACGTCTCGCCCACGTCGAAGGCGCTGCCGTCGCGGTTGTAGTTGCGATGGTCGGAGGCCGCAAAGGTCGTGTCGCGGGTGTACTTCCCGGTCAGCAGTCCGCTGGCGAGGGGAACGCGGGCGATGATGCCCACGCCGGCCTCGCGCGCGGCCGGGATGACGGCATCCAGGGGCTTCAACCGGAACGCGTTCAAAATGATCTGCACGGTCGCGAGATTCGGGCGGGCGATGGCGGCGAGCGCCTGGTCGCAGGTCTCGACGCTGACGCCATAGGCGGCGATCGCGCCCGCCTCGACGAGCGTATCGAGGGCGTCGTACACCTCGTCGGAGTCGATCACGGCGCTCGGCGGGCAGTGCAGCTGCACGAGGTCGAGCCTCTCGGTGTCGAGATTGCCGCGGGAGCGGTCGACCCAGGCGCGGAAGTTAGCCATCACGTAGTTCTCTGGGATCTGGTCGACGCGGCGGCCCATCTTGGTCGCGACAGTGATCTCCACGCCCGTCCGGCGCTGCTTCAGGAAGGCGCCGATGATCTGCTCGCTGCGCCCGTCGCCGTAGACGTCGGCCGTGTCGAAGAAGGTGACACCGGCGTCGACGGATGCCGCGAGCACCGCGGTCGCGTCGGCCTCCGACACGTCACCCCAGTCCGCTCCCAGCTGCCACGTGCCCAGCCCGATCACGGAGACTGTTCGGCCGGTTCTTCCCAGTGTGCGCATGTCCATCCCGTCAGCCTAGCCACCTGCCTCCCTCCGGGGCGCTGCCCGCTTCCCCCCGCTTCCCCCGCTTCCCCCGCTTCCCCCCTCTTCCCCCCGCGAAACTGCAGTTGTGGTCGTTATGAGCGCGGTTTAGTGACCACGACTGCGTTTTCGCGGAGAGGGACGGGGTCCACGCGGGCTAGGGGGATTTGCCTGGGGCGGGAGGCGGCGCGGCTTTGCGAGGGACAGGCGGCGAGGGTGATTTGCGAGGGACAGGCGGCGAGGCGGCGGAAGCGGGCGCGGCCGCAACGGCCGGAACGTCGATGATGCGGGCGATGACCCTGGCCAGCCGCAGCCGGATCAGGTGGTCGTTCGCTTCGACGCGGTGCATGGTGACGTGCCGCATCCGTTCGATCACGGTCATGCTCCCCGGCGCGATGAACGCGTCGAGCGAGCCGTAGACGACGTCGACCGGGACGTCCAGGCTCGCGATGTCGCTCACCACGGTCTGCGATTCGATGCAGTGCTCGAGCGATTTCACGAAGGGCGTCCAGCTGCGCTCGGTCAGCTCCAGGATGCCCTTGGGCAGGAGGCGGGAGATGATCGCCGCGTTGGTCATCGTGAAATCCTTGTTCGCCCGCAGGAACTCGTAGGCGCGGAGGTACACGCTGACCCGCGCCCGCACCCGAGGGTCGCCGATGTCGGTCGGGGACAGGTAGACGGGCGGGCCGACCAGCACGACCCGCGACACACGCGGGCGATTCATCGCGGCGAAGCGCGTGACGATCAGGCTGCCCAGCGAGTGCCCGACGAGGACAATGGGCCCCTGCAGCTTCAGCGAACGGATCGTCGCCGCGAGCGACGCCACGTGGTCCTCGAGCTTGTACTCGGAGTCCGCGGGGGCAGGCGAGGCACCGAACCCGAGGATGTCGACGGCGATCACCCGGTGGTGCGGCGCGAGCAGGGGAACGACAGCCCTGAACGTCACCGACGACGAGGCGATCCCGTGCACGAGGATGACGACCGGGCCGGCGCCCTCATCCGTCGCGATGTGCAAAAGCGGTGGGCGGCGCGGACGAAACCGGTCCGTCAGCTCCGCCCACCGAGTCATGCGTCAATTATCGTCGCGCAGGTCTTTCTTGAGGTCGTTCTTGGCCTGCGTCACGTCGCGCTCGGTTTCAGCGCGTTTCACGTCCGCTTCGGCGCGCTTCACTCGGGCGTCGGCCTTCAGCTCGTCGACCTTGTCGTCGACCCGGTCCTTCATGTCCTCCGCCTCGCGACCGATCTTCCGGCCGGCTGCGTCGAGGGCGTCTTTGGCGTCGTCTGCGAATCCCATGATTTCCTCCTTGGGAGAGTGTTCGAGAGTGTTCGGTGGTGCCGGTCCGGTGAACGGAGCCGACCCACCGACCCTATGTCGGGTGCCCCCTTCGACGCCATATTGTGATGCGACTCCCAGAAAGCATCCAGACAAGGACCTCCGCGGAGGTCCTAAATTGAGGCATGAAGCGAACACTCGCCGCCACCGCGGTCATCCTCGCCGCACTCCTGCTCGCAGGCTGCACTTCACAGGGCTCCGGAGACTCCGGGTCCACAAGCGGCGTCGAGCCCGGCGTCGTCACGGGGCAGCCGGCCCCCGTCAAAGACGCGAGCGGCGGGGTCACGACGATCAACCGGGACGTGATCACGACCGGAACGGTGTCGATCTCGACCAAGGACCCGATCGCCGCCGCGCGGACTGCCACCACCATCACCGAGCAGGCGGGCGGACGCGTCGACAGCCGCAACGAGACCCCCGCAACGAAGAACCAGCCGGCGAGCGCGACCCTCGTGCTGCGCATCCCGGCCGATGACCTCGACCGCACCCTGGCCGAGCTGAAGAAGCTCGGCACCGTGAACTTCTTGACGCTCAACGCCGCCGATGTCACCCAGCAGACCCGGGACATCGACGCGCGCATCACCTCGCTCAAGACCTCCGTCGACCGGTTGCTCGCCCTCATGGCGACGGCGAAGGACACCTCCGACCTGATCGCTCTCGAGTCGGCCCTCTCCTCCCGGCAGGCCGAACTCCAGAGCCTCCAGTCGCAGCGCGACTACCTGTCCGACCAGATCGATTACTCCACGATCACCCTCGAACTGTTCTCCGAAGGCACGGTCGCGCCGCCGCAACCAGGCACCTTCTGGGACGGCATCGTCGCCGGCTGGAACGCCCTCATCGCCACCATCGGCGGTGTGCTGGTGGGCCTGGGCTTCATCCTCCCCTGGCTGGCCGCGCTCGGCGTGGTCGGTGCGATCGTGCTGCTGATCCTCTGGGTGTCGACGAGGAATCGCAAGGCTACGTAGTCTGGGAGGTGTGAACACCTCTCCGTCCGCTCCGCGGCTGCCTGCCGACCCGGCCCGGCCCAGCGACGCGCTGCTCGGAGACGCCGTTCTCGAGCGGATGCGGGGGCGCGCCGCCGACTACGACCGTGACAACACGTTCTTCACGGAGGATCTCGCCGACCTCGTTCACGCCGGGTACCTGCGGGCACTCGTGCCGATCGAATTCGGCGGACTCGGCCTCAGCCTGCAGCGGGTCGCGCGCGAGCAGGCCCGGCTCGCCTCGTACGCGCCGGCCACGGCCCTCGCCGTCAACATGCACCTCGTCTGGACCGGCGTGGCCAAGACCCTGCACGACCGCGGCGACCACGCGCTCTCCTTCCTCCTGCACGGCGCCGGCCGGGGTGAGATCTTCGGCTTCGGCGTGAGCGAACCGGGCAACGACCTGGTGCTCTTCGGGTCGACGACGGATGCCCTCCCCCAGCCCGACGGCGGCTACCGCTTCCACGGCACGAAGGTCTTCACCTCGCTCTCCCCCGCCTGGACCCAGCTCGGCACGATGGGGCTGGATGCGTCGGAGCCCGACGCACCGAAAATCGTCTGGGCGTTCATCGACCGCAGCGACCCGGGCGTCACGGCCAAGGACGACTGGAACACGCTCGGCATGCGGGCCAGCCAGAGCCAGACGACCGTGCTCGACGGCGCCTACGCCCGGCCGGACCGGGTGTTCCGCCGGCTCGACCCTGGCCCCAACTCCGACCCGCTGATCTTCGCCATTTTCGCGAACTTCGAAATCCTGCTCTCCGCCGTGTACACCGGTATCGGGCAGCGCGCGCTGGAGCTGGCCGTTGAGGCCGCCGGCCGGCGCACCTCCCTGAAGAACGACGGGCGGAGCCTGGCGCAGGACCCCGACATCCGCTGGCGCGTCGCCGACGCCGCCATCTCGATGGATGGCATCTACCCGCAGATCGACGCGCTCGCCCGCGACGTCGACGCGCTCGCCGACCACGGCCGGCAGTGGTACCCGAGGCTCGCCGGGCTCAAGCATCGCGCCACCGAGAACGCGAGGCACGTGGTCGACCAGGCCCTGCGGGTGAGCGGCGGATCCTCCTACTTCGCCGGCAGCGAGCTCGGGCGGCTGTACCGCGACGTGCTCGCCGGCATCTTCCACCCCTCCGACGCGGAATCCGCGCACTCGACCGTGGCCTCGGCCTGGCTCGGCCCGCTCGATGATTGATGAACCGACCGGACTGATCCGCGTGGTCAGCACCGGGTACACGCGTAACGTCCTCGACCTGACCATGCGGCTCGCCGAGGTCATCTTCAGCGCCGGCGCGGGCGCGGAGGACGCGACGACGGCGATGCTCGCCGTCACCCGCGCGTACGGGCTCAAGGGCACGGAAGCCGACATCACGCACACGGTGCTCACCCTCACGTACGAAGACCCGGTCACCCACGACACGATCACCAGGCGCCGCGACGTGAAGTACCGCTCGCTCGACTACTCGAAGCTCACGGCCACCTCCGAGCTCATCGCCGAACTCATCGAGGAACCGGCGGATGTCATCGAGGCCAGGAAGCACCTCGCCACGATCGTCAGCTCGAAGCCGCAGGTGCCCTTCCTCGTCCGTCGGCTCGGCTGGAGCCTCGTCGGCGCCGGGGCCGCCGTGCTCATCGGCGGCGGCCCGGTCGTGCTGATCGCCGCATTCATCGCGACCTTCTTCGTCGACCTCGTGACGACGCACCTGGCCAACCGCAAGGTCCCGGTGTTCTACCAGACGTTCGTCGGCGGCGCGATCGGTCCGATCGTCGCGGCGATCGTGCAGCTCGTCGACCCGGCGGCGAACCCGTCGATCGTCGTCGTGGCGACGATCATCATGCTGCTCGCCGGGGTCACCATCTTCGGCGCCGTGCACGACACGCTGTCCGGGTTCTACCTCACCGGCACGGCCCGGATGATGGAGGCGATGCTCATCACGGGCGGCCTCGTCACGGGCGTCGGCGGCGCGTCGCTGCTGCTCGGCCGGCTCGGATTGCAGCTGCAGATCAAGGCCGACCTCGCGCCGGCGATCGCCGACCTGCCGGTGCTGCTCGCGGCATCCGTCGTCATCGTCATCGGCTTCGCACTCGCCGTGCAGGTGCCGTGGCGGTCGTTCTGGGTGGTCTGCCTGCTCGGTGCCCTCGCCGAATTCCTCTTCGTGGCCGGCACGAACGCACGGTTCGGGCTGGTCTGGTCTGCAGGCGGGGCAGCGATCGGGGTCGGGCTGCTCGCGGCGGTCGCGGCGCGCATCGTGCGCACGCCGCCGCTCGTCATCGTCGTGTCGGCGCTCGTGCCGCTCGTGCCGGGCCTCAGCCTGTTCCGCGGGCTGCTGCAGCTCTCGGAGGGCAACAACAGCGGTCTGCTCAGCCTGCTCACCGCGGGCGCGACGGCGCTCGCTCTCGCTGCCGGCGCCATCCTCGCGCAGTACGTCGTGCAGTACGTCTGGGGTCCGGCCCGCCGCCTGCAGCGTCGCTTCGTCGGGCCGCTGATGGCCCTGCCCGTGGCGCTTGGTCGCGGTGCCGGCAAGCGGATCTAACCGGCCGGCTTCGCAATGATGCCGTTTCCGGCGAATCCGCGTAGGGTCGAAGAAACGGTGCCGCTGGGGCTCGGGTCGAAGGAGTACACATGGCTGACAAATCACCCAAGAAGGACGCTGCCAAGAAGGTTGCCGGCAAGTCGCTGAAGGAAAAGCGCGCCGACAAGCAGGTCAAGGCGAGCGAAACCGAGAAGGCCCGGAAGCGCTAGAGCCTCCTCCGATTTGTACGGGTGCTGCCACGGATACCGGGGCAGCACCCTTGTTTGTGCGCCCTGTTTGTGCGCCCTGTTTGTGCGC
>DAIMHX010000060.1:0-15648 GCA_036723055.1 Microbacteriaceae bacterium
CGTCCCGCCCCTCCCGCGAAACTGCAGTTGTGCGCGTTAAGAGCGCGTCTTAGCGACCACTACTGCGGTTTCGCGTGAGAAAACGCGGGGACCAGCGCAGGCGCGTGAGCGCCGCGAGGATCGCGGCGATGCCGAACATGAGCGCCACCGCGACCGCGCAATAGGCCGTGGTCTCTATCGGGCCGCTGACCTGCGCCGGGTCGAGGAAGAAGTACGGGTACCAGCCGACCACGGCGCCGCGGACCAGCGTGAACGCTCCCCACGCCAGGGGGTAGACGATGACCCAGCCGAGCGGCCGCCAGGACAGCCTGGCCTTGCCGAAATCGAGGATCCAGTCCAGGAGCGCGAAGAGCGGGATCCAGAGATGCAACAGCTGGCTCGACCAGGGCACCTCGATCGTGTAGTCGCGGCTGGACGACTGGATGACGATGGTGAGGAAGACGACCCCGGAGACGACCATGTAGCTCGTGACCAGCATCCGGGCCAGGTCGAGCCATGGCGGGTCGACCGGCTGGCGGAAGGCGATGAACGCGGCCACGACGAACAGGACCACCGCGGCCATGGCGCTCTGCACCGTGAAGTAGCTGAAGAAGTTGCCGCTGAAGAAGGTCGTGAACCCGAGCACGTAGTCGAAGTAGCCGACAAGGGCGGTGACGAGGAGCCCGGAAAGCAGGATCCGCCCGACCCCGAAGGCCCGGCGCGCCGTGAGTCTCATCCGGCTGGGGCCGAATGCTCTCCTGCGCATACCGCCACGCTACGCCCACCGAGGTCCGAATGCTGGATATCCGGTCGGGTCGTCCCCTGCGCGAGTGAGCATCTTCGGCGGTAAACCGCCCACGGGAACCGCCAAAACTGCTCAGTCGAACTCGACCACCCGCAGGCTGAGCCACAGGGTCAGGGTGTCGTCCGAGTTGTCCAGGTCGATTCCGAACAGCTCGTTCGCCCGATGCAGCCGATAACGCAGTGTGTTCTGGTGCACCGACAGCCGGGCGGCCGTCGTGGCCGAATCCCGGGAGCAATCCAGGTAGGTCAGCAGCGTTTTCGCGTACTCCGTCCCCGCCCGGGCGTCGAGCTCGAGCACACGCCTGGCCTGCTGGGAGAAGAGCCGCGGCGAGGCGCGCAAGACCTGCGCGAGCTCGAGCAGCGCCAATTGGCTTCCAGCATCGCGCGCGCTCGCCACCGGGCCGGACGCCGGCCGGTTGGCCAGGAGCAGCAGCACCAGGTCGGCGTCGTGCCGGGACCGGCCGACCTGCCCGATGGTCGTCACCGGCGACCCGACGGATGCCCGCACGGGTACCAGCAGGCCCGTCGCGGCGCGAGCCACCAGTCGTCGCGCCATCGCCTCGACGCCCGCGGGCTCCGCCCCGGCGGCTCCGGTGAAGAGCGCATACACGGTCGTCCCGATAACCACGCACTCCGCCCCGTGCTGGTGGGACTGGCACGCGATCGCGATCAGATCCACCAGCCGGTTCAGCCGCACCTCATCGCCGTTTGGCGCGAATTCGGGCTGGAATGCCAGCACGACGAACGGCCCGGAGGGGTCCACCCCGAGTTGACCGGCGACCAGGCGTGAATCCTCGGCACCCTCGAGCAGACGCCGCAGTAACTCGGCGCGCTGTTGCCGAGCCAGGTCGGCGGCGCTGCGCGCCCGAAGCAGGTGCAGGGCGGCGATGTCGGCCGCGCGTTCCAGGGCGCGTTCGGCATCCGGATCGAGCTCGCCCGTCGCATCGACGACCCAGATCGAGCCCAGGGCCTGCGTGCCGGCGCGCACGGCGACCGCGAGCCGGTCCAGCGCCGGCGGCACACCGCCCAGCCGACAAGCCCCGGCCGCCCGGAAGATGGAGGCGTACTGCTCGGCATTCTCCGGCAGGTAGGGAACCTGGCGGCCGAGGATGCCCTCCCGGCGGTCTTCGTCGATCGGCTGCCCTGGCAGGGTCGAATAGGCCAGGACGTGCTGCTGCAGGTCCTCGATCGCCGTGGCGCCGCCGATCATGGCCGCAATCGCATTCGCGAGCGCGAACAGGTCGCCGACCGGTGTGGCAGAGAGGGATTGGTCGGATTCGGCCGCCGTGGTGAGCGCCGAGTTGATCAGTGCATCCAGTTGTCGCCACTCGATCTCGTCGTCCACGATGAGCAGGGCGATGCCGGCGGCGTGCGCAACAGCCGCGAGGGTTTCGATGCTCAGCGACAATGACTTGACCACGACCGCGCCGAACCCCAGGCGTGCGGCGTCGCGGATGACATCCGCCGACTCCGGGGCCGCCGGGTGCAGCCCGATTCCCAGCAGGATGCCGCTACGCGGGCCGGTCGGCGGGGTCCACGGGTCGAAAAGGGTCGGACTCGTCAGGGGCAGCCGGAGCTGGGCAGGTCCGGACGCGAGTCGCAGCCCTGAGCCGTCGAGAATGTGTAAAAGCTCAGTGACGGTGAGGCCGTGCGGCTCGGCGGGAGATGCCATCATCCGGCCACCGTACCCGGTCATTGTGCTGCACGACAATGAATAACCAATTTCTTCATGCTGGAGGCTGAAGATCAGTTCGAGGGTTGTGGTCACACTTGAGCGATGCCGGTCAATCTCGAAGTCGAAGCCAGCCCGCTCGTCCGCCAGGCGCGGAGCGCCGCGGCGGGTGCGGCGAGCGCCGCCCGGGTGCGGATCGTCGACGAGGCGGACACGGACAGGCTCACGGACGTCGCGGCCCTGTTCGTCACGGTGTGGGGAACCTCGCAGCAGGGAGCCCCGATCCCCGCGGACGTCCTGCGGAGCATCAGCCACGCCGGGTGTATCGTGACCGCCGCCTACGCCGTGAACGGCGCGCTCTGCGGCGCGGCCGTGGCGATCGTCTCGCCCGAGAACGCCTCGATGTACTCGCTGATCGCCGGGGTGCTGCCGGATACCGCCGACTCCGGGGTTGGCTTCGCGCTCAAACAGCACCAGCGGGCCTGGGGCCTGGCGCGCGGGCTCGAGACGATGACCTGGACCTTCGACCCGCTGGTCAGCCGCAATGCGCGCTTCAACCTGACGAAACTCGGGGCCCACGCCTCCGAATACCTGCAGGATTTCTACGGCCCGATGGAAGACGAGATCAACGCGGACGACGAGAGCGACCGGTTGGTCGCGGTGTGGCCGCTGACCAGCGAACGCACCGTGCGGTGCAGCGAGGGCTTCCCAGCGAGGGTAGAACTGCCCGACTTCGGGCTGGAAGACACCCTGACGCTCGGCCCGGACGGGAACCCTGCGCTCGTGCGGGCAGGCGGCTCGCTGTGGTGCCGGGCGCCCGGTGACATCGTCGCCCTGCGCGGCCAGGACTCGATCCAGGCCGCCGCGTGGCGAACAAGCCTGCGCAATATCTTTACCGACGCATTCGCCTCGGGGCACACCGCCCTCGGGGTCACCCGAACCGGCTGGTACCGGCTCGCACCAGGAGGTCAGCAATGAAAATCGAGAACATCGAACTGCGGCGGGTCACCGTGCCGCTGGTGAGCCCGTTCCGCACGTCCTTCGGCACGGCCACCGAGCGGGAGACGACGCTCGTGCGGGTGACCACCGCGAATGCGGAGGGCTGGGCAGAGTGCGCCGCCGAACCTGACCCCCTCTACAGCTCAGAGTTCCTCGACGGCGGCGACCTCGTCATCCGTGACCACCTGATCCCGAGACTGCAGGCACTGGGCGACCGCCTCAGCGCCGAACACGTGGCCACCGCGCTGGCGCCCGTGAAGGGGCATCCGATGTCCAAGGCGGTGCTCGAGACGGCCATTCTCGACGCTCAGCTCAAGGAAACCGGGGTGTCCTTCGGCGGCTACCTCGGCGCGGTGCACGAGACGGTGCCGGCGGGAGTCTCGGTAGGAATCATGGACTCGCTCGACGAACTGCTCGACGCGGTCGGCGGCTACCTTGCCGAGGGGTACCTGCGCATCAAACTGAAAATCGAACCCGGCTGGGACCTGGTCCCTGTGCGCGCCGTGCGGGAGCGGTTCGGCGACGACATCCTGCTGCAGGTCGACGCCAACACCGCATACTCGCTCGCGGATGCCCGACATCTTGCCCGGCTGGACCCCTTCGACCTCCTCCTGATGGAGCAGCCGCTGGCCGAAGATGACATCCTCGGCCACGCGGCCCTCGCGAAGCTGATCAAGACCCCGATCTGCCTCGACGAGTCGATCGAGTCCGCGCGCGACGCCGCCGCCGCGATCACGCTCGGCGCCTGCAGCATCATCAACGTCAAACCCGCCCGCGTCGGCGGCTACCTGGAGGCCCGGCGCATCCACGACGTCGCCGCCGCGCACGGCGTGCCGGTCTGGTGCGGCGGCATGCTCGAAACCGGCATCGGGCGGGCCGCGAACGTCGCGCTCGCCGGACTGCCCAACTTCGTCCTCCCCGGCGATACCTCGGCCTCGAACCGTTACTACTCGCAGGACCTGACCGCGCCGTTCGTCCTCGCGAATGGTCATCTGCGGCTGCCCACCGGCCCCGGCATCGGAGTCGAGGTCCTGCCGGACGTCCTGGCCGAGGTCACCACCGCCACGACAGACATCCGCTTCTAGCTCTGCCAAACCCCGCCCTGTTCCGCCACAGCCCGAGTTAACCCCCTTCTGGAGAGCACGCATGATCACTGAAAAACGCACCGGCCACACCTGGCTCCTGACGGCATCGATCGGGATCGCGGCTACGCTCGTGCTCTCCGCCTGCTCGTCCGCAGGCACGGCGTCGCCGTCCGCGAAGGCGCCGTCCGCCGCCAACGTCGACAAGGCCGCCGCGGCGGCGCTTCCGGCGAAGTACAGGGAAGCCGGGCTGATCAAGGTTGCCTCCGACATCCCGTTCCCGCCGATGGAGATGTTCGACGAGAACCAGAAACTCACCGGTTTCGACTACGACCTTGCCCAGGCGATCGGCGGAAAGCTCGGTGTCACCCTTGAGCTGCAGACCCAGGCGTTCGACAGCATCATCCCCTCCCTGCAGTCCGGCAAACACGATGTGATCATGTCGGGCATGAACGACACCCCCGAACGCCAGAAGACGGTCGATTTCGTCGACTACTTCCACGCCGGATTCTCGATCCTCGTCCCCGCCGGGAACCCCGGCAAGATCACGACCGTGCTCGACCTGTGCGGCCAGGACGTCGTGGTGCAGAAGGCGACCGTGCAGGCCGAGATCCTGCACGGCTACGACGACAAGTGCACGGCGGCCGGGTCAGGCCCGATGAAGATCTCCGAGCTGCCGCTCGAAACCGACGTGCAAACTGCTGTCCGCGCCGGCAAGGCCGTGGCGGATGTCGTCGACTCGGCCGTCGCCTCCTACGCCGCGCAGACCGCCGGCGACGGCAAACTGTTCGAGGTCGTCCGCGACCCGGCCAACCCGGCCGGCTACAACCCCGTGTACACCGGGATCGGCGTGCTCCAGAAAGACTCCGCGCTGAGCAAGGCGCTGCTGCTCGCCCTGCAGTCGGTCGTCGCCGACGGGTCGTACGCCGAGATCCTGAAGAAGTACAACATGAGCGACTACGCCGTTGACGCGGCCGGTATCAACCTCGGGTCGTGACCGGATGTCGAACGCAACGCTGACCCCGCGGGAGTCCGTGCACGGCGCCGGAACCCTCGCGGTCGACCCGGACGACGTCGTCGCCGTTCCGCTGCGGCATCCGTGGCGGTGGATCCTCGCCGTGTTCCTGCTGACCGGCTTCGTCTGCCTCGGCATCTCGTTGTGGCAGAACGAGAACGTCGACCACGCCACGATCACCGAGTTCATCTTCAACCCGCGGATCCTCAGCGGCGTCGTGCTGACCATTGTGCTCACGGTTGTCGCCATGCTCGTCTCAACGGTGCTCGGGGTGCTCCTCGCGATCATGCGGCTCTCGAACAACCCCGTGATGAACACGCTGGCCTGGCTATACGTCTGGGCGTTCCGCGGCACCCCACTGCTGATCCAGATCGTGTTCTGGGGCTACCTGGGGCTCCTGTACTCGCAGATTTCACTGGGGATTCCCTTCACCGATCTCACGATCTTCTCGATTGACACCAACACGCTCATCCCCGCCCTGACGGCCGGGCTGCTCGCGCTGACCCTCAACCAGGCCGCCTACTCGGCGGAGATCGTGCGCTCCGGCATGCTCTCGGTTGACGAGGGCCAGTACGAGGCCGCGTATTCGGTGGGCATGAGCCCGGTCTTCACCCTGTTCAAGGTCGTGCTGCCGCAGGCCATGCGCGTGATCATTCCGCCGATGGGCAACGAAACGATCTCGATGCTCAAGAACACCTCGCTGCTCTCGGTCATCGCCGTACTGGAGTTGTACACGGTCGCCACCCAGATCTCCTCGCAGAATCTCCGCCAGGTGGAGCTGCTCCTGGTGGTCAGCTGCTGGTACCTGTTCCTCACCTCGGTGCTCTCGATCCCGCAGTACTACCTCGAGCGGTACTACGGGCGCGGTAAGGCGAGGAGCCTGCCACCCACGCCCTGTGAACGTGTTCGCGCGATGCTTCGTCGCAGCCGGATCGACAGCCGCAGGACCGACAGGCAGGATGCCTCATGACCGACTTCCTCGCGGCCGCGCCGCCCGTTCGCCCGGCGACCGTGGAACCGTTGCTGAGCGCCCTCAAGGTGCGCAAGAGCTACGGCGGCGTCGAAGTGCTCAAGGGAATCTCCCTCACGGTCGACCCCGGCCAGGTCATGTGCCTGCTCGGCCCTTCCGGCTCGGGAAAATCCACGTTCCTGCGCTGCATCAACCACCTCGAGCGCATCGACGGGGGCCGGATCTCGGTCAACGGCGAACTCGTCGGCTACGCCCAGCGCCGTGACCGGATCTTCGAGATGAACCCGCGGGAGGTGGCCAGGCAACGCCGCGGCATCGGCATGGTCTTCCAACGGTTCAACCTGTTCCCGCACATGACGGCCCTGGAGAACATCACGGCGGCGCCGATCGGGGTGCGCGGGATTCCCAAAGCCAGGGCGAGGGAACGCGGCCTCGAACTGCTCGACCGGGTGGGCCTGGCCAGCCTGGCCCAGTCCTACCCGGCACAGCTCTCCGGCGGACAGCAGCAGCGCGTGGCGATCGCGCGCGCCCTGGCGATGGATCCCAAGTTGCTGCTGTTCGATGAGCCGACGAGCGCGCTCGACCCCGAACTGGTCGGCGACGTGCTCGACGTGATGCGCACGCTGGCAGCTGATGGCATGACCATGGTCGTCGTGACCCACGAGATCGGCTTCGCGCGCGGGGCCGCGGATGTGGTGGTTTTCATGGACGGCGGGGTTGTGGTTGAATCCGGCCCGCCCGCCGCCGTCCTGGACAACCCGCGGAGCCCGCGCACCAAGGCGTTTCTCGACAGCGTCATGTAAACCGCCGGTCACAGGACGAGGGGCTCGACCTTCCCGACGGTGCGGAGTAGCGTCATCCGTGGAATCGGGAGCCACCGGATTCCGACGTAGGGAGCGGCAATGTCCTCACTCACCAACTACGGTCAGGCGGTCGCCTCAACGACCCTCGCCCTGCAACACCTGCTCGAGTCGACGCCGATCGAGCTGCAGGTCACCGCCCGCACACTGAGTGCGGCGCGAGTCGGCATCAGCGGGGCATCCGTCAATCTGTTCCTCTACAGCGACGGCCTGATCGCCTATCGTGAGGCGACCGCGCTGCACGGGCCCAGCCGCCTGATCGCCGAGTTGCACTACCTCGTGAGCGCGCACCCCGGCGACGAGGCCGACACCGACGCGGTTAGCCAGCGGGCGTTCGGCACGGCCAGGGCCACGATCGAACGCAACGCGGAGCTGACCGTGCCGATCGGGTCGGAGCGAATGCGGGTATGGCTCACGCCGTCTCCGCTCACCCTGCAGGACGGCGCTGCCCTGTGGCAGGCCTCGGGCGCGCCCCTGAGCCTGTCCTTCGGGGTGATGGCATCCTTCACGGTCGATGCCGCGGTGCGTGCGGTGACCATCGGCACCATCGCCGACGTGGTGACCCTCGCGCCGGCGGGCACGATTGCCGTGTTCAGCGGCGCGGATGGCCCGGCGAAGTCCCTGGCGGCGGCATCCGTCGCGAAGGAACTGGGCAAGGCGCTCGTCACCGTGCCGCTGGGTGAGATCGTCAGCGTCGACCCGGCGGCGACCGAACGAAACCTGGCGCGTCTGTTCGACGGGGCAGCGCCCGGCGGGGCGGTGCTGCTGATCGACGAGGCGGACGCCCTGTTCGGCGTGCGCCCGGAGATGCTCGACCTCAGCGACCCGTACGCGGAGGTTGAGGTGAGCCAGGTCCTCGACCTGTTCGGGCGCGCGTCCGGGGTGGTGATCATCCCCCTGCGTGATTCGGTGGGCCCGGAGTTGGCCGACCGCGCGGCGATCGAGGTGCGGTTCCCGGAGGCAGGCGCAGAGGCAGGCGCGGAGACAAGCGGAGAGGGAGAGCCGAAGTGACACAGTCCCTGGAACCCCGTCCGGCCGGGCACGGTGCGGCCGGACATCCGCCTCGCACCCAGGTTCTTCCGCGCACGAGGGCCGGCTGGGCGGCGGTGCTGCTGCCCGTCGTGATCCCGGTCGCGCCCATGCTCGGACTCAGCCTCGGCGCGCTGGTGGGACTCGCCGTGCCGGCGGCCATCGGGGTATTCATGAGCGGCGCGGCGATCCTGATGATCGCCGCGGCGGTCGCCACCGTCATCGTGGGCTGGATCGTCCTCATCCGCGGCATCGACCGCTCCCTGCTCGTGTGGATCATCACGGTAGCCATGACGGTGATCGTGCTTTTCTTCGGCATCGGCGAGCTGCTCGGCCAGCACTGAGCGGGCTCCGGCGCGCTTACGCTGGCAGCATGCCTTCCTTCCGAGTGACCATGACCATCGGCGCCCTCCGGCCGGGCGCGTCGCCGGGCTCGGTGCTGCCCGAAGCGGCGCGTGCGGCCGCGGAGCTGACGACGGTGGAGGCATCCGATGTCGCGGTCGTCGCCGGGTCGGCCCGGGTGACCGTGCGCTTCACCGCCGACGACGGGGCATCCGCGCTCCGGATTGGGCGCCACGTCGTTGAGGCGACCCGCGCCGCCGCCGAACCGCTGGCCTGGCAGGTGACCGAGCGGGTCAAATCCCGCTGGCTCCCCGCCCGCTAGATGCCGGCGGTGAGGAGGGCGTAGCTGGGGTCACGCCGCTGCTCGGGGCGGGCCGGCGCGATGATCGTCGCCCGGTGACCGCTGTCGGAGACGGCGTCGTTCGCGCCGAGCACCTGGCAGCGTTCGGTGCCGTGGTGCCACCAGAGCGAGGCCGTCCACGCGCTGAGCAGCGCGTCGATGAGGTCCTCCCGGTGTTTGTACGGGCGGTCGAGGAGCGGCGACTGTTCGGTGACGAGCACGTCCGTGACCGGGTGCGAGGCAAGGTTCAGCGGCGGCGAGGCTTCGTTCAACGCCCAGATGCGCTGGATCAGGTCGTCGCAGACCTCCGCTCGCGCCGCGCGCCGATCATCGATGGGGAGCGCGGATCCCATCCGCTTGTAGCGGGGACGCTTGTCGTCGTACCCGAACTCCGCCGCGCCGACGAGCGTCGTGTACGGGTAGCACTCGAAGAACGTGCGCTGCTCGGTGGGCGCGGGGGAGAGGCCATCCGTGTACGTCCAGCCGAGGTCCTCGAGGCGCTCGCGGATCGCAACGCCGCCCTGCCACGGCCGGGCAAGGTTAGAGGCGTTGGCCGAGACATGCCAGCGGCCGTAGCGGATGCCGGCCTCCCGATCGCAGGCGCGCATCCCGGTGGGGTTGGCCACGACCAGGGGAGCGTCGATGGCCAGCACGGCGCCAGGCTCTGCCAGCGACTGGATCCAGTGCACGACGGCATCCGTGCCGCGCGCCCAGCCGGCGTCAAGGACGCGGCCGTTCTCGTCGATGCAGGCCAGGCCGGAATCGTTGGCCGGCTTGGTGTCGCTGCCCTCAGCCCAGGCGAGGTCGACGCCGAGGAATCGTGTCATAGATCTAGGAATAACACAGCAGAGCGCACCCAAAGTGGGTCTCGCGGGCGCCCGGCACCAACCGCTACGCTAGGTGCTGGCCTTTGTGCGTCCCGGCAGAAGGCGCCTACATCATTCCCCGCAGCAGGTCCTCGATGCTGACGCCCTGCAGCGTCGCGCGTTCGTGCAGCCGGGCGTGCTCGGCGGCGGTCAGCGAGACGGTGACGCTGCGCAGGTCGTCCGCCGGGTCCGCGGGTTCGCCCAGCAGCGAGAAGAGCTCCGGATGCGCCGGGGGCGCGGCCACGACAGGTCGCGTCGCCGACGTACGGCGCGCGGGTGCAACCGCCGGTCGCGCCGGCGCAGCAACGGCGTCTCCCACACGCACCCAGCCGGGACCGGACGGGATCGACGCATTCCGCTGGAACGCCTCGGAGACGGCGCGGGCGCGGGAATCAGCGGCTTCGTTGAGCGGGTGGTTCGCGTGCCCCTTGACCCATTCGAAGCGGTGCCTTCGCCCGACAATCGCCTCGTCGATCTCGATCAGCAGGTCGAGATTCATGACCGGCTTCCCGTCGGCCTTGCGCCAGCCCTTGGCCTTCCACCCGCGCATCCACTTCGTGACGGAGTTGATCACGTACTGGCTGTCGCAGAGCACGAGGAGGTCGTCGTCGAGGTGCGCCGTCGCGCGGAAGAGTTCGAGCACGGCCTTGAGCTCACCCTGGTTGTTCGTGGCGTGCTTCCAGCCGCCGGCACCCCAGCAGTAGTCGTCGACGTACCACGCCCACCCGGCCGGACCGGGGTTTCCGAGGGCCGAACCGTCGGCGGCGGCGATGATCGTCATGGAGCCTTCCCTGGGGCCCGCACTGTGCAGGGCCTCCCTCCATTTTGCCATCTCGTCGCCCCGCGGCCGACACCGGGCGTAAGCTCGGCAGGTTGCATTCACGAGACCAGGGGGCGGCGATGACGACCGACACGACGAGTGACACGACCAGTGACACGACCAGTGAGACGACCAGTGAGACGACTGATGAGCGACGGAAACCGTCCACGAACGGCAAGGTGATCGCCCTCGCGATTGCCGGCGCCTTCGGGGGTTTCCTGTTCGGTTTCGACTCGTCGGTGATCAACGGGGCGGTCAACGCGATCCAGCACCAGTTCGCGCTGGGCCAGACCCTCACCGGGATCGCCGTGGCCAGCGCGCTCCTCGGGGCCGCGGCCGGCGCGTTCCTGGGCGGCCGCTTCGCCGACCGTTTCGGACGCATCCCGGTGATGTTTCTCGGTGCGGCCCTGTTCTTCGTGAGCTCGATCGGATCGGGCCTCGCGTTCGGTGTGGTCGACCTCATCGTCTGGCGGGTGGTTGGCGGTCTCGGGATCGGCCTCGCCTCCGTCGTCGCCCCGGCGTACATCGCCGAGATCTCGCCGCGCCAGATGCGCGGGCGCCTGGGTTCGCTCCAGCAGCTGGCCATCACGATCGGCATCTTCGCCGCGCTGCTCTCCGACGCCGTGTTCGCGAACACCGCGGGCGGGGCGAGCGCGCCGTTCTGGTTTGGGCTTGAGGCCTGGCGCTGGATGTTCCTCGTCAGTGCCGTGCCCGCCGTTGTCTACGGCATCATCGCCATGATGCTGCCGGAGTCGCCGCGTTTCCTCCTGCTCAAAGACCGCGAGGCCGACGCGCGCGCCGTCTTCTCCCGGCTGTGGCCCGCCGGTGACGAAGACCGCGAGATCCGCGACATGCGTTCGTCGATCGAGACGGACCAGCTCGCGAAGCGGTCCGGCTCGCTGCGCGGCCACACCTTCGGCCTCAAGCCGATCGTCTGGGTGGGCATCATCCTGTCGGTGTTCCAGCAGTTCGTCGGCATCAACGTGATCTTCTACTACTCCACCACCCTGTGGTCTGCCGTCGGCTTCGAGGAGTCCAGTTCGCTCACCATCTCGGTGGTCACCGGGCTCGCGAACATCCTGGTCACCCTTGTTGCCATCGCACTCGTCGACCGGATCGGCCGTCGGCCCATCCTGCTGGCCGGGTCGATCGGCATGACCGTCTCGCTCGCGGCGATGGCGCTCGCCTTCAGCCAGTCGGTGACCGTGCACGGCGCGCTCAGCCTGCCGGGCGTGTGGGCGCCGATCGCGCTCGTCGCGGCGAACCTCTTTGTCATCTCCTTCGGAGCCTCCTGGGGCCCGGTGGTGTGGGTGCTTCTCGGCGAGATCTTCCCGAACACAATCAGGGCCAAGGCCCTGGGCCTCGCGGCGGCCGCCCAGTGGATTGCGAACTTCGTGATCACCGTGAGCTTCCCGCCGATGGCGGCGGTGTCGCTGCCGATCACGTACGGCATGTACGCGCTGTTCGCCGCACTGTCGTTCGTCTTCGTGCTCACGAAGGTGCCGGAGACGAACGGGATGTCGCTCGACGAGGCCAACACCCTGCTGCCGCAGAAGAACTCCGCGAAGAAGGTCGCTGTGCGGAGCTGACGCCAGAACATCGTCGAGGTGGCCGTTCCCCAGTCGACGCACGCGTAAATGCGTGCTGGAACGACTATTGTTTCCGCCAAATCAGAGATAGCATCCGTACTATGCCGCAAATTCGGATCCGAGACGCCGCTGCGTACCTCGGCGTCAGCGACGACACCGTGCGGCGCTGGATCGAGAACGGCGCCCTCGACGGCTCCAAGGACAAGTCCGGGCTCACCGTCGTCGACGGCCTGGCTCTGGCCCACCTCGCCCGGAAGAATGCCGTCCTGCCCGATGATCCCTCGGACATCGGCCGGTCGGCCCGCAACCGCTTCGTGGGCCTCGTCACGGCCATCACGATGGACACAGTCATGGCCCAGGTCGAGCTCCAGTGCGGACCCCACCGCGTCGTTTCGCTGATGAGCAGCGAAGCGGTCCGCGAACTGGGCCTCGAACTCGGCTCGGTCGCCATCGCGGTCGTGAAGGCAACGACGGTCATGGTCGAAGCTCCGCTCGGGAAGGATTGACATGCGCGCATCCACCCGAAGGCTGGCCGTTTTCCTCGCCCTCGGCGCCCTGCTGGCGAGCCTTTCGGGGTGCGCATCGGCCGAGCCCGCGGCGGCTCCGACGGCTTCCGAACCGGCGCTCTCCGGCGCGATCACGGTCTTCGCGGCGGCGTCGCTGAAGGCCACCTTCACGGAGCTGGCCGGCACGTTCGAGGCCGCCCATCCGGACACCAAGGTCGCCCTGAATTTCGCCGGCTCGTCCGACCTCGTGACCCAGATCACGGAGGGCGCGCCCGCCGATGTGTTCGCTTCCGCGGATACGAAGAATATGACCAGGCTCAGCGACGCGAAACTCGCCCGGGGCACGCCCGTCGATTTCGCCACGAACACGCTCACGATTGCCGTGCCACCGGGTAATCCGGCCGGGGTTACCTCCTTCGCGGATCTCGCTAAGCCCGGGGTCAAGACCGTCGTGTGCGCGGCCCAGGTTCCCTGTGGGGCGGCCACGGCCAAGGTTGAGCAGGCCACCGGGGTGACACTGGCGCCCGTCAGCGAAGAGTCATCAGTCACCGAGGTCCTCGGCAAGGTCATCTCGGGCGAGGCCGATGCCGGTCTCGTCTACGTGACGGATGTAATTGCTGCCGGCGACAAGGTCGAGGTCGTCGACTTCACTGAGTCGAGGGAGGCCGTGAACACGTATCCGATTGCGGTCGTTGCCGGCAGCAGGAATGCCAACCTCTCGGCGGCTTTTGTCGACTTCGTTGCCGGGGCAGCAGGGCAGAAGGTTCTGCAGTCCGCTGGCTTCGGCAAGCCCTAGGAGCCGTTGCGTGCCGTTGACGAGGTGCAGTGATGTCTGAGTCGACGAGCTATGCGGGCGTTCCGCGCTGGGTTCTGCTCGGTGCTGCCGTCGGCGCGGTCTTCGTCGTTCTACCTCTCGTCGCGATGGCCACCCGGGTCAACTGGGGCCAGTTCCTCGCGCTGATCACCTCGGATTCCTCCCTCGCGGCGCTCGCGTTGAGCCTGCGCACCTCGGCGGCTGCGACGGCCTTGTGCCTGGTGCTCGGAGTGCCGATGGCGCTGGTGCTGGCGAGAACCAGCTTCCCCGGCCAGCAGGTGCTGCGCGCGCTGGTGCTGCTGCCGCTGGTGCTGCCGCCGGTTGTGGGAGGCATCGCGCTGCTGTACACCTTTGGCCGGCGCGGGCTGCTGGGCCAGACCTTCGAGGTCCTGGGAATCCAGATCGCGTTTTCGACGACCGCGGTCGTCATCGCCCAGACCTTCGTCGCCCTTCCGTTCCTTGTGCTGAGTCTCGAGGGCGCGTTGCGCGCCGTGGGCACCCGGTACGAGTCCGTCGCAGCGACGCTCGGCGCGGGCCCGACCACAGTGCTGCGCCGGGTGACTCTCCCCATCGTGCTCCCGGCAGTCCTCTCCGGCGCGGTGCTCTCCTTCGCCCGGGCGCTCGGCGAGTTCGGGGCAACCCTCACCTTCGCCGGAAGCCTGCAGGGCGTCACGAGGACCCTCCCGCTGGAGATCTACCTGCAGCGGGAGACCGACCCGGATGTCGCAGTGGCGCTCTCGCTCGTGCTCGTGGTCGTGGCCGTTCTCGTGGTCGGGCTCACGCTGCGGACGGCGGCCTCGGCCGGGACACCGTTCCGGGCACGGCGGGGGCGCTGATGCTCACCGTCGAGGCGCGTGTGGCGGCACGGGATTTCGAGGTTTCGCTCTCGGTTGCACAGGGCGAGACGGTCGCGATCCTCGGGCCCAATGGTGCCGGAAAATCGACCCTGCTGGACGTGATCGCCGGTCTGGTCAGGCCCGATTCCGGCCGAGCCGAATTGGACGGCCGGGTGTTGTTCGACCTGGCCGGGCGGAGGCCGTCGTGGACCCCGCCGCACGGCCGTGGGGTGTCGTTGTTGGCCCAGCAGCCGTTGCTGTTTCCGCACATGAGCGTGGTCACCAACGTCGCGTTCGGCCCCCGGAGCGCCGGGGCAGGCCGGGAAGAGTCCCACGAGATCGCTCGGCACTGGCTCGCCGAAGTCGATGGGCTCGACCTGGCCGATCGCAGGCCGGGCGAGCTGTCCGGCGGGCAGGGTCAGCGGATCGCCGTTGCCCGGGCGCTGGCCTCCCGTCCCCGGCTGTTGCTGCTCGACGAGCCGCTGGCCGCCCTCGATGTGGCGGTCGCGCCGCAACTGAGACGGATGCTGCGCCGGGTCCTCGACGATCGGACGGCGATCGTCGTCACCCACGACGTTCTCGATGCGTTCACGCTCGCCGACCGCGTCGTCATCATGCACGACGGCGCCATCATCGAACAGGGCCCGACCCGCGAGGTGCTCGAACGCCCGCGCAATCCGTTCACGGCGGACCTCGCCGCGCTCAACTTGATCACGGGGACACGAAGCATGACCGGGCTGCTGACCCCGGATGGGATCCCAGTGACAACGGATTCCGGGAGCGGCATCGCACCCGGAACGGCCGTCGCCGCCGCGGTCCGGCCGGCTGCGGTATCCGTATTCACGGGCGTGACGGGCCTAACCCCGCCCAATCTCTTTCGCCTGACCGTGCAGGACCTGGAGCCGCGGGGAGACCTCATCCGGGTCAGGGCAGGTCGGCTGTCGGCGGACGTCCCGCCCGGGGTGGTCGCGGACCTCGATCTCAGCCCCGGCACCGAGGTCTGCCTGTCGTTCGACCCGGCCGCCGTGTTGCTCTACCCGCTCACTCCGGTCTGAAGCGCTCGCTCACGCGTGAGCGCCCGCACATTCGCGGAAAAATCACCTTCGTCGCGAAATTGAAGGTGTG
>DAIMHX010000061.1:0-14394 GCA_036723055.1 Microbacteriaceae bacterium
TCCGACAATGTCTACACCAAAAACCCAGATCAGGGGACATTTTTCTGTGGATAACCCAAGCGCAGCCGACCCTGTGGAGGAGCCGCCTCGCGCACGTCTGCAGGGGCGCCTCAGCCAGGTTTCGGGGCGCCCTGACCCAGGGCGTGTCTCCTCAAGTCCAAACGGCTAAGGTCGGCTCGCGGATCGGGCTCGGCGCACGTCGCCGTGCACCAGCGGCCGGGCGAGGATGAGCACGCTGACGACCCCGACGACGGCGATCGGGAGGGTGACCAGCGCACTGAGCTGAGGGAGCAGGGAATTCTCGAACATCAGCGACAACGTGCCGATCAGCACGGCCGGACTGGCCACGCGGCTGCACGCCCACAGTGGCGCGAGCATACAGCGGGCCCAGCCGGCGGCCGCCAGAACCGCGATGGCCCCCTGGAGGATGAGGACGTTGCCCGCGCGGGCACGCAGAATGGCCTCGCCGGTCGGTTCGAAGTACCAGGTTTGGTCCACGCCAACGGCCAGGAGCACGATGCCGGTGACGACGACGACACCCCAGAGCGCGAGGGCTCCGAACCAGAGGGCGAACCTCCGTGCGCGCGGGCGCGGGTGTGACGCGGACATGGCCCCCCTGCCGGCAATCGGAGCTGCTCGCGCCCGGCCTAGGGAGGCAGCGCGTGCCACAGCAGACCCCACCCGGGGGCCTCGGGGCGGGTGCTCTCGTGCCGGGTAGGCTGGCCGCATGTCGACACAGGTTACCAATGTCACCGTCACGGGCGCCGGCGGCCAGATCGGCTACGCCCTGCTCTTCCGCATCGCGTCCGGCCAGTTGCTCGGCCCCGACACACCGGTCAACCTGAGGCTCCTCGAGATCCCGCAGGGGCTCCCGGCGGCCGAGGGCACGGCGCTCGAATTGCAGGACTGCGCATTCCCGTTGCTGCGCGACATGACCGTCACGGATGACCTGACGCGCGCCTTCGACGGCGTCAACGTCGCGCTGCTGGTCGGGTCACGCCCGCGGGGACCCGGCATGGAACGCGCCGACCTGCTCGAGGCGAACGGCCGCATCTTCGGACCCCAGGGGGCGGCGATCAACGCGGGCGCGGCATCCGATGTGCGCGTGCTCGTCGTGGGCAATCCCGCCAACACGAACGCGCTGATCGCGAGCGCCAACGCCCCGGATATCCCCGCCGAACGCTTCACTGCGATGACCCGGCTCGACCATAACCGCGCGGTGGCGCAGCTTGCCGCGCGTCTCGAGGTGCCCGTCTCCGACGTGCACGGACTGACGATCTGGGGCAACCATTCCGCCAGCCAGTACCCGGACGTGTTCCATGTGCGGGTCGGCGATCGACCGGTGAGCGACCTCGTCGACGAGCGGTGGCTGGCCGAGGAGTTCATTCCCCGGGTGGCGAAGCGCGGCGCGGAAATCATCGCGGTGCGGGGATCGTCGTCCGCGGCATCCGCCGCGAGCGCCGCCATCGACCACGTCTTCGACTGGGTGAACGGCACGGGCGCCGACTGGACGTCGGCCGGCGTCGTCTCCGATGGTTCCTACGGCGTGCCGGAGGGGCTCGTGTCGTCGTTCCCCGTGCGCGCCGTCGACGGGGCCTGGCAGATCGTCGACGGGCTCGAGATCGGGGCGTTCTCGCGTGCCAGGATCGACGCATCCGTGGCCGAACTGGTCGAGGAGCGCGACGCCGTGCGCGCGCTCGGACTGGTGCCCAGCGGCGGGCAGTGACCCGACTCGCGCCGAGTCTCCAGGCGCCGAGCCGTCAGGCGCCGGCGGCGCGGTGGCAGCCGTCGAGATGGTCGTCGACCAGGCCGGCCGACTGCATCAGCGCATACATCGTCGTCGGACCGACGAAACGGTAGCCGCGTCGGCGCAGTTCGACGCTCAGGGCGGTCGACTCCGGCGTGATCGCGGGGATGTCCGAGAACCTGCGCGGCCGGGGCCGGTTCGACTGGGCCGGCGCGAAGCTCCAGATCAGCTCGGCGAGGCTCTCGCCCAGGTCGCGGGTCACCCGGGCGTTGCCGATGGTCGCCTCGATCTTGCCGCGGTGCCGGATGATGCCGGCGTCTTCGAGCAGACGCGCGACATCCGCTTCGGTCATGTCGGCCACCCGGGCGACGTCGAAGTTGTGGAACGCGGCGCGGAAGGCCGGGCGGCGCCGCAGGATCGTGATCCAGGACAGGCCGGCCTGGAATCCCTCCAGGCAGACCTTCTCGAACAGGCGCTGGTCGTCGCGGAGCGGCCGGCCCCACTCCTCGTCGTGGTAACGCTGGTACTCGGCGTCGGCGCCAACCCAGGCGCAGCGGGGGAGCCCGTCGACCCCGACGACGACAAACTCACGCTCTGGAAGGACTTCCGGAACGACACGAACGGCGGTATCGCTCACGCCGTGTGCTCGATGCCCTCGTGGTCGAGCAGCCACACCTTCGTGGGGATGCCGTTGCCGCCGCTGTACCCGGTGATGCGGCCCGACGTGGCGAGCACGCGGTGGCAGGCGATGATGATCGGCACCGGGTTCGCGCCGACGGCTCCGCCGATCGCGCGGCCGGAGCCAGGCCGGCCGATGTCCTCGCCGAGCCGGCCATACGACACGACCTCGCCGAAGCCGAGCGTGGCAAGCCGGCTCCATACGGCCTGCTGGAACGGCGTGCCACCAATGAGGAGCACGGGGAGGTCGAAGTCCGTGCGCGTGCCGTCGAAATACTCGTTCAGCTGGCGTGCCGCCTCCACGAGCAGGGGGGAGGGCAGTTCGGGCGCTGCTTCGAGCGGCAGGTGCCCGTCGCGCTCGATCGACAGCGACAGGATGCTCTCGCCGTCGCTGGTCAGTTCCAGTCGACCGATGGGGCTGGGAACCCGGATCAAAGACGTTGCTGTGCTGGTCATATTTCGACTGTAGTCGGCGCCGCCGACGCTCTCTCGCGGTTTTCGGACATGGGTGCGGTGGCCGGGCGGCGGGCATCCTGGTGAGGAGTAGCAACCGTCACGGCGCGGTCCGGCCTACGGCAGGCGCGGGTGCGGATAGGTGGGGGAGCGGTGCTGGAACGACAGGATATTGGGATTCTGGATGACCCCGTCGCGGATCTCAATGGCGCGCCGGACGGTCTCGTTGGTGTCCCACGCCGACGGGCCCGAGAGCACGTCGTCCAGATACGGCAGCAGCGCCTCGCTGATCTCCCAGGTGGCCGAATTCCACAGGTAAGACGGGCTGTGATCGACCCCGTAGTACGTGACATTGGTGCCGACCGTGAAGATCGGCTCGTCGAACGACGTCGGTTTCGCCCAGCTGAAGCCCATGCCCTCGTCGCAGGACACGTCCACGATGAGGGTTCCCGATGCGAGGCCCGCGAGATCCTCTTCGGCCAGGAAAGTCAGCGGCGCGTTCGTGTCCTGCAGCACGCAGTTGACGATGATGTCGTGTTCGGCGAGGAAGCCCGACAGCGGAACCAGCTCGTCGGCGACGAGCGCGAAACTGTTGCGCGGGGTGGCGTCATCGTGGCCGAGATGCACGATCTGCGCGGAGTGGATCGGTGCGCCGACCGCGGAGACCTCCCGGTTCGTGAGCATGTTCACCTCGTACACCCCGTGTGCGTTCAGAGCCGTCACCGCACCCCTGGCCGTTGCGCCGAAACCGATCACGGCCCCTCGCAGCTTGCGACCGTAGGCACCGGTGGAACCGATCGTCCCGAGCGCGTGCACGACCGAGCAGTATCCGGCGAGTTCGTTGTTCTTGTGCAGGACATGCAGGCTGAATTCGCCGCTGGCGGTCCAGTGGTTCATCGCTTCGAACGCGATCAGCGTCAGGTGCTTGTCGATGGCCAGTTGGGTGAGCTTCTCGTCCTGCACGCAGTGCGGCCAGCCCCAGAGCACCTGTCCCTCGCGCATGTCCGCGAGATCCTGCAACAGCGGCTTGGCCAGCAGGATGACATCGCATTCCGCGATGAGCTGCTCGCGGGACCGCAGCCCGCCGACCAGCGGCGCCAGCTGCTCGTCGGTGACACCGAATTGTTCGCCGTAGCCCAGCTCGAGGTAGATCCGCCCCCGGATCTCCGGATCGATCCGGTCGAAGTGCAGCGGATGGATGGGCAGCCGGCGCTCATTGGGCTTGCCTGACCGTGCCATGACTCCGAGCGTGAGTTGACTCACCGTGTGCCCCTTTTACTTGATCCAGGTCTAGCCTAGGCGTCCGCGGCGGCCGCTCCCGTAGGCTGGAGGAATGGCTCAGATCGACTATCGCAGACTCGGCAACTCCGGACTCATCGTCTCCACGATCGGACTCGGCTGCAACAACTTCGGCCGAGCGGGCACCGCTTCGCAGGGCCAGGACGGCACGAGCGCGGTGATCGACGCGGCGATCGACGCGGGCGTGACGCTGTTCGACACGGCGGACATCTACGGCTCGGAGCGGGGCCTGAGCGAGACGCTGATGGGCCACTCGCTCAAGGGCAAGCGGGACCAGATCGTGCTCGCGTCCAAGTTCGGAATGGACATGAGCGGGCTGAACGGGCCCGACTGGAACGCGCGCGGCTCCCGCCGGTACATCCGTCTCGCCGTCGAGGCGTCGCTGCGTCGACTGCAGACCGACTGGATCGACCTGTACCAGCTGCACCACCCCGACCCGAACACGCCGATCGGGGAGACCCTCGCGACGCTCGACGACCTGATCAGCGAGGGCAAGATCCGCTACATCGGGCACTCCAACCTCGCTGGCTGGCAGATCGCTGAGGCGGAGTTCACCGCCGAACTGCACGGCCACCCCAAGTTCATCTCGTCGCAGAACGAGTACAGCCTGCTCGTGCGCGACGTCGAGGAGGAAGTGCTGCCCGCCGTTAACGCGTACGGCCTCGGCTTCCTGCCCTTCTTCCCGCTGTACAACGGACTCTTCACGGGCAAGTTCTCCCGCGAGGGCGGACCCGCGGACAGTCGGATCATGATGATCCGCAAGCACCTCGTCGAGAACGCGCCGTGGGACACGATCGAGCGCTACCAGGCGTTCTGCGACGAGCGCGGCGTGACCATGCTCGCCGCGACGTTCGCCTGGCTGCTCGCCCAGCCGGGGCTCACCAGCGTCATTGCCGGGGCGACGAAGCCGGAGCAGATCATCCAGAACGCCAACGAAGCGACGGCCTGGCATCCGTCGGCGGAGGATGTCGCCTGGATTTCGGACCTCTTCGCCTGACCGATTCCTTGTGAGTGAGCGCTCACTCAGATAATCTGGCCGGATGAGCATGACGGAGAAACCGGGTCGGGCCAGGCCCCTGTCGGTCGAAGACCGCCAGGCCATGCTGATCGACGCGGTCACCCCGCTGCTGCTCGAACACGGCCGCGCCGTGACGACGAAGCAGATCGCCGAGTGCGCCAGCATAGCCGAGGGTACTATCTTTCGCGCGTTCGGCAGCAAGGAGGAACTCATCAGCGCGGCGGTGGCGAAGCAGCTTGATCCGGAGCCGTTCCGACGCCGGCTTCGCGAGGTCGACCCCGCACTCCCGCTCGAGGAGAAGGTGCGTGCGATCGTGGCGCTGATGCGCGGCCGGTTCACGAAGGTGTTCGCCCTGATGACGGCGCTCGGGACCATGGGACCGCCGCCCGTGCTCGATGCCCGCCAGGAATACCCCGAAATCATGGGCCGCGCGCTCGCGCCCGACCTCGAACGGCTGAACGTCGAACCGGGCAGGGCCGCCCAGATCATCCGGATGATCGCGCTCGCTGCCGCGGTTCCGCACGTCCGGAACGGCCCGTCGTTCAACGACGATGAAATCACCGCCTTGATCCTGTACGGCATCATCGGCGCCCCCGTGCCAGCCCCCGCCACGTCCCCCACCCTTTAGGAGAACCCGTGCTCTGGAAGATTCTCGTGCGCTACCTGCGACCGTACCGGCGCCTGTTGGTGGGGGTTGTCGTGTTCCAGCTGGCGCAGTCCATCGCCTCGCTCTACCTGCCGACGCTGAACGCCGACATCATCGATGAGGGCGTGGCCAAGGGCGACACCGGGTACATCCTCGGCACCGGAGCGGTCATGCTGCTCATCACGATCGCCCAGATCGCCTGCGCCATCACGGCGGTGTACTTCGGCGCCAAGGCCGCCATGGCACTCGGGCGTGACCTCCGCCGGGCCGTCTTCTCCCGCGTCGGCGAGTTCTCCGAGCGGGAGGTCACCCGATTCGGCGCGCCATCGCTGATCACCCGGTCGACGAACGACGTGCAGCAGGTGCAGATGCTCGTGCTGATGACCTCGACGCTCATGGTCTCCGCGCCCATCCTCAGCATCGGCGGCGTCATCATGGCGATCCGGCAGGACGTGCAGCTGTCCTGGCTGATCGCCGTGAGCGTGCCCGTGCTGCTCGTCGCGGTCGGGCTGATCATCGTGAGGATGGTGCCGCTGTTCCGCAAGATGCAGACCCGCATCGACGCGGTCAACCGCGTGCTCCGCGAGCAGCTCACCGGCATCCGCGTCGTGCGTGCCTTCGTGCGCGAAGACGTCGAGACCCGCCGCTTCGCCGTGGCCAACGAAGACGTCACCGACACGGCGCTCCGCGCAGGGCGGCTGATGGCTCTCATGTTCCCCGTCGTCATGCTCGTGCTCAACATCTCCAGCGTCGCCGTGATCTGGTTCGGTGCGTTCCGCATCCAGGACGGCTCGATGCAGGTCGGCACGCTGATCGCCTTCCTGAGCTACCTGATGCAGATCCTGATGGCGGTCATGATGGCCACGTTCATGGCCGTGATGATCCCGCGGGCGACCGTCTCGGCGGACCGCATCGGCGAGGTGCTGGAAACCGAGTCGAGCGTGCGCCCCCCTGCGCATCCCGTCAACGAGACCATCGGCCGCGGCGAGCTGGAACTGCGCGGCGTCGGCTTCGCGTACCCGGGGGCTGAGGAGCCCGTGCTCAGCGACATCAGCTTCGTCGCCCACTCCGGGGAGACCACCGCCATCATCGGCAGCACCGGGTCTGGAAAAACGACCCTGGTCAACCTCATGCCGCGCCTCTTCGACGCGACGAGCGGATCCGTGCGCGTCGACGGCGTCGACGTCAAGGAGCTGAACCCCGACCTGCTGTGGGGCCACATCGGACTGGTGCCGCAGAAGCCCTACCTGTTCTCCGGTACGGTGCGCAGCAACCTGCAGTACGGCAAGCCGGATGCCACGGACGCCGAGCTCTGGCAGGCGCTCACCACCGCCCAGGCGCGGGACTTCGTGGCCGAGATGGACGGTGGCCTCGACGCGCCCATCTCGCAGGGCGGCACGAATGTGTCCGGCGGCCAGCGGCAGCGGCTCGCGATCGCCAGGGCGCTCGTGAAACGGCCGGAGCTGTACATCTTCGACGACTCGTTTTCGTCGCTCGATACGGCGACGGATGCCCGCCTCCGGCTGGCCCTGCGCGAGAACACCGACGGAGCAACCATGATCATCATTGCCCAGCGGGTGTCGAGCATCGTCGACGCCGACCAGATCCTCGTTCTCGACGACGGCCGGATCGTCGGACGCGGCACCCACGAGGAGCTGCTCGAGACATCGGAGACCTACCGAGAGATTGTGTCGTCCCAGCTGGCCGCGGAGGACGCAGCATGAGTCAGGCAGAGGGCACCAGGACCCCGGCCCGTCCGCCGATGGGGCGCGGCGGACCCTTCGGTGGCATGAGCATGCCCGCCGAGAAGGCGATGAACTTCGGGCCGTCCGCCCGGCGCCTGCTCGGCAAGCTGCGGCCGGAGCGAGCCTGGCTCGTGCTCGTGCTCGTGCTCGCCGTCGCGAGCGTCACCTTCTCGGTGATCGGTCCGCGGCTGCTCGGCGAGGGTACCAACCTCATCTTCTCCGGCGTCATCTCGAAGAACCTGCCGGCCGGGGTGAGCCAGTCGGCCCTGATCGCGCAGTTGCGTGCAGCAGGGGAGACCGCGAAAGCCGACATGCTCAGCGGGATGACGCTGACGCCCGGCTTCGGCATCGACTTCGCGGCGCTGTCCACCGTGCTGCTCTGGGCGATGGCTTTGTACGTGTTCTCCTCCGCCTTCAGCTGGGTGCAGGCCTACGTACTGAACGGCGTCGTGCAGCGCACGGTGTTCCGCCTGCGCGCGCAGATCGAGGCGAAGATCAACCGGCTCCCACTGCGCTACTTCGACACCGTGCAGCGCGGCGAACTGCTCAGCCGCGTCACCAACGACGTGGACAACATCTCGCAGAGCCTGCAGCAGTCGCTGAGCCAGGCAGTCACCTCGCTGCTCACCGTCGTCGGCGTCATCGTGATGATGTTCCTGCTGTCGCCGGTGCTCGCCCTGATCGCCCTGGTCACCGTGCCGCTCACGCTCGTGACCACGATGCTCATCGCGAAGCGGTCGCAGAAGCTCTTCGCCCAGCAGTGGAAGAACACGGGCGAGCTGAACGGCCAGATCGAGGAGACCTTCACCGGGCACGCCCTGGTCAAGGTGTTCGGCCGTCAGCGCGAAGTGGACCAGCGCTTCGCCGAAAAGAACGACGAGCTCTACGAGGCCAGTTTCGGGGCCCAGTTCGTCAGCGGCCTGATCATGCCGGCGATGAACTTCATCGGCAACCTGGTCTACGTGGGGATCGCGGTCGTCGGCGGCCTGCAGGTTGCCTCAGGCGCGATGCAGCTCGGCGACGTGCAGGCCTTCATCCAGTACTCCCGGCAGTTCACCCAGCCGCTCGCCCAACTCGGGTCGATGGCCAATCTGCTGCAGTCGGGTGTGGCATCCGCCGAGCGCGTGTTCGAGCTCCTGGATGCCGAGGAACAGAGCCCAGAACCGGAGCCGGCCGTGACCCCAGAGGTCACCCGCGGCCGCCTGGAGTTCGACCGGGTCTCCTTCCGCTACCTGCCGGACAAGCCGCTCATCGACAGCCTGAGCCTCGTTGCCGAACCGGGCCAGACCGTCGCCATCGTCGGGCCGACCGGAGCGGGCAAGACCACCCTGGTCAACCTGATGATGCGCTTCTACGAGATCGACTCCGGGCGTATCACCCTCGACGGCGTCGACGTGGCAGAGATGACCCGCCACGACCTGCGCTCGCGCATGGGCATGGTGCTGCAGGACACCTGGCTGTTCGGCGGGACCGTTCGCGAGAACATCGCCTACGGCCGGCCGGATGCGACGGAGGAGGAGATCCGTGAGGCGGCCAGCGCGACGTACGTCGACCGGTTCGTGCACTCGCTGCCGGAGGGTTACGACACGGTGCTCGACGACGAGGGCGGCAACGTCAGCGCGGGGGAGAAGCAGCTGCTCACCATCGCCAGGGCGTTCCTCGCCCGTCCGAGCGTGCTCATCCTCGACGAGGCGACGAGCTCGGTCGACACGCGCACGGAGGTGCTCGTGCAGGAGGCGATGAGCGCCCTGCGCGCGGACCGCACGAGCTTCGTCATCGCGCACCGCCTGTCGACCATCCGCGACGCTGACCTGATCCTCGTGATGGAGGCCGGACGCATCGTCGAACAGGGAAACCACGCCGAGCTCCTCGCCGCGGATGGCGCCTACCGCGCCCTCTACAACGCCCAGTTCGCCGCCGCCGTCACCGAGGTCTGACCCGGGCCCCCTTCCCCTTCCGTTCGTGAAAACCCGCCCCACCGTTTTCCACAGGCTTCGCGGGCGGTGAGGTTATCCCCAGAACCGGCGTCCGGGGCCGGGCGGGGCCACGCCGAGGCCAGAGTGTCCGCATGCAGAAGAACATCGTCAAGACCAGGCAGGCGCACGACTTCCTTGCGCTCGTGCCGCAACTCCTCGGCTTCCTCCCGGAAAAGTGCATCGTGCTCGTCGCCTTCCGCGGCAACCGCACCTGCGGTGCGATGCGCTTCAACCTGCCGGATCCGGCCGCGCCGACCAAGGTGCACAAGCGCATCGCGACCACGCTGATCGGCACGTTGTGCAAGATCCCCGGCGTCGACGCCGTCGTCCCGGTGGCCTACACCGACGATGCCTTCGAGAAGGCCCCCGGAATCCCACACGAACGCTTCGCGGAGGTCCTGGTCGCGCGTGCCGCGCTCTCCGGGTTCCTCGTGCGCGACGCGCTCTGCGTTGGCGCGGATGCGTGGGGCTCCTACCTCGACCCCGACTGCCCGGCCGGGGGACACCCGCTCAGCGACATCGCGACCTCGGCGGTGCACGAGGCCATTCCGGAGGACTCCCGCCGCGACCTGGCCACCCTCCGAAGCGGTGCCGAACTGCCGACCGTCGACCTGGCCATCAAGGAACGCGTCGCCCGCCGGCTGGTCAGGTACGAGCGGCTGGGGCGCAGCGCGGCCTCGCTGCCCGAGCTGATCGACATGGTCGGCGACATCCTGGACCCGGTCGAAACGGCCGAAGCTGCGCTCACCTGGGACGCGTCGGCGTTGCGGGTGGACGACATCGGCGCGCTTCTGTTCCTCGTGCAGGGCCCGTCGAACCGCGACCAGATGATGCTGCAATTCGCCTTCGGCGAGCAGGTGGGCATCGACACCTACGAGCTGAACGTGCGCTATGCGGTCATCCAGAGGGTTACCGGGCGCAGCATGGACGACATCATCAGGGACGAGTATGACCACTCGGCCGGCGTCGACCCGGAGGTCAGGCAGACCAGCGACCTGATGCTTGGGCTCGGCACGGAGCGGCCGGACCCCGTCCGCATCGAGCGCGCCATCACGCTGCTGAAGGCAGTCGTGGCGATGGCGCCTCGCTCGGCCAGGCCGGCCCCGTTGTGCATGCTCGCCTGGCTGTCCTGGGCGCTCGGGCGCGGGTCAGTGGCCGGGATTTTCATCGACGGGGCCCTCGCGATCGACCCCGAATACAGCATGGCCGCGCTGCTCAACGCCGTCGTGTGCTCCGGGCATCTGCCCGACTGGGCGTACCAGGTGCCGTTCGACGAGGACTCGAGCGACTGAGCAGGTCAGCGGAAAAACTCCGGGGCGGGATCGGGTGCCCGCCCCGGACATTTCGGACCTACAGGTGCTTGGGTGCCTCTGACAGCACCCCGTGCAGGATTTCCCCGATTTCGCGGAATTCGGCCGGGCCGATGGTCAGCGGCGGTGCCAACTGCACAACGGGGTCGCCCCGGTCGTCGGCGCGGCAGTACAGCCCGGCCTCGAACAGCGCCTTCGACAGGTAGCCGCGCAGCAGGCGCTCTGACTCCTCGTCGCTGAACGTCTCCTTGGTGCCCTTGTCCTTGACCAGCTCGATGCCGAAGAAGTAGCCCTCGCCGCGCACGTCGCCGACGATCGGCAGGTCCAGCAGCTGCTCCAGCTCGGCGCGGAAGATCGGCGAGTTCTCGCGGACGTTCTCGTTGAGCTTCTCCTCCTCGAAGATGTCGAGGTTGGCCAGGGCGACGGCGGAGGACACCGGGTGTCCGCCGAACGTGTAGCCGTGGTAGAACGCTGTGTCGCCGTGCTTGAACGGCTCGTAAATGCGCTCGCTCACGATGGTCGCGCCGATCGGCGAGTAACCGCTCGTCATGCCCTTCGCGCAGGTGATCATGTCCGGCTCGATACCGAAGGTCGTCGAAGCGAACATGTTGCCGATGCGGCCGAACGCGGTGATGACCTCGTCGGCGACGAGCAGCACGTCGTACGTGTCGCAGATCTCCCGCACGCGCTTGAAGTAGCCGGGAGGAGCGGTGAAGCAGCCGCCCGAGTTCTGCACGGGCTCCAGGAACACGGCGGCAACGGTCTCCGGACCCTCGAACTGGATCATCTCTTCGATGCGGTTGGCCGCCCACAGGCCGAAGGCCTCGAGGTCGTGGCCGAGGCCCGCGCCCATCTCGTCCGCACGGTAGAAGTTCGTGTTCGGAACCCGGAAGCCACCGGGAGTGACCGGCTCGAACATTTCCTTCATGGCCGGGATGCCGGTGATGGCCAGCGCGCCCTGCGGGGTGCCGTGGTAGGCGACGGCCCGCGAGATCACCTTGTGCTTGGTGGGGCGGCCCTGCAGCTTCCAGTAGTACTTGGCCAGTTTGAAGGCCGTCTCGACGGCTTCACCGCCGCCGGTGGAGAAGAAGACGCGGTTCAGGTCGCCCGGCGCGTAGGCGGCAAGGCGGTCGGCCAGCTCGATCGCGGCCGGATGCGCGTACGACCAGATCGGGAAGAAGGCCAGCTCTTCGGCCTGCTTCGCGGCGACCTCGGCGAGGCGCTTGCGTCCGTGGCCGGCGTTGACGACGAACAGCCCGCTCAGGCCGTCGATGTACTTCTTGCCGGTCGAGTCCCAGATGTGGTGGCCCTGGCCCTTGGTGATGATCGGCACGCCGGCGCCGGATTCCATCACCGACTGGCGCGCGAAATGCATCCAGAGGTGGTCTTTGGCCTTCTGCTGCATCGAGGCGTTCTCGGCATCGCTGTATTCGCCGGGCGACAGTGCCGCGGCGGGGATGTGAGTGTGGTGGTGGGCAGGAACGGCCTGTTCTGAAATGGTCATTTTTATCGTGTTCCCCAGTTGTAGAACTGCTTGTGGAGTTTGAGGTAAACAAACGTCTCGGTGGAGGTGACTCCCTCGAGATTGCGGATCTGCGAGTTGAGCAGGTTTATCAGCTCCTCATCGTTCTCACACACCACTTCGGCCAGGATGTCGAACGATCCTGCGGTGAGAACCAGGTAGTCGATGGCGGGGATGGCGGCCAGCCGGTCGGCCAGCACCCGGGTGTCGCCGGTGGCACGGATGCCGATCATGGCCTGCCGGTAGAAACCCAGTTGCATCGGGTCGGTGACGGCGACGACCTGCATGACGCCGGCATCGGTCAGCTTCTGCACGCGCTGGCGCACCGCTGCCTCGCTCAACCCGACGGCCTTGCCGATTTCGGCATACGAGCGACGCCCGTCCGCCTGCAGCTGTTCGACTATCTTCTTGGAGACCTCGTCCAGCGGCGCCGGCTTGCCGGCGAGGTTGCGTCCGTTTGCGTTCATTCATCGATTGTGTCAGTGAAAGTGCCCATCGGCAAGTGAATCCGCAGCTCGACGCGCACAAAACTGCGGAATCCAAACAACTGGGCCTTCGTGACCGACGGGTCGACGGATAGGATAAACGCGACGGTGCGGTCGATTCCGCGCCCGAGATGGCGATTACCCAGGGAGTCCCGCAGTCATGAGCGCTCGCGAATTACGCAACTTTGTCAACGGTGAGTACGTCGAGTCGAGGTCGGCTGCACGCCTGGATCTGATCGACCCGGCCACCGAGAACGTGTACGCGACCAGTCCCATCTCCAGCGCCGACGACGTCGACGAGGCCTACTCCTCGGCGGAGACGGCGTTCGAGCAGTGGGGCGAATCGACCCCGGCCGAGCGCCAGCTCGCGCTGTTCCGGATCGCGGATGCCATGGAGGCTCGCGCCGACGAATTCGCCGACGCGGAATCCCAGGACACCGGAAAACCGCGTGCCTCGCTGGTCGAGGACGAGATCCTGCTCTCCGTCGACCAGATTCGTTTCTTTGCGGGCGCGGCCCGCAACCTGGAAGGCAAGTCGGCGGGGGAGTACCTCAAGGACCACACCTCCTTCGTGCGGCGCGAACCGATCGGCGTCGTCGGCCAGGTCACCCCCTGGAACTACCCGCTCAACATGGCGGTGTGGAAGTTCGCCCCCGCCATCGCCGCCGGCAACACCACGGTGCTGAAGCCCTCCGACACCACCCCGAGCGCGACGCTGCTGCTCGCCGAGGTTGCCGCCGAGTTCCTCCCGAAGGGCGTGCTCAACGTCGTCACGGGCGACCGCAGCACCGGCGCGGCCATGATCGACCACAAGACGCCGCAACTGGTCTCTATCACGGGGTCCGTGCGCGCGGGCATGGAGGTGGCGAAGGCCGCGTCGAGCGACCTTAAGCGGGTGCACCTCGAACTCGGCGGCAAGGCGCCCGTCATCGTCTTCGACGATGCTGACATCCCGGCGGCGGTCGCGGGCATCGTCGCCGCCGGCTTCTTCAACGCCGGCCAGGACTGCACGGCCGCGACGCGCCTGCTCGTGCAGGACGGCATCCACGACGAGTTCGTGTCGGCGCTCGCCGCGTACGCGAAAGACAACGCGAGGACCGGCGCGCCGAACGAGGACGGCATCCTCTTCGGGCCGGTGAACAACGCCAGCCAGCTGGCCCAGGTCACCGGGTTCATCGAGCGGCTGCCCGACTATGCCGTGGTCGAACTGGGCGGACACCGCCAGGGCGTGAGAGGGTACTTCCACGAGGCGACCATCGTGAGCGGCCTCCGTCAGGACGATGAGGCCGTGCAGCGGGAAATCTTCGGACCGGTCGTCACCGTGCAGAAGTTCACGGACGAGGCCGAGGCCCTGCGCTGGGCCAACGACTCGCAGTACGGACTGGCGTCGTCGGTCTGGACGCGGGACCACGGCCGTGCCATGCGTCTGGCCAAAAGGCTGGACTTCGGCTGCGTCTGGATCAACACCCACATCCCGATCGTCGCCGAGATGCCGCACGGCGGCTTCAAGCACTC
>DAIMHX010000062.1:0-14307 GCA_036723055.1 Microbacteriaceae bacterium
ACGCGGTTCGGCGCATCGACGCCGTCTACGACGTCTACCGCGTCAACGACGGCTAGCCCGTCCCGTTGCCCGTCCCGCTGCCCGTCCCGTTCGCCGAGATTGTCCGTTCCGGTCGAGATTGACCGGCACACCTGACAATCTCGACCGCACCTGTCAATCTCGGCGAGGGTAGGCGAGCAGGGCCTGTGCCTCGGCGAGCCGGCGCAGGGCGAGGTTCTTGTGCGGCAGGCCGGTGCGCCGGCACCAGCTGAGCGCCGGGGCGGCGTCGCTGAACCCGCCGTGGCGGAGCAGCGCGGCCAGGAGCGGCACGAGGTCGTCCGTGTCGTCCGTCGGGCAGCGGGCCAGGTCGACGACCGTGCGGAGCTCCGTCGTCACGCGGATGCCGGAGATCGTGCGGGTCTCGTCCATCGCCCGACGCACCTCCCGCAGCTGCACGCGCGGCGAGAGCGGCACGTGCGCCCTGGCGGCTGTGTCGACGCAGAACTGCTGGCGGAGCGGTTCGGGCGCTACCCCGTAAATCCAGGCAGCCGTCAGCCGTTCGGCGATGCACCGGGGCGGCACGAGCAGGCCGGCGGCGATGGCCCGGCTGTCGGCGCCCTCGACCTCGTCGATCGGGCACCAGAACTCGCCGAGCGGGAACAGTTCCCCGTCCAGCCGCGCGCTGCACAACTCGGCCAGGGGAAGGTCCCTGGACGAAAGCACCGGTCCGAGGCGCGTGTTCATCTGAACAGGGTGCGCCTGGGGCCGGTGCCGGCCGTGCGGGAATCGGTATCTGTGGAAAGAACCCGAAACCGAATGCTGTGGACTACTGCCCGATGGCCTTCAGCCACGCCTTGCGCGCCTCGAGGGCCTCGGTGGCCTCCTTGATCGCCGCGGCGTCCTTGCCTTCCTTCGCCGTGGCCAGTTCGGCCTCGAGCTTGGCAATGGCGTCGTGCAGCTGGCCGGCCAGACCCTCCGTGCGAGCCTTGGTCTCCGGGTTGTTGTGCTTCCAGTGCTCGTCGTCCAGCTTGCGAACGGCGGCCTCGACCTTGCGCAGTCGCTCGTCGACGACCTTGACCTGATCGCGCGGAACCTTGCCGATCGCATCCCAGCGGCGCTGGATCGAGGCCAGCGTTTCGCGCGCCTTGACCCGGTCGCTCGCGCCGAGCAGGGCCTCAGCCTCGGTCAGCAGCTCGAGCTTCTGGGTGAGGTTGGCCGAGAACTCTTCGTTGTCCTGGGCGTCGACCTCTGACTTCGCGGAGTACAGCACGTCGCCGGCAACCTTGAAGTTCGCCCACATGGCGTCGTCCTGCTTCTTGCCGGAGCGTCCGGCACTCTTCCAGTCCTCGAGGAGGGCACGGTAGGCGGGAATTCCGTCGGCACCCTTGGGCGCGAGGGCCTCGGCCTGCTCGATCAGCTGCTGCTTGCGGTTGCGGACATCCTTGTGGGCGCTGTCGAGTTCGGAGAAGAACGCCTTGCGGTTCTGCTCGATCGTCGTACGCGCGGCACGGAACCGCTTCCACAGGTCGTTCGCCTCGCCCTTGGGGATGCGCGGGGCGTCGTGCTGGTGTGCCTGCCATTTGGCGAACAGGGCGTCGAGTGCGGCGCTGGTCTGCTTCCACTGGGTCTTCGCGGGATCCTCTGCGGCGAGCCGCTCGGCTTCGTCCACGATCGCGGCGCGCTCGGCGACAGCGGCAACCGCGGCGGCCTTCGTCTCAGCGCTCTGCTGCTCGGTGAGTTCGCTGACGGCTCCGCCCAGGGCGGCGAGCCGCTCGGCGAGGGCGGCCAGGTTGCCGACGGCGTTGGCGTTCGCCAGGGTCGCCGAGAGGTTCTCGACGGCCTTCGCGATGTCCGCGGCCGGGGCACCGCCCTTGGCGCGCTGTTCGAGGAGCGTCACCTGGCCGTTGAGTTCAACGTATTTGCGCTCGAAGTAGGCCAGAGCCTCCTCGGGGGTGGCGTCGGGGTACTGCCCGACCGCGCGTTCGCCGGTCGCCTCGCGCACGTAAACCGTGCCGGTTTCGTCTACGCGACCCCATGGTTGCTGATCTGTCGTAGTCAAGAGCCTCACCTTTGTGAATTCGTCGTCTGCCAGCCGGAGCGGGCTGATACCACTACAAGCCTATTGCAAGCCTGCGCGTCGGTCCGCAGTTCTACCGAACTGATACATCCGTGATGGTCGTGGCGACGGCCGGAGCGCCGTCGGCTGCCCCACCCTTGACGCCCGCATCCGTGATTTTCTTCGTCAGCTGGCCGAGTCCGCTCGTGACTTTACCGAGCACCGTGTAACCGCCGGCGGCATCCGACGGGATGGTGGTGTCCTTGTACACGATGAAGAACTGGCTGCCCATGCTGTACGCGTTGCCCGTGGACCTGGCCATGGCGATCGTGCCGGCCGGGTATACGTCCCCCTTGGGAGCGTTTTCGATCGGCCCGTAGCTGTAGCCGGGGCCGCCGGTGCCCTTGCCGGTCGGGTCGCCGCACTGCAGAACGAAGATTCCGCTCGTGGTCAGCCGGTGGCAGGGGACACCCGTGTAGAAGCCGGTCTGGATCAGGTGGATCGTCGACGAGACCGCCTGCGGTGCGAGGGCGCCGTCGAGGCTGATGCCCAGCGGGATCTTGTTGAGGCTCATCGTGCCCGTCCAGGTGCGGTCCTTGGCCAGCGTGCTGGACGGAACCTTGCCGGTGTTCGCCCCAGGGGTCGCGCTCGGCGTCGGGGTCGGCGTGCCCGTCGCGGCGGCGGTCGGGCTGGGCACCGGCGTGCCGGGCCCCCCATTGTAGAAGAACAGCTGCGCGCCGACGGCGAAAACGAGCACGACGCCCAGCCCGACCGCGGCCAGAACGTTGTCCCGCACGCGGCGCTTCTGCTGGAACTCGTGCACGGCCCGCCTGGCCTGGTAGCCGCGAACGCGTGCGCGTGCCTCGCGGGCTTCGCGGTTCTGCTTGTTGTTCGGTACCACGTCGAATCCTCCAGGGGCCGCCAGCGGGCAGGTCAGAAAAGGGAAGGGTCCGGCCGCTTTGCGCGGCCCTAACCCGGTTGAACTCTACGCAACGCCGGCCGGGGTGGCGAAACAGCCGCGCGGGCGCATTCCGGCGCGAATCGGTCTGTCAGCCGCGCGAACTACGCTGGAGAGATGTCGGATGCCCAACCAGGACTGCGCAGTGGCGCAACGCCCCTTGCCGTGCGGATGCGCCCGAAGAGCCTCGACGAGGTTGCCGGTCAGCGGCACCTGCTGACCCCCGGCTCGCCGCTGGTCAGCCTGGCGAGCGACAAGACGGGGGAGCGGGGCTCGGTCTCGGTCATCCTGTGGGGCCCTCCCGGCACGGGCAAGACGACCCTGGCCCAGGCCATCGCGCACAGTTCCGGTCGCCGCTTCGTCGAGATCTCCGCCGTGTCCGCCGGTGTGCGCGACGTGCGCCAGGTGATGGAGGAGGCGCGCACGAGCCGCGACCTCTACGGGCTCTCGACCGTGCTGTTCCTCGACGAGATCCACCGCTTCAGCAAGGCCCAACAGGATGCGCTCCTGCCGGGCGTGGAGAACGGGGTCATCATCCTCGTGGCCGCGACCACAGAGAACCCCTCCTTCTCCGTCATCTCGCCGTTGCTGTCCCGCTCCCTCCTGCTCACCCTCGAAACGCTCAGCGACGACGATCTCGGCATCGTCGTCGACCGCGCCGTCGTCGACCCACGCGGCCTGGCGGACAAGTTCGTGCTCGACGACGAGGCGCGCGCTGCGATCATCCGCCTCGCCTCCGGCGATGCGAGGCGCGCGCTCACGGCGCTCGAGGCGGCATCCGTATCGGCCGCGACCACCGACGTCGGCACGGATGCCAGGCCCGTGATCACGACCGAGATCGTCTCGCTCGCGGTCGACCGCGCCCTGCTGCGGTACGACCGCAACGGCGACGAGCACTACGACGTGATCAGCGCCTTCATCAAGTCGGTGCGCGGATCCGACGTCGATGCGTCGCTGCACTACCTGGCCCGCATGATCGAGGCCGGGGAAGACCCGCGCTTCATCTGCCGCCGGATCATCGTGCTCGCCTCGGAGGACATCGGGATGGCCGACCCGCAGTCCCTCGTGATCGCCGTCGCCGCGGCAGACGCCGTGCAGTACATCGGCATGCCGGAGGGTCGGATTCCGCTCGCCCAGGCCGTGGTGCACCTGGCGACGGCCCCCAAGTCGAACGCCGCCTACATGGCGCTGGATGCCGCAATCGCCGACGTGCGGGCAGGTAAGACCGGCCGCGTGCCCAAGCACCTGCGCGACGCGCACTACCCGGGCGCCAAACGGCTCGGCCACGGCAAGGGCTACAAGTACCCCCACGACGACGTGCTCGGAGTGCTCGCGCAGCAGTACCCGCCGAACGAGCTCAAGACCGTGCGCTACTACGAACCCACCGAACACGGCAACGAGCGCGAGGTTTCGTCGCGCCTGGCGAAGCTGCGCCGGATCATCCGCGGCCAGTAGCGGTCAAGCCTGTCGAGGCACGGTTGTCGAGCCTGTCGAGCCTGTCGAGACGCCGTCACTGTGTTAGTCTGGACGCTGCCTACAACTGGTTTTGGCGTGCGGCTGCGCCCAACTCCGGCTTGGATGGGATTCGCTCTGTAGCCGAGCTGCCCGTGGCACCACCCCTCTGATCTCCCATGACGCCCTGCGTTCTTGTAACGTGTGCGCCCTGGCTTCCCCTTGTTTGAGTCTCCATCGAAAGGAAACCGTGTCTACCAAGTCACGTACCCGTAGCAAGACCCGCCTCTCGCGGGCACTGGGCATTGCCCTGACCCCGAAGGCCGCCAAGTACCTCGAGAAGCGTCCGTACGCTCCGGGCGAGCACGGCCGCACCAAGCGCAAGACCGACTCCGACTACGCCGTGCGCCTGCGCGAAAAGCAGCGCTTGCGTGCCCAGTACGGCATCCGCGAGGCGCAGCTGAAGATCGCCTTCCAGGAGGCTCGTCGTGCCCAGGGCCTGACCGGTGAGAACCTGGTCGAGATCCTCGAGACGCGTCTCGACGCTCTCCTCGTGCGTTCGGCCATCGCCCGTACGACCGCCCAGGCGCGTCAGATGGTTGTGCACCGTCACATCCTCGTTGACGGCCAGCTCGTCGACCGTCCGTCCTTCCGCGTGAAGCCGGGCCAGCTCATCCACGTCAAGCCCAAGAGCGAAGGCATGGAGCCGTTCCAGGTTGCAGCCGCGGGCGGTCACGTTGACCTGCTCCCGAAGCTTCCGGTCTACCTCGAGGTCGAACTCGACAAGCTGCAGGCCCGCCTCGTGCGTCGCCCGAAGCGCGTCGAGGTCCCCGTGACCTGTGAAGTTCAGCTCGTCGTCGAGTACTACGCAGCGCGCTAAATAGTCCGGGGCGCTTGCGTCTCTGAACTACGCTGGAGGGCGGATCACCCATGGGTGATCCGCCCTTTGCGCTGGTGCATGCGAAACCTGGAATGGATGGTGTTGACAATGTCAGGTGGAGATATCGCCGGGCTGATCGCCGCGGCCGTATTTGCGGTGCTGGTGGGTTTCCTCGCCATCCCGCTGGTCAAGCTCGGCCGGGTCTTCGACCAGACCACCCTCGCCATCCGCGACGTGAGCGTGGGCGTCACGCCGCTGCTCGAGGAAAGCGCCACTACCATCCGCGAGACCAACAAGCAGCTGGCCAGGGTGGACACCATCACGGGCAACGTGGCCGACGTCACGGGCAACGTTTCCGCCCTCGTGGCGCTCTTCGCCGCGACCGTCGGCGGCCCGCTGATCAAGGTTGCCGGCTTCTCCGCCGCCGTGCGCGCCGCGTTCCGCACCGGCCTCCGGCGCAGCCCCAAACGGGCGCGCTGATAGACCGCTACGCTTGAATCAGATCGGTTGAGCCGTCGGCGCAGCCCGTCGCAACACAGTCGCAACACACCTCAGGGAGCATTGCAATGAAGAATTTCATCTGGTTGGTCGTTGGCGTTGCCGTCGGGTTCGCACTCGCCCACGAGGCCAACAAGACCCAGCAGGGCAAGCAGTTCTTCCGCGACCTCGACACCAAGGCCCGCGAGTTCGGTGAAGCCATCTCCGACGGCTACCGCCAGCGCGAAGCCGAGTTGCGCGCCGCCATCGGCGATGTCGCCGACGCCATCGACGAGCCCGCACAGGGCTGACCCTTCGTACTGTCCCACCTCTCCTAGCTACGGAACACATGCAGACTGCTGAAATTCGCGGGCGCTGGCTCGACTTCTTCGCCGAGCGCGGACACACCGTCGTGCCCTCGGCGTCGCTGGTCAGCGACGACCCCACCCTCCTTTTCACCGTCGCCGGCATGGTGCCGTTCGTGCCGTACCTGACCGGCCTCGTTCCCCCGCCCTACCCGCGTGCCACCAGCGTGCAGAAGTGCATCCGCACGAACGACATCGAAGAGGTCGGCAAGACCCCCCGCCACGGAACGTTCTTCCAGATGGCGGGTAACTTCTCGTTCGGCGATTACTTCAAGGAACAGGCGATCGAATACGCCTGGGAGCTCCTCACCACGCCGGAATCCGGCGGCGGCTACGGCTTCCTGGAGAAGGACCTCTGGGTCACCGTCTTCGAAGACGACGACGAGGCCTTCCGGCACTGGCGCAAGATCGGCCTGCCGGAGGACCGCATCCAGCGACTCGGCATGGACACCAACTACTGGTCGACCGGCCAGTCCGGGCCGGCCGGCCCCTGCTCCGAGATCTTCTTCGACCGCGGCCCGGCGTATGGCGTGGACGGCGGCCCGGCGACGGATGACGACAGGTACGTCGAAATCTGGAACCTCGTCTTCATGCAGTACCTCCGCGGCGAGGGCACCGGCAAGAACGACTTCGTCATCCTCGGCGACCTCCCGAAGAAGAACATCGACACCGGTATGGGCCTGGAGCGCGTCGCCTTCCTCAAGCAGGGCGTCGAGAACATGTACGAGATCGACCAGGTGCGCCCGGTCCTCGACCGGGCCGCCGCCCTCTCCGGCCGCCGCTACGGCGCCGACCACGGCGACGACGTTCGGATGCGCATCGTCGCAGACCACGTGCGCAGCTCGCTCATGCTGATGAGCGACGGCGTGATGCCGTCGAACGAGGGACGCGGGTACATCCTGCGTCGCCTGCTGCGCCGCAGCGCGCGGGCCATGCGCCTCCTCGGCGTGGACACCGCCACCTTCCCCGAGCTGTTCCCCGCGTCCCGCGACGCCATGAAGGCCGCCTACCCGGAGGTCAAGGCCGATTACGATCGGATCAGCCAGGCCGCGTACGCGGAAGAGGAAACCTTCCTCCGCACCCTGGCCAGCGGCAGCAGCGTGCTCGACCTCGCGGTCGCGAAGACGAAGCAGGCCGCCAAGAGCGAGCTCCCCGGCGACACCGCGTTCCTGCTGCACGACACGTACGGCTTCCCGATCGAGATCACCCTCGAGATGGCGGAGGAGGCGGGGCTCAGCGTCAACCGTGAGGCCTTCGACACCCTGATGGCCAAGCAGCGCGCCATGGCGAAGGCGGATGCCAAGGCCAAGAAGACGAACCTGGCCGACCTCTCCGTCTACAGCGCGTTCCGCGCGCAGGGCGCAACGGTGTTCACCGGCTACGAGGCGCTGCAGACCGAATCCTCGATCCTGGGCATCATCGTCGACGGTGCCTCCGTCACGAGCGCGGTGGCCGGCGAAATCGCCGAGGTGATCCTCGGCGAGACCGCCCTCTACGCCGAATCGGGCGGCCAGGAGGCCGACGCCGGCCTGATCGTCGGCCCCGGCTACGAACTCGAGGTCCTCGACGTGCAGAAGCCCGTCGCCGGCCTGATCAGCCACAAGGTGCAGGTGAGAAGCGGCGAGGTGGGCGTCGGCGACAGCGCGACCAGCGTCGTCGACCCCGACTGGCGTCGCGGCGCGCGCCAGGCGCACTCCGGCACGCACATCCTGCACGCCGCCCTCCGCCAGGTGCTCGGCCCGAACGCGCACCAGTCCGGTTCGTACAACAAGGCCGGCTTCTTCCGACTCGACTTCTCCTGGAACCAGGCGCTGTCCCCGGCGACCCGCAGCGAGATCGAGGAGATCTCGAACAACGCCATCCGGGACAACCTTGAGGTCGTCACCCGCGAGATGAACCTCGCCGACGCCAAGGCGCTCGGTGCCATGGCCCTGTTCAGCGAGAAGTACGGCGACCGCGTGCGGGTCGTCGACATCGGCGGCCCCTGGTCCCGTGAACTCTGCGCCGGCACGCACGTGTCGACGAGCGCCGAAATCGGCATGATCAACCTCGTCAGCGAGGCATCCGTCGGCTCGACCAACCGTCGCGTCGAGTCCCTCGTCGGCCTGGACGCGTTCCGCGACCTCGCCGCAGAGCGCGCGATCGTGTCGCAGCTCACCGCGAACCTCAAGACGCCGAGGGAACAGCTGCCGGAGCGCATCAGCGACCTGGTGCAGAACCTCAAGGCCGCGGAGAAGAAGATCGCCGCGTTCGAGGCTCGCGCGCTCACCGATCGGGTGCCGGCGCTGGTGCAGACGGCCTCCCGGGTGGGTTCCGTCACCGTCGTGGCCGAAAACCTGGGCGCGCTCAATTCCGCCGACGACGTGCGGATGCTTGTCACGGCCCCCCGCGAACGGCTCGGCAGCGCCCGGGCGGTGGTCGCACTCGCGGCCGTCGTCGGCGACAAGCCGGTCGTCATCATCGCCACCAACCAGGCGGCCCGCAATGCCGGACATCGCGCCGGCGCGCTGGCGAAGGACGTGGCGCGGATCCTCGGCGGCGGCGGCGGCGGCAAGGACGACCTCGCCCAGGGCGGCGGGACGGATGTCTCTGCCATCCCGAGCGCGCTCGACGCCGTTCGCGCGTCCGTGGCCCGCTGAGCCCGTGCGTCCTGGCGTGCGGGTAGGAGTCGACGTCGGCACGGCCCGGATCGGCCTGGCGCGGAGTGACTCGCACGGCATGCTTGCCACGCCCGTGGAGACCGTCGGCCGCGACCAGGGCGGCACGGCCGACATCGCCCGGATTGCCGCCGTGGTGGCTGAGCTCGAGGCCGTCGAGGTCGTCGTGGGTCTGCCGCTGGCGCTGTCCGGAAACCGCACGGCATCCACGGATGACGCGGTGGGCTTCGCTGAGGCCCTCGCGCGCTCCCTGGAGGTGCCGGTGCGGCTGGTCGACGAACGACTGTCGACCGTCTCGGCGCAGTCGGCTTTGCGGGCATCCGGCCGGAAGGCCAAAACCCATCGCCCAGTCATCGATCAGGTGGCCGCGACTATAATTTTGCAGCACGCCCTGGACACCGAACGTGCCTCTGGGAAGCCCCCCGGCTCATTCGTTCTTCCGACCGAAAGGCCGTAACAGTGCCGAACACCCCCGCAGAGTCAACCGATCCGCCGCCCGGCGATCCCTCGTTGGGCTGGGACGACATCCTCGCGGGCCGCACCATGCAAGCGGCCGAAAACGTGGCACTGCCCTCGCGACGCGAGGCCCGCGAGGCCCGCGACTCGGAGCATCACGGCAGCAGGTCGGCTCGGCGATCCCAGCTCGAAGAGGGCGCGCCGCGCGAAAAGAAGCGGCGCAAGGGCGGCTGGGGCTGCATCGTCGTGCTGCTGGTTCTCATTGCGCTGATGGCCGGAGCTGCGGTGCTCCTCCAGGGGCCGATCAGCCAGCTGGTGGCCAGCTTGCAGGGACCGCCGGACTACACCGGCACCGGGGAGAAGAAGATCGTCGTGATGATCCTCGACGGCGATACCGGGTCCGACATCGCGAGAACCCTCGCCAAGAAGGACGTGGTGAAGAGCTCCGCCGCCTTCTACAACCTGTTGCTCACAGAGACTCCGGCGCCGGTATTCCAGCCGGGCGCCTACCAGCTCGCCACCAAAATGAGCGCCCGATCGGTGCTCGACGCCCTGCTCGACCCGGCCACCCGGCTCAAGCACACCGTGGTCGTCCCGGAGGGCACGGTCGCATCCGTCGTGCTGAAGTCGCTCTCGGTGGGCGCCAGCATCCCGCTGGACGACCTGAAGAAGGCCGCGGCCGATGTGGCTTCCTTCGGGCTCCCGGCCGAGGCCACTTCCCTGGAAGGCTTCCTCTTCCCGGCCACGTACAGCTTCACGCCGGGAATCAGCGCGCATGACGCGATCAAGACCCTCGTCAACCGCCAATTCAAGGCCCTCGACGAAGCGGGCGTCACGCCGGAGAGGCGCTGGACGACCATCGTGCTGGCCTCGTTGATCCAGCGGGAAGCCGGTCTCGCCGAGGACTACCCCAAGGTTTCCCGGGTGTTCCTGAACCGACTGGACCCGAAACAGTGGAAGAGCGGCCTGCTGCAGTCCGACGCCACAGTCGCGTACGGCACCGGGAACACCCACCGAGTGACGACCACCGACGCCGAACGAGCGGACGCCGGCAATAAGTACAACACCTACGTGCATCCGGGCCTGCCGGTGGGCCCGATCTCGAACCCGGGCGACCTCGCCATCGAGGCTGCCCTGCACCCTGTCGCCGGCGGTTGGCTGTTCTTCGTGACCTGGAACCTCGACACCGGACAGACGACCTTCTCGTCCACCGTCAAGGAGCACGAGGTCGCCGTTGCCAAGTGGCTGGCCTGGATGAAGGAGCACCCCGAGTATGGCTAACGAGATCCCGGCAGCACCGCCCCCCGCCGCCCCCACGTCGGAGGCCTCTCCGCGCCGCCTGGCGGTGCTCGGTTCGCCCATCGAGCACTCGCTGTCGCCCGCGCTGCACAGGGCCGCCTACGCCGCCCTCGGGCTGGACTGGCGCTACCACGCCGTCGAGGTGTACCCCGGGACCCTCGCGGCCTTCCTCACCGACCTCGGCCCCGAATGGCTCGGGCTCTCGCTCACCATGCCACTCAAGCACGAGGTGCTTCCGTTGCTCACCGACATCGATCGGGTTGCCGGCCTGACCCAGGCCGTGAACACGGTCCGGTTCGGCGAAATGGACGGCACGCGCACGCTGACCGGGTTCAACACGGATGTCGCCGGCCTGGTTCGCGCCCTCACTGAGGTCGGCCTCGCCCGGGTGACCCACGTCACACTGCTCGGGGCGGGCGCCACGGCATCCTCCGCACTCGCCGCCGCCGCCGAACTGGGCGCCGAGTCCGTCGACGTGATCGTGCGCAGCACCCCGAAGGCCGCGCCGCTCGTGGAACTCGGCCGCACCCTCGGGCTGATCGTCACGGTCTCCGATTTCACCACCCTCGGCAGCGCGGAGCGCCGCCCGGAGCTCGTGATCAGCACGCTGCCGGGCGGAACGTCGCTCCGGCGCGAGTTCCCTGCGGACCTGCGCCGCAACGCCGTGCTTTTCGACGTGGCCTATTCCCCGTGGCCGAGCGCGATCGCGCAATCCTGGTCCGCGGTCGACGGCACCGTACATTCCGGTCTCGGCATGCTGCTGCACCAGGCCTTGATGCAGGTGCGCATCTTCGTCAGCGGCGATCCGTTCGAACCGCTGCCGAACGAAGACGCCGTGCTGGAGGCCATGCGCGGCGCGCTGCCTCCGGCGGCTGTGGAAGGATAGTCAGCATGCTTCGTTGGCTCACAGCCGGAGAGTCCCACGGCCCCGAACTCATCGCCATTGTCGAGGGTTTGCCCGCTGGAATCCCGGTTTCTCTTGATGCGATCCGCCTCGACCTTGCGCGCCGCAAACTCGGCTACGGCCGAGGAGCGCGGATGAAATTCGAGGAGGACGAACTCACCATCTCCGGCGGAGTGCGCCACGGTGTCACCATCGGCGGTCCGGTGGCCCTGCGCATCGGCAACACCGAATGGCCCAAATGGGTCGACGTGATGAGCCCGGAGCCGGTTGACGCCGAGAAGCTCGCCCGCGGCCGCGGCGCGCCCCTGACGCGCCCGCGCCCCGGACACGCCGACCTCGTCGGCATGCAGAAGTACGGCTTCGACGAGGCGCGCCCCGTGCTCGAACGCGCGAGCGCCCGCGAAACCGCCGCTCGCGTCGCGCTGGGCGCTGTGGCCAGGGCGTTCCTCGCAGAGCTCGGCATCGGCCTGGTCAGCCACACTCTCTCCATCGGGCCCGTCCGGGTCCCCGAGGACGCGCCGCTGCCGCTGCCGACCGACGTCGACGCGCTCGACGCCGATCCGTTGCGCTGCTTCGACGAAGCCACCTCGGCGCTCATGGTCGCCGAGGTCGACGCGGCCCACAAGGACGGCGATACCCTCGGCGGCGTCGTCGAGGTGCTCGCCTACAACCTTCCCCCCGGGCTTGGCTCGTTCGTGCACTGGGACCGCCGCCTCGACTCCCAGCTGGCCGCCGCGCTGATGGGCATCCAGGCGATCAAGGGCGTCGAGGTGGGGGACGGATTCCTCACCACGACCAGGCGCGGTTCCGTCGCGCACGACGAGCTCGTGCAGTCGGCCGGAGCGATCATGCGTGCCAGCGACAAGGCCGGCGGAACCGAAGGCGGCATGAGCACGGGCACCGTGCTGCGGGTGCGCGCCGGCATGAAGCCGATCTCCACCATCCCCAGGGCCCTGCGCACCGTCGATGTCGCCACCAGCGAGGCCGCCCCTGCGCACCACCAGCGCTCGGATGTCTGCGCCGTGCCCGCGGCGGGCGTGGTCGCCGAGGCGATGGTTGCCCTCGTGCTCGCCAACTCGGTGCTGGAGAAGTTCGGCGGCGACGCGGTCGAGGAAACCCGCCGCAACCTCGACTCCTACCTCGCGAACATCCCGGCGAACCTGAAGACGGGTGCGTCCAGCGACGCGTCGCTCTAACGATGCCTGCTCTCGAGCATCCGCTCTTCCCGCTTGTCTTCATTGGTCCGATGGCCGCCGGCAAGACCAAGATCGGCAAGCGCGTCGCCCGTGCCCTCGTGGTGCCGTTCATCGACACCGACAAGCGAATCGTTGCCGAGTACGGGCCGATCAGTGAGATCTTCGCGCGCGAGGGCGAAGACTATTTCCGCGTGCTCGAACGTGCGGCCGTCGTCGACGCCCTGGGCGAGCACGCCGTCGTCTCTCTCGGCGGCGGCGCGGTGCTCGACGCACAGACGCAGGCGGACCTCGCCGGCTGCACCGTCGTCTACCTCAGCGTGGACGCCGCGGCCGCTGCTTCCCGGATCGGTGGCGCCAAGCGGCCGTTGCTCGCGGACGGCGTCGACGCCTGGCAGCGCATCTTCGACGAGCGGCGCCCGATTTACGAGGCGCTGGCGAGCATCCAATTTGACACCTCCAAGCGTCCGATCGACAAGATCGCCGACGACATCGTGAACTGGGTAAGAGAGAAATCGTGACCGACACAACTGCGCCAGAAGCAACCATTGACCCGACTGGCACCACGGTGATCACCGTGGCCGGGGTCGACAGCTACCCGGTGCTGGTGGGCAGGGGGCTCGTCGCCGACGTCGCAGAGCAGCTCGGCACCGGCGTGCGCAAGGTGCTCATCGTGCACACGTCGACGCTCGGGGCGCGGGCCGTCGCCCTGCGGGAGAGCCTGCTCGGCAGTTACGAGGTGCTGATCGCCGAGGTGCCGGATGCCGAGGCCGCCAAGCGCGTCGAGGTCGCCGCCTTCTGCTGGCAGGTCATGGGCCAGGCCGACTTCAGCCGCACGGACGCCGTGATCGGCTTCGGCGGGGGAGCCGTCACCGACCTGGCCGGTTTCGTCGCGGCGACCTGGTTGCGCGGCGTACGCCTGGTGCAGATCCCGACGAGCGTGCTCGGCATGGTGGATGCCGCCGTCGGCGGCAAGAACGGCATCAACACCGCAGAGGGCAAAAATCTCGTCGGCACGTTCTACGCGCCGACGGCCGTGCTCTGCGACCTCGACGTGCTCGAGGACCTGCCACGCAACGAGATCCTGGCCGGCTTCGCCGAGATCGTGAAGGCCGGTTTCATCCAGGTGCCGGAGATTCTCGACATCATCGAGGCGGATGTGGCCGCTGTCACCGACCCGACGACCCCGCAGTTCCGCCGCGTTGTCGAGCTCGCCATCGCCATGAAGGCGCGCGTCGTGGGCGAGGACTTCAAGGAGTCCGGCCTGCGCGAGATCCTCAACTACGGGCACACCCTGGGCCACGCGGTCGAGCACGCCGAACGCTACGGCTGGCGCCACGGCGCGGCTGTCGCGGTCGGGATGATGTTCGCCGCCGAGCTGGCGCGACTGACCGGTCGCCTGTCGGACGAGGCCGTCGACCGGCACCGCCGCATCCTGGAGTCGCTCACCCTGCCCACGACCTACCCGGTCGGCCGCTGGAACACGCTCCTGGCCACCATGCAGCGGGACAAGAAGACCCGCAGCGGCATGCTGCGCTTCATCGTGCTCGACGACGTGGGCAAGCCGACGGTGCTCGAGGGCCCGGATGCTTCCCTCCTGTTCGCCGCGTACCAGGAGATCGGCTCCTAGG
>DAIMHX010000063.1:0-14261 GCA_036723055.1 Microbacteriaceae bacterium
CTAGGCGGTCAGTCCGAGGCCGTCCATGCGGCGAGTGTGCGCCGCGATCAGTTCGGTGAACACGGGCTCGATGCGTGAGTCCTTCGACGCCGTCGGGGCGGTCACCGGCATCGCCGACCGTGCGACGAGCAGCGTGTCCCCGACCAGGCGGCGTCCCCACATGGCCAGGCGCGAACCGAGCCCCGGCTCCGCGGCGATCGCGGCCTTGAGTTCGTGCACGAGCACGTCGGTGCCGGCGTCCTGGCCGAGCAGGTGCGCGACCCGGGGGCCGACGTCTCCTGGAAGCCCATCGGACAGACGGATGAAGAAGTCGTCGAGCAGCCCGCCGGTGAGGTAGCAGCTGAGCAGCAACTCGTGCCAGTCCTCCCCCGCAATCTGCTGGCGGTAATGGTCGAGCGCGGCCGCGAACGGGGCCATGACCCCGGCCGGTTCTCCGCCGCGGCGGCGGATCTCGGTGATCAGGCCGTGGTGCTTGGACAGCGCCCTCCCTGCGGCGGCGCTCAGTCCCTCCCTGGCGGCCAGGTTCGGAGCGGTCGAGACCGCGCGCGCGAGGCTCTCGAACTCCCCGAGCTCGAAGTAGGCCACCTGCCCGAGGTAGGGCAGCACCTCGGGGGTCAGGTCTTTGATGTCGACCTTGGTCGTCGACGACTTCTCCCCCCTGGCCTTCAGCCGGGGGTTATCCACGCGCAGAGGGCGTCGTCCAAACCACGAGATCACGGGCCCAGCTTAGGACACACGGTGATCAGGGGGGTTTTTCAGGAGCGACCGGTAAGCTTGTATCACGCCACCGGCATGGACCGGCGGCCGGTGCCCGAGACTGAAGACGGGCGCATCCCCCTTCAAGCTAATGACAGGCATACATTCGTGACTTTCTCCGAACTCAATATCGACCAGGACATGGTTCAGGCTCTCGCCGACAAGGGCATCCTTGAGCCGTTCCCCATCCAGGTACAGACCATCCCCCTCGCCCTCGCCGGCCAGGACATCATCGGCCAGGCCAAGACCGGCACCGGCAAGACCTTCGGTTTCGGCCTCCCGCTGATCCAGCGCCTCGGCCTCAACCCGGCGCCCGGCGTGCAGGCCCTCGTGGTCGTGCCGACCCGCGAACTGTGCGTGCAGGTCTCCGAAGACCTCGAACTCGCCGCGAAGAACCGCGACACCAAGATCGTCTCCATCTACGGCGGCAAGGCCTACGAAGGCCAGATCGAGCAGCTCAAGGCCGGCGCGCAGATCGTCGTCGGAACCCCGGGCCGCCTCCTCGACCTCGCCAGCCAGCGCCTGCTCAGCCTCTCCAACGTGCAGGAAATGGTGCTCGACGAGGCCGACAAGATGCTCGACCTCGGCTTCCTCGCCGACATCGAGAAGCTCTTCGCGCAGACCCCAGCCACGCGCCACACCATGCTGTTCTCCGCCACCATGCCCGGCCCGATCGTGGCCCTGGCCCGCCGGTTCATGACCCGGCCCATCCACATCCGTGCGACCGACCCCGATGAGGGCCTCATGCAGGCCAACATCGAGCACCTCGTCTACCGCGCGCACAACATGGACAAGGACGAGGTCATCGGCCGCATCCTGATGGCCGAAGGCCGAGGCAAGACCGTCATCTTCACCCGCACCAAGCGCGCCGCCGCGAAGCTCGTCGAAGAGCTCGGCGACCGCGGCTTCAACGCCACCGCCGTGCACGGCGACCTGAACCAGGAGCAGCGAGAACGCGCCATGGCCTCGTTCAAGGCCGGCAAAAAGGACATCCTGATCGCCACGGATGTCGCCGCCCGCGGCATCGACGTCGAAGACGTCACCCACGTGATCAACCACACCATCCCCGAGGACGACAAGGCGTACCTGCACCGCGTCGGCCGCACCGGCCGCGCCGGCAAGACCGGCATCGCCGTGACGTTCGTGGACTGGGACGACCTGCACAAGTGGGCCCTGATCAACCGCGCGCTCGACTTCGGCCAGCCGGAACCGATGGAGACCTACTCCTCCTCGCCGCACCTCTTCGCGGACCTGAACATCCCGGTCGGCTCCAAGGGCCGCCTGCGGGCCACGCCGATCAAGGACGTCGTCGTCGGCGCCGGTTCCGGTCGAAGCGACTCCGGACGCTCCGGCGCCGGCCGCTCGGGCTCCGGGCGCGGCGACTCCGGTCGTTCGGGTTCCGGACGCTCCGGCTCAGGACGCTCCGGCGACCAGGGCGGCGACCGTTCGAGCCGCCCCGCCACCCGCGTCAGCAAGACCACCAACCCCGACGCCCCCGCGGCCACGCCGGCCGCCGGAACGCACGACGGCGGCGGCACCGAGCACCACGACGGCAACAGCGCACCCCGCCGCCGCAGCCGCACGCGTCGCCGCGCGCCGCAGGCCGGCACCGGCGCGGTCTAGCACCGACGCCTCACCCGCTCCGCCACCTCGAGATTGACAGGTGCGGTCGAGACTGCCCGGTACGCCGGTCAATCTCGGCCGCAACGGACAATCTCGGCGGATGGCGGCGGCTACGCCCCGTAGATCGGCTCGGCGCCGGTGGCCTTCTCGATGATGCGCTCGAGCACCTCAGGGGAGGTCGTGTTCTCGCCCAGGCGGTTCGGCTTGCCCTCGCCGTGGTAGTCGCTCGACCCGGTCACGGCGAGGCTGTACTTCTCCGCGAGCTCGTACAGCCGGGCCTTCGCATCCGGCTTGTTCTCCCGGTGTTCGAGCTCGAGCCCGAACAGGCCGGCGTCGACCAGCTCGGCCAGGCGCGACTCCGGCACGATGTGTCCGACGCCGCGGGTTGCCGGGTGGGCCAGCACCGGCACTCCCCCGGCCGCCCTGACCAGGCGCACCGCGTGCACCGGGTCCGGCGCATAGTGCGGCTGGTAGTAGCCGGACTCCCAGTGCAGGATGCCGGCGAAGGCCTCGCTCCGGGTGAGGGCGTGCCCGCGGGCGACGAGCGCGTCGGCGATGTGCGGCCGTCCGACGGTCGCGTCAGGGGCGGTCTGGGCCAGCACGTCGTCCCAGGTGAGCCCGTAGTCTTCGCCGATTCGTTCGACCATCTGCTCGGCGCGGGTGAGGCGCGCCCGGCGCACCCTGGCGGTCTCCGCGACGATCCCGGGATCCGTCGGATCGAACAGGTAGGCGAGCAGGTGCACGCTGGAGAATTGCACGCGCGTGCTGAACTCCATCCCGCGGATGAGCGTGATGCCGACCTCCTGCGCGGTGACGGCGGCCTCGGACCAGCCCGCGGTCGAGTCGTGGTCGGTCAGGGCAACCGTGCCCAGGCCCGCGGCCCCGGCCGCGCGAATGAGTTGTGAGGGGGTCTCCGTCCCGTCCGAGACGCTCGAGTGCGTGTGCAGGTCGATCGGACCCGTGAATCGCCGCACTGCTTCCATCACCCCATGTTAGTTGGGCCGGCCGGCCCGGCGTTGTGGATGCTGCGTCCAGCATTCTGACCTAGTGTGATCAGGGCCATGCCTACCCGATACACGAGTGCCCTGATCACGATCGGTGCCGCGATCGTGCTGCTGCTCCTCACCTGGCCGCAGCTCGTCGGGGCGCAGAATTTCTGGGTCATCGCGCACATCGTGTCGCTGCGGGGCGCCGCCGTCGTCGCTGCGGCCGCCGCCCTCGTGCTCCTGCTGCTGCTCACGCGCATCCCTGCGCTCCGCCGGGTGACCGGGATGCTGGCCGTCGTCGTCTTGCTGTTCATCGTCGCCAACGCCGGCATCCTCGCCGTGCGGGGCATCGGGCCCTACAAGGGCGCCGCCGCGGCCGGCGGCGACGCGGTGACCGTGCTGAGCTGGAACACGCTCGGCGATGCCCCCGGCGCCGCCGAGATCGCGCGCCTGGCCCTCGCCCAGCACGCCAACGTGATCACCCTCGCGGAGACGACGGAAACGACCGGCGTCGCCGTGGCGAAGGCGATGCGAGCGGCCGGCCGGCCCATGTGGGTGCACACGGTCGCCTTCGACCACGTGTCGAAGGCGCGGTCGACGACCCTGCTGATCAGCCCGGACCTCGGCCGCTACGAGGTGGCCTCCACGGCCGGCTCCGGCCCGCCCGGCAACACGAACGTGCTGCCCACCGTCGTCGCGAAACCCGTCGACGGGACCGGCCCGACCGTCATCGCCGTGCACGCCGTTGCGCCCATCCGCTTCGAAATGTCGAACTGGCGCTCCGACCTCGACTGGCTGGCCACGAAGTGCACCGGCAATGTGATCATGGCCGGCGACTTCAACTCGACCGTCGACCATATGGCCGGGCGCTCCGCATCCGCCCCGGCCGTGCTGGGCGAGTGCGGGGATGCCGCGCTGGATACCGGATCCGGCGCCGTCGGCTCCTGGCCGACCTGGGCCCCGGCCCTGCTGGGGACCCCCATCGACCACGTGCTGTCGACCCCGAATTGGCATGTGGACAGCATGCACGTCATCGAGTCGGAGGACTCGGCGGGGAGCGACCACCGACCCATCGTCGCCGAACTCTCCCCGGCCCGCTAAAGCGCAACTCGGCACTCGCCCGTAGAGCAATGGAAGAATAGGGGGATGGCTTCCACCGACACCGTGATCACGCCGGTCCCCCGCTCGAACGAGAACCGCTCCACCACGCCGAGCTCCGCCGGCTTCAAGGCCTACATTTCCAGCCAGTGGGCGGATCGCACCGACGCGCTCCCGCCCGCCCGCGAGCAGGCGCCCTTCGCGGCCGCGAGGCGCGCGCGCCTCTCCGCCCTGTACCAGGGGCAGCGGCTGATCATCCCGGCCGGCCGCCTCAAGCAGCGCTCGAACGACACCGACTACGCGTTCCGCGCCCACTCGGCCTTCGCGCACCTCACCGGCTGGGGCGGCGATTCAGAGCCCGGCGCCGTGCTGGTGCTGGAGCCCACCGCCACCGGCCATGACGCCACCGTCTACTTCCGCGAGGCGGCAGGCAGGGACTCAGACGAGTTCTACGCCAACGCCGAGATCGGCGAGTTCTGGATCGGCCCGCGCCCCTCGATCGAGCAGGTCGCCAGTGACCTCGCCGTCACCGTGCGCGGCATCGCAGACCTTGCAGCCGTCATGGCCGCGATCAACAGCACAACCCTCGTCGTGCGCGGCTCAGACCCCGAGTTCACCTCCGAGGTGGACGACGCCCGCCTCCGGTTCGCCGCAGAGAAGGCGCTCGGCATGAACGCGTCCGATTCCCCGTTCAGCCTCGAGGTCAACGCCGAGCACGACGCCGACGAGCAACTCGCCCGCGACGTGTCAGAACTCCGCCTGGTCAAGGACTTGTACGAGGTCGGCCAGATGCGCCTGGCCGTCGATGCCACCGCGCGCGGCTTCGACGACGTCATCCGTGACCTGCCCCGCTCCAGCGCGCACCAGCGCGGCGAGCGCCTGGTCGAGGGCGTGTTCAACACGCGCGCCCGGGCCGACGGCAACGCCGTCGGTTACGACACGATCGCGGCATCCGGCCCCCACGCCTGCATCCTGCACTGGACCCGCAACGACGGCGCCGTGGTTCCCGGCGACGTGATCCTGCTGGACGCCGGCGTCGAGGTCGACAGCTACTACACCGCCGACATCACCCGCACCCTCCCGGTCAACGGCACCTTCACCAAGGTGCAGCGCCGGGTCTACGACGCCGTCCTCGAGGCAGCGGATGCCGCCTTCGCCGTCGCCAGGCCCGGCGCCGTGTTCCGCGACGTGCACGCCGCGGCCATGGACGTCATCGCCCGCCGCACCGCGGAGTGGGGCATGCTCCCGGTCACCGCCGAGGAGGCGCTGCAGCCCGACAACGGGCACCACCGCCGCTACATGGTGCACGGCACCAGCCACCACCTCGGCATCGACGTGCACGACTGCGCCCAGGCCCGCCGCGACATGTACATGGACGCCGTGATCGAACCCGGCATGGTGTTCACGATCGAGCCCGGCCTGTACTTCCAGTCGGACGACCTCACCGTGCCGGCGGAGTACCGCGGCATCGGCGTGCGCATCGAGGACGACATCCTGATCACCGAGGACGGCGCAGAGAACCTCTCGGCCGCCATCCCGCGCACGGCGACCGACGTCGAAGCCTGGATCGCCACCCTCACCAAGTAACCGCAGCGGCCCGTCCCGCTCCCCGTCCGCGGGGTGGGGGCACGTGGCTACGGGGCGGGCGGAGGAGTCGGTTGGGACTGCCCGGCTGGCTGGGTCGGCCCTGACGGCTGGGTCGGCTGCGTCGGCTCGGCCGGATGCGGCGCCACCGGCTCCGTCGCCGCCGCGGCGTGACCGGCCAGCACGTTGCGGGCGCGGTTGACCAGGGCCAGGTCGACGATCACCTGGTAGTTGCCGGCGATCACCTGCATGGTCGAGGTGAAGTCCCGCCGCCGGCGGTTCAGCGCGTAGCTGACGAGGCCGAACAGCATCCCGAACCCGGCGCCGATGAGCAGCGCGGCCGCCACGAACGGCAGGCTCGCTCCGCTCGGCGAGAAGATGAAGAAGAGCAACCCGAAGAAGATGCCCATCCAGGCGCCGGATGCCGCGCCGGCCAGCGCGACGCGGCCGTAGGTGAGCTTGCCGGTCACCCGTTCGACGCTCTTGAGGTCGTTGCCGACGATGGACACCTGCTTCACCGGGAAGTCGGCTACGGCGAGCTTGTCGACGGCCTCCTGCGCCTCAAAATAGGTTTCGTAGGTGGCGACGACCTCGCCCTTGGGCAGGACGGGGAAGAGGGCCGCTCCGCGACCGCCCAGCGGGCTTTGTGTGCTCATGCCGCCATTGTTCCACGCTCGTCTCGAATCAACGATGCGTGGCCTAGATTTGTACTGTGAGTGCCACCAGAGTCTTCGTCGCCCGCTTGGCCGGCTGCACCGTCTTCGACCCCGCGGGCGACCGCGTGGGCAAGGTGCGCGATGTACTGGTCGTCTACCGAAAAAGCGACCCACCCCGGGTGGTCGGCCTGATCGTTGAGATCCCAGGCAAGCGTCGCGTCTTCGTGTCGATCGGCCGCGTCACCAGCATCGGCTCCGGACAGATCATCACGACGGGCCTGATCAACGTGCGCCGGTTCGAGCAGCGCGGCGGCGAGGTGCGCGTCATCGCCGAGATCCTCGGCCGCCAGCTCGCGTTCAACGACGGCTCCGGCGAAGCGATCATCGAGGATGTCGCGATCGAGCCGAGCAACCAGGGCGAATGGGCGGTCAGCCAGCTCTTCGTCCGGCGACCCAAGACCAGCGCGTCCCTGTTCGCCAAGGGCGCCACGGCCTTCGTCACCTGGGGTGAGGTGCACGAAAAGTCGACAGAGGGCCAGGCCCAGTCCGCCGAGCAGCTCATCGCCACCTACTCCGACCTCAAGCCCGCCGACCTCGCCAACACCCTGCTCGACTTGCCCCAGGAACGCATGTTCGAGGTCGCCAGCGAACTGCCCGACGGCCGCCTCGCCGATGTGCTCGAGGAGATGCCGGAAAGCGAACAGGTCGGCATCCTGACCAACCTCGGCGACGCCCGCGCCGCCGAGGTGCTCGACCACATGCAGCCGGATGACGCGGCCGACCTCATCGCGCAGCTGCCGCCTGCGCGCGGCGAGCAGCTCCTCGACCTGATGGAGCCGGAGGAGGCGGACGACGTGCGCTTCCTGCTCTCCTACGCCCCCGACACCGCCGGCGGTCTCATGACGACCGAGCCGATCATCGTCTCGGCCGACGCCACCGTGGCCGAGGGGCTCGCGCTCATCCGCCGCCACGACCTCGCGCCGGCCCTCGGCGCGGCGATCTGCGTCACCCTGCCGCCCTACGAGCCGCCGACCGGGCGTTTCCTCGGCATGGTGCACTTCCAGCGGATGCTGCGCTACCCGCCGCACGAACGCCTCGGCACGCTGCTCGACCTCGGCCTGGAAGCGATCACGGCCGACACCTCGGCGGCCGAGGTCTCGCGCATCCTTGCCAGCTACGACCTCGTCTCCGTGCCCGTGGTCGACGACAACCACCGCCTGGTCGGCGTGGTCACGATCGACGACGTGCTCGACTACCTGCTCCCGGACGACTGGCGAAGCCACGACGGCAATGACGACGTGACCAGGCGCGCCGCGGTCAGGAACAACCTGATGACCGGAAGCATCCCCCTGCCAGGCGGAAAGGTGAGCGACCATGGCACGAGCTAACCGGTCCGATCTTCGCCTCGACGCGCCCAAGGGGCTGCGTGCATCCAAACTCGCGCGCAGCCGCCGCGGCAGCAGCGACCGCTTCGGCCGGTTCACCGAGACCATCGCGCGAGGCATGGGCACGCCCTGGTTCCTCCTCGGGCTCACCCTGTTCACGATCGGCTGGATCGGCTGGAACACGCTGTCGCCCGCGAACCTGCGGTTCGACTCGGTGTCGCTCGGCTTCATCGCGCTCACCCTGGTGCTCTCGCTGCAGGCGTCGTACGCCGCGCCGCTGATCCTCCTCGCCCAGAACCGCCAGGACGACCGCGACCGCGTGCAGTTCGAGCAGGACCGGCAGCGCGCCGAGCGCAACCTCGCCGACACCGAGTACCTCGCCCGCGAGGTGGTCGCCCTGCGGCTCGGCCTGAAAGACCTCGCATCGAAGGACTTCCTCCGGGCCGAGCTGCGCTCGCTGCTCGACAATCTCGACCAGCGTGACGAGCAGGACCGGCGCGAGCGCGGGGAGCGTCCCTCGGTTGACTGACGACCAGGTCCTCGCCGCCCTCGCTCGGGTGATCGATCCAGAGATCCGCAAGCCGATCACCGAGCTCGACATGGTGTCCGGCGTCACGGTCGACCCCGCCGGCCACGTGACCGTCGGCATCCGCCTGACGATCGCCGGATGTCCAGCGGCGCAGCGCATCGAGGCCGACACCCTGCAGGCCGCGGAATCCGTCGCCGGCGCGGGCAATGTCACCGTCGACGTCACCGTGATGACGCGCGAGCAGCGCCAGGCACTGACCGAGAAGCTGCGCGGCGGCAAGGCCGCGCGGGTGATCCAGTTCGGGCCGGAGTCGCTCACTCGCGTCTACGCGATCACCAGCGGCAAGGGCGGGGTGGGCAAGTCCACGATCACCGCCAACCTCGCCGTCGCGCTGGCCGCGCGGGGGCTGCGGGTCGGCATCATCGACGCGGATGTGTACGGGTTCTCCATCCCCGGCCTGCTCGGCCTGGTCAGCGACGGGCTCGCGGTCAAGCCGACCCAGGTCGGGGACATGATCCTGCCGCCGATCGCCTACGACGTGAAGGTCATCTCGATCGGCATGTTCGTCGAGGATGCCTCGGTCGCGGTCGCCTGGCGCGGGCCGATGCTGCACCGCACGATCCAGCAGTTCCTCACCGACGTGTACTTCGGCGACCTGGACATCCTGCTGCTCGACCTGCCGCCGGGCACCGGGGACGTGGCGATCTCGGTCGGCCAGCTGCTCCCCCACGCCGAGGTCATCGTCGTCACCACCCCGCAGCCGGCCGCAGCGGAGGTCGCTGAGCGAAGCGGCGTCGTCGCCCGGCAGACCGGCCAGAGCATCTACGGCGTGATCGAGAACATGGCCGGGCTCCCGCAGCCTGACGGCACCATGCTGGAACTGTTCGGCTCCGGCGGAGGCGCCGAGGTTGCGCGCAGGCTCTCTGCCGGGCAGGAGGCGCCCGTGGAGCTGCTCGCCCAGGTGCCGCTGAGCGTGCAGTTGCGCGCCGGCGGGGACCAGGGCGTCCCGGTCGTGCTCGGTGCCCCTGACGACCCCGCCGCGGCCGCCATCCGGGCCGTCGCTGACCGGCTCGCCACCCGCGCCCGCGGCCTCGCCGGCCGCAGCCTCGGCATTTCCCCGAAGTAGCCCGACCCACCGCCCCTGCCGTCGCCCCAGCCGTCGCCCCTGCCGAATTCGACGGACATTTTGGGCCAAACCCCGCAAAACGCGCGTTTCAGACCCGTTTCGACCAAAATCTCCGTCGAATTCGGACAGAGCGCGGGGCTGGCTAGGTGGCTTCGGAGTCGAACGGCGCCGGCTCGGCGGGGGCCAGGGCGTTCTCGCGGGCACGCTTGCGCTGCAGGTAGGCGCCGTCAGGGTTCGGCGCCCTGGACACGATGGCCGACTCGTCAACCGGCTTGGCGGCGAACGGTTCGTCGTCGAGCAGCGCCTCACGGATGATCCGGCGCGGGTCGTACTGGCGGGGGTCGAGTTTCTTCCAGTCCAGGTCGTCGAACTCGGGGCCCATCTCGTCGCGCATGCGGTCCTTGGCCCCGTTCGCCATGTCCCTGAGCTGGCGCGCGAGGCGTCCCAGCTGGGCGGCGTAGTGCGGAAGTTTCTCCGGACCGAGCAAGAAGACGGCGATGATCCCGATGAGCAGGATTTTCTCGAACGTCAGACCAAACATTCCATCAGAATAACCCCCGGCGAGGCATCCCTCGACCATGCGCGGCGCGGCCGTAGTCTTGACGTACCCACCTACTGGAGTTGCGCCGTGTCTGACATTGAACTGAACTGGAAATTCTCCGATGACTTCGTCGTGGAGACCGACGCCCTGGTCAAGGCCAGGCAGCAGTCCCTTGAGCTCGGGATCGACGCGATCGCGCCCTCCGTCGGCGCCCAGAGCGCCGTTCTCGCGGCCGCCACCGGCGCCAGGAGCATCCTCGAGGTCGGCACGGGAGCCGGCGTCTCCGGCATCTGGCTGCTCACCGGCGCCCCCGGGGCGACACTCACGTCGATCGACAACGAAATCGACCACCAGCAGCACGCCAGGGCCAGCTTCGTCGAGGCCGGGATCCCCGCGAACCGCGTGCGGCTGATCACCGGCAAGGCGGCCGAGGTGCTGCCGCGCATGAACGAGAACTCCTACGACATCGTCTTCATCGACGCCGACCCGCAGTCGGTCATCGAGTACGTCGAGCACGGGCTGCGCCTGGCCCGCCCGGGCGGAACCGTGCTCGTCGCCCATGCGCTCTGGCGCGGCCGGGTGGCCAACCCCACCCAGCGTGACGACGTGACCACGGGATTCCGCACGCTCCTCAACGAAATCGCGTCCTCGAACGCCGTGATCAGCGCCCTCTCGCCGGTCGGCGACGGGCTGCTGCAGATCACCAAGCTGCGCGCCTGACCCCGGGCGACACCCCCGCGCCGCTCCCCAGCACACGCAAGTCCCCCGAACAAAGAAATCGGCTGTGCAGCCGAAGCTGCACAGCCGATCATCCGGGGTGAAATCATCCGGGCCTAGACGGCCGGGCTGACGACCCCGGCAAGTGCGTCGTGAAGCTCCTTCGCCTCGGCGTCATTCACGGAAACGACAAGTCGACCTCCGCCTTCGAGCGGTACCCTCACGATGATGAGGCGCCCTTCTTTGACAGCCTCCATCGGGCCATCCCCGGTCCGTGGCTTCATGGCAGCCATGAACTCCCCTTTCATTCATACTGTGAACTTCCATTATCGACCATCCGGCCCCTAAGACTGTAATTAGGGCGGCGTCCAGTCCGCGCCGTCGACTCCCCAGCAGATCAGCAGCCACCCCCACTGGCCCGCAATTCCCAGCACCACGAGTGCCACGCGGTACGCGACCGAGCGCGGAACCGCGACCGCGCCGAGCAGCGGGAACACCGGCATGAGCAGCCGGAACGTGCTCGACTGCGGGAAGAAGACGGCGAGCAGGTAGAGCACGTAGCCGGCCACCCAGAACCGCAGGTCGACGCCGAGACGCTTCACCGCCGGCGTGAACATGAACAGGGTGAAGGCGAGGATCAGGGCGGCGACGGCGATGATGCCGAGCGGCATTCCGATCCACCACACCCCGCCCTGGAACCACCCGGTGAACGGCACGAGGTCCTGGTAGCCGATGTACGGCGCCCGCCAGGCCAGCTCGGTGTCGGTGTACGCCGACATCGACCCGGTGACGGCCCAGGCGGTCACCGGCCAGGCCAGACCGAGGAGCCCGCTGAACACGGCGACGGATGCCGACAGCACCCGCTCGTGCAGCGGGAACGGGTCCCTGGCCCTGGTCACCCAGCGGTGCACGACGTGCAGCCCCAGGGCCAGCGCGAACGCCAGCCCGCTGGGCCTGGTGAAGGCCATCACGGCGACCACCGGGAAGAGCAGCACGTACCGCCGCTCCAGCAGCAGGAACAGCGCGAGGGTGAGGAAGAAGAGGTACATCGATTCCGCATACCCGAACTGCAGGATCGGCGAGAGGGGGGCGAAGCAGAACAACACGACGGAGAACAGCGCCGTCGACGAATCGAGCACGCGCCGCATCAGCCGGTAGAACAGCAGGGCGGTACCGAGGCTGAAGGCGAGCGAGACGAACACCGCCACGGGCGCCCAGGGCAGGGCGCTGACCTCCATCAGCAGGCGCACGAGGGCCGGATAGCCCGGCAGGAACGCCCACGCGTTCTCGGCCACCTGCCCCTGGGGGGTGAGGGGCAGCACGGACGGGTAGCCGGCGACGGCGACGATGTTGTACCAGCGGCCATCCCAGATGTTCGCGAAGTCGACGTACCGAGGGCCGGCGCCCGTCCACGCGTTCGGGCCCTGCACGCTCGCCAGGACCAGCACCATCGTGGTCGTGACCACACGGGACACGGCCCAGACCGCGATGACCTTGCCCCACCACGGCGTAAGCCGGTACCTCGCCCTTAGCCGGCTGAGGCGCTCAGCCACGCGCGCAGGCCCTCTTCACACTCGGTGATCTGGTGCAGCGCGACCCGTTCGTCGTCAGCGTGGGCCTTGAGCGGGTCGCCGGGGCCGTAGTTGACCGCGGGGACGCCGAGGGCTGAGAAGCGGGCGACATCCGTCCAGCCGTACTTGGGGCGGGCCTCGCCCCCGACCGCCGCGAGGAATTCCTGCGCGAGGGGAGCGTCGAGGCCGGGGCGCGCGCCGGCTGCGCTGTCGACGACGGTGATCTCGAACTCGGGGAACAGTTCGTGCAGGTGGGCGATCGCCTCGTCGACGGTGCGGCTGGGCGCGAAGCGGTAGTTGACGTGCACCATGCTTTCGTCGGGGATGACGTTGCCGGCGATGCCGCCGGTGATGCCGACCGCGTTCAGGCCCTCGCGGTAAACGAGGCCGTCGACCTCGACCTCGCGGGGCTCGTAGTTCGCGAGCGCGTGCAGGATCGGCGCGACCTTGTGGATGGCGTTCTCGCCCACCCAGCTGCGCGCAGAGTGCGCCCGCAGGCCGAAGGCGCGGATCTCCACTCGCAGGTTGCCGTTGCACCCACCCTCGATCTGGCTGTTGGTCGGCTCGCCGAGGATGGCGAAATCGCCCACGAACAGGTCCGGGCGGTTGTGGGCGAGCCGGCCGAGGCCGTTGAGGTTGTCGGAGACCTCCTCGTGGTCGTACCACATCCAGGTGATATCGACGCCGGGCTCGGTAAGTTCGAGGGCCAGTTTGAGCTGCACGGCGACGCCGGACTTCATATCGACCGTGCCGCGTCCCCAGAGATAGTCGACGCCGTCGATCGTCTCGAAGCGGGTCGGCAGGTTGTTGTTCAGCGGGACCGTGTCGATGTGCCCGGCGATGACGACGCGCTGCGCACGGCCGAGCCGGGTGCGGGCGACGATGGTGTCGCCGTCGCGGATAATCTCGAGGTGGTCGGCTCCGGCGAGCGACGCTTCGATGGCATCCGCCAGCGTCGTCTCGTTGCCGGACACCGACTCGATGTCGCAGATCTCGCGGGTGATCTCGATGGACGACGCGGCGAGGTTGAGTCGCTCGGGGTTCACTGGCACTGGGTTCAGGGGCACCCTACTAATCTAGAGGCATGCTCACTGCCGCCTCCCCCGATGTCGCTCTCCCGTCCCACGCGTGGGGGTACGGCCTGGCCACGATCGCGGGCGACGGAACGGTGCTCGACACGTGGTTCCCGGCGCCCAGCCTGGGCACACTGCCCGCCGGCCGCGACCGCTGGATCGTGCCGGCCGAGCTCGAAGAGGTCACGGGAGACGACGCCCGGCGCAACGTGCGGCTGGACGCCGTCACCGTGCAGATCGACCTCCAGGCGGCACCGACCGGAACGACGGATGCCTACCTCCGCCTGCACCTGCTCTCGCACCTCCTCGTGCGCCCGAACAGCATCAACCTCGACGGCATCTTCGGTCACCTGCCGACCGTCGTCTGGACCAACGCCGGCCCGATGCTCCCGGCCGACTTCGACCGCCTGCGCCCGTCGCTCCAGCGCCTCGGCATCCAGGCGACCGGCATCGACAAGTTCCCCCCGCTGCTGAACTACGTCACCCCCGACCGGGTCAGGATCGCGGATGCCTCGCGCGTGCGCCTCGGCGCGCACCTGTCCCCCGGCACCACCGTCATGCACGAGGGCTTCGTCAACTTCAACGCCGGCACCCTCGGCACGTCGATGGTCGAGGG
>DAIMHX010000064.1:0-14048 GCA_036723055.1 Microbacteriaceae bacterium
TGCTACCGCTTCGCCTCGGATCGCGGCAGCCACCCGGTAGAGCCGCTGCGCGGCAAATCCGGTCGACCGCACTGTTATCGTCCGCACGACCGCTTGCAGGTCGCAACCACTTGGGAGCTCATCGTGCCAGACACCACCTGTCACATGTCGATCTCGCTGGACGGCTTCGTCGCCGGGCCGGACCAGAGCCTGGACAACCCGCTGGGGAAACGGGGCGGGGAGCTGCACGGTTGGCACATCGGCGACTCGCGGGCGACTGAGGCCGACAAGATCGCGACCGAGTGGCTCATGCGCCCCCGGGGCGCGTATGTGATGGGGCGGAACATGTTCGGCCCGATCCGCGGGGACTGGGACGAGGAATGGACCGGCTGGTGGGGCCCCGAACCGCCGTATCACGCGCCGGTGTTCGTGCTGACCCATCACGGTCGCGATCCGATCCAGATGGACGGGGGGACTACGTTCCACTTCGTCACCGAAGGGTTCGACGCGGCCTACTCCGCGGCATGTGAGACCGCCGGGGAAAGCGGCGTGGACATCGCCGGCGGGGCCTCGACCGTCCGGCAGGCGCTGCTAGCTGGGGTGATCGACGAGCTCACCCTCGACATCGCTCCTGTCCTCCTCGGTTCGGGGGAGCGCATCTTCGACGGGATCGAGTCTTTCGGCTTCGAGCCTGCCGAGGTCTTGCACTCGCCGCTGACCACCCACATCCGCTACCGCCGCATCAGCTGACTTTGCGGCCGCGCTCCCCAGCTCAGCAGCACTATCATTCACCGGCTTAGGATGGTAGGTGGCGAAGCCGAGGCTGTCGGTGAACCAGTCGACCGCGGTGGCGGGGTGGACCCCTTCAGCGGTGAGGAACGCGTGGAGTTCGGCGATCACGCCCGGCCGGCGGTGGTCAAGAACCGTTCGCAGAGCTGCAGCAGCTCCGGTGGCCAGCACCGCGCGGGACGCGGCAGATCCGGTCGTTCGCGCACTCGTGTAGTCGAGCGCTCCTGGTTGAACCCTGTGACGCCTACGGCTGGTTGGCGAGTGCTTACGGATGGCTTGGGTGAGCGTCAGCTGATGCGTGTAGGGGTCCATGTGTCGCCACCGTCTCGGGTGGTCCACATCTTGTTGCCGTTGGTGACGACACGCCCGATGCTGCCGGACTGGAATCCGATGAACTGGATGTCCTGGTGGCCAAATGGGGTGACGGGCGTCCAGGTCTGGCCGGTGCTTGTGCTGCGGTAGAGAGTGTTCTGCTCAGCGTTGGGAGATCTGGCAAGGACCAGCTGGGTCGCCTGGTTCGCGGCGGCAAGGAGTAACAGTTCGCCGAACGTAGTTTGGTTGTGCGGAGTGCTGTAGGTCTGCCCGTTGTCTGTCGAGGTGATGGTCGATGCGCGCAGTGTGGTTCCGGTGACCAGGCTGCTTCTGATGCCGCAGTACACCACGATGGTTCCGTCGGGTGCGGTCGTCATCGCGGCGGCATCATCGTTCAGTTTGGCGCCAACTGGCGGGCAGGGGTCTGCGCGTTTGACCCAGTGCGCCCCGTTGTCTGTGGAGTAGTAGAAGATCGCTTGCTGCCCGCCATCACTCCTTTGGACTCCGCGTAGTCGGTGACCGCGATGACGGCAAGCTGGCCCGATCCGCCCACAGATACCCCGCCGCCGATCTGAGTGATCGGTGTGCCACCCGGCAGCCTGATCGGGGTCCACGTCGTCGAACCGACCGGCGCCTGTTCGACGACAGGGTGGGGCACGTTGTCGATGCTGATCCGGGTCACCATGCCGCCGCCGATCTCCAGCGAGTCGGCGCCAAAGCCGGACTGCCTGGCCCACGTGTCCCCGCCGTCGGTGGTCATGTATAGAGCGGCGTTGCCGAACACATAGCCGTCCGTGGCGTTGGCGAACCGGATGCCGTCCACGCACGGACTGCTCGCTTCGCAACCAATGTCGCCGCCGGCACCTCCCACGTTGAACGGCGCGTCGGGCAGCCGATGCCACGTAGTTCCATTGGTCGTGTTGTAAATCGCTGTACACACCCCGGGCCCGCCCAAACAACCGGCCGATGCCAACGCCCAGCCATCGTCGACACCAACGAAGGACAAGTCAACGACTGCCACGGCAGGCGTCCGGCTGGGCGATGGTGGCGGTGCCAGTGACGGTGATGCATTGGAAACAGTCGCGGTGGCTGCCCGGGTGGGGTCAGGGATCGGCGACTGTTTCGCGGGGCGGACCGCGGTGCAACCCGACACCATCAGCACGGCGACAATCGCCCCGAGCCACCCACGCATAGCCGAAGTATGAAACCAACCGCGAGTGGCGGCAATCAACGACCCGTGCGGTCTCGATCCGCATATCGGCAGATCCGGTCGACTCATGTGCCGGAGGACATGTAGGCGGCGAGGATGTAGTTGGGGTGGCGGTCCAGGTTGTTACGGGCGCGGTCGTAACGCATCGTCGTGCGCGGATCGGCATGGCGGGCGGCGATTTGGGTGTCGCGCAGATCCACGCCGGCATCGAGCATCGTGGTGACGAAGGTGTGTCGGAGCATGTGCGGATGCATCCGAGCAATGTGTACACGGCGGCCTTCTGGAGTCTGCGCAGGCGGCGGGTTGCGGCGTGTCGATCCATGCGGGCGCCGCGCTGATTGAGCAGGATCGGACCCGTTTGGCGGTCGGCGACGGCCCGGTCGATAGCGCGGGCCACGGCCGGCGGCATCGGAATGAGGACGATCTTGTGGCCTTTCCCGACGACCCGGACCACACGGTGACCGTGCTCTTCACCCAGGTCGCTGACGTCCAGGCTGGTCGCTTCAAAGATCCGCAGTCCGAGCAGACCGAGCAGGCAGACCAGCGCGAAGTCGTTGCGGTTCGGTGACAGGCGGGCAGCGGTGAGCATCGCTTCGAACTGCAAATGACTCAGGCCGAGGGTCGGTGACTGAGGTGGGACGTTGGGGCGGCGGACGTATTCGGCCGGAGAGTGTTCAAGGATCCCGTCGATGACGCACGTTCGATAGAAGCCGGCTACGACGGCCATGCGCCTGGACACTGTGCTGGCCGCGTAACGGCGTTGCTCCTGCATCCAGCGGACGTAGAGCTCGATGTTCGGGCGCGTCGCGGCCAGTGGATCGAGGCCCCGTTCGGCACACCAGTACAGGTAGCCGCGCAAATCGGACTCTGTATGCACGCGAGACTGGCCCTTGAATCGAGCGAGGTAGGCGGCGGCGGCCATGCGCAGTTGGTCGTAGTTCATCTGGGTAAGCAGGGTCGTTGTCATCGTTCGACGATTCGCCGGTCAGCCGATCGAGTCGAGTCCCGCCAATCACCTCGACCGGACACGCCGAGATCCGGTCGTCATGCTGGGCATGATCCTTGGCTAGCAGGGACAGATCGTGGGTGCTCAGTCCAGGCGGGTCATGGTCGGAGGCGCGTCACCCGCGCCGTCGTGGGTGAGGCGGTACCGAGCGCTCGAACGTACGTCGGCACCGATGACCGTCACGTCCACCGTGACTGGCTCCGGTCCCAGCTCGATGCCGCGCAGATCGTGAGTCGTGAACCGGGTCTCATCGTTGTAGGCGTAGCACTGCGAATCGCCCGGATACTTGAGCGCAACGTCAATCCGAACCGCTCCGCTATCGCGGGTAGGTCCACGTAGGTTGGGCGGCCAGTGATCCTCTCGACTGGAACATCCTGTTCGTGTTCGCTCCAACGCGCGGGCAGACCCTCAACGATGACGCCATTCTCGTCGGAGAATCGCAGCGTTGCGTGAACGTTGCGAGCGACCGCCTCCCGCCGTTCGTCCCCCTCGCTTGGCACGTTCTCCACTAGGGCGTAGACAATCCACACCAGCACCTCGTCGTCGCGTCGACCAATTCCGGTGACGTACGTTGTGGATGTTGTCGTCATCGATGTCCCGGTAACGGGCATGCTCTCGTTGGAGATCGTGCTGAGCGTGGCGGGGCGCACGGTTCGCCGTGTGACCTCAGGGTCCCGGAAGACCAGCACCGGTACAGAGTGCTTCTCGAATCCGCCCGGCAACCACCAGCCGAAAAGGAGCGCCGTCAGCACGTACACGGCTAGAAGAAAGATGACGACGGCCGCGATGAGGCAGGGGTAGGTCCACCCGCTCGCGTGACCCGTGCTCGTACGGGTCGCAACACCAAGCGCCAGCAACGATGCACTCAGCGAGACACCCGAGCCCACCGCGGTCGCCAGAAGCGCTTGATGCCTATGCCTCTGGTTGCCTGACATAGCCTGCAACCTAGTCGAGGCGATCCCGTTCCAGCGGCCAACGATCATCCGGTCATGCCGCTGCCCGTGCGCGGCCTTGCCGGTAAGCGGGCTTGCCGGAAGGACCGACTGCTCCTAGTCCTCGATGACGTCCAGGCCCTGCTCCCGCAGCAGGGCCAGGCTATCGAGCATCCGTTTCAGATCTTCCGGGGCGTGACCGTCCCACGTTTCCACCTCGCCGACGACGCGCAGCGGATGGCGCGTGCGGTAGGACTCGGTGGGGTTGCCGGGGAATTTCTTGTTGGTCACGTTAGGGTCGTCTTCGAACGGCCCGAGGGGTTCCACGACGTAGATGTGTCCCCGCTCTCCGCTCCCGGCAAGCGCGCTCGCGAGTTGCGCTCCGCAGGCGGCTGTGTCCACGAGCGCGGTGAAGTAGATGTTGTTTGAGACCCGGCTCTCCTGGAAGTTGGAGCCGTAGCCGGGGATCAGCTCATCACCGGCCACGAGTGCGGACTTCGTGCCGTGGAAGAACGGCCCTTCGATGTGATCCCAGCGTTCGTAGGTCACGGGGACGTGAGTGGTCTTGTTCTCGCCTACCGGCCTCTCATTTGCCATGTCACCAGTCTTGCTGCACGGACCGAGGAGCACGACCGGAATTGCCGCAACAAGGGCATGGCGGAACCTCGGCGACCCGTCGGCGACAAACAGCATCATGCGAAGGTAGCGACATGGCCGACGACATCGTCAGCGCGACAACAGTCATCGCCGCCCCCGCGGACGCAGTCTTCGCAGTCCTCGCCGACCCAGCAAAGCACGCCGCGATCGACGGCACTGGCTGGGTCAGCGAATCGCTCGACAGCAAGCCTTTGACGGCCCCCGGCCAGATCTTCCGGATGTCCATGTACCACCCGAACCATCCCGACGGCAATTACCAGATGCACAACCTGGTCGAGCTGTTCGATCCGCCCAGCACGATTGCGTGGAAGCCGGGGTACGACGCTGGTGACGGGGCCCTCGGCTTCGGCGGCTGGATCTGGCGTTACGACCTGGTGCCGACTGGACCATCCATCACCGCGGTCACGCTCTCGTATGACTGGTCAGCCGTCCCGGAACCCATCCGAAACCGCATCGGATTCCCGCCGTTCCCTCCGGAGCACCTGAACAACTCGCTCGCACATCTCGCCGAACTTGTCACCTCGTGAAGGCCGCGCATCGCGTCCGCTCATGCCGCGGATGGTGCGCGCAGCCCGATCAGAGCCCGTCGCAAGGCCACTCCCGTTGTCGGCCAGCGCGCGGACATGCCTTGGCGGGCCGCCGCCAGCGGACCTGAGTAGGCCTGAGAAGGCCCGAGACGGCGCGGGCGTGACGGACATTTGACGGACATTCGCCGAAATCAGACGCTCAGCGATGATCTTCGGAAATGACTGAAGGCCCCGGAATCCGGGGCCTTCGTCGTTGTAGCGGGGGCAGGATTTGAACCTGCGACCTCTGGGTTATGAGCGGGCGGCAAGGGGCTTTTCATGTGCGACACTGATCGCAGAAATCCTTATTCTATAAGGGTTTCGTGTCAATCGATGTCGGGCCGTGTCGGCTCGTGCCATCACGTTTGATGGCAAATTGATGGCAAATGATCATGGAGGTGTGCGGTGGGCTTCAGTCGTAAGAGGACTGGACGCGACGGGCACATGCAGTACGCGGCCGTCTACCGCGACGCGCGCGGCCGCATCCGCCACGCCGGCACCTTCGCCACCCGCAAGCAGGCCAACCGGGCCTGGCAGCACGCTGAGGCGCTGATGGCTGCCGGACGTCCCGGTGACCCGACTTCGGGACGGTTGACGTTCGCCGCCTACGTCGACGAGCAGTGGTTCCCGCATCACGTACTGGAGCCGACCACACGCGAGGGCTACCGCTACGTCCTGAACCGCCACATCATCCCGTGGTTCGGGCAGATGAAGATGGCCGACATCCTGCCCATCCACGTCCGGGAGTGGGTCACCGAGCTCGCTGCCGCGGGGGTCTCCCCCGCGAACATCCGGCATCTGAAGATCGTCCTGTCGGCGGTGTTCACTACCGCGCTCAATGACTTCGTGGTCTCGCTGCACCCTTGTCGCGGGGTGAAGACACCGACGGTGCCGGTGAAGGAGTACAACATCCTCACCCCGGACGAGATGGACTCGCTGATGGCCGCGTTACCGTCCGGAGCGGCTGAGCTGCTCGTCGAGGTCGCCATCGGCTCCGGGCTGCGGTGGGGCGAGCTAACCGAGTTGCGACCGTCGGATCTGCACATCCCCTCGGGCATCGTGACGGTGACGCGGGCGGTCACTGAGGTCAACGCGGCGTTCCATCCCGAGGGTGGCCGGTTCCTCGTCAAGCCGTACCCGAAGAACAAGCGCTCGCGGCGTTTCAAACTCGACCCGGATCTCGTGCAGCTGATCCAGGACCACATCACGCGACACCGACTTGCACCCGAGGACCTGCTGTTCCGGTTCGACACATTCCTCGAACCCGGGGCATCGCCCCGACGCCTTCAGTCGGTGGAGACACTTGGCCTGACCGAGCCCAACGCTGCCGGGCGGCGCTACGCCCACGGTTCGATGTCGGCCTACACCGCCGGGCGGTGCCGCTGCCAGCATTGCCGCGCAGCGTTCGCGGCCTACCGTGCCGACCGCCGAGCGGCAGGCCACGACAAGCCCCGCAGTCCCCGTATCCGCGACACGGACGGTCACTTGCCTCGTGACTGGTTCCGCCACCAGGTATGGCAACCCACCTGCGACCGGGCCGGCCTCGACCCGCGGCCACGCCTGCACGATCTGCGCCACTCGCACGCCTCCTGGCTGCTCGCCGGCGGCGCCGACCTCCAGGTCGTCAAGGAGCGGCTCGGCCACGGCAGCATCGCCACCACCGGGAAGTACCTGCACACCCTGCCCACCGCCGACGAAACCGCGCTCGCCGCCCTGCGCCGAATCCGCGACGCTCGATGACGGATCCGCACTTACTCGCTCCGAGCGCCACTGTCTCAGGGAGCCGCCGAGGAGACCGTCTTGCGAGCAATCCGACGCGGCCCGATCTGGACAACCGCCTCTGCCGGCTCCCACGCTCCAGCCGCCCACGCCGCCATGTGACGTTCAGCGAAGTCGCGGACCGACGGCCAATAGTCGTCGCGGTTGCGCAGGTCGGGGCGCTGCTCGATGTCGAGGCTGTCCAGGTCGTCGTCCAGCGTCTGCGCGATGCGATGGGCCTCGACCATGAGTGCCGCGTTCGACATCGATTGCGAAGACTCTTCGAGGGAGACAAGCGCGCTCGTCACGGCAAACAGTGATGCCCAATCAGGCCGGAGCGGAGCGATGTCACCCACGAAGTCGCGCAACGCATCCGCGTGCGCGAGCGTGTAGTAAAAGCGGTTCGCTACTTGCTGCGGTCGCAGCACACCGGCTTTGACGAGTGTGTCGCACTCATCGGCGACGTTGCGCTTTGCATATCCGATGTTGAGCGCGATGGTCGACACGGTCGCGCGCCGGTGTCCCGATAAGAAGTACCGCAATATCTCGGTGCGCGCTCCGAGCCCGAACATGCCACGAAGGCGTACCCAGGCACGCGACGGCTGCTCCATCGACTCGAAAGACGATCGGCCAGTGGTCGTGTATCGGAACTCGTCCGTCGCGCTGGGCCATTGCACACCCGCGTGGTGCGACACGGTTGCGGCGAATGGCCCCCATGCTTCGCGCACGCCAGCAGGCTGTTCACGAAGCAGGTTGCGCAGACGCACGCGCGAGACGTAGCGCCATTGGTGGATGCACCAGTCGAGGGCCTCGTCACGGAGGCGAGGGTCCAGATCACCGAAGGCAGCGGTGGCGATGATGAGCGGCTCGGGATCGATGGCCCAGTCGGCGTGAGTCCGTTGCCAGCCTGAAACGCCGAGCTCGACCCAGGCGCCCCACACCAGCGCATGCTGGTGCTGCGCGAGCATTGATCGCTTCTGGTTAGAGGTCGCCATCGCTTGCCTTCACTCCGAGGACGTCGAGAATCTTGATCAGTTCCTTCTTGAAGCCCTCCGACGGGTCGTGAGTCCGTGTCCATCGCGCTGCCCGAAGCATCTCGTCGCCCGTTGGCTGCATGTCTCGCAGGTCGACAAGATGCTTGCTCTCGCGGACACCGGAGTGATCGACAGCGGCGTACAGCTTGAAGCAGAGAAGATCGACACGACCGGGCACGTGCACTTCCAGGCTTGCATAGCGGCGCACAACGATCCGAGTCTCAAAGCCCTCCGGCAACCCGAAGTCGAACAGCGACGCCGGTCCTGCGTTGAGCCAGTTGGCGCCGAGTCCGAGCGCAGCCCCGACATCGCGCGCGGCAGTCGCAAGCGGCTCTGGAATCAACTCTGCCTTGACGTAGTGATCGCCGACGGCGGTGCCGATCACATCGAGGTCGGCCGTCGGGCGATCGATGAGACCCAGAAGGAGCAAGCTGCTGCCCCCGACCACCAGAATGCGACTCGACAACCCTCGGCTGTCCAAGACTTCACCGAGGGTCCGAAGCGCCTCTTCCAGGCCTTCAAGGCTAAACATGTCGAGAGTCTAACACGCGCGATCCATGCCTGTTACCTGCGTAAATCGCGCAGGTTAGATGCTCGATATATAACCGGCCTAACGATCGTCACCCCGGCGCCTTCAGTCGGTGGAGGCCCTTGGTCTGACCGAGCCGAACGATGCAGGGCGACGCTATGCCCACGGGAATATGTCGGCCTACACCGCGGGACAGCCACTGCCAGCACTGCCCGAGCCGGCCCGCGAGACCTACCGCGCCGTCCGTCGAGAAGCAGGTCACGACGCGCCCCGCAGCCCACGTATCCGCGACACCGACGATCACCTGCCTCGCGACTGGTTCCGCCACCAGGTATGGCAACCCACCTGCGACCGGGCCGGCCTCGACCCGCGGTCTCGGTTGCACGACCTGCACACCCTGCCTACAGCGGACGAGACAGCGCTCACCGCCCTGCGCCGGATCCGTCGCCCGGTCCTAGCCGCGTCGCGCCGCGGTGCCGTGGGGGACGCAGTAAACCCGGGCGTCCCCCATCACGATGCCTGAGGTTGTCGGTGCGTTCCCTCATGGCAGCAGTCTTGAAGCGTCACGGATCTCGGGGCGGCGCTCGAGGGACGCGAGTACTTCGTTGAGGGCCGCCGTGAGCCTCGGGAGATCTCGCTTGTATACCGCGCCGCTGTCGAGTTGTGCCGCGAGCTGGTGAAGCAGCACAGTCCATTCGCCGTGGAGCGGCTGGCGGTTGTTCTCGAAGCCAGGGATGGGCCGGACGGGGATCTCGACCCGGCGCTCGATGACTGTCACCGCAGAACGCCCGCTTGCGGCCGCGCGCGACTGCTCCCACGCCCGCTGCCGACAAGCTGCCGAGCACCACTTCGGAATGCGTCCACGTGTCTTCGGCTCAATCGGCCCATCGCACCAGCCGCACTTCGTGACGGCTTGTCGCCTGCGCTGGTCGTCGGTGAATCCGTCGTCAGGGTGGGGGACTGGCTTGATTCCGGCCTTGGCTGCGCGCCGTTGATCCGAGGCTAGGCGGCGCTCCAGCTGTCGCCGTCGAGCTTTCAGCCTGTCACTGTCACGCGCCATCGGTACTCGATCAATTCGTCACGACGAATCTACTCCCTGGTTGCAAGAGGTGTGATGCCTGGCGTGCTTGATCTGCGTACATGGGTGACGCTGCGTGCGGTGGCGCGGCAGACTGGCGCAGTGGGCTTGGAGACGCTGCGGGAGGCTCGTCGGGTTCTGTACGGCGGAGACGGTGCGCTGGCATTGGCTACCGCGCAGGCGGCCGGCCTGAACGGGCCGGTTCAGCAGGTGGGTGAACTCGTGCTGCTCGCCCTTGACCACGACGCTGCCCGCGCGGGCGAGTTCGCCGCGAAGTGTTCCGGCGTGCTTCGGGTCCGGGGCTGGGACGGTGACCAGGAGCTCGCGGACGCGATCGACGTCGCTCGTGGGGTCGTCGCATCCGACGCCGAAGCGTTGCGGGAGCTGGCGGTCGATCTGGAACAGCTGGCTGACCTGATCGATGCCGGGCCGGACAGCGCGGGTGGCCGCCTCGACCTGACGACGGGCGAGGTGTGGCCGGAGTTCGCGTTCGAGGACACGTTCACGAAGGACGAGGACGACGACGAGGATCCGGACCGCTGGCTGCACGTGTGGCCAAGCGGGTCCCGGCGCGCCTACGAGGACATGGTCGACTTCACCGCCACCCGTGAGAGCGGAAGGCTGTGCGCGCGACTTGAAAGCGCCTTGGGTGGGCGCGGCGCGTTTCGTCGGTTCAAGGACGTGCTGATGGACTGGCCGGAAGACCGCGAGGACTGGTTCATGTTCTCCGAGGACCGTAGCCGCGGCCGTGCCCGCGAGTGGCTGGCTGATGTCGGCTATCGACCTGCGGTACGTAGCAGCGCGCAGCGGCCCGAATGACGGTGGATGTTCTTCGATTCGGCGGTCCATCCACGCGATTCCTGCGATTGAACTCGCCGTGACGCACCTACCGAAATCGGTAGCATACGTGCCGCTACAGAAGTCAGGCGGTGATGGTTAGTGATTGCCGTCGTTGACTGTGTGACGTGACGAGCCGAAGAACAGCGGTAGCGCGGGTGCCGGAAGTCAAGTCAGCGGCAAATCCTTTGCTGTCCGGTCAGTCCGGTGCTGGCTCTCGCCACCATTGTTCAGTCACGACGATGTCGAATCTGCCTGCGAGTTCACCGCGTGCGTCCGCCAGGAGGCTGATTCCTCGCTCGATCTCTCATGACGTGTGACAGACGGCCTCGAGGTTGTTGCCGTCGGGGTCGCGCACGAATGCGGCGTAGTAGACCGGGTCGTCGTAGTAGTCGTACTGAGGCCACTCGCCCGGCTCGTGCAGGACCTCCGCCCCCAGCGACACAGCTGTCTGGAAGAACTCATCCACGGCGTCCCGGTCGGCAGCCCGGAAGGCCACGTGCACTTCACGCATGCTCTCGCCGTCACCGAGCGGCTCCAGCCAGAAATCCGGTTGTCCGACGACGCCGAAGCCGACGTCGCCCGGCCGGTCGTAGACCTTGCTGACCCCAAGCGGTGCGAGGACGGCGCCGTAGAAGGCCGAGCTTCGGTCGAGGTCGGCGACAGGGAGCACGACGTGGGCCAGCATCCGCTCAGGCTAACTGCGGGACCGTCCTTGGAATCCTGTTTGCGGTTGTCGTCTCGCCGTCCTTACTGCGCCGATGACCAGCCGCGCCCCTTCGTCGCCAGCTCGCTGCCGGTAGGGGATCAGCCTCGGATCGCGCGGCTGTATCCGCCTCTTGTCACCGTAAGTCATCCGCTGAGCGATGCGCCAGCCGGAGGTGGCAGTTACCGGTCGTCGCGTCGTAGCGGGTGTTGGTCTGGGACCTCGACAAGGACGATCCGGATCCCGTCGGGGTCAGCGATCCACATCTCGAGCAGTCCCCATGGTTCGCGTTCGGGTGGACGCAGGATCTCGACACCGGCCGCCTTCAGGCGCTGATGCTCCACGGCGAGATCCCGCACCTGTAGCCAGAGCGCCAGATTGCGAACTTTTGGCCCGTCTCCCACGCCGGAGACTTCCAGGAAACCTCCGCCGAGGAAGAAGACGAGACCGGGATCGGCTGGATCGCCGAACTCCCGGTAGACAGCAAGACCCAGCGTGTGGCGATAGAACTGTCGACTGCGCTGCAGGTCCATCGGCCGGAGCAAGACTCGGCTGCTGAGTACGTCCACACATCCGATCATGCCGCCGTCCGTGCGCCTGCGCCCGAGCGGTTGTTCCGTGCTGACCTGTGCGTGGTCGGGGCCCGGTCGTCGGTTGCGGCTAAGTGCTTAGGCGTTCGACAGGTTGGCCGGTCAGAGCTGCGATGAGTTCGAAGTCCTTGTCGAGGTGCAGGACGGTCAAGCCAGCCAGTTCGGCGATCGCGGCGATGATCAGGTCGGGGATCGACGGTGCACGGTGCTGACCCTGCTCTGCGAGCAGCAGTTGGAGTGCCACCGAGCGGTCTTCAATGGTCGGCGTCAGGTACTCCACCGGCATCGCGGCGAGCGGGGCGCTGCGGAATGCGGTTCGGGCCTGAGCTCCCGATCGTGCCGAATAACCGACCTCCAAGCGGGTCACTGTCGCGATGCGCACCAGGCCACGCTGGATTCGGCTGGCCCACTCGGCCGCATCCGGACTGTCGGCGAGGCGCACCAAGGCGGACTTGTCGATCAGCCAGGACGTCACTCCCACGCCGGATCCATCACCACAGCATCGGCCAGATCACCGAACGCATCGGCGAAGCTCCGCAGATCCTCAACGTTGACCTTGACCGTACCGGCGTCTTGAGCCAGCCGGCGCCGGATGTATTCAGTGCGCGAGACGCCCAGCCGTGCCGCGCTCGCGTCGATAGCCGCCAGCACGTCCTCGGGGATATCGCGGATCAGTACGTCACTCATGTCGACCACCTCGCTAGATATCTGATGATATCAATTTGCGGCTCGGCTCGCCATGGATGCAGACCAACGTCGACCACGAGTTCTCCTATCCACCGCTGCCGACCGCCGAGGTAGACCGTGAGCGCGTCGCGGTTCATCGCCGAGTTATCCACAGACATTGGCTAATGCAATGGGGTGTTCTCGAAGGGGTGCTCCATGCGTTGTCACGAAACGAGCGGCGAGGGCAGTCGCGATGAATCAATGAGCCGCGGTACAACGCGCGGCGTCGGCGGCCGGAAAATCGCGCGACGCGAGCAGGGTCGACCGGTTCAACCCCGCAGGAAGATCTCGTCGAGGTGCCATTCGAGGAACTCCCGGGCGGGACGGTCGGCCCGTCGAGCGGGCACGGCGACCGGCTCTCGCGATGCGGCCCGTTGGTAGAACTCCTCGCCGTTGCCGAACTCCTGCCGCAGGCGTGGGCTTACGACCAGTGAGAAGTTCGGGTCGACCGCCAGGTAGCCGGCGTCGAAGAGCGTGTGGACGTCGGAGCGGAGTAGCAGCCCGTTGTCGATGCGGTGCTCACCCCCGCGGGTCAGCGGCCTGATGTGCGCGGCCTGCAGGACGGGTCGGATCTTGTCGCCGGTCACCGAGCAGCGGTGGGAGTACGCGCCGCGCACGACTCCCTGGAATGCGCGTTGCCCGAGCCGGGTCGGGGCCAGCCGGGGATCACCGAACGCCGGGCCGGGTCGATGCCATCCTTCGGCGGGATCGAGATCCACCGTGACGCCGAGCAGCCGGGCGAAGAGCAGATCGAAGTACGGCGATGCGGACGGATCGGAGAAGACGTAGGTCTTGCCTTGGACGACGTTGGCAGCGAAGTCCGGCGGCGGACCAGCTGGTTCGTCGAAGAAGGCGACGTCCCGAATGAACACGCAGCCGATCTTGGGGTCGTCGTGCGGAGCGAGCTGCACGCGTCGGTATCGGCCGACGCGTGCGCGCATCTCATTCAGCGTGGACGCGCCGTTCGCCTCGCCGTAGATCTGCCAGGCCTCGGAGATCGTCAGCGACGCGAACCCGCTGAAAAACCCACCGCCGACGACCTTGTTGTCGGGATAGTGCGTCTTGAAGAAGAACGGCTCGCCCACGGAGAGGGCGCGAAAGGTGCGATCACCGGCCGGACGCCAGAAGTTGACCTCCTCGGCCCGCGAGTACGCCAGGTGACGCGCCCAGTCCGCGTCTGTGACACCCACGTACGCCCGCACGACGCGCATCGTCCCACCTGTGGCGCGCCTCGACCAGGATTGCCTCGGCTTTCGTACCTGCGCTGAGACGCTCGATAGCCGTCGATCTGCGCGGATCCTGAGCAGGCGAGATGGCGCGAGATCGGGCTCGCGATAGA
>DAIMHX010000065.1:0-13998 GCA_036723055.1 Microbacteriaceae bacterium
CCTAGCGGAAGTCCCGCGACGTGGTCTGCGCGGCCACGGTGAGCGGCTCGAACTTGTCGGCGATCAGGTTGGTGACGCCCTCCGGCGAGCGCTCCAGGATGCCGCGGATCACCAGCGCCGGGGATTCCCTGGCCACCCGGCGGTACACGTTCCAGATACCGATGCCGGCGATCACGTTGAGGGTGCCCGTTTCGTCTTCCAGGTTGATGAATGTCACCCCGCCGGCCGTCGCCGGCCTCTGCCGGTGGGTGACCACGCCGCCCACCTCGATCCGGCGTCCGCTCTCGTGCGTCTGCAGCTCGTCGATCCGGAGTGCGCCGCGCGAACGCAGCTGGTCCCTGGCGTGTCGGATCGGGTGGTCGTCGGTCGAGATGCCGGTGGACCAGAGGTCGTAGATGACCTGTTCGGCCGGGCTGAGCATGGGCAGCAACGGCGGTTGCACGCACACGACCGACCCGCTCAGGTAGCTCTCCTTGTCCTGGCTGGCGTCCCCGGCGCTCCAGAGCGCCTCGCGCCGCTCAAGCCCGAGACCGGCGAATGCCCCGGCGGCGGCGAGCGCCTCGAGTTGTTCCGTGTTCAGGCCCACCCGTCGCGCGACATCCTGCATCGACCGGTAGGGGCCGTACGCGTCGCGTTCGGCGACGATCCGCTCGGCGAGCGCGTGCCCGATCGAGGTGACCTCGGCGAGCCCGAGCCGCACCGCGAACGCGCCGTCACGGCGGTGCTCGTGCGTGTCGGACGGCACCGCGCGGTCGAAGAGCGGCACGGGCGGCTGCTCCGAGGCGAGGCACCCCTCGCGGCCGCCGGGCACCGGCGCTGCGCCATCGACCGGCTCGAGGCCGGCGTCGGCGCCCGAGCGCTGGATGTCCGGCCGGAGCACCTGCACGCCGTGCCGCCTCGCATCCGCGACGAGCGATTGCGGCGAGTAGAACCCCATCGGCTGGGCGCGGAGCAGGGCGGCGAGGAAGGCTCCGGGGTAGTGCAGCTTGAGCCAGGAGCTCCCGTAGACGAGCAGGGCGAAACTGATCGAGTGGCTCTCGGCGAAACCGAAGTTGGCGAAGGCCTCGATCTTCTCATAGATGCTGTCGGCGACCTCGCCCGCGATGCCGTTCTCCGCCATGCCGGCGTAGAGCTTGGCCTTGAGCGAAGAGATCTTCTCGATCCCGCGCTTGGAGCCCATCGCCCGGCGCAGCAGGTCGGCGTCCTCGCCCGTGCAGCCGCCGACGGCCATGGCCATCTGCATGAGTTGTTCCTGGAACAGCGGCACGCCGAGGGTGCGTTCGAGCACCGGTTCGAGCTTGGGGTGCAGGTAGGTGACCTTCTCCTGGCCGAGCTTGCGCCGGATGTACGGGTGCACGGCGCCGCCCTGGATCGGGCCGGGCCGGATCAGCGCGATCTCGACCACGAGGTCGTAGAACCGGCGCGGCTGCAGCCGGGGCAGGGTGCCCATTTGGGCGCGGCTCTCCACCTGGAACACGCCGACCGAGTCGGCCCGGCAGAGCATGTCGTAGACGCCCCGTTCCTCCCGGGGGATCGTGTCGAGCCCCCACCGTTCGCCGAGGTGTCCGGCCACGAGCTCGAAGGTGTACTGCAGGGCGGCGAGCATGCCGAGCCCGAGCAGGTCGAACTTGACCAGCCCCATCCAGGCGCAGTCGTCCTTGTCCCACTGCAGCACCGTTCGTTTTTCCATCCGGGCGTGCTCGATCGGGCATACCTCGCCAACGGGCCGGTCGGTGAGCACCATGCCGCCGGAGTGGATGCCAAGGTGCCGCGGGAAGGTGAGCACCTGTTCGGCCAGGTCGACGACGGGCTGGGGGATGTCGTGCTCGCCGCTGGCGACCGTTCCGCCCCAGCGTTCCACCTGCTTGGACCAGGCATCTTGCTGACCGGTGCTGTAGCCGAGCGCCTTGGCCATGTCGCGCACGGCGAACTTGGGCCGGTAGGTGATCACGTTCGCCACCTGAGCGGCGTTGAGCCGGCCGTACCGTTCGTAGACGTACTGGATCACCTCTTCGCGTCGGTCCGAGTCGAAGTCGACGTCGATGTCGGGCTCCTCATCGCGCAGGCTGGACAGGAAGCGTTCGAACGGCAGCCGGTAGAAGATCGAGTCGACCGCGGTGATGCCGAGCACGAAGCACACGGCCGAGTTGGCGGCCGAGCCACGGCCCTGGCAGAGGATGCCGCGGCTCTTCGCGTACTGCACGATGTCATGCACGATCAGGAAGTAGCCGGGGAAGTCCTTCGCCTCGATCACGGCGAGCTCCTTCTCGAGCCGCTCCCGCACGTTGTCGTTGAAACCCGGGTACTTCCGCGCGGCGCCCTGCCAGGTCAGGGTGCGCAGCCAGCTCATCGGCGTGTGTCCTTCCGGCACGTCCTGTTTCGGCAGCCGCGGGCGCGCCCGGCGGAGCGAGAACGCGAGTTCCCCGGCCAGCGGCACGGTGTTCTCGACCGCGCCCGGGAACCGGGCGAGTCTCGCCGCCATTTCGAGGCCGCTGCGCAGGTGGGCGCCGTTCGATGCGGGCAGCCAGCCGTCCATCTCGTCGAGGCTGCGGCGGGCGCGCACGGCGGCCAGTGCGGAGGCGAGCCGGTGTTCGGCGGGGCTCGCGTAATGCACGCTGCCCGTCGCGATCACGGGCAGGCCTGCCTCCGCGGCGAGGAGGGCGAGGGCGTCGTTGGTTCGGCCGTCGAGCGGATGCCCGTGGTCGAACAGCTCCACGTAAACGTTGTCCCGGCCGAACAGGCGCACCAGGCGGTCCAGCTCCCGGGCGGCGGCCCGGGGACCGTCGGCGGCGAGGGCCTGGCGCACGGCGCCCTTGCGGCATCCGCTCAGGATTGCCCAGTGCCCGCCGGACTGCTCGGCGAGCTCGTCGAGGTCGTAGACGGGCCGCCCTTTTTCCCCGCCGGCCAGCTGGGCGTGGGTGAGGGCGCAGGCGAGCCGGTGGTAGCCCTCTTCCTGGCGCGCGAGCACCACGAGGTGGCTGCCCTCCGGGTCGGCGATCCCGTTCTGCGGACCATTCAGACCGAGCGAGAGCTCCGCGCCGAAGACGGTCTTGACCTGCGGGTAGCTCTCGGCGGTTTCGGCCAGCCGCACGACGCCGTAGAGGCCGTCGTGGTCGGTGAGGGCGAGGGCGTCCAGGCCCAGCCTGGCCGCCTCCTCCAGGAGCTGCTCCGGCGAGCTGGCGCCGTCGAGGAAGCTGAAGTTGGAGTGTGCGTGCAGCTCGGCGTACGGCACGACCGGGCCGGCGGGGGCCGCAATCGGTGCGGCCGGCGTGTACGGTTGACGCTTGTGCGACCAGGCCGGACTGTCGCCGCCGTCGGCGTTCGACGGCGGCGCACCCGGACGGCGCCGGTCGGAGAGCTTGCGCTCGAGCTCTGACCAGGGGATCGGTGGGTTACTCCAGCCCATCGGGGCACCTCCCGGCTCGTGCGCGCCCCGAATGGCCGCGCTCAACCAGAGCCTGTTCAGTCATAGCGGGCCTCCGCCCACCAGCGGTGGTCCTCGAGAACCAGCAGCCAGGCGTTGCCGTCGACGTCGACCACCTGGAACCGGTGCAGTGCCCTGGCGCGCTCTGGGTCCCACCAGCGTTCGGACACCGGCCACGGGCCGGCCCAGGCCTCGACACGGCTCTGGCTCCCCGGTTCGCCGGTGGAGGAGAAGAGCTCGGGCTGCCCGGTGAGCTGGCCACGGTCGTCGACGTCAACGAGGTCGCCGCGCGCGGTGGCCAGGGCGACCGCTCGCCTCTCCCGGAACACCGTCGCGGGGGCAAGGTCGGGCAGGCTGCCCGGCCACGGCTGGGCCTGCACCTGGGTCAGCGCCGGGCCGTCGCCGGCCGTCCGGTCACCCCACGGCACGAGGATCTGCCGGTCGGCGAGCATCCGTCCGCCGCCGATCACGGCGGTGAGCACGCCCTCGTGGCCGAGCATGCTCTGCACCCGCGTGAGGCCGTGGTGGATGCGTTCGTCGGGCCCGGAGCCCCAGAGCCCCTGCTCGTGGTTGCCGGTCGAATCGACGCGCTCAGGGGAAATCCGCACCCGGGCGATGCCGCTGCGGAGCCCCGCGTCGATCGCGCCGCTGCCCTGCAGCTGCCAGCGCACCCGGTCGACCACGTCGGCGGCGGTGAACCAGCGCGGGTGCAGCCAGTTCCGCTCCGAGCCCTCGCCCGACTCCGTGCGCACGTCGATCCGGATGGCGGTGCCGACGAGCCTGGCCTGGGTGAGCCCGTCGATGAAGGTGTCGGCGGTCGCACGGATGGCGAAGGTGACCTGGTCGATCCGGTCGAGCGGGGGCTCGAACTCGATCGACGCGTCGAAGAGCTTCGGCGGGATGCGCGGCGCAACGCTCGTACTCTCCCGGCCGCCGGCCTTCTCGTGGGCCTGTGCGCCGGCTGCCCCGAACCGCCGTCGCACGTCGAGGGCCGGCAGCGCGGCGAAATCGCCGAGCGTGTGCACACCGAGCCGGCTCAGCAGGGTGGCCAGCCGTTCGTCGACGAGGATCTTGACCGGCAGCGGCGCGAGGAAACGCGGCGAGTCGCCCGGCGGCACGATGTGTACGACGGCGTTGCGCACCGCGGCGCTCGCCGTCGCCTGCTGGTCACCGACTCCCGGCGCCGTGCGGGCCGCCTGCTCCGCGGCGAAGGGACCATCGGCGATACCCGCGCGCACATCCGGCACGCCGAGTTCATCGAGGCACCGGATGAGCGCGACCGCCGCCGCCTCTTCGCCGCCGTAGTACCGGCTCGGGCCCCGGGCCCGGATGGCGCAGGTCCCCGGTCGGATCAGCTGCACGCCGGGAGCGACCTCCTCGAGCCGGGTGATCACCGGCTCGAAGGCGCGGCAGTCGAGTACCGGGTCGTAGGGGAGCACGACCAGCCCGGTGCAGCGGTATTGCGCCTCGCGGAGCTTCAGGCCGCGGCGCACGCCCTCCCGGCGGGCCGGAAGGGAGCAGGCGAAAACGAGGCCTTTCTCGATCAGGGCGAGCGGGACATCCCGTCCCAGCCCGCTCGCGTGCAGTGCCGCGGTGATGGGCCAGTCGGGGCACCACAACGCGATCGTGCGGGTCAGCAAGGAAGACATCAGCCTGCCCCCTCCCGCGGAACGGGAACCACGGCCCGGCGCGGCGGTTCGTCCGCGCGGAATTCCAGCCGCTCGTCGGGTAGCCACAGCCGCGCGCTGCGGGCGAGGCCCGGGCCGTTGCGGCCGGACGACGTGACGGTGACCTCCCGCCCGGCCAGGTAGCCGTGGCCCTGTCCGAGGCCGCTCCAGCGGCTCGTCTCGATGCCCAGCCTGGCCTCGCTCTGCGGCCAGTCGCCGACGACGATGAGGGTGCAGCCGCGCTGCCGGAGGCGGGCCCCGAGCCGGGCGACATCCGCATCGCTCGTGCGCCCGGGCGGGCGGATCACGACCACGGTGAGAACATCGACGAGGGCCGCCGTGACGGTGAGCCACTGGTCTCCGGGCGTCGGCACGAGCACGAGACGGTCGAGCTCGATGCCGAACCGGGTGGCCGCCTCGGCGCCGAAGTCGGGCAGGCCGACGACGCCGCACCAGGCCCCGGCCTGCGAAGGACCGGCGAGCAGCGCCATGACCAGGGTGGTGGAGCCCTCGACGGAGTAGGCGGCTCCCTGCCGCAGTGCGCCTCCCGGCAGGATCGCGGCGAGCGCCGGCAGGGTGGGCAAGGCTCGCGTCTCGAGCTTCGTGGCCTCCATGCCGGAGATGCGCGACCGCAGCGCCGCTACCTGCTCGCTTGATTCGCCGCCGGACGGTGCGGCGGTAGGCGGTGCGGCGGTGGGCAGTGCGGCAGGGGGCAGTGCGGCGGGGGAGAGGGCAGCCGCTGACCTGGACATACGTCCATAATCGAACAAGTGTTCGAATAAGTCAACTGCCGGAGGCACCCTCGGTAGATATTTTTTCCGACGCAGCTGCTTCCCGGGCCAGGAAGGTGCCGAGCTCGCCGATCGTGCTCATCAGCGGCGAGGGGAACACGACGACGGTGTTCTTGTCGACGCCGATTTCCACGAGGCTCTGCAGGTTGCGCAGCTGCAGGGCCAGCGGATGCGCCATCATCGTGTCCGACGCGGCGCCCAGCGCCGCCGCGGCCAGAGATTCGCCCTCGGCATTGATGATCTTCGCCCGCTTCTCGCGCTCAGCTTCCGCCTGCCGGGCCATCGCGCGCTTCATCGACTCCGGCAGCAGGATGTCCTTGAGCTCGACCAGGGTGACCTCGACGCCCCAATCGATGGTCTGCACATCCAGGATCTGCCGGATGTTGGCGTTGAGCACGTCGGTTTCGGCGAGCGTCTCATCCAGGGTGTGCTGGCCGACCACCTTCCGCAGGGTTGTCTGGGCGATCTGGTCGATGGCCGCGTGCACATTCTCGATGGCGATGACCGACTTCACCGGATCGACGACGCGGAAGTAGGCGACCGCCGACACGCCGACGCTCACGTTGTCGCGGGTGATGATTCCCTGCGACTGGATCGGCAGCGTGACGATCCGCAGCGACACCCGATGGAGCACATCGACCATCGGGATGATGAAGCGTAGGCCGGGCATTCGCGTTCCGGTCAGGCGCCCGAATCGCAGGACCACGCCCCGCTCGTACTGCTTGACCACCCGCAGAGCGTTGGCCAGGATCACCAGGACCACGAGGAGGACGACGAGAACTGTCACCAGGATGGTTACTTGCACGGTCATATGAGAGTCATCTCCAAAGAGCCACAGGACCCTGAGCGCGTGAACTGGCTCCATTGTCGCCCCGTGGGGAGGGTTGCACCAGTGCGGCAGCGCACCCTGCACGGGCGTCAGCGGCACGTGCTGCGCTCTCTGTCGGTGGGTCGCGATAACCTGTCGCTATGTGTGGTCGATTCATCATCACCGATACGGCGCCCGATCTCGCCGCCATGTTCGACGTCGAGGTCATCGGCGAGAACCTGCCTGAGCGGTCGTGGAACGTCAAACCCACCGAGCAGGTGCCGATCGTGCTCGAGTCCGTGAAAGACGGTCCGGTCGTGCGCCGGCTGGAGTCGGCGAGGTGGTCCCTTGTGCCGTCGTTCGCCAAGGAACTCGGTTCAAGCCATCCCACGTTCAACGCCAGGGCCGAATCGGCCGCGGAGAGGCCGACGTTCAAGAACTCGGTCGCGTCCAAGCGCGCCCTCGTGCCGGCCACCGGCTATTACGAGTGGCACACCGTGGGAAAGACCAAGACCCCGTACTTCGTGCACTCCGACGACGGCTTGCCCCTGGCCTTCGCCGGCCTGTACTCCTGGTGGAGGAATCCCGCCCTCGCGGCTGATGATCCGGCCCGCTGGGTGCTCACCGCAACGATTCTGACCTCCGACGCGCAGGGCGCGCTCGCCGGGATCCACGACCGCACGCCGGTGGTTCTCCCGGAGGAGTGGTGGGACCACTGGCTCGACCCGCACACCACCGGAGACCAGGACCTCGTCGACCAGGCCGTGGAGGCATCCCGACCCCTGACCGCCAGCCTGCGCTTCTACGAAGTGGCGCCCATTACCAGGGATGGCAACGGCCCAGAGCTGATCGAACCGGTCAGCGCCGAACAGGCCGTCGGCGGCGCGTGAGCATGACGCTCCCTGATCCGCCACCAACGCAGCCGGAATACGTCGTCTCTTCGGACGGGCGCCACGAGACGCCGATTGAGCGCCTCGACCGCAACTGGGACTCGCTGCTCCAGGAGCTGCGGGTCACCCAGACAGGCACGCAGATATTCGCTGGTTTCCTGCTCGCCGTGGCGTTCCAGACCCGGTTCACGGAACTTGACCAGTACCAGATCACGGTCTACCTGGTCCTCGTCTCGGCCGCTGGGCTCACCACGGCCCTGGGGCTCGGCCCGGTGAGCCTGCACCGGATGCTCTTCCGCCGCCACGCCATGGCGCAGATCGTGAAGATCGGCAGCATCCTCGTGCGCGCCAGCCTCGCGGGAGTGGCCGTGGTGCTCACCGGCACAGTGCTCCTCGTCTTCGACGTCGTGCTGGGGCGCGCCGCCGGCATCATCGCCGGGGCGGCCGTACTGGTCGCCACGTTGTTCATTTGGCTGATCGTACCGCGTCTGGTGCGACTCAAGCAGCGCTGACCCGGTACGCTCGAATCATCGGCCCGGCACGAAAACGCGGGCACAGCATCGAAAGGACCAGGTAATGCACGTTGTCGCCTTCATCGTCGCGATGGCCGTCTTCGTCTTCGGCCTCTGGCTTTTCGGTTTCGCCTTCGCGGTGACGGCCTTCCAGGCGCCGATCTTCTTCGGCGGCATCCTCTGCGTGGCCCTCGCCCTCGCCATCCCGGCTCAGGTCCTCCGCGACTAACGCGCGGTCGGGGCAACGGCCTCGATCAGTGGGACAGCCCGACGATCAGGTTGATCAGGGTTGCCAGGATCACGGAGCCGAACAGGTACGACAGCAGTCCGTGGCGTAACGCCGTGGCCCTGATGTCGTTCGTCTGCAGGTTCGTGTCTGACACCTGGAATGTCATGCCCAGCGTGAACGCCAGGTACGCGAAGTCGCTGTAACGCGGCGGCTCGTCCTGGTTGAAGTCCACGCCGCCTTCCTTGTCCCGGTAGTACAGCGACGCGTACCGCAGCGTGAAGAGCGTGTGGATCAGGCTCCACGACAGCGCTACGCTCACGACAGCGACGCCGGCCAGGACACCTCTCAGGTCGACGGGCGTCGCCTGTTCCTGTACGAGGAGGAACACGATCGCACCGAGGCTGGCCAGGCTGGCAAAGACCACGAGAAGGTCGGAGACCGCACGGGCGGGGTCCTCGCGGGTGGCGTGCAGGGCCGTGGTGGCCGCATCCATATGGCCGATCGTGACCCACACCCAGCCGACGTAGACGACGGATGCTGCCGCCCACCCGATGATCGGGGCCAGCAGCCATCCACCGAGCACGCCCGTAATCGCCGAGGCGATCACGCCGGCGATCAGCATCACGATCAACCGGGTACTCGAGCGGTGGACCTTCGGCAGGGGGTTGGAACTCTTCACCCGCTGATCGTCGCACAGAATCTATTCGACACCAGTGACGACGGGCAGGCGGTGGGTCACCCGCGCGGTCTTCTGCCCCGAGCGAAGTACGCGATGGGCCCGAGGAAGTTCACTCCGATGAGGGCCGCCCAGAGGGCCCTGGGTCCGTTGACGAGCGCCGCGGGCCGTTTTGCTAGGTCTACCCACGCCGTCGCGGCCAGCGAAAGCTGTACCGACGCCCCGATCAGGACCGCGGTTTGCTGTCGCGGGGTCATGTCACTCCAACGTCGTGCCTTCATGTCCTTCTCCTCCTGTGTCGTCGTGCCGTGTCAGTCCGAACGGATGCCGAACATCTGCGCGAGGAGCGATCGGCGATTGTGGGTGCCTGTCGTGGCGAAGATGGATTTGAGATGATCCTGCACCGTCAACTCCGCAAGGTACATCCGAGCGGCGATGCGCTTCGTATCGCTGCCATCGGCAAGCATGCCAAGCAACTCCCGCTCGCGCTCGCTCAGACCGTGCGCAAGCGCGTGGACCTCCAGACGTTCACCGGGGGAGCTAGCCTCCAGGGAAACCGCGATCTGTGCTCCCATCCTCGCGGCGCGCACGGTGAGCCATGTGCCCTCGCCCAGATGCACGCGAGCCCGGGCGTCGTGCGAGTCGACGCTTTGCTCGACCGCGAGCAGCTGAGCGGCCACGTTGTACACGCTCGCGGGAACGGGTGGGAGATCACGCGCGGCCGGCACGAGCATCCGCAGCCATTCCTCTGCCGCAACGGTCTGGCTTCCAACCTCGAGGTTGTCGCTCAGAACCAGCATTGCGGGGCCATCTTCGCGGCGGCGAGCCGGCGGGATAGATGAGAACGTGTGGGCCTGGCGCGTGCGCAGGGCCCGCGCCAGCACCGGGGCGAGTTCCGCGAGGAACGAGATCTCGTCCTCGTCGAACGCGTTTGGTGTGCCGCTTCGCCACAGGTCGAGAAACCCCCAGCAGCCGTACCGATCGGCCAGCACGACGGATGCTACGTCCGTGACGCCGTGGTGCGAGAGAACTTCCCTCCAGACGAGGCTTCGCGCCGGATCCCCGTCGGTCACCCGGGCAAGCGACGCCGCGCCAATTCGGCGAGCTGCCATATCGCTCCACCGGTTGACCGTTGTCAGGTACTTGAACTTGATCAAGGTCGGCAGTTGGCCCACCACGGGAACGTCCGCATGCGGAGCAGCGCCGACGGCAGTCACCGGGTCCGTCAGCAGCCACACGTGTGCATCGAAACCAACGGCTCGGCGAAGCTCGCTGAGGACCTCGGGGCGAAACGTCCTGGCATCGGACGCTGCCGCGCCGAGGGACTCGATGCGCTCCCGCACCTGATTCCGCGTCAGCTGTGTGACCACATCTCGACCGTACGCGTGGCGAAGGGTCCCAGAAAGGTGGGATGGCCACAGATGGCGATACTGCTTACGATCCAAACAGAGCCACGCAGTCAAGCAGGATGAGAGAAGGACGTCATGCCCACCCTTCGGATCGAACACCCCACTCAGGACTTCGCCACCTGGAAGGCCGCGTTCGACCGCGACCCGGTGGACCGGCGTGGATCGGGCGTGCTTCGGTACTCGATCTACCAGCCGATCGGCGATCCCGGCTACGTGCTGATCGATCTGGAATTCGAGACGGTCGCGCAGGCGGAGAGCCTGCTGGCAGCCATGAAAGGGGTGTGGGGCTCTGGCGCCGCTGGCCCTGCACTCCGCGGCGCTCCCCGAACCCAGATCCTCCACACCATGGAGGCTACTGAACTCGTGCCGTGACGCTCACGTCGTTCGCGCCAGCGTTCACGGACCGAACCGGCCGCCCTCAAGCGCTCCTGACAGTCACCAGACCGGTTCTGACGCCGGTCAGGCCCATCAGGCGAGATTCCAGCCACGGTCGGTAGTCTGATTCACGGACCACGAAACACCCACGACTGCGAAAGAGACCGCCCAGGATGCCAGAAAGCCCGGCTGCGGCCACCCCCTACGAAATATTGGGGGTCCCTGCGTCGGCGAGCCAGGAGGAGCTGCGCCGGGCGTACCGACGTTTGCTGCGCCACACCCACCCCGATGTGGGCGGGACCGCGGAACGATTCCATGCGGTGCAGGCAGCCTGGGAGCGGATCGGAAGCCCCGAAAGCCGCTCAGCCTACGATCGGCAGCGCTACCCGGGCGCAGAACCACAGCCCACGGGCCAGGCCCACGCCGCTCCCGGCGCGCCGGGCCGTTCGTCGCAGTCGGGGCTGCGTGCACGGATGCACGGCCACCCGGGCGGCCAGACCAGGCAGCGCTACCTCGCTTCGGTGCGCGAGTGGGCAGGGCGCGGCACGACCGTGCCCGATCCCTATGCCCCTGAGCTCATCCGCAGGGCGCCGCGGGAGATCCGCCACAGGCTGGCCAAGGCCCTGGCCGAGGAGTCCACCGCACAACTCGTGTCAGCCCTCGGGATCGGATTCACGGCCTGGCACGATGTGGATGCCGGCCACGGCCACAAACTCGACCATGTCGTGCTTGGCCCGGCGGGTTTGTTCGCCATCCTCTCCGAGGACTGGGGCGGCGAAGTGCAGCTCCGCCGCGGCGAACTCGTCGGCGACACCCTGCTGCCGGGGGACCGCCTGGTGGAGACCCTCGAGGATGCCGCACGCGCGCTGGCCCGCTCGCTCAAGATCCGATTCACGGCGCTGGTGATCGTGCTGCCGGACCAGGCCCTCGGCGAGCCGCTGATGGTCGCGGGCCGCGGTCGCCGGCCGACCATGGTCATCATTCCGCGATCCCGGCTGATCGGACTCCTTCGCGAGGGCCTGCCCGGGATGGAACGAGGCAGCTTTGAGAAGGTCTTCGAACTCCGGAGCCAACTGCAGAACGGCATCCGTTTCGTCACGGACTGACGGTCCCGAGGGAGGGCCGCGGGCTAGCTGTTGCGGAGCCCCAGCTTGTCGACCCAGTAGCCCAGGAACGTGGCCCCGGCCTCGTCGTGGATCTCCTCGCCGATCACAATCACGGGGTACGGCCGGTCGAGGATGCCGTCGGCCGGCCGCACGTCCACGTGGGAGACGTCGTAACCTGCCGCGTGCAGGTGGTCGGCCATGAGGTAGTCGCTGCGGGAGTCGCCGACCGAGCGCCAGAGCTGGGGGAGCGGGCCGGTCTCGGCGAAGTACGCCAGAGCGCGTTCCGCGGCGTGGTCCTTGTCGAGTCTGACCGACTCGATGTCGGTCGAGATGATTGTCGGGTCGACGCGGAACGGGATGTCGCCGTTCGCGTCCGGCACCTCGCGATTGCCGATGCGCACGCCCAGTCCGTGATCGACGAGCACCGTGAACGCTGCCTCGTTGAAGCCCTCCTGGGCAGCCAGGTAGGCGCCGTGGTCGACATCCGTTCGCTGTTCGACGGACACCATGGCCTGCTTGGTTTCATCGAAGAACATCGTGTCGCTGTAGTTGTCGTCGACGAGGCGTCTCAGCTCGGCGACGACCGCCTCTGGAAGGGCGACGGTCTCGTCAACGACGACATCGCCCATGCCCTGGGCAGAGATCGGGAACCACACGGCACCCTTTTCGCAGACCCCGTACATGCGGAAGTCGGTCGGCAGGCCGGCCGCGACAAGCGGGGCGACGACCTCATCCCTGATGAACGCGGCGGAACGCCCGGTGATGAATGCGATCGGAACGTTGCCGGCGGCCAGGGTGACGAGGTCGGTGACAATGCTCGGGGTCGCAATCGTGCGCGTGATCGGGCTAGCGATCGGCCCGTCAACGTCGAGCAGCAGTCCGAGAGGGGAGAGGGTGTGTGGCATCCCTCATTATCCCATTAGGGCCGCATCCTCCAGGGCTGCATCCTCTGCGGCGGAGCTGACGGCCTTCTTGCTCTGGTCGAGGGTGAGGATCGCGATCAGCCCGAGGATGGCACAGAGGAAGATCGCGCTGGTGACCGTCGTACCCAGCCCGAGTCCGCCGTCCTTGCGCGCCTGGGACAGGAAGTCGCCCAGCGAAGCGCCGAGCGGGCGGGTCAGGATGTACGCCACCCAGAACGCGAGGACCGCATTCAGCTTGGCGAAGTAATAAGCGCCGGCAACCACGGCAATTGCGGCGGCGAAGAGGAGTGCCGACACCCAGTAACCGAGGTTGAGGCCTTCGGCGATCAGGTCGCCGGAGGCGGTGCCCAACGCAAAGGTGAAGAGAATCGCCAGCCAGTAGAACGATTCCCGCTTGCGGGTGTCGATGGCGTGAATCGAGAGTGTCTTCTGGCTCGCGCACCAGGCGGCGAAGGTTGCCACCAGGGCGATGCCGAACACGCTCGTCGTCGTCTCCAGGCTGACCCCGAAGTTGTCGGTGAGATTGTCGGTGATCAGGGTTCCGACCACGCTGATCAGCACAACCGAGAGCCAGTAGATGCCGGGAACATAACGGCTCGACCGGAACTGGAAGACGAGCGCGACGGCGAGGAGTGCCCCCATGATAAAAGTCGTCTTGGTCAGGCCGAGGTTCAGGTTCGTCGCGAGGAAGTCCGCGGCGGTCTCGCCGACGGTGGTCGCCAAGATTTTGATGGTCCAGAAGAGAACGGTCGGGTCCGGGACCTTGTTATGGCTTGTCGATATGCGATTCTCGACGACGTCGATCGTGCTGTTGGGCATGAGTTTCCTTTGTGTCCAGGGTACGAATACGAGCGCTCAAGAAAACGCGGCACACCACAACCTAGGGTTCGGGGCCTGATCATCGGCCCCGGGAACGACCGCCAAAAACTCGAATCAACTCAGGAACGGATGAGCGCCCACCGCTCCAGTACAAAGGTGAAGAAATGTCAGTGGCTGGTCAGAGAATTGGGCCATGAGCCAATCAGATGAACGTCACACAGATGAACGTCACACCCCGCCCGGCGGCAGCTCGCCCGGCGACGAACCCCCTCCCGACGAGCGCAGCCTGGTCGCGAAGATGGCCGATTCCCTCGGCGATCTGGTCGATGCGGCCGTGATGGCCGACCGGATCCTCGCGCAAGCGTCCGC
>DAIMHX010000066.1:0-9860 GCA_036723055.1 Microbacteriaceae bacterium
GTCGCCACGCGCAGGTCGATCTTGCGTCCGCCATGACTGACCGACATGCGGCCGTCCTGAGGCTTCCGCCGTTCAGCGATGTCGATGTCGCTCATGATCTTAAGGCGCGAGATCACGCCGTTCTGGATGCTTTTCGGCGCGGTCTGCATCTCGTGAAGCACACCGTCGATACGGTAGCGCACGCGCATGTCGGATTCGGCGGGCTCGATGTGGATGTCGGAGGCCTTGTCCTGGATGGCCTGGCTCACCAGGAGGTTCACGAACCGAACGATGGGGGCGTCATCGTCGCCCGAGTCGGTTGCGCCGAACGCTGACGTGTCGGCCGGCGCGCTCTCCTCCTCCAGAGTGGTGGTGAGATTGCTGAGTTCGTCGTCCGCGCGATGGTAGCGGGCGATGGCGGCGAGGAGGTCCGGGCGCGAGGCGACGACCACGATGACGCGCATCCGTGCCGCTTCTCGTACGTCGTCGGCGGCGAACACATCGCCGGGGTCCACCATGGCGAGGACGAGCCGGCCGTTCTCAATGCCGATCGGAAGCACCTCGTGGCGCCGGCAGATGGTGGCCGGCACGAGCGATACAGCGATGCGGTCGACGGGGTACTCGAGCAGCTCGACGAACGGCAGCTTCGCCTGTTGCGCGCGGGCCTTGGCGAATTGAACCTCGGTAATGACGCCCTTGTCCACTAAGACACGCACAGCGCCCTCGTCGCCGGAATCGCCGGGCATGAGCGTGTCGAGCGTTTCGATAGGCAGCAGGCCGTGCAAGATCAGGATCTCGGTCAGGGTCGCCACATGAGCCTCCCCCGGCTGAGCGCTGCTGCTGAATCCTTCGGGCGGAGGCAGCTCGCTAAGGTCGATCGGTGCCCGAGGGGTGTACTAGGTAAAGGCTAACGTTACCGGCGCCACGACACGCCTGACAGCCCCGCGATCTGGGGGTGGGTCGCTCGGGATCCGATCTTGGTCGCGGCCCACGGAGTTGCGCGGGAAGTGCGCCGCTTCGCGCGTGGCGCGCCTCCAGCGCAGCGGCGCACGTCCCGCGCAAATGGAAGCGGCGCGCGACGGCAGTAGACATCCGGCTACCGGCCCCGGACGGCCCTTAACGCAAGATGGCCCCCTGCCGAAGCAGGGGGCCATCCGTGGAACCAACCGAGTGGTTAGTTGTACGTGCCAGGCGTGACGTCGTCCGACGAGAAGCTGTCGAAGTCGACGAAGCTCAGGTCACCCTCGTTGAACGCGGCATCATCGGTGAAGATGCGGTTCGGGTAACGCTCAGCCTTGGCTTCTTCCGTTGCCTCGACGGTGACGTCGCGGTAGCGGGGAAGACCGGTGCCGGCCGGGATCAACTTACCGATGATCACGTTCTCCTTGAGGCCCATCAGCGGGTCGCTCTTGCCTTCCATGGCCGCCTGGGTCAGAACCCGGGTGGTCTCCTGGAAGGAAGCGGCCGACAGCCACGACTCGGTAGCCAGCGAAGCCTTGGTGATACCCATGACTTCCTGACGAGCCGAAGCGGTGCGCTTGCCCTCGGTGAGCGCGGTGCGGTTGAGGTCGTTGTACTTCAACCGGTCAACGAGCTCGCCCGGAAGCAGGCCGGTGTCGCCGTGGTCGACGACGGTCACCTTGCGGAGCATCTGGCGAACGATGACCTCAATGTGCTTGTCGTGGATCGGCACGCCCTGCGAACGGTAGACATCCTGCACGCCACCGACGATGTGCTTCTGCACGGCCCGGACACCCTTGACGCGAAGAACTTCCTTCGGGTCGACGGCGCCGATGATGATCTGCGTACCGAGCTCGACGTGCTGGCCATCCTCAACGAGGAGGGTGGAGCGCTTGAGCACCGGGTACGCGATCGGCTCATCGCCGTTGTCGGGGGTCAGGATCACCTTGCGGCTGCGGTCCGTGTCCTCGATCGTGATACGACCGGCGGAGTCGACGATCGGCGATGCACCCTTGGGGGTACGCGCCTCGAAGAGCTCCTGCACACGGGGCAGACCCTGGGTGATGTCGTCAGCGGATGCGGAACCACCGGTGTGGAAGGTACGCATCGTGAGCTGGGTACCCGGCTCACCGATGGACTGCGCGGCGATGATACCGACGGCCTCACCGATGTCGACGAGCAGGCCCGTGGCGAGCGAACGGCCGTAGCAGACGGCACACACACCGACGGCAGACTCACACGTCAGCACCGAACGCACCTTGATGTTCTCGACACCAGCGGAGATCAGCTTGCCGATGAGCACGTCGCCCACGTCTTCGCCGGCCTCAGCCACGACCTCGCCCTTGGGGTTGACCGCGGGGGCGGCCAGGCTGCGAGCGTAGACCGCGTTCTCGACGTTGGAGTCGCGAACGAGTACGCCGTTCGAGTCCGGAGCGCCGATCGGCAGGTCGAGACCCTTGGTCGTTCCACAGTCGTCTTCACGGATGATGACATCCTGCGAGACGTCCACGAGACGACGCGTGAGGTAACCCGAGTCGGCGGTACGAAGTGCCGTGTCGGCCAGACCCTTACGAGCACCGTGAGTAGCAATGAAGTACTCGGCGACGGACAGGCCTTCGCGGTAGCTCGAGATGATCGGGCGAGGGATGATCTCACCCTTCGGGTTGTTCACCAGGCCTCGCATGCCGGCGATGTTACGCACCTGCAGCCAGTTACCACGAGCACCGGACGTCACCATGCGGTTGATGGTGTTGTCCTCGGGGAAGTTCTCCTGCATGGCCTTGGCAACGTCTTCCGTTGCCTTGGTCCAGATCTGGATGAGCTCCTGGCGACGCTCGAGGTCGGTGGTCAGACCCTTCTCGAACTGCGACTGAACCTTGGCGGCCTGCTTCTCGTAGCCGGCAACGATCTGCGGCTTGTTCGGCGGGGTCAGGATGTCGCTGAGCGCAACGGTCACACCGGAACGGGTAGCCCAGTAGAAACCGGCATCCTTGACGCGGTCAAGCGTCGCGGCAACTTCCACCTTCGGGTACCGCTCAGCGAGGTCGTTGACGATCGCAGAGAGGGTTCCCTTGTCGGCTACCTTCTCGAAGTACGGGTAGTCAACCGGCATGGCCTCGTTGAAGATCGCGCGGCCGAGCGAGGTGGTCACCAGAACGGTGCCGACAGCCTGCCCATTGACGAGCTCGACGCCTTCGGGCTGCGTGCCCTCGGTGAAGTACTTGTCGGTGAGACGGATGCGGACCTTGGCGTTCAGGTCGAGCGACTTCTGGTCGAAGGCGAGGATCGCCTCTGAAACAGAGGAGAACGCGCGGCCTTCGCCGTCGACGCCTTCCTTGAGCGTGGTCAGGTGGTGCAGACCGATGATCATGTCCTGTGTGGGCAGGGTCACCGGGCGACCGTCAGACGGCTTCAGGATGTTGTTCGACGCGAGCATCAGGATGCGCGCCTCGGCCTGGGCTTCCATCGACAGCGGCAGGTGGACTGCCATCTGGTCACCGTCGAAGTCGGCGTTGAACGCGGCACAGACGAGGGGGTGCAGCTGGATGGCCTTACCCTCAACGAGCTGAGGCTCGAACGCCTGGATGCCCAGGCGGTGAAGCGTCGGTGCACGGTTCAGCAGCACGGGGCGCTCGCGGATGATCTCCTCGAGCACGTCCCAGACCTGCGGGCGTGAACGCTCAACCATGCGCTTGGCGGCCTTGATGTTCTGCGCGTGGCTCAGGTCGATCAGGCGCTTGATCACGAACGGCTTGAACAGCTCCAGCGCCATCTGCTTGGGCAGACCACACTGGTGCAGCTTGAGCTGCGGGCCGACGACGATGACCGAACGGCCGGAGTAGTCGACGCGCTTGCCGAGCAGGTTCTGGCGGAAACGACCCTGCTTGCCCTTGAGCATGTCGCTCAGGGACTTGAGGGCGCGGTTGCCGGTACCCGTGACGGGGCGGCCACGACGACCGTTGTCGAAGAGCGCGTCAACGGCCTCCTGCAGCATCCGCTTCTCGTTGTTCACGATGATCTCGGGGGCACCGAGGTCAAGCAGACGACGCAGACGGTTGTTGCGGTTGATCACACGACGGTAGAGGTCGTTGAGGTCAGAGGTCGCGAAGCGGCCACCGTCGAGCTGCACCATCGGGCGCAGTTCCGGCGGGATGACCGGCACGACGTCGAGCACCATCGCGGCCGGCGAGTTGCCGGTCATGATGAATGCGTTGACGACGCGCAGACGCTTGATCGCACGGATCTTCTTCTGGCCCTTGCCCTCGGCGATCTGCAGGTGCAGGTTTTCGCTTTCGGTGACCAGGTCGAAGGCCAGCAGGCGCTTCTTGATGGCTTCGGCGCCCATGTAGGCCTCGAAGTACATGCCGAAACGGTCCTGGAGCTCGTGGAAGACCGAGTCCTCAGGCTTGAGGTCGCCGACCTTGAGGGTGCGGAAGTCTTCCCACACGCGTTCGAGGTGAGCGATCTGCTCGTCGATCGACTTGCGGGTCTGGCTCATCTCCTTCTCGGCGGCGTCCTTGGTGCGCTTCTTCTGGTCGCTCTTGGCGCCCTCGGCCTCCAGTGCTGCGAGGTCGGTTTCGAGGCGCTGCAGACGCTCGGCGATGCGAGAGTCGCGGCTGCCCTCGAGGGTCTTGATTTCGAGGCGAAGTTCGTTCTCCAGGCCAGGCATGTCCTGGTGGCGACCGTCTTCGTCAACCGTGATGACCATGTACGCCGCGAAGTAGATGACCTTTTCGAGGTCCTTCGGAGCCATGTCCAGCAGGTAACCGAGACGCGAGGGAACACCCTTGAAGTACCAGATGTGGGTGACCGGGGCGGCGAGCTCAATGTGGCCCATGCGCTCGCGGCGCACGGACGACTTGGTGACCTCTACGCCACAGCGCTCACAAACAATGCCTTTGAAGCGCACTCGCTTGTACTTGCCGCAGGAGCACTCCCAGTCGCGGGACGGGCCGAAGATCTGTTCGCCGAACAGTCCGTCCTTTTCCGGCTTGAGCGTGCGGTAGTTGATGGTTTCGGGCTTCTTGACCTCACCGTGCGACCAACGACGGATGTCGTCGGCGGTGGCCAGGCCAATGCGAAGCTCGTCAAAAGTTGTTACGTCGAGCAATTTCTCTCCTTGGAAAGTTTTTCGAAGTTTTCGTCAGTGGCCGGGCTTAGATGTCGTCAATGGATGACGACTCAAACCGGGTGGAAATGTTGATGCCCAGTTCCTCCGCTGCGCGGAAGACCTCGTCATCCGTGTCGCGCAGGCTCACTGCGGTACCGTCGGCCGAGAGAACCTCGACGTTCAGGCACAGCGACTGCATTTCCTTGATCAGAACCTTGAAGCTCTCCGGAATACCGGGCTCCTGGATGTTCTCGCCCTTGACGATCGCTTCGTACACCTTGACGCGGCCGAGGATGTCGTCCGACTTGATGGTCAGGAGTTCCTGCAGGGCGTAAGCGGCTCCATATGCTTCGAGCGCCCACACCTCCATCTCACCGAAACGCTGTCCACCGAACTGTGCCTTACCACCCAGCGGCTGCTGCGTGATCATGGAGTACGGACCAGTCGAACGAGCGTGGATCTTGTCGTCGACGAGGTGGTGCAGCTTCAGGATGTACATGTAGCCGACCGAGATCGGGCGCGGGAACGGCTCGCCGGAGCGGCCATCGAACAGCATGGTCTTTCCGGTGGAGTCGATCAGGCGGTCGCCGTCACGGGTCTTGGTCGTGGAGTCCAGAAGACCCTCGATCTCGGCCTCGAGCGCGCCGTCGAACACCGGGGTCGCAACCTTGGTGCCCGGGGCTGCGCTGTGCGCCTGCTCGGGGAGCTTGGCAGCCCACTTGGGCTTGCCCTCGACGTTCCAGCCCTGCTTGGCAATCCAGCCCAAGTGGGTCTCGAGGACCTGACCGAAGTTCATTCGACCGGGGATACCCAGCGGGTTGAGGATGATGTCAACCGGGGTTCCATCGGCGAGGAACGGCATGTCTTCCACGGGCAGGATCTTGGAGATAACACCCTTGTTGCCGTGACGACCAGCGAGCTTGTCACCTTCGGTGATCTTGCGCTTCTGGGCGATGAAGACGGCCACACGCTGGTTGACGCCCGAGCCGAGCTCGTCGTCGCCATCCTGCGAGTCGAAGACCTTGACACCGATGATGGTGCCGCGCTCACCGTGGGGAACCTTCAGCGAGGTGTCGCGAACTTCGCGGCTCTTCTCGTTGAAGATGGCGCGCAGCAGGCGCTCCTCGGCGGAAAGCTCGGTCTCGCCCTTAGGCGTGACCTTGCCAACGAGGATGTCGCCGGGGCGAACCTCTGCACCGATCCGGATGATGCCGCGCTCGTCGAGGTCGGCGAGGAGGTCAGGCGACACGTTGGGAAGGTCGCGAGTGATCTCTTCCTTACCCAGCTTGGTGTCGCGGGCGTCGACCTCGTACTCCTCGATGTGAATCGAGGAGAGGGTGTCGTCCTTCACCAGGTTCTGGCTCAGGATGATCGCGTCCTCGAAGTTGTGACCCTCCCACGGCATGAACGCGACAAGCAGGTTCTTACCGAGAGCGAGCTCTCCGTTGTCGGTGGCAGGACCATCGGCAATGACCTCGCCGACCTCAATGCGGTCGCCCGCATTGACGATGACGCGGTGGTTGTAGCTCGTTCCCTGGTTGGAGCGGGCGAACTTGCGCAGGTAGTAGTCCTGCGTTCCGCCCTCGTCCAGCTGGATGGTGACGACGTCGGCCGAAACCTCCATGACCACGCCGGCCTTGTCGGCGGTGAGCACGTCACCGGCGTCAATGGCCGCGAAGACCTCCATGCCGGTTCCGACGAGCGGGCTGTCGCTGAGAAGCAGCGGCACCGCCTGACGCTGCATGTTGGCGCCCATGAGCGCGCGGTTAGCATCGTCGTGCTCGAGGAACGGGATGAGCGAGGTCGCGACCGACACCATCTGGCGCGGCGAGACATCCATGTAGCCGATTTCGTCGGCGGGGAAGAGGTCAACCTCTCCACCCTTGCGACGGGCCAGCACGCGGGTCTCGGCGAAGTGCGAGTCCTTGGTGAGCGGCGCGTTCGCCTGGGCGACGATGTACTCGTCTTCCTCGCTGGCGGTCAGGTAGTCGATGTCCGTGGTGACCTTGCCGTTGACAACACGGCGGTACGGGGTCTCGATGAAACCGAAGGCGTTGATCCGCGCGAACGAAGCGAGCGAACCGATCAGGCCGATGTTCGGGCCTTCCGGGGTCTCGATCGGGCACATGCGGCCGTAGTGCGAGGGGTGAACGTCTCGCACCTCAACGCCGGCGCGGTCACGGGACAGACCACCCGGGCCCAGCGCGGACAGGCGACGCTTGTGCGTCAGTCCGGCGAGCGGGTTGTTCTGGTCCATGAACTGCGACAGCTGCGAGGTACCGAAGAACTCCTTGATCGCAGCCACGACGGGGCGCACGTTGATCAGGGTCTGCGGGGTGATCGCTTCGATGTCCTGCGTGGTCATGCGCTCGCGAACGACGCGCTCCATGCGGGACAGACCGGTGCGAACCTGGTTCTGGATCAGCTCGCCGACGGCGCGGATACGACGGTTGCCGAAGTGGTCGATGTCGTCGATGTCGATCCGGATGTCGGTCTTCTTGCCATCGCGCGTGCCGACGATCGACGTCTGGTTGTCGTGCAGGGCAACCAGGTACTTGATCGTGGCCAGGATGTCCTGGAGCGTCAGTACGGAGTCGCTCAGCGGGGCCTCGAGGCCGAGCTTGCGGTTGATCTTGTAACGACCAACCTTGGCCAGGTCGTAGCGCTTGGAGTTGAAGAAGAAGTTGTCCAGGAGCGCGCGTGCGGCCTCGGCGGCAACCTGCTCGCCCGGGCGGAGCTTGCGGTAGATGTCCTTGAGGGCTTCTTCCTTGGTGAGGATGTTGTCCTTCTCAAGGGTGAGCTCGATGGACGCGAAGCCCTTGAACTCTTCGAGGATTTCCTCGCTGGTGAGTCCGAGCGCCTTGAGGAAGACGGTCACGGACTGCTTGCGCTTGCGGTCGATGCGAACGCCGACCTGGTCGCGCTTGTCGATCTCGAATTCAAGCCAGGCACCGCGGCTCGGGATGACGCGAGCGGAGTAGATGTCCTTGTCGGAGGTCTTCTCCTGCTGGCGGTCGAAGTACACGCCGGGCGAACGCACGAGCTGAGACACGACGACACGCTCGGTGCCGTTGATCACGAAGGTGCCCTTGGGCGTCATCAGCGGGAAGTCACCCATGAACACGGTCTGGGTCTTGATCTCACCGGTGAGGTGGTTCATGAACTCAGCGTTCACATAGAGCGGTGCGGAGTAGGTCTTGCCCTTTTCCTTGCACTCGTCAATGGTGTACTTCTCCGGCTCGAGCTCCGGGTTGGTGAACGACAACTGCATCGTTTCGCCGAGGTCCTCGATGGGAGAGATCTCTTCGAAGATTTCGTCGAGTCCGGTACGGCTGGGCAGGTCCTGACGACCGGCCTTCTGCGCCTCAGCGAGGCGCGCTTTCCAGATGTCGTTCCCGACAAGCCAGTCAAAGCTCTCGGTCTGCAAAGCGAGCAGATCCGGAACAGTGAGGTTGTCGCTGATCTTTGCGAACGAAAGACGCTCTGCTGAGCGACCGTTCTTGGGTGAGTTGGTGGTTGCGTTGCGCGCAGCAGCCAAGAAAATAACCTCCGTGGACCCCGTCAGGCCTAGTTACTGTTATTAAAGGATTACTACTCCACAGACCCTCGTGAGAGATATGCGTCTCAAGGTGGCTTGAGCACGCAAAGCCGACCGCAATATGAAGGCAAGGTTTATCTGGGAGCGCAAGGATTTACTCTATTGCCTTTGACTCGCCGTGTCCACCGGATTCTTGATTTCTATCGAATTCTCAGGTATAACCCAAGGTCGCCCGCTCCCTCCCCCTCGGCTCCCCTTCCGACTACCCCTCCGCGAAACCGCAGTTGTGGTCGCTAAGACCCGCTTTTAGCGACCACAACTGCGTTCTCGCGGGATGGTTTCGCGGCGCGGGGAGCGGCGGATGCCGCAGACTGAGAGGATGAGCAGGGGCGAGCACGAGCATCCGTCGGTCACGTTGAAACTGAGCGGACACGTGGCCTCGATCGAACCCGACCGGTTCACGCCCGGCAGCTTTCAGCTGATCGTGGACGGAACCCCGCAGTCGCACGTGAACATCGACAACCCGGGCGAACTGTTCTTCGAATACATCCAGCGGATCGGGCACGTGATCGACCTGATCGGCGACCCGGGCGAGCCGATCACCGCCGTGCACCTGGGTGCGGGGGCGCTGACGCTGCCCCGCTACGTCGAGGCGACCAGGCCCGGATCCCGCCAGCAAGTCGTCGAAATCGAGAGCGACCTCATCGACTTCGTGCGCGGCGAGCTGCCCTGGGACAAGCGCGCGCAGCTGCGGGTGCGGCACGGCGACGCCCGCGAGGTGCTCGGCAAGCTGCCGGCCGGCCTGCACGGCGCGGTCGACCTCGTCGTGGTCGACATCTTCTCCGGGGCGCGCACGCCCGCGCACGTGACCAGCCGGGAGTTCTACGAACTCGCCGCTCCCCTCTTATCGCCGCGCGGGGTGCTCACCGTGAACGTGGCCGACGGGCCCGGCCTCGCGTTCGCGCGGGCGCAGGCGGCGACGCTGTCCGCCGTGTTCGAGCACGTCATCGGCCTCGCCGAGACGCAGGTGCTCAAGGGCCGGCGCTTCGGCAACATCGTGTTCGTGGCGGCGCACACGCCGATCGACCTCAACTGGGTGCAGCGGCTGCTGGCCGGCGGCCCGCATCCGGCGAAGGTGATCCAGGGCGCCGAACTCAAGCAGTTTATGGCGAGCGCGTCGGTGACGACGGATGCCACGGCCATCCCGTCTCCCCTGCCAGGCCGCACGGTGTTCCAGATCGGAAGTTGAGCGCGCCTGCGCGTCGCCGTCGC
>DAIMHX010000066.1:9960-11314 GCA_036723055.1 Microbacteriaceae bacterium
ATCTCGGCGGGGAGTCGGCCGACATGACGCGCGGCTGGGGGGCTCGCCGGTGTGGCAGGGTTACTCTGGATATGACCACCCCCATTCGCGGCACGAGCCGCCTTCGCCACGGGACGACACCCTGAGCATCATCATTGGCTACGACGCAGTCACCCTGCGCGAAAAAGTTGACCTCCGCGCCGCCGGTGAGCGTCTTGACGAGCTCGGCGCGCTGCGCAGCCTGTCCGCCCTCAATGAGAAGGTCGGCCTGCTCCGACTTGTCGGCCGGCTCGACGAAGCCCTGGACATGGCCAACCAGGCGCTTCGGCAGTCACGGTTCACCGGGTCCAGGGAGGACCTCGTGGCCAGTCGCATCCGTCGCGCGCAGGTGCTGCAGTTCCAGGGCAAGCTCGAGGACGCCGCCTATGAGCTGACACACTGCCTGCTCGACGCCGAGACGCACGAGTGGACCAGCATTGCCGCCTTCGGCCGGCAGAACCGAGGCAAGGTCTACTTCGAACAGGGAAACCTCGAGGGCGCGCTGGCTGATTTCAAGGCCGCTGTGTTCCTGCGGGAGAAGGGCGGAGCATCCGCCGACGAGCTCGAGAGCTCGCTGATCGCGGTCGCCGTCGTGGAATCGTTCATCGCGGAGCGGGACGCCGCGCGCTGAGCCGCCGCGCCTGTTTGGGCCGGACCTTGGCGTCGGCCCTGGCATTCGGCCTCGTGGGCATTGAGTCGCGGACATGACACCTTCGCATTCAAAACGAAGGTATCGTCTCCGAAACAGAACCGCATGCGGGGCGCGAGGGTCGCGAGGGTCGCAACGGGACCGCGTTCCGCTCCAGCGGTGGCCGCAGCGGCGCCCGAGCATGACTCCTGCTGGTTGTGAAATGCAGGCCCGAAACGGGCCCTTTCGGTCGGGATTAAAGTGAAAAGCAGGAGTTATGCACGAGAAGAGGTGCATGGTGGGGCAGCGGATGCGAGGCGAGCAGCCGACACGGTCCGGACAGCGGCCGTCGAGGACGAGCGAGCGCGGGCGCCGCGGCCCGCTGGCCGTGCTCGCTGCCGCCACGGCCCTCGCGCTCGCACTCTCCGGATGCTCCGCGAGCGCGCCCATCCCCTCGGCCTCCACTTCCACTCCGGCCCGGGCCGCGCCGTCGGAAGCCGTCCCGTCCAGCACTGCGACGCCCAGCGAGGTGCTCCTGCCCGTGCATCCGGTCGGTGACCCGGTCGTCATCGCCTCGAACCTCGCGGCGCCGTGGTCCATCCTCCGGCTGCCGGGCGGGGGCACGCTGATCAGCGAACGCGACACGGCCCGCGTGCGCGAGCTGCTGCCCGACGGCAGCCTGCGGCAAGCCGGCGTCGTGGCCGGCGT
>DAIMHX010000066.1:11414-13407 GCA_036723055.1 Microbacteriaceae bacterium
GCCGGCGTCGTGGCCGGCGTACAGCCGTCCGGCGAGGGCGGGCTGCTCGGCCTCGCGTTCCTGGCCAACCCGGCTGGACCAGGCACGGTCGGCGCGGCCGGCGCGGCCGGCGCCGCCGCGGCTGGGCATCCGGGCTGGGTCTACGCCTACTTCACCGCCGCGAACGACAACCGCATCGTGCGGATGCCGCTCACCGGCGCCGCCGGCAGCTACGGGCTCGGCGCGCCCGAGCTCGTGCTGCGCGGCATCCCGAAGGCCGGCCACCACAACGGCGGCCGCATCGCGTTCGGGCCCGACGGCCTGCTCTACGCCACGGCCGGCGACGCCGGGAACACCGAGAACGCTCAGGACCGCGGCTCGCTCGGCGGCAAGATCCTGCGGATGACGCCGACCGGCGGGGTGCCCGCGGGCAATCCGTTCGGAACCCTCGTCTACTCGTACGGGCACCGCAACCCGCAGGGCATCGCGTGGGACTCGCATGGGCAGCTCTGGGCGAGCGAGTTCGGGCAGGACACCTGGGACGAACTCAACCGCATCACCCCGGGCGGCAACTACGGCTGGCCGATCGTCGAGGGCGCGGCGAAGAATCCGTCGTATATCGACCCGATTCGGCAGTGGCACACGGATGTCGCCAGCCCGAGCGGTCTCGCCATCGTCAACGACACCGCCTTCATGGCGAGCCTGCGCGGCGAACGCCTCTGGCGGATCGACCTCTCAACAGCAGCCGCCAGCGACTGGTTTGTGCACAGTTACGGCCGGCTGCGCGATGTCGTGTCCGGCCCGGATGGCACACTGTGGTTCATGAGCAACAACACGGATGGCCGCGGCACCCCAGCCCCCGGCGACGACAGGCTCTACCAGGTGAAGGTGGCGCCCTGATGGCCGACCTCGACCGCGTGCGCCGGTGGGCGGACGCCCTGATTACGCTCCACCTTGACCCGAGCTGGTCGTTCGAGTTCGACAACGCGAAGAAACGCGCCGGGCTGTGCAACTTCACCGCCCGCCGCATCACGGTGTCCCGCTACCTCGCGGCGCGGTACGAGGACGACGAGACCCACCAGATCCTGCTGCACGAGGTCGCGCACGCGCTCGCCGGGCCGCGCGCCGGGCACGGCCCGAAGTGGAAGAAGGTCGCCGCCGACCTCGGCTACGACGGCAAGCGCACCCACGACGGCGAGATCGCCGACGAACTCGCCCCGTGGGTCGGCACCTGCCCGGCCGGGCACACGCACTACCGATACCGGCAGCCGACGCGTCCGCTGGCCTGCGGCCTGTGCGGCCGCGGCTTCAGCCATGCGCACCTGATCACCTGGGACCGAAGGATCATCACCGCCGCGGCCCGGCGCCGGGCGGCAGCGGCCGCCGGCAGCTGACGCGCCCAACGCGCCCGGCCCCGGCCGCGCGACAGTTGGCGGGCTTACGCCGTGACCTGAACCTCTTTCCAGAACGCCACGTAGTTGCTGTAATCCTGGCCGACCCGGTCGAATGACGCGGGGTACGGCGTGGGGTAGCTGAACGCGCGGTCCTGCAGCAGGGTCTCGCCGTCCTTCACGCTGAAGTACTGGCACTCGCCCTTCCACGCGCAGGTGTACGGCGTCGAGCTTTCCACGAGCAGCACGGAGTTGACGCTCGACGGCGGGAAATACCAGTTGCCCTCGATCTTGATGAGGTCGTCCTGGGGCGCTTCGGCGACAACGACGCCGTTGAGTACTGCCTGCATGGGGCTCCTTCGGTAGGGGTTGCCTCCCCGGCTGCAACGTCAGGCCGGGAAGGCGAATTCCCCGAGTAGCGCGACGTCGCGGGACTCGTCCAGCTTTCCCGCGGCGACGACCTCGGCCTGGCGACCGGCCGCGGCCAGCGCCTGGCCGGTCTCCGACGCGCTGACGAGGTGTCGAAGGGCTTGCTTCAGACCCACGAAAGCCGCGGATGCAGCGGCCGCGTCGGGCGAACAGTGGTCGATCCCGAGTCCGGTGAGGGCGTCGATCACAGCGCC
>DAIMHX010000067.1:0-3394 GCA_036723055.1 Microbacteriaceae bacterium
ACGACCTTCAGCAGGCCGTGGAGCCGGGCACCCCATCGACCGCGGCGCGGCTGGCGACGGTCGCCGCGGTGCGTGAGCGGGGGCTCGACTGCACTGTGTTCATGATGCCGATCCTCCCGTTCCTCACCGACACGCGAACGCACCTCGACGAGGCGATGCGGCAGGCGAAGGCCGCGGGAGCCACTTCGGTGATCTACACGGCCCTGCACCTCCGGCCGGATGTCAAGCAGTGGTACCTGCATTGGCTCGCCCGCGATTACCCCGAGCTGCTGCCCCGCTACGCCGAGCTCTACAAGGGCGGCGCGTACGCCCCGAAGGAGTACCGCACCTGGCTGGCGGCGCGGATCAAGCCGCTGATCCGCGCGCACGGCCTCGAGCGCGGCCGCGAGGATCCGGCGACCGGCGGCGTCCGCTCCACCGCACTCGCCAGTGCCCGCGCTGCCGCTGCCGCCGCCCCCGCCCCCGGCAGCCCCAGCCCGCTGATCGCCGAGGAGCTCCCGCCGGAGCTGCAGCCCACCCTGTTCTGACGCCCCGGCGGCCTTTCCGCCCCCCCAACTCGTCGCCGCCCTGTCGAATTCGACGGAGATTTTGCCCGAAACGCCCCGATCTGCCGCGAAAAGCGCCTTCAGTGGCAAAATCTCCGTCGAATTCGATGAGGCCTCAACGAGGCGGATGCCGAGACGGATGCCCCATGCCCCCCATCCCGACTGCACCCGTTCGCGGCCCGCTCCCACCCTCCATCTGAGATACTCGAACGGAGGGAGACGGCATGTCGCTAGGGTTACCCGGCCATTTGGTCCAGGCGACGCTCAGCCGTGCCCTCGCGCGGGCATCCCACTGGTTCGGCATCGTCTGTCTCGCAGGCGCCCTCGTGGCCGTCTCCGTGCTCAGCATGCAGAAGGTCACCGCCCAGCTGTGGATCACCGTGCTCGCCGTTGTCGCCATGGGCGCGGTGCTCGTTCTGCTCTCCCGCCACCGCACGGTCCCGCTCACGGTCGCCTTCCTGATCCTCAGCACCGGCTGCGTCTACCTCTACACGGTCACCGTGCTCAGCGTGCCCGACGGTTTCGCCGCCTCGAACATGTTCCTCATCTCGCTCCCGAAAATGGCGATGATCATGGTCGGCGGCGCGGGCTCCAGCGCCCTCGTTGGGGTGCTCTGGAGCACGCTCGGCTTCGCCCTGGCCGAGATGGTCGTGGTCCTCGCCGTGCTGCAGACCCACGCCGCCTACCACCCGGATGTCTTCACCGTCAGCACCTTTGTCTTCCTCGTCGGCGTGATGCTCCTCGACAGCTTCGCCCGCCGCACCGGCCGCGCCGCGCAGCCGGCGATCCACCGGGCGGTGCTCGACGACGAGTCCCGCATCCTCCGCCACGACCTCGACACCCGGGCGATCGCCCGCATGAACGACACGACCCTCGACCAGCTCGTCGCCCTGTCCCACGTGGCGCCCGGCGTGCTCCGCTCGCCCATGAAGTCCGCCATCCGCGGCACCCTGCGCACCCTGCAGGACGACACCTGGCTCTCGGATGCCGTCGACGCGCGCGGTGCCGGACTCCCGCCCGGTGCCGACGCCTGGCTGGCCAGCGCGGTGTACACGGCGATCGACCGGGTGCGCGATCGCGGCCTCGTCGTCGAGGTCACCGGGGAGCGCGCCGCCCTCGGTCGCCTCGACGCGGTGCGCGACCGCGAGCTCGGCCTCGCCGTGCAGCAGTGCCTCGTCAACGTCGTCCGCCACGCCGGCATCGTCACCGCCGAGGTCGTCATCGACGCCGATATCGACAGCGTCTCGGTCATGGTGAAGGATGCCGGCCGCGGCTTCACCGAGTCGGAGGCAGGCAGCGACCGGCTCGGCCTGCGTCACTCGGTACGCCGCCGGATCGAGCAGTTGGGCGGCTCCGTCGAGGTCTGGTCGAGGCCCGGCGCCGGCACCTCGGTGCTGCTGACCGTCCCCGTTCCCGCGGCGCTGGACGAGCGGGTGTCCACGTGACGCGGCCCGGCCAGGCCCGGCGCCGGCACCTCCGTGCTGCTGACCGTCCCCGTTCCCGCGGCGCTGGACGAGCGGGTGTCCACGTGACGCGGCCCGGCCAGGCCCGGCACCAGGCCGTCGCGCCGACCGCGCCGACCGCCCCGGCGCCCGCGCCCGGCGCCGGCACCTCGGTGCTGCTGACCATCCCCGTTCCCGCCGCCCTGGACGAGCGGGTGACCTCGTGAAGCAGACGCTGCGCCAGGCCTGGCACGAGAGGATGGATCAGGCCATCGGCCGGGTCAGGAACAACCGGGCGGTGAGCCGCCTCGCGACCCGCTTCTCAAGCGGATCCGTGCCCCAGGGTGTCGCTGCCGGCATCCGCCCGACCCGCGCCATGGCCACGCAGCAGCGTCTCGACCCGCTCGGAGCCCTCGCCGCCTGGCCGCTGGCTCCGGTGCTGGCCCTGCTCGCGGTCGGCTACGCCGTGACCGCGACGATCCTCCAGGCCGACGAGATCCAGAGCCCCCTCCTCGCCGTGCTTGCCGTCGTCTCGATGGCCGCGGCGGGCGGCGCCCTCGTCTTCGGGGCGCTCCCCGCGCGGGCGCCGTTCGAGCCGGCGATGCACCTCGCCATCGTCGGCCTCGCGGTCGGCGCACACCTCTTCGAGCAGGCGAGCATGTGGGGCCACAACCTGCGCATCCAGGACGACTTCGGCCCGATCGGCACCGGCCTGCTCCTCCTCGCGCTCGCGCCGTACCGGCCGTGGCGGGAAATCGCGTTCTCGGGCGCGGTCGCCAGCGTCATCTTCGGCTCGGTCGCCGCCGCGCAGGCCCCGTACCTGAGCATCGACGTTCCACCGATGGTCTACGCCGTCATCGCCGGCACCGCGGTGCTCGCGCCGGCCGTGGCCGGGGCCGCCTACTCGCGCCGGATCGTGCGATCGATCCTCGAGTGGCAATCGGATGCCCGCCGCGCGGTCGTCGAACGCACCCAGGAAACCCGCGGCCAGGTCGCCCAGTCCGTGGTCGCGCAGCAGTTGACCACGCTTCGGGCCGGCGTCATCCCCTTCCTCACCGACGTGCTCGAGCGCGGGGCGGTCACCCCGAGCGATATCGCGCGCGCCGGTGAACTGGCCGACGAGGTGCGCCGCACGCTCGTCGCCGAGGCCGAAAACACCTGGCTGGATGCCGTCGTCGCCCGCGAGCGCGCCGCCCGGACCGACGTGGGCCTGGCTCCGCTGTTCGTCGTCGCCGACCCCGAGCGCCGCGCGAACGACTTCGCGGCGGAGCAGCGTGCCGCGACCGCCGCCCTCATCGTCGCGGTCTGCGGCCTGCGAGGATTCGACCCACGCAGCCTGGTTGTGCAGGTCACCGGGCCGTATGGTCGCGGGAACGGCCCCCGCGCGTCCGCCCTCCGCGACGGCGC
>DAIMHX010000067.1:3494-12907 GCA_036723055.1 Microbacteriaceae bacterium
GAGCCTGCCGTGCACGCCCCAGGTACCGTCGCGATCCGCCCGCCCGCCCCCCACGACAGCGCCCTCTACGCCGACACCGTCACCATCCAGGCCGGCGTTGACCTGCCCGCCCGCCAGCTGCGGGCGGCGCTCCGGCCGTACCTCGGCGTGCTCCGGGTGCTCTTCGTTCGGGTCAAGGTGACCGTGCGGCAGCCGCTGCTGACCATTCAATTCGACGACGCGCGCGACCCGCAGCAGCCCCAGCACCTCCGCGAGGCCCGCGAGGCCCGCGAGGCCCGCGACACGCGCGACCCGCGCTCCCGCGACCGCCGCCCCACCGCCGAAGACGGGTACCCCGAGTAATGGCCAAACTGTATTTCCGCTACGGCGCCATGAACAGCGGCAAGAGCACGTCCATGCTGCAGGCCGCGTACAACTACGAGGAGCGCGGCCACCGCGTGCTCCTCGCCAAGCCGTCGATCGACACCAAGGGCGACATGGGCATCCTGTCCCGCCTCGGCGTGGCCCGGCGGGTGGACTTCCTGCTCACCCCCGAGACGGATGCGTACGCCCTGTTCCAGCAGCACCGCGCCGAGGTGCTGGCCGCGACCGGCCTCGACGTGAGCTCGCTGCTGGTCGACGAGGCGCAGTTCCTCACCGCAGCCCAGGTCGACGACCTGCTCCGGATCGCGATCCTGGAGAACGTGCCGGTGCTGGCCTACGGCATCCGCACCGACTTCCAGACGGTCGCGTTCCCCGGCAGCCGGCGCCTGCTCGAGGTCGCGCACAGCCTTGAGGAGCTGAAGACCATCTGCCGCTGCGGCCGCAAGGCCGTGTTCAACGCCCGCCAGGTCGACGGCGTGTTCGTCTTCGACGGCGACCAGGTCGCCATCGACGGCGTCGAGGTCACCTACGAGTCGCTCTGCGGCTCCTGCTACCTCGAGGAGAGCGGCGGCGTGCTCGGCAGCCGCAGCCCCACGCAGGAGGGGCGCCCGGTCGCCGCCCCGCATAATGCGGATGGAATCACGAGCGCCCCTGTCCCCCCAGGGGTGTCCCCAACTTCACCCTAGACAAGCGAATTCGCGCGCAACAGCCGTTACTTCGGGGGGCACGTTGAGGTAGGGTGCATCAAGGGGGAAGGACGACAGATGTTGCGGTACCGAGTTGCCCTCATCGACGACCATGAGATCGTCGCCAGGGGATTCGCCGACCTGTTTGCCACGATCCCCAAGATCCACGTCGTCGCCACGGTCACGAGCGTGACCGAGTTGCTCGAATCACCAGCCCACTGCGTGGGCATCGACCTGGTGATCCTCGACCTGCGGCTCTCCGACGGGTCAACCGTCACCAGCAACGTCGACCGGTTGCGGGAGGCCGGCGCGGATGTGCTCGCCTTCACCGGCGGTGACGACGCCCAGCTCATGCGGTCCGCCGCCCGCAGCGGCGTGCTCGGCGTCGTGCGCAAGTCCGAGTCCGTCTCCGTGCTGCTGGACACCGTCACGCGCGCCGCGGCGGGCGAGACGATCGCCTCGACCGAGTGGGCCGCGGCCCTCGACGGCGACCCTGACCTCTCCGACGCCGGGCTGAGCCCCCGCGAGCGGGAGGTGCTCTCGCTCTACGCGGCCGGCGCGAAGGCTCCGCTGGTGGCTTCACGCACTGGGCTGTCCGAGCTGACCGTGGTCGACTACATCCGTCGCGTGCGTTCCAAGTACGAGCGGGTCGGCCGCCCGGCCAGCACCAAGATCGACCTGTACAAGCGCGCACTCGAGGACGGCATCCTGCCGATCCCCGGCCACTGGTGACCAAACCAGCCCGCTCGTGACCGAGCTCACCCGATCCGCGGGCGAGCGGGTCACCCGCGTGCTCTACGTCGCACTGGGCACCTCGGCCATTGTGTTCGGGGGGCTCTCCCTCGACCCGTTCCTCGCCCAGGCCGAGCAGCCGGCGTACGCCGCCTCCCTCGCCGCCTGGCTGCTGCTCTTCGGGCTGCCCACGGCCCTGGGGCTGCTCTCGAAGAGGACGCCGCTGCGCGTGCTGAGGGTGATCGCGCTCGCCGAAGGCGTGATCTTTCTCGTCGTCCTCACCCTCTGGCTGGTCTTCTGGTCCGTTCCGCTGCCGGCCGGGGCCGACATTCCGTGGGTGGTGACGTTTACGGCCATCCCGGCCGTGGCCGTGGCGATTGTCACAAGCCACAGCGTCGCCTGGCGGTACACGATTCTCGCTTCCGTGATGAGCGGGATCCTGCGTGCCGTCACGTCGGCCGACCCGAACGCCATCCTCGTGGGCACGGAAGACGGCCTCTACACGCTGCTGTTCCTGAGCCTGTTCGTTGGCCTCACCCTGGTGACGCGGCGGACCGCGGCCCGGCTTGACGCAGCCGAGGAGGCCGGCCGACACAACTTCGCCGGGCGGGCGGCCCGCGTGGCCCGCAAGCAGGAGCGCCTGACGATCGACGCGCTCGTGCACGACAGCGTCATTTCGACGCTCCTGATGGCCGGACGCGGCGGAGTCGCAACCGATGTCGTCTCCGAGCACGCGGCCAAAACCCTCGGCCAGCTGGACGCCCTGCGCGCGCCGGCGCGCGACAACGTGATTGCCGGGTCAGAGGTGCTGCGTCGCCTGACCGAGTTGACGGCTGAGCTGGCACCGGATGCCGAACTCCGCGCGAATCTGCACGACCACCTCGAGGTGCCGGCCGTCGCCGTTGACGCGCTGCTCGGCGCCGTCGGCGAGGCGCTGCGCAATTCGGTGGCCGCGGCCGGTGCCGGGCAGCAACGTCCCGTCGTTCGCACGGTCGTCGTGCGGGCCTCGCGCCGGGGCATCCGTGTGGCGGTGCACGACGATGGTGTCGGCTTCGATCCAAAACAGGTGCCGGCCGAACGGCTCGGCATCGCGCAGAGCATCATCGGACGCATGGAACGCATCACCGGCGGCGCGGCCGCGGTGCGGTCGCGGCCCGGCGACGGCACCGAGGTGGTGGTGTCATGGACACCCTGACGCGCGAGAAGCGCCGCACGGCACGGAAACCAGCGCCGCCCCTCATCGGCGGGCTCGACGTATCCCGCCGGGCGGCTCACGTCTTCCTGGCGCTGTTCATCTTCGTGCACTTCATTCTGGCCTTCGCCGACGACGGACCGCTCTCTGGCCTCCCGCTCGAGGTGACGGCCTTCCTCGCGATCTCGGCGGCGGCCGTCATGCTCATCCGGCCGACCCCCGACCGGCTTTCACGTGGCCGCACCACGGCCATCCTTGCCCTCTGCAGCCTGGCGGCCGTGCTGATGCGCTTCCAGATCGATCCGGACGCCGCCCCGCCGTTCGCTCACTGGCACCTGGGCGCGATCACGATGATCCTGCTCGTGCTCGCCGTGCGCGGGCGCCCGGGCTATGCGTGGTTCGGCTACGTCGTGATGGCAGCAATCTCGATCGTCTGGGCGCTGGCGGGCGGCCTCGGGATCGGCGTCGGGGTTGGCCTCGTGATTCGCCACGCCGGCACGCTGCTGGCCGGCACCCTGTTCGCCGTCGGGCTGCGCCGGTCGGCCCGGACGATCGAAGGGCTCGATCGGGAGGGCAACGAGCACGTCGCGGCCGAGGCCGCCGCCTTCGCGGCCCTCGAGGAGCGCGAGGCGCACCTCGCCCGGGTGAACGCGCTCGCCCGCCCCGCCCTCGAGCGCCTCGCAGCGTCTCAGGAGATCGACGAGGGCGAGCGGGCGGAGTGCCTGCTCGTCGAGGCGAGCCTGCGCGACGCCATGCGCGGTCGCGCCCTGTTCATCGGTCCGGTGATCCGCGCCGCCCGTTCCGCCCGCGCGCGCGGCGTCGAGGTGACGCTGCTCGACGACAGCGGTGACCAGCCGCCGGCCCAGATGGCCGTGGTCGCGCACGCCGTCGCCGAGGAACTCGAGGTCGTGCGCTCCGGTCGCTTCACGGCCCGCGTGCTGCCCGCCGACCGGCCGGTCATCGCGACCATTGTTGTCGAATCCACCGAACACCGGATGCTCGTGGTCACCCCCGACGGCGTCATCCACGACGAGTAGGGGCCCGGGCGCTGCGCTGTCCTCCGCGCGCCGCAAGCCAACCCGCCCGCGCCGCAAACCAACCCGCCCGCGCCGCAAACCAACCCGCCCATTGACTTACGTAAAAACCACCTTCGCCGCGAAAATGAAGGTGTGAAAATGAAGGTGTTGTGTCCGAAACTCAACTGCGCACAACGCGGGTGCGGATCTGCCAGGTGATGAGAACTATCACCGCGATGACCACGACGATGGCGGCGAGGTCGCGGCCGACCGTCTTTGCGACGGCTGCGTAGGAGTTGCCGGCCAGGAAGCCGAGCGTGACGAAGGCCGCTCCCCAGACGATGCCTCCGGCAGCGTTGAAACTCAGGAACCGCGCGTAGGGCATCCGGGATGCGCCGGCGAGGGCGGGCATGACGGCGCGGAAGAACGCGACGAACCGGCCGAGGAACACCGCGCTCCCGCCTCTCCGCCGGAGGAAGTCCTGCGCCCGGTCGAGCTTCGCCCGCCGCTTCGCAAAGAGCCTCGCGTTCAACAGGCGGGAGCCAAAATGCTTTCCCACCTCATATCCCACGGTGTCCCCAACGATCGCGGCCAGGATGACGATCACGATCATGGCCCAGAGCTGCACGTGTCCGCGGCTGGCCACGACACCGCCGAGAACGGCGGCGGTTTCACCGGGCAGCACGAATCCGAAGAAGAGGGCATCTTCGGCGAAGACCAGTAACCCCACGATCGTATACGCGAGAACCGCGCTGACATTGAGGATGCCGTCGACCAGGTTGCTCATGCGACAACCCAGCCGATCTATTGCCGCGTCAGTTTTGTGACGAGGTCGCTTTCGACGGTGGCCACGGCCGCGGATGTCCGCTGGGCCAGCCGGTGGGAGGGCCGCTCGATCACCATGTGGAATCCCCAGGCGCCCAGAAGTGCGAGCGGAATCGTCACCAGCGCAACGAGCCACCACTTGTCGTCGCCGAGCAGGAACGCGAGCGTGGCAATGATGGGCACGTGGATCAGATAGAGGCTGAACGACACCCGTCCGAGCCACTGGCAGGGGCGCGAGTCCAGCGCCCGGCGCAGGAACGGCACGGCAATGGCGGCCAGAACCAGACCAGCCGCGCCGAGCGCGGCGAGCTGGGTGAGAACACCGCCCGGGAGCGAGCCGGCCGGCACGAGCGGCCGGAGCATCCAGTGCCCGATGAGCAGAAGCAACGAGCCGACGACGAGGGTGATTCCCCAGAGTCTGGCCCGCGGTCGCAGGGTCCGGCGTCTGATCCATTCCCGGATCGCGTCCAGGCGCACGGCCATCAGGGTTCCGATGAAGAACACGGGGAGGAACTGAAGGGCGTCGACGCCGGTGAGCGCACCCGCGAGGCTGAGCGCGAAGGCGACGCCGAGCGAGAGGAGCCAGTGACGCCGAACGAGGAGCGCCACGACCACGAAAACGGGGAGCAGCACGGAAAACGCCATCTCCCACCGCAGCGACCAGAGCACGTTATTGATGCCGTACGACGGGATGGTGAGGCTCGCCTGGTTGAGCAGGGAACCCACCGTCGTCGTGGTGGCATTCGTGTTGCCCACCCACGATCCATCAGTCACGGTCGACCGATCACGGGGGAGCAGCCAGATGAGCGCCGTCGCGATCGTCAGGGACGCCCACACCGGCAGGTAGATCCGCAGCATCCGGCCGCTGAGAAAGCCCGCCCAGGAAAACCCCTTCTTGCGGAGCGCCGGCAGGGCAACCACGAGCCCGCTGAGCACGAAGAACACGAGTACGGCCTCCGACCCCGCGGTCAGGATCTTCAGGGGCGTCTCGGAGACCCACCAGTAGGCGCTCCAGGTCGCAGAGCCGCCCCCGGCCTTGAGTGCGGGCACCGCAACGAGGTACAGGTGGTGCAGCATCACGATCAGGGCGGCAACTCCGCGCAGCCCGTCCAGGGAGGTCAGACGGCTCGTCGAAGGGCTCGTTGGGGCCTGCCGGGTAGCCGGCGGGCGCTCGAGAACTGCGGTTTGGACTGTCACCCGTTCGAGGGTAGGGCGATTAGCTGGATGTTTCAAGGGTAACGGCGCGGCCGCCCCGGTTTACCTGCGCTGTAGCGTCGCCCCAATCGCGCCGTAGAACTGTTCGAGGGCATCCGCGTTATACCTGGCATCGTCGAACTTTGCGGTCGGTACCTCTCCACGGAGGAACGCCCTCATGCCGTCGGCCAGACCCTCATCTGTTGCGGGCACAACCAGCCCGACGCCCTGCGGGAGCGCATCCCGGGCGGAACCGAACGCAACCGTCACGACGGGAAGGTCAAGCACGAGCGCCTCGAGCAGGACCATGGGTTGTCCCTCGTAGTCGCTTGACAACACGAAGCAATCGGCCGCTGCCATGATCGCGTGCGGGTTGCTCTGGTGGCCGGTCATCACGACCGCGTCGCCCAGGTGCAGGTGAGAGATCAGGTGCCTGAGCTGCCCCATCAACGGGCCGTCCCCGACGATGAGAAGTCGGGTGTCTGCACGTTCCGCGTGCACCTCGGCGAATGAGCGGATCAGCCGGGCATGGTTCTTCTCGGGAGACAGCCGCCCCACCGTGACGAAGGTCGTAGGCGCGGATGCTGCGCCGAGGTCATCCGCCCAGGCGGGCGTCTCGCCGGTGGTGCTGTCGGTGACCGCTTCGCGGAGGTCGACCGCGGCGTCGCTCAGGATGGAAGGAGCATTCACCAGGTTCACCGCGGCGACGAATTCCTCCCGGGGCGCATACTCGGCCAGCCCCTCCGCGTTGATTGCGGAGAGCGCCGGGGAAACTGAGACGAGGTGGTCGTACTCGCGGTAGAGCGAGAACACCGCCCTCAGGCCGCGGAGCTGAAGTCGCTTGCCGCGGACGATCCGGTGGGCGTCGGCTGCCATGTCGTTGTGCAGCCAGATCGACCGCTCCGCTCCGGGCGCATGGAGCATAAGGGTGGCCCAGAGTTCGGCATACCCGCTGAAGTCGATGGCGTAGTCGAAGCTGCTGGGTCCGAAGAGTCGAACCCATTCGTCATCCCAGAGTCTCTTGTGCACAGGGTTGGTCGCGTGCCCGCTGAGATCGCCGCGGAACCAGGACAGCCGACGGACCAAATGGGTGATTTTGGAGCCATTCATCCCGCCGACGCGGGCGAATTGGCGAACCGCCGGATGGATCTCGGCTTGCTTCTCCAGGACCCGGGGGTTGCGGCTGTACGGAAAGACGACGGAGACGTCGAGTGTGTCGTGATCGATGGCGTCCAGGAGGTTCAGGGCGGAGGCCGTGATGCCGTTCGGCCTCATGCTGCCGACGTTGATCAGCATCGACGGGCGGTCGTCGCTGGCGACCGGCCCTACCGTGTAGCCGGCTCGCTTGCCGCGGAAGACGATGTCGATGACGCGGGTGGTCGCGTTCCCGTCTTCGTTCGCCGAATATTTCTCCTGCATCGCCAGGTACCGCGCGGCCACCTCGGACCGCGGCCCGGACTCGGCGATCGCGTTCAGTTCGACGGCGAGCTCGCTGACCGTCTGCACCACGGGGCCCGGCCATTCCTCGGGTTCCATGTAGAGGCCGCGGTAGCCCGCGTATTCACTGATGTCGGGGGTGAGGAAGGCGATCGGCCGGCCGGTGGCGAGGAAGTCGAAGAACGTACTGGAGTAGTCGGTGACGAGGATGTCCGTTGCGGCCAGCACGTCGTTGGTGGGGATCTCGTTGGGCACCAGCCGGCCCTGGAACTCCGGCCGATGCGACGCGAATCGGTGCACCACCTGGTGGATCTTGAGCAGCACAACGTACTTGCTCGTGTCGATGAGGGTTTCCAGCTCGGTCACCCGCCGGATCAGCTCTTCCGCGTCGTCCCGGGGGCGGGCGAACGACTCACCCTTCCAGGTGGGCGCGTACAGAATGATCTTCCGTCCGTCGAGCGGCAAACCGGTCGCCTCGAGGCGTTCGCGGATGGCCTCGGTGCCGGCGGCATCCGTGAACTGGCGGTCGATGCGCGGATACCCCTCCTCGATGACCTCGCCGCGGTAGATGTTGCGGAGTTTGTGCGCCGATTCATACATCTGTTCGACCATGAACCGGTTCGCGGCGAGCAGGTAGTCGGCCGAGAGGAAGTTGCGGATCACGTTGGCTACGCGGGAAGCCGGGTCCCCGATGTCGAAGCCCATCCGCTTCAGGGGCGTGCCGTGCCAGGTGTTGAGATACACCTGCTCGGGGCGCTTGCTGAACTCGACAGGGAACGTCGCGTTGTTGATCAGATATCCGCTCGTCGCGAGCGCCCGGTAGTAGCCGGGCGAGGCCGGGCGCACGAACCGAACCGACGGGTCATCGGCGAACTCGCGCACGACGGTGGAATTCTCGTGCTTGCTCGTGAGCACCCACACGTGCTTGAGGTGCGAGAACTCAGGGGCTGCACGCAGCCCCCGGAAGATCGCCTCCGGGTTGCAGAGCATCCCGTTGCCCCCGAAGGACTCGTACATGACGACGTTCTTGTCGACCGGTTGTCTGCGCCAGAAGGCGTAGGCCTCATACGTGGCAGCCCGGCCAAGCTTCCGAAGTGGCGGTTGCACGCGGTCAAGAACGGTTTGGAGCGAGACTGGCATGTCCCCAAACTACCCAGTATCGCGCGTGTTGTCGTCCAATTGGACGCTTCTGCACGCTCTTTCAGAGTGGGCGCCGGGATTAGCGGCGCTCTTTCAGAATGGTTCAACATATTTTCCCAATCCTGCGAGAAGTTTCAGGAAGTGAGGCCCGAACCCGCCCCTAAAATTCACCTGCCGGCGATAGCGTCAACTTCGTCGGGGGAGGAGGATCACGTGGTCGGTTGGATTGTGGGCATCTCAATTGCGCTTGTAGTGCTCGTCGCCGTCGCCCTTCTGGCGCTTCGAATCCTCGGGATCGCGGCAGAGGCGGGACTCCTTGATGAGTATTTGGATGAGGACTTCTCGGCCGAGTGACCCGGCCCGCGAGCGGCCGTCGGGCGCAGCAGCCCCTCATTCGGCTGCCCTCCCGCTCTCGTCCGGCCCGGCGGTCGGCCTGGACCGCACCGGTGATCCGAGCTTGAGCATCGATTTGCTGTCCAGCCGGATCGGCTTCTGATCGGGGTCGACCTCACGGGGCGGGATCAGCCAGTACTCGGCTGCGCCACGGCGTTGAATTTCCCAACCCTGGTTGTGCAACAGCAGATGGTGCGGTCGGCACAGCAGGCATCCGTCGGCGATGTCCGTTAGGCCGTTATTGGCGAACCAGCCGTCGATGTGGTGCGCTTCGGTCCAGGATGGCGGTCGGTCGCAGCCGGGCCAGAGGCATCCGCCGTCGCGAACCGCGAGTCCCTGCCGTTGTCGGTCGGTGAAGAGGCGTTTGTCGCGGCCGACGTTGACGCATTGGCCGTCGTCGTCGAAGGCGATCGGCGTGAACCCTTCGCAGAGGTT
>DAIMHX010000068.1:0-12095 GCA_036723055.1 Microbacteriaceae bacterium
CACTCCGGGTCTATTGCAAAACAGGCTGTATTTCTTTGCAAAACCCAAGCGAACAAGAAAGGCCCCCGAGAAATCGGGGGCCTTTCGCCGTTTCCGGCGTTTGCAGGGACTGAACGGGGCTGAGGCTCTCCGATCAGCGTGGGTTCGGGAGCTCCACGGCCGTTTGGGCACAAAAAAGCGCTTCACCGCGCTCGGAATGGTGTTTCCGAGCAGGGTGAAGCGCCTCGTCGTACGGGTGGACGTGTTTGGTGACCGGTTCCGGCTACGCCTTGGGCGGCGGGTCCTTCTTCTGTGCCGCGTCGGCGTCTTCCTGTTTGTTGCGTTCGGCGAAGTTGTCCCAGGGCGCGATGCGTTTGCCCTTCTTACGTTTCTTCCTGGTCTCCAGCTTCTTGGCGTCGCGGGTGGCCCGGTATGCGGCTGTGCCCTCGATCATGTCGTCGCGGAATTTTTGGAGTTTCCGGAGGTTGCCGGTGACGACGAACATGGCGATCATCACGAATTGTGCGGTGGAGCCTCGCATCCGTCGGCGTTCGGCGACGGCGATGCTTTCGTGGGCGCCGTCCTTGAGGAATCCGTTGGTGCCCTCGATTGTGTTGCGGTCGTGGGAGTAGATGGACTCCCAGTCGGCTGAGCCGTATTGAATTTCCTGGGCGAGCTTCGCACCCGCCTCGATCGGAACGGTCACGGATGTCTTGTTGGTGCAGATGGAGCCGTGCTTGTTCTCCGCCGGCGGGTTGAAGATTACAGCGCGCTACTGTCACATTTATTGACTCAGCACTGTCAAGATTATTGACTCATTACTGTCAAATTAGTTGAGAACGGCCGAGCCGACGCTCCCAAAAGAGACCAGTGACCCGGCGGAAGTAAGTTCCACCTATTGACCCACTCTGCGAGGGTTCCTGCCAGTGGCGCCCACTATTCCTGCGTAGGCATGCCTTTGACCTTCGAAAGCACGATCGCTGCCGCGGAGTTCCCCGTATTGCAGGCGGTATCGAGGCCTTCTACGACGTCAGGAGAGAGTTCGCCCATCGTGGTCGTCCAACCTTGGGCCGGGGCGATTTCGTCACCGATGAGAAATGACCCATTCATCAACGAAATCTTGTTCGCCGAATCGACGGAGACCGTTGTTCCTTCCGGCCAGACGATGGGCAGGTCGTCTCCGAGTGCGGAGCCGGCGAGCACCACGCAATCACCTACAACGGCGATCCTGCCCTCCACGTCCTTCACGATCCCCTGCGATGGAGCTATAACGCGCCCCGCTAAGATGTGCAGCGTTTGATCAGCGGTCGGTGACGGTGAGGGTTCAGTGTCGTCGTTCGATGAACACCCTGTTGTGACGAGCATTAGCCCAAGCAATGCTGCAGCTCCGCAGGCCTGTTTGATCGAGCGGCCCATCGGTCAGCCTGTCCACAGTTGAAGGCCGAACCGGGTAAGCGCATTCGGCAGGTGGCTGAACACTGAGACCGTGCTTGCCAGATTGGTGCCGAAGTGGATTCCGTATCCAGTGTTGCCGAAGAACCACGGGCCACCGCTGTCCCCGCCGGTGGTGATGTGTGAGCCAAGTCCGCGAAGAGGACCGACACTGTAAACGCCGCCGCCGTCATCTCCTGAGACCTGCGAAGTCTCGTAAATCCCACTTACCGCGACCTGGCCGCATCCATAGCCCGTACTGTTGCCGAACTTGCACGGAGTGCCGTTCATTGGGGCAATCGCTGAGGACGCGAAGGTGCGGTGGGCGCCTGTGTCGACAAAAGTTTGGCCGCTGCGACTAAAGCACTCGCGAAGAAACCGGAGCGTAGCTTACGTCTTAGAGATTTAGCGCACGGTTCGCAAACCATATTCTTCTGTCCCATCGAGAGCCTAGCGCCTGAATAGTACGGTCACTCTACTGTTGAAGCGGCGCGGTGCCGCACCAATCCCGGGCAGGTCGATTGCGTACGCAACTCCGTGCTCGCGCAGCCGGTCGGACAGTCGGACGAAGTAGCGGGAGGACGCGCCGATTCCGTGCACGAGCACAAACGGGCGAGCCGTGGGCTGGGCGCGTGGTCGCCGGTGACCGGTGGCCTGTGTCAAGCACGTAGACTAGGGTCTAATCATGAAACGCATCACGTATGGGGGCGGCTCGATCATCACCGGCAGCGCGGTCACTGAGGCGCTTCTCGAGTATGCGACGAACATCGCCAGCGACGCGGGCAGCGTGGCGGTGGATGTCCCCGTTCTTGAGTCAGACGGCAAGACGACCACGCATACCATCCTCCTGGGCCCCGGCATGCAGTTCGACGTGTCGGATGTCGAGCATCTCTCCGCGGAGGAGGAAGCGAGGCTGTTCCCGGTCCCTGACCTGCCGGCAATCGGCGTTGTTGCCGTCGACGAACCTTCGGCCCACGCCGAGAAGGATGCCGACGCATTCAACCGCGCGGTGGCCTACATCGACAATGATCTGAACGACGAGCACGCGGTGTAGGTTTCTCCTCAACCACGCAGACAAGAGGCATCCGTTGGGCAAATTCATTTATGGCACGCCGTCGACCAGCGTGGAATTCGATGATCGCGTCCTGGCGCACCTGAAGGTTGTCATGATCGCGAAGCTTCGACGTGGCGAAAGCTTCACCTTCTCCTGGGAGAACTCCGCCGCATCGGGCAGCGGCCACAGCTCCATTTGGCTGCACCCCGCCATCCCCCTCCAGTTTGAGTTCTTTGGCAGCAAGGAACCCACCCTGAACCGAGCCTGGTTGGATGAGCTCATGGCTTTGTCAAACACCCCGGCTGGCCTGCGCATCATCCCGGAGCCCTCGCCGCCGGCAGGGGGCACGAGCGGCACGAGCGCTCAACCTCGGTAGTCCTTCAGAACCTCGACGACGAGATCGTGGTCGTCCTTCTGCGGAAGTCCGGAGACACCGACCACGCCGATCAGCGAGCCGCGCACGCATCATCGAGGCCGAACGAGTCGAACTGGATGTCATCCTCCTGCGCCAGGAGTGACGGCAGGAGCAGCTGCGCTTCGGAAGCGATTGTCATTGTGTGCCCTTCGTCAATGTTGAGCGGTCGAACAGGTTGAGTCGCGGAAGAATCACCTTCAAATCGAAAATGAAGGCGTGTGAAAATGAAGGCGTTCTTTCCGTAACTCAAACTGCCGGGCCGACGGCGGACTCCTGCGCCAGGTCGGCGATCCGCGCCACTGCGAGCTGGGTGTACAGCGCGGTGCCGTCCGCCAGCACATCGTCGTCGAAGGTGGCGAGCGGGGAATGGTTGAAGGCTGCCTGCGCCGGGTCCGCCCCGCGAGGGACAGCGGAGAGGAAGATGAAGCTGCCTGGAACCTCGGCCAGCACCCGAGAGAAGTCCTCTGACCCGCTGAGCGGCTGGGCCATGCGGGTGTAGCGTTCGCCGCCGAAGAGGTCCCCGATGACCCGCTCCGCCCGGCCCGTCTCCCCGGCATGCGAGATCGTCAGGGGATACTCGGTGCGGTACTCGACCGTCACCTCGACGCCGTGGGCCGCAGCAATGCCTTCGAGCAGCCGGGGGATCACGACCATCAGCTTCGCTCTGGAGGCCTCAGAGAACGTGCGCACGGTGGCCTCCAATCGGGCCGACTCCGGGATGATGTTGGATTTGGTCCCGGCCTGCAGCACACCCACCGACAGCACGACAGGGTCGAACATGTTGAACTGGCGCGTGATCATGACCTGCAGCGACAGGACAATCTCGGCGATCACCGTGACCGGGTCCTTGGCCGTGTGCGGGGCGGATCCGTGGCCCCCGGCGCCGTGCACCGTGACGAACAGGCCGTCCGATGCGGACATCAGGATGTCGCTCTTGCTCATGAACTGCCCATTGGGTGCCGCGGCCGACAGGACATGGATGCCGTAGGCCGCGTCGGGGCGCCGGCCGGCGGCATCCAGGACTCCCTCACGGATCATGACCTCGGCGCCGTCGAAGCCTTCCTCTCCCGGTTGAAACATCAGCACGACGTCGCCGGCCAGTTTGTCGCGGTACTCCGCGAGCAGTGTCGCGGCGCCGACCAGCATGGCCGTGTGCAGGTCGTGGCCGCAGGCGTGCATCGCCCCGTCGAGGCGGGAGGCGAACTTCGCGCCCGTCCGCTCCTGCACTGGCAGGGCATCCATGTCGCCGCGCAGGAGCACGACGGGTTTCTCGGCCGACCGGTAGGAGCCTTGTCCGCGCAGCACCGCGGTCACCGAGGTGGTGTCGGTGCCCACGGTGATCTCGTAGGGGAGCCCGTCCAGTGCCTCCAGGACCTTTTCCTGGGTGCGCGGCAGATCCAGCCCGATCTCCGGCTCCGCGTGCAACCGGTGTCGAAGCTCGACAATCTCGCCGGTGAGTTCGTTGGCATCCGACATGACAGTCATGGTTCTCCTTTGAAGCGCCTCGCTGAGCCCATTGTGTCGTGGCCAAACCCGCTTACCCAAGGAACGCCACCCATTGACATGTGACAAATCAGTCACATAATGGACGCATGGACGCCGTATTCAGGGCCATCGCCGACCCCACCCGCCGGAGGCTCCTGGACGAACTCTTCCGCGAAGACGGGCAGTCGCTCAGCGCGCTCGAGGCGAAGTTCGACATCACCCGCTTCGGCGTGATGAAGCACCTCAACGTGCTCGAGGAAGCCGGCCTGGTCGTGACCCGGCGCCGGGGACGCGAGAAACTGCACTTTCTGAACGTCGTTCCCATCCGGCTCATCCACGACCGGTGGGTGAGCAAGTACGCAGAGCCCTGGGCCGAAGCGCTCAGCGGGCTCAAGAGCAGATTGGAGAATCCGACGGAAAAGATCTTCGAAATCTACATTCGCACCACTCCGTGGCGTCTCTGGGAGGCCATCACCGACAGTGAAATCAGGGGCAAATACCAGTTCGGCAACCAGATCAAGTCGGACTGGACGCCGGGCTCGCGCTTCGAGATGAGCAACCCCAGGGCGAACGCCATCCTCGGCGAAGGCGTGAACCTGGAAGTCGATCCTCCGCACCGTCTCGTCCAAAGCATGGTCGCGCTCTGGGGTGACGACGTGAAGAGCGAGGGCACCTCCCGTGTCACGTGGGAGATCGAGGAGGTGGGCGATTCCTGCCACCTGACCGTGACGCACGACCAGCTCCGCGAGGGCGCGAATGACCAGCTGTACGGCGGCTGGCCGATGATTCTCTCCGGCCTGAAGACTTGGCTCGAGACGGGTGAAGTCCTCACCACGCCCGGGTCCCTGATGTACAGCTAAGCCGGGCGCCTGGGCCAGGCAATTGAGAGGAGGGGCGTATGCCCGAACAGGATCTCCAGGCCGAGTGCTGCATTGTGGGCGGCGGCCCGGCAGGCCTGATGCTTGGCCTGCTGCTGGCCAGGGCCGGTGTCGAGGTGATCGTGTTGGAGAAGCATCTCGACTTCTTCCGCGACTTCCGCGGTGACACGATCCACCCCTCGACGCTCGACCTGATCGACCAACTCGGGCTGCGCGAACGATTCGACGCCGTGCCCCAGGACCCGATCACCACGTTGAATCTGGTCGTCAACGGGAACCGCTTGAATCCGATCGATTTCTCCCATCTGCGCGGCCCCAATCGCAAAATAGCGCTGATGCCGCAATGGGATTTCCTGAACCTGCTGGCGGCTGAGGCCGCGCGCTACCCCAGCTTCCGGCTGATGCTCGGGGCGGAAGCCATCGGCGTGCTCCGGGATGGCCCCCGGGTCACCGGAGTGCTGGCCACGACTGCGGAGGGCGAGGTTCGGGTCACTGCCACGCTCACCGTGGCTGCCGACGGACGGGATTCCACTGTTCGGGCGCAATCCGGTCTGATCCCGCGCGAATACGGAGTGGCGATCGACGTGCTCTGGTTCCGGCTGCCCAAGCCCAAGCCCGAGACCAGGCCGCCGGACACGCTGGGTTACATCAACGGGGAGTCGATGGTGGTCACGATCCCACGCAGCGACTACTACCAGGCCGGAATGCTCATCCCCAAGGGCGGCTACGACACCGTACGGGCGGCCGGTATCGAGGAATTCCAGGCCCGCGTCGTGCGGGCGGCGCCGTTCCTCGCTCCGAGTGTGGGCGCCATCCGTGGCTGGGACCAGATCAAGCTTCTGACAGTGCAGATCAATCGTCTCGACCGCTGGTGGCTTCCCGGGCTGCTCTGCATTGGTGACGCCGCCCATGCGATGTCCCCGGCCTTCGGTGTTGGCGTCAACTACGCGATCCAGGATGCCGTGGCGACGGCAAATCTGCTGGCGGCTCCGCTCCGGGACGGCACGCTGTCGCCCAGTGACCTCGCACGGGTGCAACGCCGTCGCCTGCCGCCGGTGCGCCTGATGCAGCCGATCCAATTGAAATTGCACGACATGATCGCGAAACCGGGCGGCGGCGGGTTCCTGCACAGCCCGATGCTGTGGTGGGAACGCGCCATTGCGGCGGTACTGCTGCCCCTGCTGCGGCGATTGTCGGCACGCATGGTCGGCCGTGGCTTTCGCCCCGAACGGATCAACGACGAGCTGCTCGGCGGCGCGGATGCTGCCGGCCGAGAAGGCAGTTACATTCGCAGAAGAAGTGGCGTAGCTTACAAAAAGGGGGATTCGTAGCAGAGCAAGCGGGGTCGTCCTGGCCTCGCGGGTAGGGAGCATGACATGCCTGACAAGTCACCGCACCGGCACCTCGAGAAAAAGCCGGGCAAATCCATCAAGGAGAAACGCGCAGACAAGCGGTCGAAGGACGCCACGGGCGACACCACCGACGCCGTCTCGCACATCAAGAAGCACTAGAGGATCCGGGGCGCTGAAGCTAACCAGCGCTCGGGATCCGCAGTGCCAGGAGAGGGAGCGGGCCGTCCCGCTGCGGGAGCCCCTTCTTCGAGCATCGCCCAACAGTGAGCCCGCTCCACATCCTGATCTGCTGCGGCCACTATCTGCCGATCCGTGGACTTCGGCCGGGCTTTCTGGAATCGAGTGCGAGCAAGCGGTGCGCCTCGACGGGTTCCGTGCGCCCTTTCACCGGCAGCATGCCGAGCGGATCGGCGCTCGCGCCGGAGAGCGCGGCCAGAGTGTCGCCGCTGATGACAACCCCGCCGACGGGCGCTGCGCCCTCGAGGCGCGCGGCCACGTTCACGACGTCACCGATGGCCGTGTAGGTGCGGCCACCCCCGGTCCCGACCACGCCGACGGTCGCCACCCCAGTGTTGATTCCGGCGCGAAACCTCGGCCAACCCGGATGCGCATCCGCGACCGCACCGGTCGCCACCTGTAGGGCCAGTGCCGCGCCCGCCGCGCGCTGGGCGTGGTCAGGCTGGTCGCCCCTGAGGTTGAACGTCGCCATCAGCGCATCGCCGATGAGGCGGTCGATCTGACCCCCGAACCGCTCGACGATCGGCGGGATGGCCGCCGTGAAGTACGCGTTGAGCATCTGAGTCACTTCCTGCGGCGAGTGCACTTCCGAGAAGCTCGTGAACCCCTGTACGTCGGCGAAGATCACCGAGATGGGCCGCTCGGCCGCCGTCGTCTCCGGCCGATAGAGCCCGGCCCACCGTTCCTCTCGCCAGGACCGCTGGGCGAAGACGGCAATCACGACGAAGGCCGCGAGCATGAGCACGTGCCATGCCCACCAGGACGCATGCCAGTTCCTGCCCCAGATGAGAGCGAACTCCGCCTCGGCGAGCAGAGTGAAGGCGGCCGCCAGGGCCACGGGAAGCGGCGACGCCGACTGCCGCGGAAGGCGAAGGTAGCGAAAGACCGAAAAGGCGTAGAGGAGCAGGCCGGCAATGGCGATCACGACCAGCCAGCCGGGCGCACCCTCAACGACGGCCGCGCTGCCGAGCGGGCCGAACCGGGCGAGGGACGCCGTCGCCCAGAGCACCATGAGCAGGGCGAGTCCCCAGAGCAGCCACGCCCCGTGCCGCACCACGGCGCGGGCGCGCTCCTCTCCCAGCCGGAGGCTCGATGCCGCGGCGAAGACGGACGCCACGAACAGGCCGACCGGGGTGGCGAGCGTGAATCCGGGGTTGGGTGTCGCGAGCAACACGCCGGGAGTGGCGAGTGCGTGCAGGGCGAGGAAGCCGGCGGCCGCGAGAAACGCGAGCGACACAAGGAGCAGCCGGGCGTCGCTGCGCAGCCGAGCGGCGGTGCCGGTGGCGTAGGCGAGCACTGCGTTGATCGCCCCGACCGAGACCACGAGCCAGAAGTGCGCGGGGTGATGCTCCCAGGCGATGTCGAACTTCGGTTGAAAAATGAGGATCGCGAGCCCGGCCAGCGGTGCGAGCAGCAGGGCCGCCACCGTTCCGAATCGCCACCGGAGAACCGCGGCCGCCGGGTCGGTCGCGCTCGGGTCGGTCACGTGCGGGCCGCGTCGGCGGCTCGGGCACGCGCGAGGAACGCGTGCACGGAAGAGACGACGACCGAGCCCTCACCGACCGCGGACGCCACCCGTTTCACCGATCCGCGGCGCGTGTCGCCGACCGCGAAGATGCCGGGAACGGAAGTCTCCAGCGCCTCAGGCATCCGGTCATGCGGCCAGGCACGGCCGCCCTCCGTGACGTCGGTGCCGGTGAGAATGTAACCCCAGCGATCGCGCAGGACGCTTGCCGGCAGCCACCTCGTGTGCGGCGCCGCCCCGATCAGCACGAAGAGGGCGTCGCTGGGCTCCTCGCGTTCCACGCCCGTTGCGCGGTTGCGCAGCACGAGGTGGTCGAGGCCGTGCCCGCCGCCGCCTCCTCCGGCGACGTCCACCAGGACCTCGATCCGCACGCCGGCCGCTTTGAGCTGATCGATGAGGTACTGCGACATGCTCTCGGCGACCCTGCCGCCGCGCACGAGCAGGGTGACCGACTTCGCGTAGCGGGCCAGGTGTAGCGCTGCCTGCCCGGCGGAGTTCCCCCCGCCGACGACGTGCACGATGCGCCCGGTCTGCACCTTGGCCTCGACCGCCGACGCCCCGTAGAACACCGAGGAGCCCTCGAAGGCTGCCAGTTCGGGCACATCGAGGCGGCGATAAGTCACGCCGGTCGCGAGCACCACCGACCTGGCCCGCACCTCCTCGCCGGGCGAAACTGTGAGCACGAACCAGTCCCCGTCGGGGCGGATCGCCAGGACCTCCCGGGAGTGGGCGAACGTCGCACCGAACACCCAGGCCTGCTGGTACGCGCGCTGCGCCAGTTCGGAGCCCGAGATCCCGCGGGAGAAGCCCAGATAGTTGCGGATGAGCGCGCTGGAGCCGGCCTGGCCGCCGATTGACTCGCGCTCGATGACGAGCGTCCTGAGCCCCTCTGACGCCGCGTAGACGGCAGCCGAGAGCCCGGCCGGACCGGCGCCGACGATCGCCACATCGACCTCGTCCTTGGGCAGCTCCGTGCTCAGGCCGTACGCCGCCGCGAGTTCGGCATTGGTCGGGTCACTCAGGATCCGCCCGTCGAGCAACCGCACGAGCGGGACCCCCGCGTAGGTGACGCCGGACTCCAAGAGTACGCGCATCCCCTCCGGCGAGTCGGGGAACGCGTAAGCGTGCGGGACTCCGCCGCGCGCCAGCAGGTTGCGCAGGTCATGCGTGCGCGGCTGGGCCGCGTCGCCGATGACGGTGACCTCGCGGGGCCGCTCGCCGATGGCCCGCTCCCACTCGAGCAGGAACTCGGTCACGGTGCGGTGGAAGTACTCGTCGGGCGAGTGCCACGGCCGGATGACGTAGTAGTCGATCTGGCCCGTCGCCATGAGCGCGAGCACGGCGTCGGCCGTCGCGTGATCCGCCCACGATCCCCACTCGATCAGGAGGCCCCGCCGCACGTCTGGGAAGAGTCTCCGCGCCTGGGCGAAGATCGTCTCGCCTGCCGCCAGCGGAGACGGCTCGTCGCTCAGAAGGAGCGCGACCTGCTCACCCTTCCTCGCCGCGGTGCCGAGCGCTTCGCTCGCCGCGGCGTTGCCGTCAGTTGCGACGATGAGATAATCGGGCGCGTAACGACGTTCCAACTCCCGGGCCACGGTGGTCCTGGCGCTTTCATCCCTGATCGACAGCAGGATGACGGGCCGCCGCGTTGACCCACTGACCGCATTCATTCCGCCCTCCATGCCTGGCGAGCCGGCCGGGAGATCCACGATCCGGCTATCTGCGGCCGAGTGTACCCCTCCGCGCATCGGCGCGAGTAGGCCCGCGCGACCGCGACACGGGGCGTGCACGCGCCGCATTGGGAAGCTGGGGCATGCATTCCGCCGAGGGTCCCACCTATTTTGGCCGTCAAGAGGACCTGACCGTGGCCACGGCCATCTTCGAGGCGACGGTCGCCGGGCGGGTCTGATTCCCCCGTTGTCACTTGGCCGTTGCCGTTTGACCGCAACGGTGCGCGACCGTATCGTCGGACATGTCGAACCACTCCCGAGAGGCCCCGTACCCGTGCGACGCACCATGTTCAAATCCAAGATTCATCGCGCGACGGTGACGCATTCCGATCTCCACTACGTGGGCTCGTTGACGGTCGACCTGGATCTCCTCGAGGCCGCCGATCTCCTGCCCGGAGAGCTGGTCAGCGTTGTCGACGTGAACAACGGCAACCGCTTCGAGACCTACCTGATCGCGGGTGAACGCGGCAGCGGGGTCGTCGGCGTGAACGGGGCCGCCGCCCGCCTGGCCCATCAAGGCGATTTGGTGATCATCATTTCCTACGCGCAGATGAGCACAAAACAGGCCAAACTGTTCGAACCATCCGTGGTGCACGTTGACGAACGGAATCACATCGTCGCGGTGGATTCCGATCCGTCCGCATCGCACGTCGAGGGACTCATGACTCCGCCCCTGGCATTGCACAAGGGGGAACTATGAGAAGCAACGGCGGCACCCTGAACGCGCAACTGTCCCGGGTGATATCCGAAAGCGGGCACACCGACTCGATCGTCATTGCGGATGCCGGTCTGCCCGTTCCCGCGGGGGTGGAGCGAATCGACCTCGCCTACCGCGCGGGAGCGCCGGCGTTCCTCGACGTGCTTGACACGGTCCTGGCCGAATTCGTTGTCGAGAAGGCGATCGTCTCCAGCGAGATGGCCGAGGCGAGCCCGGACATGCTGGCCGCGGTCAGGCAGCGACTTGAGCAGGTCGGTGTCGAGGTTGAATTCGCTCCCCACGAAGAGTTCAAACAGAAGACTCACCAGGCGCGCGCGGTGGTCCGAACGGGAGAGTTCACCCCGTTCGCGAACATCATCCTGTACTCAGGGGTCCCCTTCTGACGCGTCGTGAATCCTCACCCCGTTGCGCAAACAGTCGGAGTAATTGATCAACCGGTTGACTTGTTTCACACTCACGTGCAGGATGGGGCGTGATCATGTTCACATTGGCGCGAGACGATCTCGCGCAGACTGCGATCTTCACCGAGGAGGATTGATGACTGACAGGCTGGCCAGGAAGACAGCGCTGGTAACCGGCGCTGCATCGGGAATCGGACAATCCGTCGCGACCCGCTTCGCGCGCGAAGGTGCCACGGTGGTCTTCACCGACCGAGACCTCGACGGCGCGACGCGAGCCGCGGAGGGCATCCCCCGGGCGATCGCGCTCGAGATGGACGTGTCCGATGAGGCCAGCGTCGTCGCGGCCTACGCCGACGTCGCAGCCCGCGGGCTCTCCATCGACGTTGTCGTCGCCAATGCCGGCGTCCAGCTCTTCGGGCAGGACAATCGCATCGCCGAACTCGACCTCGACACGTGGGAGCGAACGCTTCGCGTCAATCTCACCGGCACGTTCCTGACCGTCAAGCACGCCGTGCGCGCCATGCTCGAACGCGGCGGCTCGATCATCCTGACCGGCAGCCCCACCGGACTCAACGGCGAGGGAGCCGAGTTCACCGCGTACAGCACGTCGAAGGCCGGTATTCACGGGCTCACCCGAACGGTCGCAGCCGCGTACGCGGCCGACGGCATCCGGGTCAATGCGGTGATCCCCGGCTACACGGAGACCCCGCTCGTGAGGGCGATCTCGGGGGACGACGACTCCAGGGCCGCCATCATCTCCCGCATTCCCCTCGGCCGGGCGGGCACCCCGGAGGACGTCGAAGGCATCATGGTCTTCCTCGCCAGCGACGAGGCCTCGTTCGCCACGGGCAGCCTGTTCAGGGTCGACGGGGGAATGACGACGCTCTAGG
>DAIMHX010000069.1:0-11687 GCA_036723055.1 Microbacteriaceae bacterium
GCGCTGGACACCGTCGAGGCGGTCACGCGCCTGGCCGAGCTCGGCGCCTACGGCCTCACCTTCCACGATGACGACCTGTTCACGTTCGGTTCCACGGCCGCCGTCCGCCAGCACGAGATCGACCGCCTCAAGCAGGCCCTCGCCGACACCGGCATGACCGTGCCCATGGTCACCACCAACCTGTTCAGCCAGCCCGTGTTCAAGGACGGCGGCTTCACCTCCAACGACCGCGCGGTTCGCCGGTTCGCGCTGCGCAAGGTGCTGCACAACATCGACCTCGCCGCCGAGCTCGGCGCGCAGACGTTCGTGATGTGGGGCGGGCGCGAGGGCGCCGAGTACGACGCGGCCAAGGACATCCGTTCGGCCCTCGAGCGCTACCGCGAGGCGGTCAACCTGCTCGGCGACTATGTCACCGACAAGGGTTACGACATCCGGTTCGCGATCGAGCCGAAGCCCAATGAGCCGCGCGGGGACATCCTGCTGCCGACCGTGGGGCACGCGATGGCGTTCATCACCACCCTGGAGCGCCCCGAGCTCGTCGGGGTGAACCCGGAGGTCGGGCACGAACAGATGGCCGGGCTCAACTTCACCGCCGGCATCGCCCAGGCGCTCTACCAGGGCAAGCTGTTCCACATCGACCTCAACGGCCAGCGCGGCATCAAGTACGACCAGGACCTCGTCTTCGGCCATGGCGACCTGCACAACGCCTTCTCGCTCGTCGACCTGCTCGAAAACGGCGGCCCGAACGGCGGACCCGCGTATGACGGCCCGCGCCACTTCGACTACAAGCCCAGCCGCACCGAGGACATCACCGGCGTCTGGGACTCGGCCGCGGCGAACATGCGCACCTACCTGCTGCTCAAGGAGCGCGCGGCGGCGTTCCGCGCCGACCCGGAGGTGCAGGAGGCGCTTGCCGCCTCGCGCGTGCCGGAACTCTCGGTGCCGACCCTCGCCGCGGGCGAGAGCTACGCGGAGCTGCTCGCCGACCGTTCCTCCTCGGAGGACTTCGAGCCGGACGCCTACTTCGGCGACAAGGGCTTCGGCTTCGTGCGACTGCAGCAGCTGGCGCTCGAGCACCTGCTCGGCGCGCGCTAGCAGCCGCCGCGTCTCGCGTCCCGCCGAGATTCGCCGAGATTGACACTTCCGGTCGAGATTGACAGGTATGCCGGTCAATCTCGACCGGAACTGACAAGGTCGGCGGGCATGCCCCGCCGGCGGGCGCCGGACCCGAGCCCGAGCCCGGGCCGAGCCCACACTCCCTCCGCGCATAACTCCTGCAGTTTCGAGGATGCAGTGGCAGCCCCCGCGGATTCCCGCGGGAGCCAGCCGCCGGCATCCGGAATTGCAGGAGTTACGCGCACGACCCACCACCGATCCACCGGAGAATGAAGCCATGACATTGATTGCCGGGGTCGACTCGTCGACCCAGAGTTGCAAGGTCGTTATTCGCGATGCCGCGACCGGGGCCCTCGTGCGCACCGGCCGCGCGTCCCACCCGGTCGGAACCGAGGTCGACCCGGAGGCGTGGTGGATGGCCCTGCAGTCCGCTCTCGCGGAGGCAGGCGGCCTGGCCGATGTCGCCGCGATCGCGGTCGGGGCGCAGCAGCACGGCATGGTCGTGCTCGACGACGAGGGCCGGGTCATCCGCCCCGCCCTGCTCTGGAACGACACCCGCAGCGCCCCGGCAGCGGCCGCGCTCGTGGCCGAGGTCGGCGCCGGCGAGTACGCGCGCCGGGCCGGCTCCGTGCCGGTCGCCTCGTTCACCGTGACGAAACTGCGCTGGCTGCGGGACAATGAGCCGGCCAATGCCGCGCGCGTGGCCGCTGTCGCGCTCCCCCACGACTGGCTCAGCTGGCGGCTGCGCGGGTTCGGCCCAGCCGACGCGAGTGCCCGCGGTCCCGTGCTCACCGAACTGACCACCGACCGCTCCGACGCGAGCGGCACCGGCTACTGGTCGCCCGCAACCGGCGAATACGACCTCGACCTGTTCGAGCGCGCGCTCGGGCACCGCGCCATCCTGCCCCGCGTGCTCGGCCCCGGTGAGACCGCCGGCCCGCCGCGCCGTCTCCCGGCCGGGACCCCGGGTGGCGCCCCGGCTGCCGAATTCGACGGAGATTCTGCCGGTTCGGGTTCTGAAACGGGCGAAAATGCCGCATCCGTCGCAATATCTCCGTCGAATTCGGCGGGGCCGGCGGGGCCGACGATGGACGCGGGAGCGGGGCCGACGATGCACGCGGGAGCGGCGGCGACGGGCGCGGCGACGGCGGGGATCGTCGTCGGCGCGGGCGCGGGCGACAACGCGGGCGCCGCGCTCGGCCTCGGCGCCGGAGCGGGCGACGTGGTCGTGTCCATCGGAACGAGCGGCACCGTCTTCGCCGTCACCGACGAGCCGGCGGCGGATGCCACGGGCACGGTCGCCGGGTTCGCCGACGCGAGCGGCCTCTTCCTGCCCCTCGTCGCGACGCTCAACGCCGCCCGCGTGCTCGACTCGATCGCCGGGCTCCTCGGCGTCGACCACGACGAACTCGGCCGGCTCGCCCTTGAGGCAGAACCCGGCGCGGGCGGCCTGGTGCTGCAGCCCTACTTCGAGGGCGAGCGCACGCCGAACCTGCCGGATGCCACGGCATCCATGTTCGGGATGACCCTGGCCTCGACGACGCGGCCGAACCTCGCGCGCGCAGCGTTCGAGGGGCTGCTCTGCGGGCTCGCCGACGGCCTCGACGCCGTGCGGGGGCAGGGCGTCGAGGCCGAGCGCATCCTGCTGATCGGCGGTGCCGCGCAGAACCCGGCGGTGCAGGCAATCGCGGCGCAGGTCTTTGATTGCCCGATCGTGGTGCCGGCGCCCGGAGAGTACGTGGCCGACGGCGCGGCAGCGCAGGCGGCCTGGGCGCTCACCGGCCAGCGCCCGGCGTGGCCGCTGGCCCTTGCGGCGCAGCCGGCGCCCGACTTCCGCCCCGTCATCCGCGCCCAGTACGCCGCGCACGCCCGATAGCCTCACGGTTCGCGAGCCGACCGGGCGAAACTCACGGATGCCGCGGCCGCCGGTGGCAATCCACCGCGGGAACTCCGCGTCCGGCGCGGCTACAGCCCGAACAGCCAGCGCGGGAGCAGCGGTTCGAGCATCCGGTAGTAGCGCTCGGGGTCACGCGCACCGGCGGGCTCGGAGACGAGCCACACCTCGATGACGCCGGGCATAACCCCGGAGCCGCCCGGGCTCCCCTCCTATGGCCTCCCGCGACCCGCACGCGAGTGAGCAGTTTTGGCGGTTCCGGTGACCCCGGAACCGCCGAAACTGCGTACTCGCGAGAGGCGCAGGGCGCTTAGGTCGTCGTGGAGGGGATCGTGGCGGCGAGTGCGGCGCCCGCGGCCTCCAGCCATACAAGGGTGTCCCGCATTGCGGCGGCGCTGCTGCCGGCCAGGTCGGTCAGCGAGAGCGCGGCGGCGAAACCCGCCGGGTCGGCCTCGATCAGCCCGGCGACGAGCATCGCCCGCGCCCCGGCATCCGCGGCCAGCCCGGCCAGGTACGACGGAACCTTGCCCGCGGCCGACTGCGCGTCGAAGCGTCCCTCGCCGGTCACGACGACGGATGCCCCCACCACCGCCGCCGGAATCCCCAGCGCCTCGCCCACCGCCGCCGACCCCGGGGCCAGCGTCGCACCCCAGGCGAGCAGGCCGAAGCCGGCTCCCCCGGCCGCACCGGCCCCCGGGGTCGCCGGATCCACCGGGATGAGGCGGGCCAGGCGCACGAGGTTCGACTCGAGCCCGGCGACCTGGGCCTCATTTGCGCCCTTCTGCGGGCCGAACACGGCGGCGGCGCCGAGCGGGCCGAGCAGCGGGTTCGTCACGTCGCTGAGGATCCGCGCGCCGCCCGGTGGCAGGGCGCGCAGTCCCTGCAGGTTCACCTTCGCGAGGGCGCCGAGCCCGCGGTTGCCGAGCCGGATCGGCCGGTCGCGCGCGTCCCGGAAGGTCGCGCCAAGCGCCGTCAGGGCGCCGACGCCGCCGTCGGTCGACGAGCTGCCGCCGATCGCGAGGAGCAGCCGCTCAACGCCGTGGTCGAGGACGGCCGCGACCGCCTGTCCGAAGCCGAGCGTGTGCGCGTCGAGCGGGCGCAGCGGGTCGAGCAGCGTGATCCCGCTCGTGTTGGCCAGTTCGACGACGCCGGTGCCGTCGGGCAGGAGCAGCCAGTACGCGTCGACGGGGCGGTCGTCCGGCCCCTGCACGGTGACGGGCATCCGCCTGGCACCGGGCACGGCCAGTTCGAAGGCCTCGAGTGTGCCCTCTCCCCCGTCGGCCATCGGCATCAGCCGCAGCTCGTCGCCGGGGCGAACGGATGCCCAGCCCGCCGCGATCGCCCGGGCCGCCTCGGTTGCGCTGGCGGTGCCCTTGAACGAGTCGGGGGCGATCACTACGCGCACGTGTTCTCCTTTTCGGGGCTTCCGGCTCCAGCGCCGGGACACCTGATCCAGTCTGGCCGAATCCGCCACGTCCCGATCGCCAGACCGACCGGGGCGCCCCGACGCCGAGCGCCCACCCACCCGAATTCGACGGAGATTTTGGCCCGCGGACGCAATTTCGCGTCCAAAAAGCGCCTGGGCCGCAAAATCTCCGTCGAATTCGACAGAGAGGGCGGGCGACTGTCTCGCCTGTCGCGCGGCGACGGCCGCGGATAGTCTGAATCCGTGAACCACTACTCCTCCGTTCCGGTCGATGAGGCCTCTCGCGCAACCCTGGCCAAGGGTGGCCTCGAGCTGGCTGTCGTCGACACCTCCGACGCCGAGGCCACCCGGCGCTGGCTCCTCGCCGACGCCCGCGGCTTCCACGACGCGCCCGGCGACGTGTACCTCGTCGCCCTGGCCGAGGAGGTCGCCGTCGACCGTGTCATGGCCGTCTGGGACCGCACCGGAGCCGACCCGGACACTCCCGTCGCCACTGTTCGCTCCTGGGAGATGGGCCTCACCGTGCCCGGCGGAACAACCTTCCCTGCCTGGGCGATCAGCTCGGTGACGGTCTCCCCCACGCATCGGCGCCGCGGCATCGCCCGCGCCCTGCTCACCGGCGAACTCCGCACCGCCGCGGAGCGCGGCCATTCGATCGCAATGCTCACCGTGTCGGAGGCGACCATCTACGGCCGGTACGGCTTCGGCCCCGCCGCCCGCGAGGCCACCTACGCCGTCACCACGGCCAGAGCCCGCTGGATGGGTCCCGAGCCGGCCGGCCGGGTGCAGTTCGTGCCGACCAAATCCCTGCTCGTCGACGGGCCGCCCGTCTTCGAGCGCACGAGGGGCAACTCGCCCGGCGAGGTGGACCGCCGGGACAACTGGTGGAAGCGCGCGCTGGGCCTGCTGAGCGAGCGCGACGCCCCGAAGCACGACCGCCGCGCGGTGCGCTACGACGACGAGGCCGGCCTGATCCAGGGTTTCGCGGTCTACGAGATCCAGCTCGAAAACGGCAGCTACCCCGGCCGGCTCGAGCTGGTCGACCTGGTCGCCGCCACCGACGACGCCTACGCCGCCCTCTGGCGTTTCCTGATCGAGATGGACCTCGTCAGCGAAGTCACGGCCCCGCTCCGCGCGGTCTCCGAGCCGGTCGCCTGGCAGATCACCGACTCCCGCGCCGTGCACAAGACCAACGAGAGCGACAACCTCTGGTTGCGCATCCTCGACGTCCCCGCCGCGCTCTCCCTGCGCACCTTCTCCGCCCCCGGCGAGTTCGTGCTCGAGGTCACCGACGACCTCGGCTTCGCCGACGGCGACTTCCTGCTCACGGTGGCTGCCGACGGGAGCGCGCACGCGCATCAGCTCGCCGGGCCGGCTCCCCTCACCGCGGCGCGGGTCTCGCTCTCCGCGGCGGACCTCGCCGCCATCTACCTCGGCGGGTCGAACGTCATCGACCTCGTGCGCGCCGGCTGCATTCTCGAGCACACGCCGGATGCCGCAGCCCGCCTCGACGCCGCCTTCCACTCCGTGCACACCCCGCGGATGAGCACCAGCTTCTAGCCCGCGCCCGCCCCCCCTCGTCGAGATTGACCCTTTCGGTCGAGATTGTCAGGCGTATCAGGCAAACTCGACCGGAACAGGCAATCTCGGCGCAGGGTGTCAGGGAACACGAGAAGGGAGCGGCATGCACGTCTACGGGCAGACCACGGATGACGCCACCCGCTGCATCCACTACCAAACCCCGCTCGACATCGTGGCGATCAAATTCAAGTGCTGCGGGCGCTTCTACCCGTGCTTCGAGTGCCACGCACACGGCGAAACCCACCCGGCCCAGCAGTGGCCGGAAGCCGAGTGGTCGGAGAGGGCCATCCTCTGCGGCGAGTGCCGCAGCGAGATCACCATCACCGACTACCGCAGAAGCACCTCGTGCCCCGCCTGCGGCGCCGGATTCAACGAACGGTGCAGCCTGCACGCCCACCTGTACTTCCAGGTGCCGCCGCCCGCCGCCTGAGGGCCCCTCGCCGAGCGCCGCGCCCCCAGCTACCATGGGCACCCAACGGCCCACGGCGGGAGGTGAGCGGGATGCGCACCCTGGCGGAGCAGTCACCCCGGCCGTAGTGGATGCCGGCGTGCTGGCGCGGCTGCTCGTGCTTCGCGTCCTCTGGCGACGCCGGGACCGGTGGGATGCCGCCCGAATCGCGGCGCACCAGGCCCGCGCCCTCGCCGAACTGCGCCGCGCCGCCTACGCTGGCTCCGAGTTCTACCGTCGGCATCATGCCGGTCTGTTCGACGCACCCCTGTCGGAGCTTCCCCCGGTCACCAAGGCGGATCTGATGGACCACTTCGATCAGGTCGTCACCGTCCCCGGGCTGCGCCTGGCCGATCTCGAGGAGCACCTGAGGGCCCTCGTCGCGGCGAGCGCAGACCCGGCCCGGCCCTGGCGGGGACGGTGGTGGGCCTCGGCGACGGCCGGAACGACCGGCCGCTGGGGCATCTTCGCCTGGGACCGGTCCGAGTGGGCCGCCATGCTCGCTTCCTATGCGCGCGCCGATGCGTGGGCCGGAATCCCGGTCGGGCTCTCCGGCCGCCTGCGGATTGCGATGGTCGCCTCTCGTGTGCCGACGCACCAATCGGCGGTGGTCGGGGCCTTCCTCCGGTCCCGGTTCGTGCCCACGCTCCGGCTCGACGCGACGAGCCCCCTGGCCGAGACGGTATCCGCGCTCAACCGCTTCCAGCCGCGCCTGCTGGTCGCCTACCCTTCCGTGCTGAAGCCCCTGGCCGCCGAGCAGCGCGCTGGGCGGTTGGCCATCGCCCCACGGGCGGTCATGTCGGCCTCCGAGGTTCTGAGCGGGCACGCCGCAGCCGAGGTGCGCGCCGCCTGGGGAACCGAGCCATTCGACGTCTACGCCGCCACCGAAACGGCCGTCATCGCCTCACCGTGCTCATTCCACAACCGCCACCTCTACGAGGACCTGGTGATCGTCGAACCTGTGGACTGGGCCGGGATGCCGGTGCCGCCTGGCACCATCGGCGCACGCATCCTGGTCACCGTACTGTTCTCCCGAACCCTGCCGCTGATCCGGTACGAGATGTCCGACAGCGTTGGCGTCGGCGGCCGCGGCTGCCCATGCGGGCGATCCTTCGCCCTGCTGGCAGGGGTCGAAGGCCGCGTCGAAGACGTGCTCCGGTTGCCCGGCGCCGACGGTGAGGTCAGCGTCCACCCCAACGTGTTCCATGGGGTGCTCGATGAGGCAACCATCGCCGGCTGGCAGGTCGTGCAGGAGCCGTGGGGGCTGCAGGTGCTCCTGGCCGGTGTGGCGCCGAACGAATCGGCCGAGCGAATCCGTGCCGGGGTGGCGTCGGCGCTGACCGCCGCCGGCGCGGTCGGCACGCGGGTGCGCGTGCGGGTCGTGGAGGCCGTGGAGCGCACGCCGCTCGGGAAGGCACCGCTGGTCAGGGCGCTCCGGGCGGGGCCCGACCGGCCACACTCCTGACACCCGCCCACCGCGCACGCCCGCAGACCCCGCAGACCCGCAGAGGGCGATCCCTACAAGCTCGCGAGAAGCTCCTTCATGACGCCGATCTCCTCACCCTGGGACGTCACGATGGCCCGCGCGAGGGCCCGCGCGTCGCCGTTCTCGCCGTGGTCGAGTTCGGTCTGCGCCATGACGATCGCGCCCTGGTGGTGCACGATCATCCCCTCGAGGAACGGCCTGCCGGCCTCCGCCGCCGACGCGTTCCGCAGAGCCATCATGTCGCCGTCCGACATCATCCCGTCCGACCCGTCGCCCATGCCCGGCATCCCCGACATTGCGTCTTCGGCGCCGCCCCAGGCGTTGAGCCACTCCTTGAGCTGGGTGATTTCCGGCTGCTGGGCGGCCTTGATCTGCGTTGCCAGGTCCCGGATGCGCTGGTCGACACCGTCCTTGGCCAGGATGTCGTCGCTCATGTCGACGGCCTGCTCGTGGTGGGGGATCATCATCTGCGCGAACGTCACGTCGGCCGCGCCGAAGGCTGCGGAGGCCGTCGCCCGGCCGGGAGCGCCCGAAACGCCTCCCGCGCCGGGCATCCCGCCGGCGCAGCCGCCGAGGATGAGGGCGGTCGCGACGGCGGCCGCACCGAGAAGGTACCGGGGTGTTCTGGGCATTGTTGTTCCCTTCGACATGACGGGTTGAGAAACCGGGCGGGCGGAATCCTCAGCGGAACCCGCGCAGCCGGAGGCTGTTGGTCACCACGAAGATCGAGGACAGCCCCATGGCGGCCCCGGCGATCAACGGGTTGAGCAGGCCGAGCATCGCAAGCGGAATCGCCGCGATGTTGTAGGCGAACGCCCAGAACAGGTTGCCCTTGATCGTGGCCAGGGTGCGCCGGGACAGCCGGATCGCATCCGCCGCGGCGACGAGGTCGCTGCGCACGAGGGTCAGGTCGCTGGCCTCGATGGCGACATCCGTTCCGGTTCCCATGGCGATGCCCAGGTCGGCGGTGGCCAGGGCCACGGCGTCGTTCACGCCGTCGCCGACCATCGCCACGACCCGGCCCTGCCGCTGCAGGGCACGGATGGCCTCGGCCTTCTCCGCCGGGAGCACGCCGGCCGTCACGTCGGTGATCCCCACCTCGGCGGCGACCGCGCGGGCGACGCGCTCGTTGTCGCCGGTGAGCAGCACCGGCCGCAGGCCAAGGCGGCGGAATTCGGCGACTGCCGCCGCGCTGCTCGGCTTGACGAGGTCGGACACGGCAAGGATGCCTCGGGCCTGCCCGTCCCAGGCCACCGCGACCGCCGTGCGTCCCTGCTCCTCGGCGGCGGCGATCGCGGCCTCGAGGTCGGCGGGCAGCGCGATGCTCCACTGCTCGTCGAGCCAGCGCGGGCGGCCGACCAGCACGAGGTGCCCGTCGACGACCGCCTGCACGCCGAGGCCGTCTTCGGAGGCGAACGCCTCGGCCGGCGGCAGCGCCGAAACGCGCTCCCTGGCCCCGGCGGCGATGGCGGCACCGAGGGGATGCTCAGAGCCGGTCTCCGCTGCGCCGGCCAGGCGCAGGAGCTCGTCCGCGGCGACGCCCTCGGCGGGCACGACGCCCACGAGGCCCATCCGCCCGGTCGTCACGGTTCCGGTTTTGTCGAGCACGATCGTATCGATGCGGCGGGTCGATTCGAGGATCTGCGGCCCCTTGATCAGGATGCCCAGCTGCGCGCCGCGGCCCGTGCCCACCAGCAGCGCGGTCGGCGTCGCCAGCCCGAGCGCGCACGGGCAGGCGATGATCAGCGTGGCCACGGCCGCGGTGAACGCCATCACCGGGCCGGCGCCGATGAGCAGCCAGACCGCGAGAGTGGCCAGCGCCAGCCCGATTACGATCGGCACGAAAATCGCCGACACCCGGTCGGCCAGGCGCTGCACGTCGGCCTTGCCGGCCTGCGCCCGGCCGGTCGCCAGCTCCGAGGCGCAGGGTAGGCCCAGGCAGGCCGCCGTTGTAGGTGAGTGCGCTCGCCGAGCGGCCGCCGATCTGCACGCGGCCGGGGGCGGCATCCAGTTTCAGCTGCAGTTGGCCGTCGACGCTTCGCAGCTCAGGGGGCTGCGCGAGCTTCCCGCCGGCACCCGGCGAGGATGCGGATGTCCAGACCCAGAGCAGCCCGGCCCCGCCGACGACAACGCCGACTGCCCCGAGCCCGCCCAGGACCAGCGCACTGCGGCGGCTGATCGGCTCCACGTCCTGACCTCTACTTGTGCTCGCGGTACCTGTCCTCGCCGAGAACCTGCACCTGTTCGCGGTACTGGTCGGCGGTCAACTCCCCCTTGGCGAAGCGTTCGTCGAGAATCTCGCGTGCCCTGCTCCGGCCGGGCGTCTGGCCGCCTGCGGTGGGCCCGCGGCCCGCGCCGGCGGAGACCAGGCGCACGACGAGCAGAACGAGCAGCGCGATGCCGACGATGGCCAGCAGCCCAAAGATCCACATCCACCCGATGTTGCCTCCATAGCCCCACATCATGGCCGGACTCCTTCCACGCTCGCCTCGTCGCCCGGCGATTCGTCGCCCGACACTCCTGAGAGTAGACCTGTGGGTGAGGCGCGAACAGGGGCGCGGGTAGCGGCGCTGGTGCTGCGCCGCCGCGAACCCTTCCGACTAAGCGGCCGCCGGCACGAGCGGCGCCGCCGCGGACGGGTGGAGCAGGCGCACGACCACGTAGCCGAGCAGCCCACCGAGCAGTTGCGCGGCCAGGTACCCAGGCACGGATCCGGGGGCGATGCCCGCGAACGTGTCGGTCACCATGCGCCCGATCGTGATCGCCGGATTGGCGAAGCTGGTCGAGCTGGTGAAGAAGTAGGCGGCGCCGATGTAGACGGCGACTGCGGCCGGGGCGAACTGCCCGCGGCCGGAGCGAGCCAGCACGAAGATGACGAGCACGAGCCCTGCCGTGGCCACGATTTCGGCGAGGAAGTGCGCGCCGGTCATCCGGTCGGTCGTGCTCAGCGTCACCGGAGGCCGGGCGAACATGAGGTTCGCCAGGATCGCGCCGAGCGTGCAGCCGAGCACCTGCGCCGGGATGTAGGTCAGGGCGTCCCGCCAGGAGCGTCCTCCGAACGCGGCGTCGACGAGGGAGACGACGGGGTTGAAGTGGGCACCGCTGAGCGGCGCGAACATCACGATGAGGGCGAACAGGCCGCCCGCGGTTGCCACGGCGTTCTCGGTGAGCTGGATGCCGACATCCGTCGGTGAGAGCTGCTGGGCGGCGATCCCGGAGCCGACGACGACCGCCGCGAGGAACAGGCTGCCGAGGAACTCGGCGAGCAGCCGGCGTGGTCGGCTCGGCGACGGGATGGTCGGCGTCAGTGGGGTCGGTGACACGGCGGCGTTATGCCGTGACCAGGAGGCGGGCGAGCGAGTCGAGGGCGCCGGGAACCAGGCGGTAGTAGGCCCAGGTGCCTCGTTTGTCGCGGCTGAAGATTCCCGCGTCGACGAGAATCTTGAGGTGGTGTGACACCGTTCCCTGGGACAGCCCGAGCGGCTCCGTGAGGTCGCAGACGCAGGCTTCGGCGTCGGAGTGGGCGGCGACGAGGGAGATGAGGCGGAGGCGCGCGGGGTCGCTGATCGCCTTGAGCGATCGGGCGAGGTCTTCGGCCTGCTCCGCGGTGATGGCTTCCCGGGTCAGCGGCGAGCAGCACGCGGTCACATCGGCGACGGGAAGGAGATCGGTGAAGGACATGTCAACAGTGTTCCACTTAAATTGACAATCATCGATGCCCATCCACACCGCCGAG
>DAIMHX010000070.1:0-11509 GCA_036723055.1 Microbacteriaceae bacterium
TTTAGAGCTGGTGGCCGAGCTTGTACTCGGGGTTCGGCTCGCCGGCCCGGGTGTACGAGAAACCGTCGGCGCCGATCGTGACCTCCGCCTCCTCCGGCTCGGTGCGCTCGACGAGCCGGCGCACCGTTCCATCGAGGTCGAGCACGGCGGATGCCTCGGCGTACCAGCTCGGGACCACCGGGTTGCCCCACCAGTCGCGGCGCTGGTTGTCGTGCACATCCCAGGTGAGCGTGGGGTTGTCGGGGTCGCCGGTGTAGTAGTCGTGCGTGTAGATCTCGATCCGGTGCCCGTCGGGGTCGCGCAGGTACAGGTAGAACGCGTTGGAGACGCCGTGGCGGCCGGGGCCGCGCTCGATCTTGTCCGACTCGCGGATCGCGCCCAGGTGGTCGCAGATGTGCAGGATCTGGTGCTGCTCGTGCGTGGCGAACGCGATGTGGTGCAGGCGCGGCCCGTCCCCGCCGGTGAGGGCGACGTCGTGCACGGTGGGCTTGCGGTACATCCAGGCGGCGAAGGTGGTTCCCTCCTCGTCCTGGATGTCCTCAGACACCTTGAAGCCGAGGCCCTCGTAGTAGCCGCGCGCCGCGCCGACGTCGGGTGTCATGACGTTGAAGTGGTCGAGCCGGGAGATCGCGCCGGCGCCGTGCACGTCGTAGCGGCGGGTGAACCGTTCGACGTGGTCGGACTCGTAGAAGAACTCGATCGGGAAGCCCAGCGGGTCCTCGACCCGCACCGACGGGCCGATGCCGCGGGTCGCCCCGGCCGGCCGCTCCTCCACGCGCACGCCGAGCCCGCGGTGGTACTCGGCGGCGACGTCAACCTCGTGCTGCGAACGCACCCGGTAGGCCAGCGCGGCGAGGGCGGCGACGGGCCCCGGCCGCAGCACGAGCGAGTGGTGCAGGTACTCCTCGAAGGCGCGCAGGTAGATCCCCTCGTCGTCCTCGTGCGTGACGACCAGGCCGAGCACGCCCACGTAGAACGCACGGGAGGCCGCAAGGTCGGTCACGATGAGTTCCGCGTACGCGGCGCGGATGATGTCGGGCGGGGTGGAGGTGGGCTGGTGGTTCATGGGAGGTCTCCTCGTTGAGCGGGGGGTTGGATCGCGCCCGTGAGGGGTCGCATATCGACCTTCCTGGTGCCGCTAAAGGTCGATGTGCGACCCCTCACGGCCTGGAGGGTCAGCGCGTGCCGAAGCGGGGGGTGTGCACGACGCCGAGGGTCACGTGCACGGCCTGCTGGTCGGTGTAGAAATCAATCGACCGATAGCCGCCCTCGTGGCCGAGGCCGGAGGCCTTGACGCCGCCGAACGGGGTGCGGAGGTCCCGCACGTTGTGCGAGTTCAACCAGACCATGCCTGCTTCGACCGACTGGGCGAAGGTGTGCGCGCGGGTGAGGTCGGTGGTCCAGATGTACGCGGCCAGCCCGTATGTGACCCCGTTGGCCAGTTCGAGGGCCTCCTCGTCGGTGTCGAATGGGGTGATGGTGACGACCGGCCCGAAGATCTCCTCCTGGAAGATCCGCGCGGTGCGGGCGACATCCGCGAACACGGTCGGCGCCACATAGTTGCCGTCCGGCAGGTTCGCCGGGCGGCCGCCGCCGGCAAGCAGGCGACCCTCGGTCTTGCCGAGTTCGACGTAGCTCATCACCTTCGCGTAGTGCTCCGGGTGCACCAGCGCGCCCACCTCGGTTCGAGGATCGTGCGGGTCGCCCACCACGATGTGCTGCGCGCGCGCCGCGAACCGGGCGCAGAAGTCCTCGTAGATGCTGCGTTCGACGAGGATGCGGCTGCCGGCGGTGCACCGCTCGCCGTTGAGCGAGAAGACGCCGAACAGGGTCGAGTCGATCGCCGCATCCAGGTCGGAGTCGGCGAACACCACGGCGGGGGATTTGCCGCCGAGTTCCATCGATATGCCCTTGAGGTTCGCGGCGCAGTTGCGGTAGATGAGCCGGCCGGTCGTGGTCTCCCCGGTGAAGGAGATCAGCGGGACGCCCGGATGCTTCACCAGCGCGTCGCCGGCCTCCTCGCCGATGCCGTTGACCAGGTTGAACACCCCGTCGGGCAGTCCCGCGGTGCGGAAGATCTCCGCCCACAGGCTCGCCGACAGCGGGGTGAACTCGGCCGGCTTGAGCACGACCGTGCAGCCGGAGGCGAGCGCGGGGGCCAGCTTCCAGCTCTCGAGCATGAACGGGGTGTTCCACGGGGTGATCAATCCGGCGACGCCGACCGGCTTGCGGTTGACGTAGTTGATCTGCCGCCCCGGCACGCTGTACGCGTCGTCGGCCTGGGCCACGATCAGGTCGGCGAAGAAGCGGAAGTTCTCGGCCGCGCGGTGCGCCTGGCCGAGGGCCTGGGTGATCGGCAGGCCAGTGTCGAAGGTTTCGAGTTCGGCCAGGCGGGCATCCTGCGCCTCGATCGCGTCGGCGATGCGGTTCAGGACCTGCGCGCGGGCGCGGGGGAGCATCCGCGGCCAGGGCCCGTCGGTGAACGCCCGGGTGGCGGCGGCGACGGCCAGGTCGATGTCTTCCCGCTGCCCGGCGGCGGCCGTGGCGTAGCTCTGGTTCGACACGGGGTCGAGCACGTCGAACGTCTCGCCAGACACGCTGTCGACGAACTCGCCGTCGATGAAGTGCTGGATGCTGGTGGGCAGGCCCTCCGGAACGAAGTGGGCGGATGCCGCGGCGTGGGACGGGGCGGCGTGCATCTGCGCGGCGCGGGCGGCGGCGGAGATCGGATCGGGCATGGTCAGGCTCCCATCACGGTGAAGCCCTCGACCGGGCTGAGGTACTGCTCGCCCTCGGCCAGGAGCTTCGTCATTTTCTCGATGCCGGCAGGCGTCGGCGTGATCAGTGGCGGGCGCACGAATCCGGATTTGATCAGGCCGCGCTGCTCGAGCACCCATTTGCCCGGCGCCGGGTTGGTCTCGACGAAGAGCAGGTCGACGAGCGGGTGCAGGCCGTAGTGGATCTCCCGCGCGCGTTCGATGTCGCCGGCGACCCACGCGTCGTACATCTCGACGTGCGCCACGGGCGCTATGTTCGAGGTCGCGCTGATGTAGCCGACCCCGCCGAGGGCGAGCAGCGGCAGGCAGAGCAGCTCGATGCCGCTCCACACCAGCAGGTCGGGCCCGCAGAGCTGCAGCACCCGGGAGAAGTGCTCGAAGTCCTTGGTCGTCTCCTTGACGCCGACGAAGTTGTCACAGGACCGGTACAGCCGGGCGATGGTCTCCGGCGCGATGTCGACGGCGGTGCGGCTCGGCACGTTGTACGCCACGATCGGCAGGTCGGGGAACTCCTCGGCGACCGTTTTGTACCAGACGTAGAGCGCCTCCTGGGTGGGGCGGGCGTAGTACGGCGTGATGATGAGGGCGGCGTCGATCCCGGCATCCTGCGCGGCGGCGGTGAGTTCGAGGGTCTCGTCGAGCTTCGCCGACCCGGTCCCAGGCATGAACGGCACCCGGTCGTCGATCGCCGCGGCGACGGTGCGGATGGCGTCGGCGCGTTCGGCGATGGTCTGCGAGCTGGGTTCGCCGGTCGATCCGCCGATCGAAATTCCGTGGGTGCCGGATGCCAGCTGCCAGTTCACGAGGTTGGTCAGGCCGGCGTGGTCGACGGCCCCGTCCGCGGTGAACGGCGACATCAGGGGCGCGATGGAGCCCTTGATCTGCGCTGGGTTGCTGCGAAACTTCATTGTCTCTTCTCTCTGCTGCGGATGCTGGTGCTGCTGTGCGGCAAGCGTTTACGACTTGTGGGCGAGGAACGCGTCGAGCGTGGCCACGCGGTGGTTGCGCGCGCACAACTCGATGGTGAGCACATCGGCCCCGCCCTCGATCAGGTCGAGGAGTGCCTCGTGCTCCGCGACGGATTGCGGAGCCCTTCCCGGCACGAAACTGAAGGTGGACGTGCGCAGGGCGTTCATCCGGGACCAGCCGCGGTGCACGAGGTCGAGAATATGCGGATTGGGGCATGCTTCGAAGAGCAGCTCATGGAACTCGCGGTTGAGCTCGGTGAAGCTCCTCGGTTCGAAGTTCACGAGGTTCGCCTTCATCAGCTCGTTCACGGCCCTCGCCCGGCGGAGCGTGACCACGCTCATTGTCGGCGCGGCCAGGGCGGTGGCAAAACCCTCGACCAGGCTGAGCGTCTGCATGGTGATCCGGTACTCGGTCGCGTCGAGCATGGCGACCTGCGCGCCCACATTGTGCTGGAACGTGACGAGCCCCTCCGCCTCGAGCCGGCGGATGGCCTCCCGCACGGGCGCGACGCTGAAGCCCAGCTCGCGGGCGATCTGGCCGAGCACGAGCCGGTAGCCCGGCGTGTACGTGCCGTCGGTGACCTTCACCTTGACGAAGGTGTAGGCCTGCTCCGACTTGCTGGGGCCCACGGGGGTCACTTCTCCAGCCATGTCTGGTACCTCGCCTTCCACGTCGCGTTCATCGGGTACAGCCCGTCGACGCTCTCGCCGGCGGTCACCATTTCGGTGATGAAGCGTTCTTCGCGTTCCTGTTCGATCGCGGCATCCACGACCTCGGTCACCAGCTTCGGCGGGATGACCAGCACGCCGTCGGCGTCACCGACGATGACGTCGCCCGGCTGCACCGAGGCGCCGCCGCATCCGACCGTCACGTCCACGTCCCACGGCACGTGGCGGCGGCCGAGCACGGCCGGATGCGCGCCGGCGTGGTAGGTGGGGATGTCCAGGGCGGAGACTGCATCGAGGTCCCGCACCGCGCCATCCGTCACGATCCCGGCGGCGCCGCGCACCTGTGCGCGCAGCGCGAGGATGTCGCCGACGGTGCCGGTTCCGCGCTCGCCGCGGGCCTCGATCACGAGCACGTCGCCGGGGCCGAGCGCGTCGAACGCGCGCTTCTGAGCGTTGTAGCCGCCGCCGTGGCTCTCGAACAGGTCCTCGCGGTGGGGGATGTAGCGCAGAGTGCGGGCGAGCCCGACGAGCCGCGCCTCTGGACGGGTCGACGTGAGGCCGTCGATCGACACGGTGTTCAGGCCGCGCTTGCGCAGCTGGGCGCTGAGGGTCGCCGTACCGACGCTGTTGAGTTTCGCCTTGAGCTCCTCGGTCAGGATGCTCGCCTGCTGCGCCGGGGCTGGGGCTGCCGGCGTTGCAACCGGTGCGGCCGGCGTTCCCCACGCCTCGGCGCGCTGCAGGTCGTCGACCACGGGCCGGGCGCCGAAATCGCCGAACGGGGCGCTGCCCTCGACGACCGGTGTGACAAGGCGGCCCGTGGTCGGCGCGCCCGGCGCGGTGGGCGCATCCACCTCGACCTCGATGACGTCGCCGGGCCCGACGACGGACGACCCGGCCGGGGTGCCGGTGAGGATCACGTCACCCGGCTCGAGCGTGATGAGCTGTGACAGGTCGGCGACGAGCCGGCCGAACGTGAAGACCAGGTCGGCGGTCGTGTCGTGCTGGACGAGTTCGCCGTTAACCCAGGTGCGCAGGCGCAGGGCGTTCGGCGCGACCGCACCGGCGGGAATGATCGCCGGGCCGAGGGGCGTGTAGCCGTCCCCGCCCTTCGAACGCAGGTTGGATCCCTTGTCCGCGTAGCGCAGGTCGTACAGGCCGAAGTCGTTGGCCGCGGTGATCCCGGACACGGCAGCCCAGCCGTCCTCCGGGCTGACCCGGCGGGTGGTGCGGCCGATGATCAGGGCAACCTCGCCCTCGAAGGCGAGCAACTCGGTGCCGGCGGGGCGTTCGACCGGCGTACCGGAGGCACTCGCCGAACTGGACGGCTTGAGAAAGTAGGAGGGCTGCTCCGGAACGCGCCCGCGCTGTTTGATGCGCGACGGGTAGTTGAGGTGCAGCGCGATGATCTTGCCCGGCCGAAGATTCAGGGGAGTGTCGGGAGCCATGGATGCCTCGTCTCTGCGGAGTGCATCATCGCACGACCCGCGCTCCAAATGATATACGATCTGTCGGCTTCGGGAAAGGTCGGAGCGACATCCGTCTGGAAATTTTCGGGTGGGGTGCATCTAAAGACGGGTCTATGGCCGAAATGAAGTTAAGGGCAATTCAGCCATACAACTCAGGAGGTAACCATGCGTAGATTCCTCGCCGTCGGCATTGCGGCCGGACTCGTCGCGGCTCTGGCCGGGATAGCCCCGGCGCAGGCGGTCGACAACAACCATGGCGGCCGCGACCGCGCGACGCTCACGGTATTAAACGCCTTGCCCGACCGCACCGTCGATGTCTACATCGACCACAAACTCAGGATCAACGACCTGGACCCAGGTGACTTCTCCAAGGAGCTCAAGCTGCGCGACGGCGATCACGAAGTGTCCTTCAAGAAAGCCACGCACGCGCAGATTGCTGACAGCCTCGGGTTGCCACTCGGCACGGTCAAGAGTCACATCCGCCGAAGCCTCAGCACGCTGCGCACCCGACTGGAGGCGAACGATGACGCATCTTGACCCCGACGTGCTCGCGCTCATCGCGCTGTCTGAGTTCGACCTCACCGCGAGCGAGCGCAATCACCTCGCCACCTGCCCCGACTGCTCGCGGGAGCTCGCTGGGCTCCGCCGCACGGTGAACGTTGCGCGATCGGCCCAAGCAGTCGAGCTCCTCGAACCTGCCGACGAGGTCTGGAGTCGGATCCACACCGACCTTGGGCTCTCCGACGCCGTGGCGTCTCCGCCGCGGGCGGAGGATTTCTCCTCGGCGGCCTCCGCGGCCTCCCCAGCCGACCCAGCCGACCCAGCCGACCCAGCCGGTCCGGAAGACTCAGGGGATCAGGACGACACGGACGACCCGGCCGGCCGGGCGAGTGCCGGCCGGCCGGGGGCATCCGGCGCCTCGCTGTCACCGCGAGCGCGGCGGCGGCAGGCCTGGTTGCCATTCGCCGCGGTCGCCAGTCTCGTCTGCCTCGTCGGCGGTGTCGCCCTGGGCATCAGGCGGCAGTCGAGGTCGCGGGCCTCGGCGTCCGTTACCGCGGAGGCGCGGCCCGGCTGGTAGACGGCCACCCCATCGTGTCCGGTCGACGGCGTGGGGCGTCCCGGCTACTGGAGCTCGCCCGCGACGGATGCTGCCGCCTCGGCGAGGCGGGCGGCGAGTTCCTCGACCGGGCGACCCGTGGCGACGTACACGACCGCGAGCGCGGCGGGTGCCTGGCCGGCGATCCGCAGCGGCACCGCGACCGCTGATAGCCCGGGGATGACCTCGTCGTGACTCGTCGCGAATCCTGCCGCGCGGGCGGCTGAGGCCTCCGGCCGCGGGCGTACGCCCGGAGCCAGCGCCGCCCAGTCGGCGTCGCTGAGCGAGGACTGGATCGCCACGCCCGGCGCACCGCTGTTGAGCGGATGCCGTGTGCCAGGCCGCTGGGCCACGGCCGCGACGGCGTGCCTCGGCTCGACGCTGAGCAGCGTCACGCACTCCCGGCGGTCGAGCACCACGAGGAACGCCGTCATGCCCAGCTCGTTGGCGACGGCGGTGAGCTCCGGCAGCGCCGCCGACTGCAGGTCGCGGGCGACCGAGCGGGCGAGCGCCGCCAGGCGGGAGCCGAGCGCCACCCGGCCGGCCGCATCCCGGGTCACCAGGCCGTGGTCCTCGAGCGTGCGGAGGATCCGGTACGCGATCGAGCGGTGCACGTCGAGCGCCCCGGATAGTTCGGCGATGCTGAGCGGGCCGTCGGCCTCCGCGAGCAGTTCGAGCACCCGGATGCCGCGATCGAGGGTCTGTGAATGTGGGGCGGTTTCCGCCATGATCTTCCCTCCGGGCGTCGGCAGGTGTTAGCCTGCTGTTCAGTATCAGAACACTGTGTCCGATAATAGAACACAACTCACCACGGGCGCCAGACCGGCCCGGCAGTTCGGCAGTGCCGCCGAACGGAGGAGAACCATGAACGCCACCCCAGACCGGACCGGGTCCTTCCGCCCGGACTCCAAGGTGATGCGCCCGCGCGAGCACCACTTCCGCGGCAGCCTCGGCCGTTTCGCCACCGGCGTGGCCATCGTCACGTTCGACTCGGCGCCCGGCGCCGACGGGACATCCGTTCGGCGCGGGATCACCGTGAACTCGTTCACGAGCGTCTCCCTCGACCCGCCCCTCGTGCTCGTGAGCATCGCCCGCTCCACAAAGTCGCACGACGAACTGGCCGGTCGGCCGTTCACCGTGAACATCCTCGGCGCTGAGCAGGAGGACCTCGCCAGGCACTTCGCCGGGCGCCCGTCCCACGAGCCGCAGTGGGTCGAGGGCGAGCGGGCCCCGCGCCTGTCCCGCGTGCTCGCCTGGTTCGAGTGCACCGCGTGGGCCGCCTACGACGGCGGCGACCACACCCTCTACCTCGGCAAGGTCGAGAACTTCGACTACCGCGGCGGCGACGCCCTCGGCTTCGTCAGCGGCCGGTTCACCACCATCCCTGAGTACCTGCTCGGGCAGGAAGACCTGCTCTAGCCACCTCGCACCAGCTACCAACCGCCCCAACGACATAGGAGTCACCGAATGGGTATCCGTACCGGCCAGCAGTTCCTCGACAAGCTCAACGCCATGCGCCCGCACCTCACGATCGACGGGGAGGTCGTCAGCGAGAACCTGACAGAGCACCCCGCGTTCAAGAACGTCGCCCGCACCTACGCGAAACTCTTCGACCTGCAGCACGACCCGGCCTACGCCGACAAGCTCACTTACGACTCGCCGACCACCGGCGACAAGGTCAACGCCTCCTTCCTCATCCCGCGCACGCTCGAAGACCTCGAGAAGCGCCGCGCGGCCAGCCAGGTCTGGGCCGAGTACTCCAACGGCTTCCTCGGCCGCACCGGCGACTACATGAACAGCTCGCTCACCGCGCTCGCCGCGGCCGAGAAGTGGTTCGCGCAGGCCGACCCGAAGTTCGGCGAGAACATCCGCAACTACTACGAGTACGCCCGCGAGAACGACTTGCTCGCCACGCACACCCTGATCCCGCCGCAGGTGAACCGCTCGGTCTCCGGCAGCGAACAGCTCGGCGGCCAGCTGTCCGCGCGCATCGTCGAGGAGCGCGAGGACGGCATCGTCATCCGCGGCGCCCGGATGCTCGCCACCGTCGCCCCGATCGCCGACGAACTGCTCGTCTTCCCGTCGACCGTGCTCCGCGGCACCCCGGAGGACGCCCCCTACTCCTACGCCTTCGCGATCCAGAACGACGCCCCCGGCATCCGTTACCTGTGCCGCACCTCACTGCACAACGGCGGCAGCACCTTCGACGAGCCGCTCGCGAGCCGCTACGAGGAGATGGACGCCGTCGTCATCTTCGACGACGTCTTCGTGCCCAACGAGCGCATCTTCATGCTCGGCCACCCGGAGCTCTGCAACGGCTTCTACTCGGAGACCGGCGCCGCGGCGCTGATGACGCAGCAGGTCGTCACCCGCACGATCGCCAAGAGCCAGTTCTTCCTCGGCCTCGCCAGCGAGATCGCCGAATCCATCGGCATCGACGGCTTCCTGCACATCCAGGCCGACATCGCCGAGCTGATCGTCGACGTCGAGATCGGAAAGGCGCTGATGCGCGCGGCCGAGGTCGACGCCGAACTCAACCCGTGGGGCATGATGCAGCCCAGGTGGGCCACGCTCAACGCGGCCCGCAACTGGTACCCGAAGATCGCCCAGCGCTTCCCGCAGATCATCCGCACGTTCTGCGCGTCCGGGCTGATGGCCCTGCCGGGCGAGGCCGACGTGCTGAACCCGGATGTCGTTCCCGACATCGAAATGTACCTCCAGGGCAAGACCCTCACCGGGCCGGAGCGGGTCAAGCTGTTCAAGCTCGCCTACGACGCGTCGATCTCCGGGTTCTCCAGCCGGCAGGCGCTCTACGAGTACTACTTCTTCGGTGACCCCGTGCGGATGGCCGGCGCGCTCGTGAACAGCTACGACCGCGAGCCGGTGCGCGCGCGCATCCGTGAGCTGCTCGCCCGCACCGACTGAAATCTGCGGATCTAAGCCGAAATTCACCGGGCCCGCAGCGAAATCCGTCGTCATCGACCGTAAAGACGACGATCTTCCGCTGTTGGCCCAGTGACGGGCTTGCCCTGATCGAGTAGATTTGAAGCAGACTTTCCGAGGAGGCATTGTGTCGCACATCACCGAAGCAGAACTGCTCCAACACGTTCCCAATGAGCTGTACATCAACGGTCGGTGGGTGCCGGCCGCGGATGGCGGCACGCTGCGGGTCTACGACCCGGCCACCGGCAAGGTGATCAAGACGATCGCCGACGCGAGGGTCGAGGACGGCGCCGCCGCGCTCGACGCGGCCGTCGGGGCGCAGGGCAGCTGGGCCGCCACGCCGCCCCGGGTGCGCGGCGAGATCCTCCGCCGTGCCTTCGACCTGCTGCAGGAGCGCAAGCACGAGTTCGCACTGCTGATGACGCTCGAGATGGGCAAGCCGCTCTCCGAGGCTTACGGAGAGGTCGCCTACGGCGGCGAGTTCCTGCGCTGGTTCAGCGAGGAAGCCGTGCGCATCACCGGTCGCTACGGCACCAACCCGGAGGGCACCGGGCGCATGATTGTGTCGCAGCACCCGGTCGGGCCGAGCTTCCTGATCACCCCCTGGAACTTCCCGCTCGCCATGGCGACGCGCAAGATCGCCCCGGCGCTCGCCGCGGGCTGCACCGTCGTCATCAAGCCCGCCGAGCTCACTCCGCTGACCACCCTGTATCTGGTCAAGCTGTTCGAAGAGGTGGGCCTGCCCGCCGGTGTCGTCAACGTGATCACCACCTCGACCTCCTCTGCCGTGGCCGGACCGATCATCGCCGACCCGCGCCTGCGGAAGCTGAGCTTCACCGGCTCGACCGCCGTGGGCCGGAAGCTCATCCAGCAGTCTGCCCAGGGCGTGCTGCGCACCTCGATGGAGCTCGGCGGCAACGCCCCCTTCGTCGTGTTCGAAGACGCCGACCTCGACCGCGCCGTCGAAGGCGCGATCATCGCGAAGTTCCGCAACATCGGCCAGGCCTGCACGGCCGCGAACCGGTTCATCGTGCACGAGTCGGTCGCCGACGAGTTCGCCCGCCTGGTCACCAAGCGCGTGAAGGCGTTCACGGTCGGCCGCGGCACCGAGGAAGGCGTCAACATCGGCCCGCTGATCAACGCGGACGCGGTGGCCAAGGCCGACACACTCGTGCAGGAGGCGGTCGGCCGCGGCGCCACGGTTCTCGTCGGCGGATCCGCCATCGACGGCGACGGAACCTTCTACCAGCCGACCGTGATCACCGGCGTGAAGCCGGGCAGCGACATCCTGCGGGAAGAGATCTTCGGACCGGTGCTCTCGATCACGCCGTTCACCGACGAGGACGACGCCGTCCGGATCGCCAACGACACCGAGTTCGGGCTGGTCAGCTACGTCTTCACGAAGGACCTCGCCCGCGGGCAGCGCATGATCGAACGGTTGCAGACCGGCATGATGGGGCTGAACATGGGCGTCATTTCCAACGCGGCGGCCCCGTTCGGCGGGGTCAAGCAGTCCGGCCTCGGCCGCGAGGGCGGCTTCGAGGGCATCCACGAATACCTCTCCACGAAGTACACGCTCACGCCCGACCC
>DAIMHX010000071.1:0-11466 GCA_036723055.1 Microbacteriaceae bacterium
GACCTCCCCAACGGGCCGCCGCTTCACCAGCGAACCGGCCATGATCATCCGCCCCACACCGCCTCCGGCCCCGCCGCCGGTGCCAACCGAAGCGACGCTGGCGTCCGAGCCGCCGCCCTTCTGACGCTCTCGATCCCTACGCTTTCACGCAGCGAACCAGTCGGCTTCAGCCGGCCTCAGTCGCCGGCGCCGAACCAGGTCGTGACCCCGGGCGAGTAGAGCACCGAGTCCGGGGCGCGCGCGGCCAGGCCGGGGAAGCCCGCCGTGGCGAGGAGGGTGTCGTCGAGGCTGACCAGTTCGGCCTGGAAGAGCTGCCACGGTTCGTGGTGGTTGCGCAGGTACACCGTGCGGCCGCGCGTGCGGGTGAACAGCGCCCAGCGTGCGGTCAGGAAATCGGCGAGCGGGTCGTCGACCACCGGGCGACCGGTCAGCCGCACCACGATGTCCGAGTGGGCGGCACCGGCCAGATGCCGCCGCGAGGTGTAGCGGAACTCCCCCGCCGACACTTCGACCTGGGTGCGCGCCCACATGTAGGGCAGGGAGAACAAGGCCCTCGCGGCGAGCACTGCCACGAGGCGGGATGCCTCGAGCGAGACGAAGACCACCCCGCGCCGGCCGAGCGCGTCGACCGCGTAGAGCCGCACGTTCACCTCGACGAAGTTGCCGAAGTACGGCACGGGCGGGCTTCCCCACACGGTGGCACGGTCGAGCACGAAGGGGATCAAGCCAACCCAACTGCTGCCGCTAAATTCGTCCGGCACGAGTCCGGCCGGAAGGAGCGGCGCCACGAGAGCCGGGTCGACCCGCCAATGCAGGAAAGCGAGGTGCGACCAGCGCTGGCTCGCGGATGCCCGCCCGACCAGCAGGGGCGCAACCGAAGAGATCGGGTCGAGTGCACCATCCGTCATTTGTCGATTGTCGCACCACGGCGTCGCCGCGCATCTTCCACCCGTTGGGCTGTTGGCGTTCAGGCCGTAGTCACCCGCGGGACACGTTCGGCCGCTTGCCTCGTCGTAGCGGCTGGGCACGGGTCCGGCCAGAGGAGGCACGATGAAGTACAACAGAATCGGTGTGACAGGGGCCGTGAGCCTGGGTCTCGGCCTGGCAGTCCTGGCCGGAGCCGCGCTGCCCGCATCCGCTGAGGAGGGGTTCGCCGGCAGCGGCGTTGCCGCAAACCCGGCGCTCGGCATCCAGAACAACGTCCTCGCCGCCGGGCTCACCCAGAGCCCCGTGGCTTACGGCCAGCTGCCGCTGTCCAACCCGCACGACGGGATCTCGCACTACGGCTACAACACGTCCACCGGCGGCCCGCTGACGCAGGACGCGCACGAGGCGTTCAAGTCCGAGCCGGACAAGAATGTCTACCTCGTCTTCGGCGGTAAGCACTACCTCTTCCAGGGGCATGAGGGCGCGCCGCACGGCTATGTGACGCGGATCAACCTCGACGAGAAAGACCTCACCAAGCGAGTCACGCTCATTGCGGACACCCGGTCGGACGAGGCCTCGGTGCCGACGTTCGACGGCATCACCTGGAACCCGTTCACCCACCAGCTGATGCTGACCGCCGAGGCCGCGGCCCCCGCCGGCGGTGTGTTCGGCGTCACCCTCGACGACAACGGCGACCCGGTCGACGGCAAGATCACCCCGCTGCCGGCGCTCGGCTCTGGCGGGTACGAAGGTATCCAAAACGACTCGGCCGGCAACATCTGGCTGGTCGAGGACATCGGAGGTGCGAAGGCATCGGGCGGCAAGACGCCCAACAGCTACGTCTACCGGTTCACCCCGACCGCGCCCACCCACCTCTCCGGCGGCAAGCTCGAGGCCCTGCAGGTGCGGCGCAAGGATGGCACGCCGGTCACGGCGAAGCAGCTCTCTTCAAACCCGGCTGACCCGTTCGTCTCCGACCTGCACACCTACGGCTCGTCGTTCTCTACCCGCTGGGTCACCCTCACGACCGGGGCCGACAATGGCGCGACCGCGGCGGCGGCCGCTGCCGGCGCCACGCCGTTCAAGCGCCCGGAGAACGGCGTCTTCCGGCCGGGCACGAAGTTCGGCGAGTTCTACTTCACGGAGACCGGCGACACCAGCAAGGACAGCACGCTTCCCGGCGCGTTTGGCGGGGTGTTCCGCCTCAGCCAGTCGTCCCCGACGGCGAGCACCGGCACCCTCTCCCCCGTCTTCGTCGGAGACCTGCAGCACACCGGCCTGGACAACATCCAGTTCGCATCGAAGGACAAGCTCCTCGTCGTCGAAGACGCCGGTGACGCCCTGCACGCCCAGCGCAACGCGCTCGACTCCGGTTACCTGCTGGACGTGAGCAAGAAGGGCAGGAAGGGTACGGTCCCGACGCGCTGGCTGGCCGAGGGTCGCGACGCATCCGCGACGTATGACCATGACACGAGCCCCGGCTACAACGACGGCGACAACGAGATCACGGGCATCCACGTCTCGAACGGCGACCCGTCGACGGCAGGCATCCTGGGCGCGCAGGCGCCACGGATGTTCTCCGGGGCGTGGCGCACATTCTGGACCCAGCAGCACGGTGACAACGTGACCTGGGAGCTGCACCCAGACGGCCGGAACAACCAGGGCTGATCACTGCGGCGGGCAACTCGCCCACCGCAACCGCGCGTGTCGACGCCCCGGCCCAGCAATCAGCGGCCGGGGCGTTGCTCTGCCCGCGGCGCCCCAACCTTGCGAAGATTCAACTTCGGGTCTAAACCGTAGTCAGAGGACAACGTTCACGAGCATGCCTGAAATGCCTGACCTGTCCCAAATCGAGGTGTCCAGGAAAGGACCTCGCGATGGTGAGCCGCTGGTCGTCATGTCGGCAGTCGACAGACACTGACATATCGACGTCCGCCAGCGCCGCTGCCGTAGCCGTCCTATCGAGCCGAGGGCGCCCCCGATGCGCCTGCAATCGCCGTTGAACGATCTCCCCTGCAATCGCAACCACTGGAAGGAAAGATGATGTTGAAACGTACACAGAACACAGCACGAGGCATCGGCACCACCTTCGTTGCAGCCCTGACCATCGCGGTGCTCGGGGCATGTTCCACTCCGAGCACGTCGCCCACGCCGAGCGGCACGGGCTCCGAAGCACCCGTGCCAGCGATCGGCGCGAACTCGTTCACGGCCGATTTCTCGGCGATGGCCCAGCTCAAGGGGCTCGCATCGCAGGGCAAGGGTCTGATCGGCGTCCTGCTCCCCGACACCACGACCTCGGCCCGGTACGTAACGTTCGACGCTCCCTACCTGAAGAAGGCGTTCGAAGCCGCCGGCCTGGGCTCAACCCAGTTCAAGATCGACAACGCGCAGGGAAGCGCGAGCACCATGCAGACGCAGGCCGAGGCCGATATCACGGCCGGAGCATCCGTGCTGCTCGTCGACGCGCTCGACTCGGGTTCGGGTGCCGCCATCGAGGCCGACGCCACTGCGCGCGGCGTCAAGGTGATCGACTACGACCGCCTCGTCAAGGGCGGCGCCAAGGATCGCGTCTACGTCAGCTTCGACAACGTCAAGGTTGGTCAGCTGATCGGTGAGGGCGAGGTTAGTTGCATCGCCGACTGGAAGGTCAGCAAGCCGAACATCCTGATCATGAACGGCGACCCGACCGACAACAACGCGAAGCTGTTCGCCGAAGGCTACAACGGCGTGCTGAAGCGCCACTTCGACAGCAAGGAGTACGTGAAGGTCGGCGAGCCGGCCGGAACGTGGACGCCGTCAGTCGCGCAGACCACCTTCGCCCAGCAGTACACCGCCCACCCGAACATCAACGCGGTCGTCACGCCAAACGACGACAACGCCAACGCGGTGATCGCGTACCTGCAGAGCAAGAAGATCCCCGCCAAGACGTTCCCGACCACGGGGCAGGATGCGTCCCTGTCCGGCCTGCAGAACATCCTGAAGGGCTACCAGTGCGGCACGGTGTACAAACCGATCTACTTCGAAGCCCAGGCCGCCGCCGCAGTGGCGATCATCATGCGTTCTGGAAACGAGGTGCCTGCCGCCCTGGTGAACGGCAAGACGACGGACGACACGGCGAAGACCGACGTCGGATCGGTGCTGCTGACCCCACTGTGGGTCACCACGAAGAACATGGCTGACACGGTCGTCAAGGACGGCGCTGTGAAGGTCTCCGACCTGTGCGTCTCGCAGGTGAAGGAGGCCTGCGCGGCAGCCGGCATCAAGTAGTTCGCAACCGGCGACCTGGCCGTTTCCTGACTCGATCAGGGAACGGCCGGGTTGACCCAGTCCTCAGCGCTCACCCAAAGGAACAGCATGAGTCCCGAGATGCAATCGCAGCCGGAAAGCACCGGCCGAAGTGATGCCGCACCGCTGCTTCGCCTCGTCGGAATCGACAAGAACTTCGGGCCGGTGCAGGCGATCGCCGACGTCACCCTCGACGTGCCGGCCGGGCAGGTGACCGCGCTCGCCGGCGACAACGGCGCGGGCAAGTCGGTGCTGATCAAGTGCATCGCCGGCATCTACACCCCCGATGACGGCCAGCTGTACTGGGACAGCAAGCCTGTGCACTTGCACTCGCCGCACGAGGCGGCCGAGCTCGGCATCGAGACGGTGTACCAGGACCTGGCTCTCTGCGACAACCTCGACATCGTGCAGAACATGTTCCTCGGCCGCGAGCGCCTGAGACATTTCCTGCTCGACGAAGAGAGCATGGAGATTTCGGCCCGCGAAACACTGCGCAGCCTGGCCGTGACCAGCGTGCGGTCGATCCGCCAACCCGTCGCGTCGCTCTCCGGCGGGCAACGCCAGTCCGTGGCGATCGCGAAGTCGGTGCTGTGGAAATCGAAGCTCGTCATCATGGACGAGCCGACCGCGGCTCTCGGCGTCGCCCAGACAGAGGTCGTCCTCAACCTGGTTCGCCAGCTCGCCGACCGCGGCGTCGCCGTCATCGTCATCTCGCACAACATGAACGACGTCTTCCGGGTCGCCGACCGTATCGCCGTGCTCAGGCTCGGGCGGCTCGTGGTGGTCCAGCCGGCCGCGGAACTGGACCGACAGATCGTTGTCGACCTGATGACCACCGGTGTCTCCGACCGGGTGAGGCCGGCGCCCGTTCCACTCACGGAGCGGCAGCGCCAGGTGGAGGCCACTGCGGGGCCTCTCCCGCCTGCCTCGGTCGCGCCCCACGAGGAGAAAACGACCGCAGCGGCCGCTCGCAAGGCCGCGCTGGCCCTGAACCCCGACATGCTCGCCACGTCCCTGCCCGAGTATCTCCGCGCGGGGCTGGCTCGGGTTCGTGGCGGCGAGAGCGGCGTGCTGCCGGTGATCGGCGGCCTGCTGCTGATCTCCGTGCTGTTCCAGTCGCTGAATCCGAACTTCCTGACGGCCGGCAACATGGTGAACCTGCTCATTCAGGGCGCCGTGTTCATGCTGCTGGCGATGGGCCAGGTCTTCGTGCTTCTGCTCGGCGAGATCGATCTTTCCATCGGATACGTCGGCGGCGTGGGCGGCGTGATCATGGCCGAACTCGTTCAAGAGTCGACGGGCTGGCCGTGGTGGGCGGCGATCGTCGTTGCGCTGATTACCTGCGCCGGGATCGGAGCGTTGCAGGGCACGATCATCACCCGCATCGGGCTGCCGTCGTTCGTCGTGACGCTCGGCGGCCAGCTCGGTTGGCTCGGGGTGATGCTGATGATCCTCGGTAGCGGCGGCGTGGTGCCCATCAACGACGAGGTCATCAACGACATCGCCAGTGGAAACCTCAGTCCGATCGCCAGCTGGATCGTGATGATCGTCGTCGCCGGTGTGTTCAGCGCCTGGACGTGGCTGCGCGACGCCCGTCGGCGCCGGAGCGGACTCGTCGCCCCGCCGGCCAGCCTGAGCGCCATGAAGATCGTGGCGGTGTTCGCCGCCGGTGTCGCTGTCGTGTGGCTCTGCAACACCAACCGCGGCAGCATCGTCGAAATCAGCGGCGTGCCGTGGGTGCTGCTCCTGGTGCTCGCGGTGCTCGCCGCATGGACGCTGCTGCTCGGCCGGACACAGTTCGGTCGCTTCGTCTACGCCATCGGCGGCAACGCCGAGGCCGCACGGCGGGGCGGCGTGAACCTCGCGCGCATCCGCACGATCGCCTTCAGCCTCGCCTCGTTCACCGCCTGTATTGCGGGCATCGTCTACGCGTCACGGCTGCGCTCGGTCTCCACGTCCTACGACGGCGGCACCCTGGTGCTCTACGCCGTGGCGGCAGCGGTCATCGGCGGAACCAGCCTGTTCGGCGGGCGGGGCAAGGCGTTGCACGCGGTCCTCGGCGGCCTGGTGATCGCAGCCATCGACAACGGTATGGGCCTGCAGGGTTACAGCGCGCCGGCGAAGTACGTGGTCACCGCGCTGGTTCTCGTCGCGGCGGTGACGATCGACGCGGTTGCCCGCAGAGGGCGGGCCCGGACGTAACCGGGAATCAGCTGAGGGAACCACCTGCGATCTCGTAGGACCACAGCTCACTGCTGACCCCGACGGGCCGGGCTGCGGGCTCGCCCTCTTTCGGCGCCTCGCTGCGATGCCCATGCCCGAAAGCCGGCGACGTCAGCCAGGCCTGGAATGACTCGTCGTCGGCCCACCGGGTGACGACCAACCAGGTCTTGCGCTCGTCGGTCGGCTTGAGCAACTCGAAGCCCTCGAAGCCGGGTCGGTCGTCGACCGCCCCCGCTCGTGAGGCGAACCGGCGTGCCAACTCGTCTCCGCCGTCGTCGGGCACGGTAATCGCATTGATCTTGATGATCGTCATTGGGAGCTTCTTCCTGTTGGGGATCCAAGGTCTCTCCACATGCTGTCACGCGCGGCGATGCCTAAGCTGGAAGGAACATGCGACTCTTCCTGATCCGCCACGGCCAGACTCCAGCCAACGTTCTCGGACAACTGGACACCGCCCACCCCGGTCCCGGCCTGACCGAGCTCGGCGCGCGCCAGGCTGCGGTGATTCCGGATGCGCTCCGTCTCGAGTCGATCGATGCCATCTTCACGTCGACGCTCCTGCGCACCCAACTCACCGCGCAGCCGCTCGCGGTCGACCGGCGCCTTGACGTGCAGGTCACCGAAGGGCTGCACGAGATCGAAGCCGGCTCACTCGAAGGGCGAAGCGACCGCGCATCCATTCGCACGTACCTGGAAACCGTCTTCGCCTGGGGTGCGGGCAATCTCGACGCCAGGATGCCCGGCGCCTCGGACGGGCACGCCTTCTTCGCTCGTTTCGACGCCGACATCGAGGCCGCCGCGTCAGCGGTCGAGACGGCGGCGGTCTTCAGCCACGGGGCAGCGATCCGCGTCTGGACGGCCGCCCGCGCCCAGAACGTGCCGCCGATGTTCGCCGGAAAGAACCACCTCGACAACACGGGAATGGTCGAGCTGACCGGTTCGCCGCGGGAAGGCTGGACGCTCGTCTCCTGGGCAGGCCTTCGGGTGCACGAAACGCGACCTGTAGACGCCTCTGCCCAGGATCCGGCTTCAGAGGCAATCGGCAACTGACCGGTCTTGCGAACCGCTTTCGCGCGCAGGGCGTTTCGTATATGAATAAGAAGTGCGGTCACCCGATCGAGCATTGGATGAGCCTTCTCGATGCGGTCCAGGGCAGAAGGCATATGGAGCAGGTGATCTGGCTGCAGACCGAGCACGGTTTCGGTCATGGCCACGCCAATGCGCTTGTCCACGTATATCGCACACAACCCTGAGCCCCGCGGGCTTCACGAGGCTCTCCCCCGCGGCACCTTCGGCCGCACGAGGGCGTGGCTGTCGCGCAGCAGCTGCTCGACCAGCTCGTCGTCGACGTGCCCGTCGAGCACGACCGTGATCCAGTGCTTCTTGTTCAGGTGATAGCCGGGAGTGATGTGCTGCGGGAGCTCCTCCCGGAGCGCACGGCTCTCCTCCGGGTCGCACTTCAGCGAGACCGTGAGCGGCTCGTTGGCCAGGGCGGTGAGGGCGAAGATCCTGCCGTTGCCGCTGGTCTTGAACACGCTCGTCTCCTCGCCGAACGGGAACGTCTCGATCGCCTGTGGCAGGCTCAGGCAGAACTCGACAAGGGCATCCGGGGTCATGCCTACGAGGTTAGACCGTGGCGCCGTTCATCGCGCCGCTCATTGCCTCGGCGGTCAACTCGACCGAGCGCAGGCGGGCGGCGATGTCGCGGGACTGGTGCGCGATGATCAGTTCATCGGCCTGGGTGGAGGCAGCGAAGTCCTCAAGGAACGCGCGCACATCGGAGGGCGTTCCCACGGCCGAGTAGCGCATCATGTTGGCGATATTGCGCCCTTCCGCCGTGGTGAGGAAGGCATCGATCTGGTCGTCGGTGTAGTCCGGGGCCGCCGGCCCGCGAGCGATCATGCCGCGCACACGGGCCCGACGCGTCGTCTCGAACTGGAGCGTCGCGTCCGCCGCATCCTCGGCCGCGATCACGTTGACGCCAACGATGACGTGCGGCTCGGACAGCTGCTGCGACGGCTGGAAGTCGCGACGGTAGGTGGCGACGGCCTCGAACAGGGAATCTGGCGCGAAGTGCGACGCGAACGCGTAGGGCAGGCCGAGCGCGGCGGCGAGCTGGGCCCCGAAGAGCGATGAGCCGAGGATGTACAAGGGCACGTTCGTGCCGGCGCCGGGCACGGCCTGCACGCCGGGGATGATCGACTCGCCGCGCAGGTAGGCCTGCAGCTCGATCACGTCCTGGGGAAACTGGTCGGATGCGCCGGGGCCCCGCCGCATCGCCCGGGCGGCGTTCTGGTCGCTGCCGGGGGCACGGCCGAGGCCGAGGTCGATGCGTCCGGGGTAGAGCTCCGCGAGGGTGCCGAACTGCTCGGCGATCGTGAGCGGCGAGTGGTTGGGCAGCATGACCCCGCCCGCGCCGAGCCGGATGGTGGATGTCTGGGCGGCGACATGGCCGACCAGGATGCTCGTCGCCGACGACGCGATCGTCGGCATGTTGTGGTGCTCGGCGTACCAGACGCGCGTGTAGCCGTGCTTTTCGGCGGTCTGGGCGAGCGCGACACTCGCCGCGAAGCTTTCCCGAGCGGTCTGCCCCGGTGCGATCGGGGCGAGGTCGAGAATGGAGAGCGGAATGGTCATACTTTTGGCAACCGCATCCGCCTGCAAATCGTTACCCGGACCAGTCAGATGGGCTGGCGCAGTCGGCCAACACCCGGCACGAAGCGCCCGACGCGCGCCGCGTACCCCGGATATTCCGGATGCTCGGCCACGAGCATCCGCTCCTCCCACCGGGTCTTCGCCGACAGGAGAAGCACCAGGGCGACCCAGACGGCGATGTGCCACCCCGACGCGCCGAACAGCACCAGTCCGAGCCCGCCCGCCATGAGCCCGGCGTAAATCGGATTCCGGACGAGGCCGTACACGCCGCTGGTGACCAGCGGCGCGTGCTTTCGCGGAATAGGACTCGCCGTCAGGGCCGGCCCGAGGCTTGCCACACCCACAACGGCGAGGACCACACCGACCACGCCGAGCACGATGGAGACCGCTACGACGCCGGCGTTGGCAGCCCACAGCGCTCCGTGGGGAAGGAGAACGAGCGCCGCGAGCAGAAGGACTTGCGCGAACACCAGGCCGAACGCGAGCGCACGTTTCATGCCCTGAGGTTACGCCCGGATTCGCGCGAGAACCGGTCCAGCGGACTTACGCTTAACGAAAGCATGCCATCGCGGGGGGTCAGGAGGCCAGTGCACCATGACTCAGTGGGATTTCTCCGTTGCGGGACACGACGGCGTCGGACTGTGCACACAGTTCGTCGAAGCCCTGCCGGTGACGGGGGCCGCCGTTGCAGTGTTCGGCGGTTCAGTGCCCGAGACGGCGATCTGCGCCAGCGATAGCCTCGCTGCCCGACTCGATGAGCTGCAGTTCGATCTAGGTGAGGGCCCACGGTGGCAAGCTGCACGGTCGCGCAAGCCCGTGCTCGTTCCGGATGCGCACCATGGTGTGCACCCGTTGTGGCCGGTTTTCGCGACGGAGCTGCTGCAGACGGGTGCACGGGCGCTCTTCGTTTTCCCGCTCACAATCGGCGCCGTGGATGTCGGCGTGGTCGAACTTTATAGTTCCGCACCCGGGGCATTGACCGCGAACGATCAGGCGATCGCGGGAGTCCTTGCGAACCGGACGGCCTGGAACCTGATCGATCAGCTACTCACGATGGATCAGGCATCCGGGACCGGCTCACTGGAGGATGCCTCGTCGCAGGAGGCGTCACCGCGGGATGCCTCGCCCCTGTCGCGGCGAGAAATTCATCAGGCGACAGGGATGATCCTGGTCCAGGCGAGGGTGAGCGCCACCGAGGCTCTCTTGCTGTTGCGTTCTCATGCCTTTGCGCACAACCGCACCGTGCGCGATGTCGCCAGCGACGTTGTGGCCAGGCGTCTGGATTTCACATCGCACATGGACTGATTCCATCGACGATTGACAATCCCCGGTCGTAGAATTGTGAAATGGAAGCTGTATCCCGCGCGTCCCTGGTGAGCGCCTCCTTCGTGCGGCTTGCGGACGCGTTGGTCGGAGACTACGACGTCGTGGATTTGATGCACACACTGGTGGAGGAATCCGTCAGATTGCTCGATGCGTCAGCGGCCGGCCTCCTCCTGGCCGATCTGAATGGTGAGTTGCAGGTCCTGGCTTCCTCGAGCGAGGAAAGCCACCTCGTGGAAGTGCTCCAGCAGCGGGCAGGAGCCGGCCCGTGCGTGGACGCTTACCTCACCGGGAAAGTCGTGACCATCAGCGACATTGGTGCGGAAGGCGACCGGTATCCGGCTTTCCAGGCAGCGGCTTTATCCCAGGGATTTCACTCGGTCCATGCCATCCCCATGCGTCTTCGACCAAGAACCATCGGCGCGCTGAATCTGTTCAGGACCGCGGTCGGGGATTTGACGGCCGAGGACGCTGCAATCGGACAGGCGCTGGCGGATGTCGCCACAATCGGCATTCTGCAGGAACGCGCCGTGCGGGAGAACGCCATTGTCAACGAACAACTCCAGAGTGCACTGAACAGCCGAGTACTCATTGAGCAAGCCAAGGGCGTCATTGCACAGAGCAGCAACGTCGACATGAACGAAGCATTCAACCGTTTACGCAGCTACGCCCGCGCCCACCAGGAAACTCTCCACGCGACCGCCGAAAACGTGATCAACCACGTCCTGGTTCTTTAGCTCCGAGTTATTTAGCCCCGAGTTTCGTGAGCCCCGAGTTCGTGAGCTGACCGTGATCGCAGCCTGAGCCCCTCTGGGGTCTCGGCAAGGGTGGCCAGGCAGTTCTCGAACCACGCGCCGGTGACCCCTGACCAGTGGAACGGCGGACCGGGAACTCGCGATTCGCCGCCAGATCTCATCCTCGACACGACGATGGCTACGCCGCGGACACACCAAACCTGCCTGGATGTCGCGGGCAGCGGCATCCCAGGCAGGGGTAGGTTCCGACGACGCTACGAGGCGGGCACGGCGTACTCCGCGGCGCTGGCGAACTCGA
>DAIMHX010000072.1:0-11371 GCA_036723055.1 Microbacteriaceae bacterium
GCTCCGAGGTTGGCGAGGGTCTCTTCCGACCAGGACTCCGCGCTCCAGCGCAGGTTGAGTTCTCCGAGCGGTTCCAGCTGGTCGAACGAAATCGCCCCGCGCCGGTACAACTCCAGCACCGCGAGGAACCGGGCGATCACGACGCCCTTCTGCTCGGCGCCGACGATCAGCTGCCGGAAGGAGACCGTCTCCCCTGCGCGCAGGATCGCCACCACAAACGCGGCCTGTTCCCGGATGCTGACCAGCGGCGCGTGAAGATGATCGAGGCCCACGGTGGGCAGCTCCCGCGGGGTGAGCGCGAGCGCGGCGAGGGCCGCGAAATCGCCGAGGGACAGCGTCCAGACCAGTTCAGGCGTCTTCTGCCGGTACTTCTCCTCCAGGCGCACCGAGCGCACATGCCGCGAGGACTCCTCGTCCAGCCGGCCCTGGAACCATGCCGACGCGCTCTTGAAGGCGCGGTATTGCAGCAGCCTCGCGAACAGCAGGTCGCGGGCCTCGAGCAGGGCCACGTCTTCCGCGTCGACGAGTTCGCCTTGGGGCAGCAGTCCGGCCACCTTGAGGTCGAGCAGCGTGGCCGCGACGACGAGGAATTCGGTCGCCTGGTCGAGCTCCTCCGTCGCATCCAGCCCGCGCAGGTAGGAGATGAACTCGTCGGTGACCCGGCTCAGCGAAATGTCGGTGATGTCCAGCTCGTGCTTGCTGATCAGCGAGAGCAGGAGGTCGAACGGGCCCTCGAAGTTGCCGAGGGCAACCGAGAATGCGGGCGCTGCAGCCGCGTCAGGCGACAGCGCCACGGACGATCAGTTCGCGCGCCACCTGCATGTAGGCCTTCGCGGCAGGGTGCTCCGGGGCGAAGTCGGTGATCGGGACGCCGGCGACGCTGGCATCCGGGAACTTCACGGTGCGCCCGATGACGGTTTCCAGCACGCGGTCGCCGAACGCGTCGACGACGCGCTCGAGAACCTCGCGGGAGTGCAGCGTGCGGGAGTCGAACATGGTGGCGAGGATTCCATCGAGTTCGATGGCCGGGTTGAGCCGGTCGCGCACCTTGTCGATGGTTTCGATCAGCAGGGCGACACCGCGGAGGGCGAAGAACTCGCATTCGAGCGGGATGAGCACGCCGTGGCTGGCGGTGAGCGCGTTGACCGTGAGGATGCCGAGCGAGGGCTGGCAGTCGATCAGGATCACGTCGTAGTTCGCTGACACCTTCCGCAGCACGCGGGCGAGGATCTGCTCGCGGGCGACCTCGTTGACCAGGTGCACCTCGGCGGCGGAGAGGTCGATGTTGGCGGGAATGATGTCCAGGCCCTCGACCGTGGTCTTCTGGATCGCGATGGCCGGGTCCTTCGAACCGCCCAGCAGCAGGTCGTAGATCGTGGGCACGTCGTGGGTGGGGACGCCGAGACCGGCGGAGAGCGCGCCCTGCGGGTCGAAGTCGATCGCGAGCACGCGGCGGCCGTAGCCGGCGAGGGCCGCACCCAGGTTGATGGTGGTCGTCGTCTTGCCGACGCCGCCCTTCTGGTTGCAGAGCGAAATGATCCGCGCCGGACCGTGGCGCCGGAGCGGTGCGGGCTCGGCGAATTCCTGTTTCGGTCGCCCGGTCGGCCCGAGCGGTACTTCTTCCAAACCGGCAAGTCGTGTCCGGTCAGTCTGCGTAGGCGCCACTGAGATGTCCTCGATCCGTCTTGCATCAACCACTGTGTCGAGTGTAGCGATCGAATGAGCGCTCTCCTGCGAGAATCGCCGCGTGTGGGGCTCCCGACGGCCACTCTGCTTCGCGAAAACGCAGTTGTGCGCGCTTAGAGCGCCGTATTACGACCACAACTGCGTGTTCGCGGGGCTATGGCGTCGAGACCCGGGCGCGGGGGTGCGCCGTCGTGTACATGTCGCGGAGCGTGTCGACGGTCACGAGCGTGTAGATCTGGGTGGTCGCGACGGATGAGTGCCCGAGCAGTTCCTGCACGACGCGCACGTCGGCGCCGCCGGCGAGCAGATGCGTCGCGAACGAGTGCCGGAGCGTGTGCGGCGACACCTCGACGTCGAGTCCGGCGCGGTCGGCGGCCGCGCGAATGATCAGCCAGGCGTTCTGCCGGCTGACCCGCTGGCCACGGATGCCGAGGAAGAGTGCGGGGGTGGCCTTGCCGCGCGCCGAGAGCAGCGGCCGGGCGCGCACGAGGTACGCGCCGATGGCCGCGCGGGCGTAGCTGCCGACCGGAACGATGCGCTGCTTGTCGCCCTTGCCGGTCAGGCGCACGACCTCCTCGCCCTGCACGTCGTCCACATTGAGGTTCACGACCTCCGACACGCGGGCACCGGTGGCGTAGAGCAGCTCGAGCAACGCCTTGTCGCGCAGCCGCTGCACGTCGTCGCCGTCGGTCGCGGCGAGGAGCGCGGCGACCTGCTCGATCGAGATGGCCTTGGGCAGCCTCGACCCCAGCCGGGGCGGTTTCGTGTCGTGCGCGACATCCGTTTCGACCACCGACTCCTCGAGCAGGAACCGGTGCAGGCCGCGCACCGTCGACAGGATGCGCGCGATCGACGACGCAGTCAGCGGCGACTCCTCACGCAGCCCGAGGAAGCGCACGAACTCGGAGACGTCCTGCGCGGTGACGGCGGCCAGGTCGGTCGTCTCCCGGGCGGCGAGCCACCCGGCGTAGATCACAAGGTCGCGCCGGTACGCCGCGACCGTGTTGGCGGCGAGCCCGCGCTCAATCGAGACGTGCCGCAGGAAGGAGTCCACGGCCGTCTCGATGCTCACGCGCTGGGCCCGGGGTTCTGCTCGGCGGTCGGCTGGTCCCAGTTCGACGGATGCCGCGGCCACGGCGCGTCCACCGGCGCCAGGGTGCTCCAGCCGCGCGAGCGGGCCACCTGCGCGGCCAGAACGCCCACGATCAGCGACGGGTTCTGCACCCGGCGTGCGAGCACCGCGTCGACGCACTCGTCAAGCGGCACCCAGCGGATCTCCATGTCGGCTTCCTCGTCGGTGCGGTCGAACACGTCGTCGATCGCCGACAGCCCGCGGGCCAGGTAGATGCGGATCGCCTCCGTGCTGCCGCCCGGCGAGGTGTAGAACTCGGAGAGCACGTTCCACTCCGAAGCTGCGACGTCGGCTTCCTCGGCCAGTTCGCGCGCGGCCGCCTCGGCCGGGTCCTCCCCCGGCTCGTCGAGCAGGCCGGCCGGAATCTCCCATTCCCGCATCCGCACCGGGTGCCGGTATTGCTTGATCAGCAGCACCCGATCCTGGTCGTCGAGCGCCAGGATCGCCACGGCGCCGGGGTGGTCCGTGTACTCGCGTACGATCGCGGAGCCGTTGTACCCGAAGTGGTCCCGGCGCACGCCCCAGACCCTGCCGTCGAACACCAGCTCGGTGCCGGTCACCTCGGCGAACGCGGCCTCGTCTTCGAGCATTGAGTCAGGCGCCGATTCAGGCATCTTCCTTCACTTCGAACAGACGGCTGGCCTGCTGGCGGTCCAGCGCGGCGCCGATCAGTCCGCGGAACAACGGATGCGCGTGGCTCGGCCGCGACCGCAGCTCCGGGTGCGCCTGCGTGCCCACGTAGAACGGGTGCTCCTCGCGCTTGAGCTCGACGTACTCGACCAGGTGGCGGTCGGGCGAGGTACCGGAGAACCAGAGGCCGGCATCCGCGATCTGCTCCCGGTACGCGTTGTTGACCTCGTAGCGGTGACGGTGGCGCTCCGAGGCCTCAGGGGCGCCGTACATCTCGGCGACGAGGGAGCCCTCGGCGAGCTTGGCCGCGTACAGGCCGAGCCGCATGGTGCCGCCCAGGTCGCCGCCGGAGATGATCTCGACCTGCTCTTCCATGGTCGCGATCACGGGGAACTCGGTGTCTGGATCGAATTCCGACGAGGATGCGCCGGCCAGGCCCGCCTTGTTGCGGGCGTACTCGATGACCATGCACTGCAGGCCGAGGCAGAGGCCGAGCACCGGGATGCCGTTCTCGCGGGCGAACTTGAGCGCGCCGAGCTTGCCCTCGATGCCGCGCACGCCGAATCCGCCGGGGACGCAGATGCCGTCGAGCTCGCTGAGCTGGCGCGCGGCGCCCTCTTCGGTCTCGCACTCGTCGGAGGCGATCCAGTTGATTTTGACCTTGGTCTGGTGCGCGAAGCCGCCGGCCCGCAGCGCCTCGGTGACCGACAGGTAGGCGTCGGGCAGGTCGATGTACTTGCCGACCAGTCCGATGGTGACCTCGTGCTTGGGTTCCCGCACGGCGTCGAGCACCTTCTGCCAGCCGGTCCAGTCGACGGGGGACACGGCCAGGCCGAGCGCGTCGGTGATGTACCGGTCCAGGCCCTGGTCGTGCATCATCGTCGGGATCTCGTAGATGCTGGGCACGTCGATCGCGTTGACGACGGCAGCCTCATCGACGTCGCACATGAGCGCGATCTTGCGCTTGTTCGACTCGGACACCGGGCGGTCGCTGCGGAGCACCAGCGCATCCGGCTGGATGCCGATGGAGCGCAGGGCCGCGACGGAGTGCTGGGTGGGCTTGGTCTTCTGTTCGCCGGCCGCGGCCATGAACGGCACGAGCGACACGTGCACGAAGAACACGTTGTTGCGGCCGAGTTCGTGGCGAACCTGGCGGGCAGCCTCGATGAACGGCTGGGACTCGATGTCGCCGACGGTGCCGCCGATTTCGGAGATGATGACATCCGGGCGCGGCTCGTCGGTGGCTTGCAGGCGCATGCGCCGCTTGATCTCGTCGGTGATGTGCGGGATGACCTGCACGGTGTCGCCGAGGTACTCGCCGCGGCGTTCCCGGGCGATCACCTGCGAGTAGATCTGGCCGGTGGTGACGTTCGCGGCCTGGTTGAGGTTGATGTCGAGGAAACGCTCGTAGTGACCGATGTCGAGGTCGGTCTCCGCGCCGTCGTCCGTGACGAAGACCTCACCGTGCTGGAACGGGTTCATCGTGCCCGGGTCCACGTTGAGGTAGGGGTCGAGTTTCTGCATGACGACGCGCAAACCGCTCGCCGTGAGGAGATTGCCGAGGCTTGCCGCCGTCAGGCCCTTACCCAAAGAAGAAACGACACCACCGGTCACAAAAATGTGCTTGGTAATGTCGTCTGATTTGTCCGCGTTTAATTTATCCACCACGGGCTTCGAGCCTATCAGCTAGATCGGCGATCTGTCGGAGCGGGCGAGCGAAATAAGTTCGCGGGCGTGTTCCAGGCCGCTCGCTGAGTCCGGAAGGCCGGACAGCAGCCGGGCCATTTCGGCGGCGCGCTCATCCCCCTGCAGCTGGCGCACGCTGCTGGCGGTCACCGCGCCGTCGCTGTCCTTGACCACGCTGAGGTGATTGTCGGCGAACGCGGCGACCTGCGCGAGGTGGGTCACCACGATGACTTGCGCCGTTTCGGCGAGCCGGGCGAGTCGCCGCCCGATCTCGATCGCCGCGGCCCCGCCGACGCCGGCGTCGACCTCGTCGAAAACGAACGTCGGCACGGGGTCGGTCGCGTTGATGACGACCTCGATCGCGAGCATGACCCGGGACAGCTCGCCGCCGGATGCCCCGCGCGCGAGGCTTCGCGGCTCGGCGCCCGCGTGGGGCTGCAGCAGGATCGTCACGAGGTCGCGGCCGGTGACGGTGAACTCGTCGCGGCTGTCGACCAGGGCGACGAGTGACGCGTCGGGCATGGCCAGGGCGCCGAGCTCGGCGGTGACGGCGGCGCCGAGGGAGATCGCGGCGGCCGTGCGGATGTCCGTCAGCCTGGCGGCCAGTCTCTCCACGAGGGCCTGGTCGGCGTCGGCGTCGGCGCGGAGGGTGTCGATGCGGTCGGAGTCGTTGTCCAGCTCGAGCAGCCGGGCGCTGCCGGTGTCCAGCAGCTCGATGGCCTCGTCGAGGCCGCCGGCGTACTTGCGGGCGAGGGAGATCAGTTCGGCGCGGCGTTCCTGCACGAGCTCGAGCTCGCGCGCACCGTCGGTGTCGAGGCCGGCGAGGTAGCTGGAGAGCTGCGCGGCGATGTCGGCCACGAGGAATCCGGCGTTCGCGAGCGCGTCGGTGATCGGCGGCAGCGCCTGGTCGTGCTCGGAGGCACGCTCGAGCAGCCGCCGGGCCGACTCGAGGAGAGCGACAACATCCGGCATCTCCGGCGTGGTCTCCTCCGCGGAGAGGAGCTCGCGTGCCCCGGCCGCGGCCAGTCGCAGCTCTTCGAGGTTGCCGAGTCGTTCGGCCCGCGCGCCCAGTTCGGCGTCTTCGCCGGGTTGCGGCGCGATGGTTTCGATTTCGGCGATGGCGGCGCGCAACTCGTCGGCTTCGGTGGCCCGGAGTTCCTGCTCGGCCACGAGGCGGTCGAGTTCGGCCTGGTTGGCCTGCCAGCGGCGGAACGCGTGCTGGTACTGGGTGAGCGCCTCGGCGAGGTCGGCGCCCGCGTACCGGTCGAGCGCGCCGCGCTGGGCGACGGCTGACCGAAGGCGAACCTGGTCGGACTGGCCGTGCACGACGACGAGGTCGCCGCCCAGGTCGCCGAGGACGCTGGCCGGGGCGCTGCGGCCGCCGACCACGGCCCGGCTGCGGCCCTCGGCGGATACGGAGCGGCTGAGGATGAGCTCGGGCCCGTCGAGGTCTCCCCCGGCGTCGCGCACGCGCTCGGCGACGGCGCCGTCGGGGGCGACGAGCCAACGGCCCTCGACGAAGCTCTGCGCCTGGCCCTGGCGCACGGTTCCGGCATCCGCCCGGTCGCCGAGCAGCAGGCCGAGGGCGGTGACGACCATGGTCTTGCCCGCGCCGGTCTCGCCCGTCACCGCGGTGAAGCCGGGGCCGAGCGGCAGGGTCGCTTCGGCGATGACGCCGAGGTCCCTGATGACGAGTTCCTCAATCACTCGCGGCCGACCGGTCCCCGCCAGCCCGTGACGGGCAGGTTGAACTTGTTGACCAGGCGATCGGTGAACGGGCCGCTGTGGAGGCGGGCGAGGCGCACGGGCACGGGCGACCGGCGCACGACGACGCGAGCACCGGGTGGCAGATCGCGGGTGCGGCGTCCGTCGGCGCAGAGCACCGCGGATCCGCCGGCGCGGGCGAGCACCTCGACGGCGAGGGACGAGCCGGGGCCGACGACGAGCGGACGTGCGAAGAGGGCGTGCGCGCTCAGCGGAACGAGCAGCAGGGCGTCGAGGCTGGGCCAGACGATGGGGCCACCGGCCGAGAACGAATACGCGGTCGAGCCGGTCGGGGTCGACATGACGACGCCGTCGCAGCCGAAGGAGGAGAGCGGACGGCCGTCGACCTCGATGACGACCTCGAGCATCCGTTCACGGCTGGCCTTTTCGACCGTGACCTCGTTGAGGGCCCAGGTTTCGTAGATGACCTCGGCGCCGACCTTGACGCGCACCGCGAGGGTCATGCGTTCTTCGACGAGGTAGTCGCGGGACAGCACGCGGCGCACGGCCTCGCCCAGGTCGTCGCGTTCGCTCTCGGCCAGGAAGCCGACGTGGCCGAGGTTGATGCCGAGCAGCGGTGCGGAGGAGCCGCGCACGACCTCGGCGGCGCGCAGGATGGTGCCGTCGCCGCCGAGCACGATCACGAGTTCGAGGTCGGTGGCGTCGACGGTTTCGCCGAGGATGGCGAGGTGCCCGTCCAGCCCGGGCGAGGATGCGAGGATGTCAGCGCGTTCGTCGCGGGCCAGCACTGGAACGGCGCCGGCGGCGATGAGCTGCTCGCAGACGGTGACGGCCGCGTCCAGCGAATCGGTGCGGCCGGTGTGCGCGACGACGAGGATGTGCCGTGGCACTGCAGTCATCTCGTCACGCTCCCACCAGTGCGGTTATCCGGTCCATCCATTCTGTCGGATTGCTGCCCGCCTCGGTGGTCATCCAGCACAGATACTCGTGATTGCCGGCGCCGCCGGCGATTGGAGAGGCGATCAGGCCGTTCGTGCGGAGCCCCAGATCCCAGCCCGCCCAGAGCACGCCGGCAACGGCATCCGCTCGCAGGGCCGGGTTGTGCACGATGCCTTCACGGATGCCGCCACGCCCGACCTCGAACTGCGGCTTGATCAACAGCACGAAGTCGGCTCCGGGCTGCGCCGTGGCAACGAGGGCCGGCAGCACCGTCGCGAGCGAGATGAAGGAGAGGTCGGCGACGACGAGGTCGGGCCGCTGGGGCACGCCGGATGCCGCCGCGATCGATGCGGCGGTGGCGTAGCGGAGGTTGAAGCCCTCGACCAGCTTGAGCTTGGGCTCGAGGGCGAGTTGCGCGGCGAGCTGGCCGTGCCCCACGTCGACCGCGATGACCTGGCCGGCGCCGCGTTCGAGCAGCACCTGGCTGAATCCGCCGGTGGACGCGCCGGCGTCGACTACGGTACGCCCGGCGACGGGAATGTCGAAAGCGTCGAGGGCGGCGATGAGTTTGTGGGCGCCGCGGCTGACGTAGTGGTCGGTCGCCGCGACTTCGATGACCTGGTTGTCCCGCACCTTGTTGGACGCCTTGACGACGGGTTTGCCGTCGACCGTGACCAGGCCGTCGGCAATCAGTTTCGCCGCGACGGTGCGGGAGCGCACCAGGCCGCGTTCGGCGAGGGCTGCGTCGAGCCGCAGCGAGGACGACGATTCGGGTTCGGGCATCCCTGGCTCCGGAGTTTCGTGCTCGGTCATCCGTTGCTCGATCGGGGCTGGTCGCCGCCCTCGAGTCGTTCCCGGAGCTGGTCGTGCAACTGCGCGTAGGCGGCGGCGCGCGACTCGAGCGGCTGGTCTTCGATCACGGTGAGCCGGGAGACGAGCGCGTCGCCCAGCCCCGCTTCGTCGATGCTCTCTGTGTTGTCGACATTTTCTGCGTTCTCGACGTTGTCTGCGTTCACGTTCCCCACGCTACCGGTCGAGATAGAGACGCTCCGGAACGTTGAGCCCGTAGATGGGCCGGCCGGATTTCCAGATCACGGCGCAGGCCGCGCGGAGCAGGTTGATGCCGTCGTCGCCCGCGGACGTGATTTCCACGTCATTGCCGCGGATGCGCACCGTCGCGCCATCCACCGTCGCCGACGAGCCGTCCCTGGAGAACACGGTCGCCGGGTACGGCTCGTGCAGCTGCCGGAGGTCACCGAGGATGAAGTCCGGACGCGAATTGGCGTCGGCCGCGAGGGCCTGCTTGGCCTTGTCGATCCCGGTCAGCACGAGCGCGGCTGGAATGCCGGCCCGGTTGGCGCCGAGGATGTCGGTGTCGAGGCGGTCGCCGATGAACAGCGCCTTCTTCGCCTGGAACCTGCTGACGGCCTCGTTGAAGATGGCGACCTCCGGCTTGCCCGCCACGATGGGCAGGCGGCCGACGGCGGTGTGCACGGCGGAGACGAGCGTGCCGTTGCCCGGAGCGATCCCCCGGGCGACCGGGATCGTCCAGTCGGTGTTCGTGGCGATCCACGGGATGCCCTCACCGTCGGCGCCGCCGTTGCCCTTGCTGTTCAACGCGAAGGATGCCTCGGCGAGGTCCGACCAGCCGACCTCGGGCGCGAAGCCCTGGATCACGGCCGCGGGGTCGTCGTCGGCGGACCGCGTCACCACGAAGCCGGCCTTTTCCACTTCCTTGACCAGACCTTCGCCGCCGACGACGAGGATGCGCGACCCGGCCGGAGCCTGGTCCGCGAGCAGCCGAACGGCGGCCTGCGGTGAGGTCACGACATCCGTCGCCGAAACCGTCAGGCCGAGCTCGGTGAGGTGGTCCGCGACGGACTGGTCGGTTCGCGACGCGTTGTTGGTGATGTAGCCGATGCGAATGGTCTGTGCTGCACGGTTCAGGCTGTCGACGGCGAAGGGGATCGCCGCCGGGCCGGCATAGACAACGCCATCGAGATCGGCCAGGACCACGTCGACGCCGTCCAGCGGCGTGGCGGGCTTAGCTTTTCGGTTCAGCATCCGGCTCCGGGGTTTCGTCTTCTTCGACCTCGTCGTCAGACTCGACCTGATCGTCGGACTCGTCCTCGTCTTCGTCGTCTTCGTCTTCGTCGATTTCGATGATTTCCATCGTCTCGTCGGGCTCACCGGACGACCCAAGGGCGGCGTCGGCGCGCGCGGCGCGCTCGTGCCACTTCTCGGCTTCGTCTTCGCGACCGAGCTCGTCGAGAACCTCCGCATAGGCGGAGAACAGCTCGGGGCTGTAGGAGAAGGCCGTCTTCGGGTCGAGCTGCGGGATCTCGAGCTCGCTCAGCGCGGCCTCGGCTTCACCGAGGTCGAGCCGCGCGCCGGACATCGCGATGGCGAGTGCCACCTGGACCGCTGCGGGCAGGGTGGCGCGGTCGACCGAACGGCCGAGCTCGAGGGCGCGGTCGGGGCGGCCGACGCCGCGTTCGCTGTCCACCATCAGGGGCAGCTGGGCGTTGGAGCCGGAGATCCGACGGTAGGTGCGCAACTCGCGCAGGGCGAGTGCGAAGTCACCGGTCGCATAGGCGGTGATGGCCAGGCTTTCGCGCACGACGGCGATCCGGCCGGCGCGTCGCGCGGCGGACATCACATGGCGGTGAGCGAGCTGCGGATCCTCGTCGATGACGCGAGCGGCCATCGCCAGGTGGCGGGCAACCGCCTCGGCGTTGTCCTTGGTCAGGGTCTTCAGTTCGTTGCGGGCGATGCGGTCGAGGTCCTGACCGGTGATGTCGTCGGGCAGTTCCGGGTCATCGTGACGCGGACGCACGGAACGCAGCTCGCGCTGCATCCGCTGCTCTTCGGTCATTTCCTCTTCGACGACCCTGGCATCGCGATCGCCGCGCGCCGGTGCACCCTCTCGGGTCCACAGCTTGCGGCCCGCGTCACGCGGAGCGCCGGCGCGGGTCGGCGAACCGCCGCGCGCGCCCCATTCCTTGCGTTCGCCGTCGCGGGGAGCGGAGTCGCGGCGAGGACGCTCGGCGGATGCGCCGTCCTTCGACCACGGCTTGCGCTCACCATCACGCTGGGGACGGTCGGTGTTTCCGCGGTATGCGGGACGCTCGCCATCCTTGGCCCACGGCTTGCGCTCACTGTCACGGGGAGCCTGCGCCGGACGATCGGACGTGCCGCGGTACGCGGGACGCTCGCCATCCTTGGCCCACGGCTTCCGCTCGCCGTCACGCTGCGGACGGTCGGTGTTGCCGCGGTACGCGGGACGCTCGCCATCCTTCGCCCACGGCTTACGCTCACCATCACGGGGAGCCTGCGCCGGACGATCGGACGTGCCGCGGTACGGGGCACGCTCGCCATCCTTGGCCCACGGCTTCCGCTCACCATCTCGCTGCGGACGGTCCGTGTTGCCACGGTACGGGGGACGATCGCCGCCCTGCTGAGGACGGTCAGTGTTGCCACGGTACGGAGGACGCTCGCCATCGCGCTGCGGACGATCGGTGTTGCCCCGGTAGGCAGGACGCTCGCCGTCCTGACGCGGACGATCAGTGTTGC
>DAIMHX010000073.1:0-11222 GCA_036723055.1 Microbacteriaceae bacterium
CCTGGCCCGCTGTACTGAAGGTGAGGACACCCTCATGAAGGCATTGGTTTATCACCGGCCGGGGCGCACGCAGTTACCGCCTGGCAGCAGTATGCGGGCTGCGGGTGGAGCGGACCGGGCCGCACCGCCGTCCCCACCGAGCTGGACCCCGAAGCAGATGCGAAGGCGCTCCTGGAAGCCGCCGTGCGTGCGGCCTACGACGAGAAGCCGCCGCCTGGCCTGCGGGCATCCATCAGATATGGGGGTGCCGCGAAGGTCCTGCTCGATGCCAGTGCGGGCGCCCGGATGCTGGTCGTGGGCAGTCGTGGCCATGGTGGCTTCGTGGGTCTGCTGCTTGGTTCGGTCAGCTCCGCGTGCGCTGAGCACGCCACCTGCCCGGTGCTCGTCGTGCACGGCGAATCCCAGCCTCCGCCGAGCTGACCAACGTGCCGGGACGTAGTGCCCTGGCCTGCCGCGTGGCTGGCACTGAAACTTGACTGGCGGTGCGTGCCTTGTCTGGAGGAATCGTGAGCGGCTTCGAGAGCCCGGTGGGCCGAGTGGTGGTCGGCGTGGATTGCACTCCGGCGTCGCAGACGTTGGTGAGGTGGGCCGACCGCCAGGCGCAGCTCACGGGAGCCACGCTGGTCGCGGTAACCGGATGGCGTATCGAAATGCCCGGCATCGATGACTTCCTCTCGGTGCCTCACGTGCAGGACCTGACCAGGCGCGCGCTGGCCGACACGATTGGATCCGCACTGCCCGACGGGAGGGCCGCGGCGGTGGAATTACATGTGTCTGACCTGATACCGGCCGAGGCCTTGCTGGAACAGTCCACCCGCGCCGATCTGATCGTTGTCGGCCCGCGCAGCGCCAACGTGGTCGAAGGCCTACTGATGGGATCTGTGACCGAGAAGGTCGTCAGTCAGGCGAGCTGCCCGGTCGCGGTCGTGCACGACGCGGCCGAGGAGCGTTCGCGGCGGATCGTGGTGGGCCTGGATGGCTCGCAGTGTTCCCGCCGGGCACTGGATTGGGCCGTGCGACAGGCAATCCTGACCGATTCCAGGGTCGAGGCGATCTGGGCGTGGGAGTGGATACCGCAATACAGCGTCTACCCATACGGCCCGCCTCAGGCGACAGTCGAGAAGGCAGCCCGGGCGAGGCTCGAGCACGAGCTGGCGACCTTGCCCGCCACACATGCCCCAGTGGTCGCTGGACGACTTCACGAGGGCCATCCGGCGCAAATGCTGCTCGACGCGTCGGTGGGCGCGGACCTGATCGTCGTGGGAAACCACCGCGCCGGACCTCTGTCCTCTCGGATCCTCGGATCAGTTAGCCAGAAGGTCGTCCGACACGCCGTTGTGCCGGTCGTTGTCGTCCACGAGCACGATCACATGACAGTGGAAGCGGGCTAGCGCCTCCCCGCGGAGAGCGTGGCCGGCGAGCATATCTAGCTCGAATCCCGAGCACGTCGTGCGGTGAGGGCGCCGGCCTGGTGGGAGATCTCGACCAATATGGCCCCCACGACGCCGATCGCGGTCGCGATGAGGACCCGTGGCGGTGTCGGATGCAGGAGGAAGACGTTGGTGGCAACCGGAGGAACGGCGACGATGAGTGCTGCCGCGCCGACCATGGTCGCCACGAGCGCGAGCTTCCAGCTGGCGAGGGGCCGGCCCAAGATGAGCAGGGTCCACAGCGAGACGATGAGCACGATCAGGGTGGCGGCCGCCCGGCACCCCCGCGGTGGAGTCGAGCAGCCGGGCCGCGCGGTAGCCGATGTAGGCGGCGCTACCGATGATCACGCCGGTCCGTAGCGCGAATCGGAGCACCCGAGGTAGGAACCCCGGAACGTAACGGCGTCGGTTCGGGCCTAGAGCGAGGAAGAATCCGGGGACGCCGATCGTGAGCGTTGAGATCAGCGTCAGCTGGATGGGTGCCAGTGGATAGGCGCTTAGCGTGACCGCGGCAATGAGCGCCAGGACGAGCGAGTAGACGTTCTTGACGACGAAGAGGTTCGCGGCGCGTTCGATGTTGGCTATCACCCGACGGCCCTCGGCAACGACGTCTGGAAGATGGGAGAACTTCCCGTCCAGCAGGACGAGTGGTGCCACCGCGCGGGTGGCCGGTGAACCGTTGCCCATCGCCACTCCGATATCGGCATCCTTGATCGCCAGTGCGTCGTTGACCCCGTCACCGGTCATCGCCACGACATGGCCACGGTCCTGCAGCGCGGCAATTATCGTGCGCTTTTGATGTGGGGAGACACGCCCGAAAGCGCTGTGGGTCTCCAGCAGATCCGCCAGTTGATCGACATCGTCGGGGAGCTCGCGGGCGTCGACGGCGTCGGCCGCCGAACTCACTCCGGGCACGCCGACCTTTGCGGCTACCGCGCCGACCGTGCGCGGGTTGTCACCGGAGATCACTTTCAGCGTGACTCCCTGTTCGGTGAAGAATCGCAGTGTTTGCTCCGCATCATCTCGGATTCGTTCAGCGAGCACGACCAGCGCCATCGGGACAAGCGATCGAGGTAGCTGCAGGCCCGCGCCCGCTGGCTGGCAGTCATTGTGTTGGTGGCGCAACCCGTGGTCGGATTGGGCGAGCAGGAGCACCCGGCGACCCTCTGCAGCGATGTGGTCAGCGGTGGACCGGGCCTGATGCTGTAGGTCGTCGGTTGGGTGCGGGATGACCATCTCTGGGGCGCCGAGGACCCAGCTGCCGTGGCCGTCGGCCCCGACTGCGGACCATTTGCGTGCTGAGGAGAAGGGGATGTCGTCAACACGTGTCCAATGCGGGTTATTGAAGCTTGCGGAGAGGGCTTTGGAGGTGGCGTTTGGTCGGGGCCAGTCCCTCGACGGCGGGCAGCTCTTGGACCAGAGTCTGCTTACGCGCGAGAGAGACGGTGCCGAGCATGAACGCCAGACTGGTGAGTAGCACAAGTCCCTCGGGCACCATCCCCACCATGGCGGCCACGACGCCGGTCACGGCATCCTGCCAGCCAGCGTTGTCCGCAGACCGGAACTGGCTCCACAGCAGAAAGGGGGCCACAATCAACATGACGAGCGATATCCAGCGGAGCAGCCGGTTCGTCCCGGTGACCAGCTCGGAATGCACCAATGTCGGCTTCTTCGCCTCGGTTGCGAGCTTGGCCGCATAGGCCTCGGCACCCACCGCTGTCGCCTGAAAGCGGCCGCGCCCGGCAACCACAATGGATCCAGAGCGTGCCCGATGGCCGACATGTTTGGCGACGGGTTCGGATTCGCCACTGAGCAGCGACTCGTCGATTTCCAAGCCCGCGGCCTCGGTGATCGTGCCGTCGGCTGGTACCTGATCACCCGCGCGGAGCTCGACCAGATCGTCAGCGACCAAGTCGGCCAGATCGATGTCCAGCACGGCGCCGCGCCGCACGACCCGACTCTTCGCGATGTTCAATATCGCGAGTCGGTCCAGGGTTCGTTTGGCGCGCACCTCCTGCACGATGCCGATTCCGGAATTGGCGACGATGACAATGCCGAACAGACCGTTCTGCCAACGCCCGGTCGCCACAACAACCGCGAACAGCGTGAGTAGTAGCGCGTTGAACACCGTGAGGACATTTCCTCGAACGATCTCCCCGATCGTCCGGCTGGTGTGAGCGGTGACGACGTTGCTCCGGCCGGCGCGGACTCGTTCGGCGACCTGGGCGTCGCTCAGTCCATCGGCGGGTGTAGCGAACTCCGGCGCGGCGGATGCCATCGCCGAGTCAGCCGGCACCGTCGTCCCAGGCGTCAACGTCTGCGACCACGGCATCACCCTAGCCACCCTCGAGCTGACCAGGTCAGCTCGGCTGATCGGTGCGAGTCGCGTCGAGGGAGACGCGGGCAGCTAGCTGTTCGCCCCAGCGCCGGGCACGGTCCGCCTCGCCGGGGCGGAGCACGTTGTCCTTGGTGACGAAGAAGCTTTGCGGCCTTGTCAGGAGTTCGTAGCCTCGGTGGCGCAGCAGCTTGCCAATGCCCCGGGATGCGTGACCGCTCGGGAAAGGCACCCTGATGCGGGTGTCGAATGCTGCCGCCGTGCCACCGACGAGACTCAACGAATCAAGCCATTCGCGGACGCCCCTGCCCAGCGCGGCCGGCTCCAGAGCCAGTCCGCTGCCGGGCTTGCGCGCGGCATCTGCGGCGGCTTGTCTGGTTTTCGCACGGCTCATGCCGAACGCGTGAGTGGGCGCACCCACGACGAGCAGACCCGCCCCCTTGAGTGCGTCCGGATCCGCGTGCGCCACCGGCAATACAGCGACCTCAGCCGGGTTGAATGCTCCGGCGATCGCCTCGGCAATGACGCGGGTGTTTCCGTACATCGACTCGTAGACCACAACAACACGCATCGCGGCTACCTCCTGTTCCAGCTCGTCCAGTCCATGGGTAGGACCCTGCTGCCTGGATCAGCCGCAACCCACGTGCTTTGGTCCATCACTCGCAGGACACAGGTCCCGAATCGCGGGCATGCGTTCGCGTCGCCGGATCCTGAAGCGGTACAGCTCGTCAGCGCCCCACACGAGCAGCGGGCACGGGACCAGCAGCAGCAACGCCCACGCGGGCGGGGCGGCTGTCCCGAGCACCGACTGAAGTGGCGGCAGGTAGATCACCGCCGCGGCGACGGCCAGTTCGAAGCCGATGCCGGCCAGCAGGAGCGGGTTGGTGAACAGGCCGATCGCCCGCAACGAGGCGCGTTCGCTGCGTGACGCGAATGCCGTGCCGAGCTGGCACGCCACTATGGCGGCGAAGGTCATCGTCGTCGCCTGCCGGTAGGCGTGGTGCAGCGCGCTGCCGGATCCGACGTCGTCCCCGGGGTGCCAACCGGCGTGCAGGAGCACGGTCAGGAACAGGCCGAGGGCCAGTGCGGCCGAGGTCAAGCCCATGACCAGCCAGGCGCGAGCAAGCAGTCTGCGCGTGATCAGGTGTTCGGTACGAGGACGGGGCGCGCGGTCCATGAGGTCGGGCTCAGCGCGTTCGCGTCCGAGCGCGAGGGCAGGCAAGGTCTCGGTGCCCAGGTCGATGGCCAGGATCTGCAGGACGGTGAGCGGCAGCGGTATCGCGCCCGCGCTCAGGGCGAACACCGCGAACGGCACGACCTCGGGCACTGCGTGCGCGAAGATGTAGAGAACAAACTTGCGCAGGTTCGCGTATGCGCGACGGCCTTCGCGGACGGCTGTGACGATCGTCGCGAAGTTGTCGTCGGTCAACACCATGGTCGCCGCTTCGCGGGCGACATCCGTGCCCGAGCGTCCCATCGCGACACCGATATCGGCCCGGTGCAAGGCCGGTGCGTCATTGACGCCGTCGCCGGTCATGGCGACGACCTCGCCCTGGTCGCGCAATGCCTCGGCGATGCGCAGCTTGCCTTCTGGCGTGCTCCGGGCGAAGACGATCTCGCCCAGCTCGGCGAGAATCTTGTCCAAGTCCGCGTCGCTCATCGCGTCGAACTCGCTGCCGGACACCACGCGGTCAACGGAGATGCCGACCTGGCGCGCAATCTCGGTGGCCGTCGGTCCGTAGTCGCCAGTGACTACGTGCACGCGGATTCCTGCCCGCTGGCATGCCGCGACCGCGCCCGCCGCCTCGGGGCGTGGTGGGTCGAGCAGCGCCACCAACCCAAGCAGGCACAGGCCGGACTCCGCACCGGACGCGTCGGCCGGAATGGCACCGTCGGCATGCCGTGTCGCCAATGCGAGGACCCGCAGTCCGCGCGCTGCGAATCTGTTTTCGGCGGCTGTGACGGCGTCGCGTTCCTCTGACGTCAGCGGCTCGACCGCACCTCCCATGCGGTGGTGGGTACACAAGGGCACGACGGTCTCCGGTGCACCCTTGACCTGCACCACCAGCTGGCCGCCCCGACGGACGACGACACTCATGCGTTTGCGCCGCGGATCGAAGCGAAAACTCGCCAGCCGCGGCGCGGACTGGACCCCGAGGCGGCTGGCGCTCAGGCGAAGTGCCTCCTCCATCGGATCCAACGTCAGTTCGGCGTCGTTGCAGTCGCCCATCGTTTCGGCCAACGGACGCAGGGCGGTCGAGTCAGCCGACGGCTCGTAGCTTCCGTCGGCCGTCCATAGCTCGACCACCTGCATCTGGTTCGCCGTGAGCGTGCCGGTCTTGTCGGTGCAGATGACCGTGGTCGAGCCGAGCGTCTCGACCGCGGACAGGCGCTTGACCAGGGCACCCTCGCGGGCAAGGGCGCGTACTCCGACCGCGAGAGCGAGGGTGATCGTCGGGAGCAAGCCCTCAGGGACATTTGCCACGAGCAGTCCCACCGCGAACACCGCGGCGTCTCGCAACGACAGACCGGCGAGCAGGCCCAAGGGCAGAAACAGTGCGCCGATCGCGATCGCCACGCCGGCAATCAGCCACGCCGAGCGGCGGACCTGGCTCTCGAGTGGGCTCTCTTCGGTCTTTCCTCGCTGGGACAGCGTGGCGATTCGACCTAGTTGGGTGTGCCCGCCCGTCGCGAAGACCGCGGCGCGGGCCTCCCCTGCAGTGCACGTCGTGCCGGAGAAGACAGCATCAGCAGCGTCGATGAGACGCTCCGCGGTGTCCGCTTCGCCGTAGGACCGCGACACCGGCGCGGACTCCCCGGTGAGGGCGGACATGTCCACTTCGAGGTCCCCGCTGATCAGCCGCGCGTCGGCGCACACCCGATCCCCCTCGACGAGGAGCAGAACGTCACCCGGCACGACGTCAGTGGCCGGCAGGACAACCAGCGCGCCCGCGCGGACCACCCGTGCGTGCGGGGGCAGGTACCCGGCGAGCGCGTCCACCGCGCGGGCGGCCTGGCGTTCCTGCGCGAACGCCACCCCGGCGTTGACGACGATCACCCCAAGGATCGCCCAGCACAGAGCGGGTGTCCCCGCCAGCAGCGCGAGTCCTGCCGCCGCCCACAGCAACAGCGCCAGGGGATGGGTGAACTGGTGCGCCAAGTCGGTGAGCCAACTGGTGCCGCGTAGGTGCGGCAGGGTGTTGGCGCCGTAGACAGTGAGCCGCTTCGCCGCCTCACGAGGCGATAACCCGTCGACGCCGGTCCGCAGATCGCGCAGCAGCAGATCGACCGGCTCGCGGGTGGGCCGAGTCACGGTCGCATCGTCGGAGGATCCGCTGCCTGGGGCGCTCGACATCGCAGTTCATTTCCATTCAGGTGGGAGGCGCATGGACCAACTGATCGTCACCCGGGTACGCCATGACACTCCAGGGCACTAGGTCCCATTGGGCCGGCCGTCCGGCCGTTGCGTGCGACCGCACTGCTCGAGCGCTGACCTCTGGTCCTGAAGACAGGGGCCGAAGGTCTCTGCCGCCGTGCACCGGCCGCGCCGAGACTCGGTGTCACAAGATCTGTGTCGGAGGTGGCAGCGATGTACTGGCGAGAAGAACACATGACGGCTGGCGGCGTTCTACTCATGGTGCTGTTGATCCTCGCGGCACTCGGCGTGCTCGTTCTTCTCGCGTATCTGCTCCTCCGCGAGGCACCCGCCCGGCGGCCGCGCCCGCTGCACCCCGGACACGACGCACGCAACGTTCTTGACGATCGGCTCGCGCGCGGCGACATCGATGTCGAGGACTACCAGGCACGCCGATCTCTGCTCACCGACGACCAACCTATCTCCGACAACTACCGTCGATGAACCTGGCATGGGCTGGGCCAGCGCCGCAGTCAACGGGTGCGGTCGACCAGTACCTCGTCAATGTGCCGGCGAATGCTCGCGGCTGTGACCGGTGCCCGGCCGACGCGCAGCACCACGTGGGGTTGCATGCCCAGCCGCAATTCGTCACGCAGCTCCAAACGCAGCGCACCGAGCTCGACCACCTGGGTGAACAGGCTCGCGACGAACCCGGCCCTCGTGGTTTCCAGCCACACTCGCTCGAGTGCTTCACCCCCGCGCACCCACGATTCGGGCGAGTCGATGTCGGTGCCGAGCGCGAGCAGGCACTGCTGCGCCGACGACTGGGTCTCGGCAGGCAGCGAGCCGGCACCCTGGGTGTCGAAGTCGCGGATCGGCACCTCGTCGCCCGAAGTGCCGTCAACGTGCGGAACCACCGCGGCCCGGACTCCGTCGCGGCGCGTCGGGTCGTTGGTCGTCCACGCGCGCAGCTCCGCGCGGTAGGCCGCGTTTGCGATCTGGAGCTGCTCGGCCTTTTGAGTGAGCCGAGCCAGGGTCTCACGGTCGTCGGAGGTCACGATGGGATGAAGGAGGGCGCCCTCGGCCGCAGCGGCGAGGACCAGCGTCGAAACCAGCTCGGGCGGCGCCGGATCAGGGGCAAATCGCCTGCGGTTGGTCTGCCGCAGTTCGACGACGTGATCCAACGCCGCCAAGTCGGGATCAACCGACTCGCCATCGTCGAGGTCGATCCGCGCTATGAGGTCGCCACGATCGGCGTCGGGCAACCGCTGAACTCGGCTCGGGTACCCCGACGCGGCCAGCAAAACCCGCGCATTGAGCAGCGCACACCCAACGCTGAGGTGCAGTTGGCGGCCAGTCGGATCGAGGACCGCGAGCTGTCGGGTCCGGTCCGCGTGGATCTCCAGCCCGCCTGAATCGAGGACGAATCGCCACGGCTGGGTGTTGTGCACGGAGGGCGCGAGTATCGCGCGCTGTGCCGCCGCCCGCAGGGCTGCTTCTCGGGAGAAGGCGATGGAATTCATGCGCGCGGTTCACTCCGTCGAATTCTTGGACTGCAGGGGCTTTGGTCCCGCATTCGCTGCCGCCTTTCGCCTCTGAAGCCCGGCGACGAGGCCACAGTCCCTAACTTCCGGGATCTTCGCTCCTGACGACGAGCGTAGCGTCCGGCGCCCCCATTTCTGTGGACGACCAGGTTCCGGCCGCGGCACGTTAGTTCGATGGGCCCTCGAGGCAGGTGACGTTGGGCCCTGCCCATGCTCGGCCGTTGCCGACAGGCTGGGACGAGACCTAAGGAGACGACGATGACCATCAGCCACCCGAACCGTCCACCTCGAGTCGTCGTGGGTGTCGACGGCTCCGACTCGTCCAAGCAGGCACTGCGCTGGGGCGCCCACTTGGCCGCGTCGGCCGGTGCTCGGGTGGATGCCGTGGCCGCGTGGCAGTACCCGAACACCTGGGGCTGGGGAGCCGTGCCGCTCGAGTGGAGTCCGGGGCAGGACATGGAGAAGGCACTCACCCAAGCCGTCGATGAGGTGTTCGGCGCCCAGCGGCCCGATGACATGCGCCTTGCCGTCCACGAGGGCAACGCGGCGAGAGTCCTGCTCGATGAATGCAAGGACGCGCTGATGCTCGTCGTCGGCAGCCGCGGCCACGGCGGTTTCGCCGGCCTGCTACTCGGCTCGGTCAGCGCGAATGTCGCCGAGCACGCCACGTGCCCGGTTCTCGTCGTCCACGGCGACCAACTCCCTCCGGAAGGATCAGCATGAGCACCAAGATCGGTATCAACGGATTCGGACGGATCGGCCGGGACTACCTGCGTTACGTCCTGGCGTCTGATGACCTGGAGGTCGTCGCTATCAACGACGTCACCGATTCAGCCACGCTGGCCCGGCTGCTGCGCTACGACAGCACATTCGGCCCACTGCACCGCGAGGTCGAGGACCTGGGCGAGGCCATCGCAGTCGACGGCCGCAAGATCGCCGTCAGCGCGGTCCGTGATCCGGCACAGCTCGCCTGGCGTGACCACGGGGTCGAGATCGTCATCGAGTCGAGTTCCGTACCCGCGAGAGCGCAGGAGCGCACCTCACCGCCGGAGCCAAGAAGGTGCTCATCTCCGCACCCGGCAAGGGTGTCGACGCCACGATCGTGCTCGGCGTCAACGACGGGATCTACGACCCGGCAAGTCACCACGTCATCTCCAACGCATCGTGCACCACGAACTGCGTGGCGCCGATGGTGAAGGTGCTCAATGACAGCTTCGGCATCGCGCAGGGCTACATGACCACCGTGCACGCGTACACCAATGACCAGAACGTGCTTGACGCCCCGCACAAGGACCCACGCCGGGCTCGCTCGGCCGCCGTGAACATCATCCCGACCACGACCGGTGCCGCCCGCGCCGTCGGTGAAGTCATCCCAGCGATGAAGGGTCGCCTCGACGGTGTCGCGCTGCGCGTTCCGGTCGTCGACGGCTCCCTGGTCGACCTCGCCGTTCTCCTCGACCGCGACGTCACGACCGCCGAGGTCAACGCAGCATTCGAGGCAGCCGGCGCCGACGGACCGCTCGCCGGGCGACTTCGCTACACGACCGACCCGGTCGTGTCGACCGACGTCATCGGTGACTCCGCATCATGTGTATTCGACTCAGGTCTGACGCAGGCGTCGGGTCGGCTGGCGAAGGTGTTCGGCTGGTACGACAACGAGTGGGGCTACACCGCCCGCCTGGTCGACCTGACCCGCCTCGTCGCTGCGAGCGGCTGAGCCGGGCTCGCAACTTCACGCTCGCGTTGGGGGAGCAGGCTGACGGATTCCGGTTCCTGGTCCGCGATCGCGACACGAAGTTCACGGCCAGCTTCGATGCCGTGTTCGCCGACGTCGGCATCGCGGTACTGCGTAGTCCGCCGCGTGCGCCGAAGGCCAACGCCTACGCCGAGCGGTGGGTGAGCACCATCCGCCGCGAATGCCTGGACCGGATGCTGATCTTCCACGAGCGGCAACTCGTGCACGTGCTGGCCGAGTACGCGACCCACTACAACTCTCACCGGCCTCATCGCGCGCTCGAACAACGATCGCCAACTGAGCGTGGCGCGATTCAACTGCGTTCCGCCAGCGGCGTGGTGCGCCGAACTCAGATCCTCGGCGGTCTGATCAACGAATACCACCACGCTGCTTGACGAGAGCACGGCTGAGGTTCTTGAGCCCCACAAGCCCCGCTCCTCCAGGCGCGCCAGCGCCGCGTACAGCGTGCCCGGGCCCAGCGTGACCCCAACAGCCCCGATGGTGACCGGGATCGAACGCACTACCCTGCGGGGGCGGCCAGGAGGGCGGGGAGGGATATCAGCCATCAACCGATGGTCCTTGCCGTGAACCTCACCGAGTTCACCCACCCCGGTGACCAGTGACAGCGACCACTGACGTGCAGTACCTCGCTCACGGCAGGCGAGTATCAGCTCGCTTCAGCATCGTGACGCAATGCGCCCCGTCTCACTCGACCGGGTCTTGCGGTTGCTGCGTCCTTGTCCGTCGCCGCTAATCAGCGAGCGGCCGTGCTGGCAACTGTCTCGGTCTGGCGAAGGGCCCGGGCGCATACCTCTCGTCGCAA
>DAIMHX010000074.1:0-10953 GCA_036723055.1 Microbacteriaceae bacterium
GACAGTTCAGTACGCCGACCGTGAGGAGGTCGTCGAAGCAGGCGACGCGTATTACCTGTCGCCCGGGCACGTCCCGATCATCGAGGCCGGCAGCGAGCTCCTCATGTTCAGCCCCGCCGAGGAACTGAAGCTCACCGACGAGGTGCTGATGCGCAACGTGCAGGCGATGATGGGCGAGGCCTGAGTTCCGATCGCAGCGCGGGTCGTCTCCTTCATCCACCCGGACAACGTCGCATCGCGCCGCGCCGCCAGCGGCATCGGCCTCGTCGAGGGCGAACTCACGACCTACCTCGACGACGAGGTCCTCCGCTACACCCGCGACGCGCCGCGTCCGGGTGACGAAAGCGGGCCTGTCTGAGCGCCGACGACGCACGCAGCGTGAGCACCCGCCGCGGTGTCTTGGCGCGTGCCGCCCAGCGTGACCTGTCCTCGTCAAACCCGGCCCAGGATCCGGCGCTCGGTCTCCACCGTTCGCGCGCTGCGACCCCGCGCGTCGCCTCACCAGGGTCCGGAGGCCCGGCTGTTGGCTTCTCGCAGCGCGCTGACGTAGCCCCCGCGCTCGTGCGCGGTGGGGTTCGCGCCGGACGGCACCGAGAGCATCCCGCGCACTTCGTCGACCGTTGCAAATCCCTTGCGGCGCATCCATCCGGTCAGCCCGTCGAGCAGCACGCCGGCATGCGCGGGGCCGTGCCGCAGCAGGGCCGACGCGGTCATGACGACGTCCGCTCCGGCCAGCAGGTATTTGACCACGTCGGCGGGGTCCTCGACGCCGGTCGTCGCGGCGAGCGAGGCGCGCACTCGTCCGGATAGGAGCGCGATCCACGTCCGCGGCAGCCGGGCCTCCGCTGGGCTTGACAGGCCCACGGCGGACACGACGGCGAGGGTCTCCGGGTCGATGTCGGGCTGCATGAATCGGTTGAAGAGCACCAACCCGTCCGCGCCGGCCTCGTCCAGGCGCAGCGCCATCTCGCCCGTCGAGCTGAAGTATGGGCTCAGCTTGACGGCGACCGGGACGTTCACCACGTCCTTGACCCGAGCCAGGACGTCGATATATCGCTGCTCCACGTCGCGTCCGGAGATGTGTGCGTCGCCGGGAAGGTAGTAGATGTTCAGCTCGATCGCGGCGGCACCGGCGGCCTGCACTGCTTCGGCGTGGTCGGCCCAGCCGCCGGGCGTGACGCCGTTTAGGCTTGCGATCACCGGGACGTCGACGGCCGCCGCGGCGCGCTCGAGCAGGTTCAGGTAGCGGCGCGGGCCGGGCTCCTCTTCAGCGACGGCCGGGAAGTAGGACAGCGCCTCGGCGAAGCTCTCTGCGCCGGCGTCGACCAGTCGCGAGTTCTGCGCCGCCTCCCTGAGGAGCTGCTCCTCAAAGAGCGAGTAGAGCACCACCGCGCTGACGCCGGCGTCGGCAAGGCGCCGTACGCCGTCCACGGTGTTCGACAGCGGGGACGCTGACGCCACGAGCGGGTTGCGCAGGGCAAGCCCCATGTACGTAGTGGTGAGCTCCATCAGCGATCCTTGCGAGCGTCCGGCGGGAAGCGATGCGCGCCGCGGGAGGCCATGTCCTCATAGACCTCCCAGCGCTGGGCGACGGCCTGCTCGGCCAGGCCGTGCAAGCGCTCAGCTTCGGCCGGGTCGGTGTTCGAGAGCGTGCGGTAGCGCAGCTCGCGGTTGGTGTACTCGGCCAGCGGGATGCGTGGCCGCGGCGAGTCGAGCAGAAACGGGTTGCCGCCGGCCGCGCGCGCCATCGGGTCGTAGCGGATCAGTGGCCAATATCCGCTGGCGACGGCGCGGGACTGCTGATCGAGCCCGTTTCGCATCTCGATGCCGTGGGCGATGCAGTGGCTGTAGGCGATCACCAGCGAGGGCCCGTCGTAGGCCTCTGCCTCACGGAATGCCCCCAGCGTCTGCTGGGGATCGGAACCCATGGCGACCCGGGCGACGTACACGTTGCCATAGGCGATCGCCTGCAGGGCGAGGTCCTTCTTCTGCGTGGTCTTGCCGGCGGCGGCGAACTTCGCGACCGCGCCGAGCGGCGTGGCTTTGGACGCCTGTCCGCCGGTGTTGGAGTAGACCTCGGTGTCGAGCACCAGCACGTTCACGTTTCGCCCGCTGGCCAGCACGTGGTCGAGTCCGCCGGAGCCGATGTCGTAGGCCCAGCCGTCGCCGCCGACGATCCACACGCTGCGCCGGACCAGGTGATCCACGACGCTGAGCAGGTCGATCACCGCAGGGCCATCCAGCCTGTCGAGGCGCCGCATCAGCTCCGCCACCCGTTCGCGCTGGTCGCGCAGCTCCGACTCTCGCAGCTGCGGAGCCTCCAGAATGGCGTCCACCAGCTCGGCACCCACCTCGTCGCGCAGCTCGGTAAGCCGCCTGCGCGCCAGGTCGGTGTGCCCGTCGGCGGCAAGCCGGAAGCCGAGTCCGAACTCGGCGTTGTCCTCGAAGAGGGAGTTCGACCATGCCGGGCCGCGGCCGTTCGCGTCGGTCGCCCATGGTGTGGTGGGCAGGTTCCCGCCGTAGATCGACGAGCATCCGGTCGCGTTGGCGACCATCAGCCGGTCGCCGAACAGCTGTGAGAGCAGCTTGACGTAAGGCGTCTCGCCGCAGCCCGCGCAGGCACCGGAGAACTCGAACAGTGGCTCCAGGAACTGGGTGCCGCGAACCGTGCCGAAGTCCACGCGGGACCGGTCACTCGTCGGCAACGTCTCGAAGAAAGCGATGCTGTCGCGTTCGGCGGCGAGCAGCGGCGCTCCTTGGCCGAGATTGATCGCCTTGCGGACCGGGTCGCCGGGCGACACGACCGGGCAGGCCTCGACGCACAGCCCGCATCCGGTGCAGTCCTCGACATAGACCTGCAGCGTGTAACGGCTGTCCGGGAGCCCGGGGGCCTCCAGTGGAGCGGACCGGAACCCCTCCGGTGCGCCCTCCAAGCGGGGCGGGTCGTAGTACTTGGAGCGGATCACGCTGTGTGGGCACACGAAGCTGCAGTTGCCGCACTGGATGCACGAGTCGGGGTCCCAGACCGCCACCAGCTCGGAGACGTTGCGCTTCTCGTACTGGGTCGTGCCGCTCGGGTAGGTGCCGTCCACCGGCAGGGCACTGACCGGCAGGAGGTCGCCGCGGCCGGCCATCATTTCCGCGGTGACGGCGCGGACGAACGGCGGCGCGTGTGCGGGCACCGGCGGCGGCAGCTCGCGCGTGGCCGTCACCCGGTCGGGTACCTCGATCCGGTGTAGTCCCTCCAGAGTCTGGTCGACCGCAGCCTGGTTGCGTTCGACCACTTCGGCGCCGCGCCGGCCATAGGTCTTCGCGATCGCCTCTTTGATCTTGGCGATCGACTCCTCGCGCGGCAGCACGCCGGAGATGGCGAAGAAGCAGGTCTGCAGGACGATGTTGATCCGACCGGCGAGGCCGACCTTGCGGGCAATCTGGCCTGCATCGATCGCGTAGACGTCGAGGTGCTTGTCGATGATCTGCTCCTGGACGGGTTGCGGCAGCGCATCCCAGACCTGGTCTGGCGAGTGCCGGCAGTTCAGCAGCAATGTCGCGCCTGGTGCCGCCCGGCCGACCACGTCGACCTGCTCGAGCAGCGCGAAGTGGTGGCAGCCGACGAAGTTCGCGTTCTGCACGAGGTACGGCGCCCGGATCGGCTGTGGCCCGAATCGCAGATGCGACACGGTCTGCGAGCCCGACTTCTTCGAGTCGTAGACGAAGTAGCCCTGGGCGTGCAGGTGCTCCTCTGAACCCAAGATCTTGATCGTGTTCTTGTTGGCGCCCACCGTCCCGTCCGACCCCAGCCCGAAGAAGACCGCGCGGATCGTCTCAGGCGGCTCGATGTCCAGCGCCGGATCGTAGGTCAGGCTCGTCCCCGAGACGTCGTCGATGATGCCGACGGTGAACTGGCGCCGCGGTCGCTCGCCGGCCAGTTCCTCGAACACCCCCGCGACCATGCCCGGGGTGAACTCCTTCGACGACAGCCCGTAGCGGCCGCCCGACACCCGCGGCATGACCCGCTCACCGTCCTGCGCCGCCTCGGTCAGTGCGGCAACCACATCGAGGAAAAGCGGCTCGCCGATCGAACCAGGCTCCTTGGTCCGGTCCAGCACCGCGACCCGGCGCACGCTCGCGGGCAGTGCGTCGACCAGCGCCCGGGCTGGGAACGGCCGGTACAGCCGCACCTGGGCCACTCCGACCCGCTCACCCCGCTCATTGAGCACGGCGACGGTCTCCCGGACGGTCTCCCCGCCAGAGCCCATCACGACCAGCACCCGTTCGGCGTCGGGGTGCCCGCTGTATTCGACGATGTGGAGGGGGCGGCCGGTGCGCGCGCCAAGGCGGGCCATCGTGTCCTCGACGACCTCCGGCACGCGGGCGTAGAACGGGTTGACCGTCTCACGAGCCTGAAAGAAGACGTCGGGGTTCTGCGCCGTGCCACGGATGAACGGCCGTTCCGGGGACAGTGCCCGGCCACGGTGCTTGCGGACCAGTTCCTCGGGCACCAGCGCTCGCAAGTCGTCGTCGGAGAGCATCTCGATCGTGTTCAGCTCGTGCGACGTGCGAAACCCGTCGAAGAAGTGCACGAACGGCACCCGTGTCGCCAACGTGGCGGCCTGCGCCACCAGCGCCAGGTCGTGGGCCTCCTGGACCGACGCCGCGGCCAGCATCGCGTAGCCCGTCTGTCGCACCGCCATCACGTCCGAGTGATCGCCGAAGATCGACAGTCCCTGGGTAGCCAGCGACCGGGCCGCCACGTGCATGACGGCGGCGGTCAGCTCACCGGCGATCTTGTACATGTTCGGGATCATGAGCAGCAGGCCCTGTGACGCGGTGAACGTCGTCGACAGCGCCCCGCCCTGCAGGGCGCCGTGCAGCGCCCCCGCCGCCCCACCCTCGCTTTGCATCTCCACCACGGTGGGCACCGTGCCCCACACGTTCGGTCGCCGCTCGGAGGACCATTGGTCGGCAAGTTCAGCCATCGTCGACGACGGCGTGATCGGGTAGATGCAGCAGACCTCGTTGAGCCGGTAGGCAACCGACACGGCAGCCTCGTTGCCGTCGATCGTCGCGCGCATCAGCGCGGCTCCGGGAACATCTCGATCGCGTGCACCGGACACTGCTCGTAGCACGCCCCGCAGCCGGTGCAGCTGTTGTAGTCGAACCGGTAGCGGTGCCCGACGCCGAGCTTGATCACTGCGTCCTCCGGACACGCACCCAGGCAGCCATCGCATTCGCAGCAGTTGCCACACGACAGGCACCGGCGCGCCTCATAGGTCGCTTCCGGTTCGGACAGTCCGCCGAGGATCTCGCCGAATCCCTCGATGCGATCCTCGGGTGCGAGCTCGGGCTGCTGACGGCGTGCGGCATCGCCGAAGAACCACGGGTTCAGCAGGTCGAACGTCGCCGTGGGGTGCTTCGGACCGCTGGAGGCCGCCGAGCCCCGCAGCCAGGCGTCAATGTTCTTGGCAGCTTTCTTGCCGTGCCCCACGCCGACGGTCACGGTGCGCTCGTTCGGCACCATGTCCCCGCCCGCGAACACGCCGGGGGAGCCGGTCATCATCGACGCCGACACGGTCACCGTCCCGTCGCGCTCGAACTCCACTCCCGGCACCGCCCGCAGGAATGCGGTGTCGGTCTCCTGGCCCAATGCCAGGATCACGGTGTCGGCGGCGAGCGTCTCGAAGCGGCCGGTGGGCTGTGGATAGCCAGACTCGTCTAGCTCCATCAGCTCCACCTGCAAGTCCGGCCCCTCGAAGGCCGTGATCGTCCGCAACCAGTTGATTCGCACGCCCTCGCGCTCGGCGTCCTCGGCTTCCTCTGCATGGGCCGGCATCTGCGCTCGGGTGCGGCGGTAGACGATGACCGCCTCGTCGGCGCCGAGGCGGCGGGCCACCCGGGCGGCATCCATCGCGGTGTTGCCGCCGCCGTAAATCGCCACCCGGCGCCCGATCACCGGCCGCTCGCCCGATGCGACGCTGCGCAAGAACGACACTGCATCCACGATCGGCCCGGCATCGCGGGCGGGGATCTCGACGCGCTTGGACAGGTGGGCGCCCACCGCCGCAAAGACCGCGTCGAAGCCGCCCTCCTCCTGCTCGGCGGCGAGGTCCTCGACGCGGTGCTCGCAGGTCATCCGCACGCCGAGCGCTGAGATCCGGTCCAGCTCGCCGGCCAGGACGTCTCGCGGCAACCGATAAGCCGGTATGCCGTAGCGCATCATTCCGCCGGGCTCGGCGCCAGCGTCCCGGATCTCGACCTCGTGGCCGAGGCGGGCCAGGTGGTAGGCGGCCGACAGCCCGCTCGGCCCCGCGCCGATGATGAGCACCCGCTTGCCGGTCCGGGTGAGCGGCGGGTCGAACAGCCAGCCTCGCTCGAGTGCAAGGTCACCGAGGAACCGCTCGACCGAGTGGATCGAGACGGCGCTGTCGAGGTTGGCCCGGTTGCAGACGCTCTCGCATGGGTGGTAGCACACCCGGCCGTGGATCGCCGGCAGCGGATTGTCTGCGACCAACTCACGCCAGGCCTGCGCGTGCCGGCCCGCCATGGAGTGCGCGAGCCACGCCTGGATATTCTCCCCGGCGGGGCAGCCGGCGTTGCACGGCGGCAGTAGGTCGACGTACACAGGTTGGCGCTCCCGTACGGGACCGGCGCGGGGATGCCCGTGCAGAAGATCTGGCAGCCGCGTGACATCCTTCGACGGTCCGGTCATGGTCCGCTCCAGTCACCGGCCAACCTGCCGCGCTCGTCGAGGCAGCCCTTCTCATCAGGCTAGGGCCTGCGCCAGCCGACGTCGACGGTGCGTGTGCGGATCGGCCGTGCCACTGGCATGCAAGGCGGCCCTTGTCACAGAGAAGGCGGAAACTGGTGGTGCGCCGGAACGTTGCGGCGCGCGCCTATCCGTGCGCTGCGCGGTCAGGTGGCTCGGTGATCAGTTCCGTCAGTCGCCGCCGACGGGTTTTCACTGTCTCTGGTGCGCGGCCGACGCGAAGCAGGACGTCCGGATGCATGGCCAGTTGCAGTTCCGTGCGAAGTCGCTCGTGGGTCTCGGCTACCTCGATGACCTGGGTCAGCGGGCTCGCGGCGTAGCCGAGTCGAGTGAGCTCGAGCCACACGCGTTCCAGCGCCTCTCCTGCCCGCAACCAGGCAGCGGGTCCGTCGTCCAGGGTGCCGAGCAGCAAAAGGGATTCGTTCACGCCCGAATTGGTGTCAGAGGACAGCCAGCCCATGCTTCGGGTATCGAACTCGCGAATGGGGCAGCAGGTCGTGCGACTCCGCGCCCACGCCGACGTATGGAACCCCCGCAGCAGATACGCCGTCGAGGCGGCGCGGGTCGTCGCTGGTCCACGCGCGTAGCTCGGCTCGGTAGGCCGGATCTGCATTCTCGATCCGGTCGGCCTGCTGGCTGAGTCGTGCGATCGACAGGCGATGCGCCGCACGCGTGATCGGGAGGAGTTGGGCGCCCTCGGCCGCTGCGGTGCGAACGAGATCCTCAATCACGGCGGGCGGGAGTTGCTCGTCGGCGAACTGCCTTCTGTTGGTCCGTCTGAGCTCGATCGAAGAGTCGAGTTTCCCGAGGGGCAGCCAGTCCTGGATCTCGGCAGGCACGGTCAGCCGGGCGACGATGTCGGATCGCAGGTCGTCCGGGAAGCGCTCAATGACAGCGTCGTAGCCGGCGGCGGCGAGCGCAACGCGCGCGTTGAACACAGCGCAGCCGCAGCTGATCATCAGCTGGCGTGCCCTCGGGTCCAACACGTGCAGTTGCCGTCCGCGATCGGCGCGTCCCCTACCTTGCCTCGCGTTCGGGAGCGCTGATCAGGGTCGGACGTCCCGCGGCAACGACGCAAAGGTCACAGCGACTCGCGCCATGCCCGGGCGAAAGGTCTGTGACCTTCGTCCTCGCGAATCGCAGACTTTCGCCACGAGCGCCAACGTGGATCGCGAACAAGGCTAAGTTCATGACCCTCTATGTCGATAGGCCTACCGCCGCAGCGGTCAAGTTTGTGTACGACTTCGCCGAGGGTGGCAGCGAGCTGATCGACCTGCTCGGCGGCAAGGGCGCGGGGCTGGCTGAGATGGGACGGCTTGGCCTCCCAGTGCCACCGGGATTTACGATCACGACAGAGGCTTGCCGAGCATATCTGCGCGACGGCACTGAGCCGGCGGAGCTCGTCGGTGAGATCGATGAGCATCTTGCGGCGCTCGAGCGAACCGCCGGGATTCGGCTGGGACAGCCGGACGACCCGCTGTTGGTATCCGTGCGCTCGGGTGCGCGCTATTCCATGCCCGGGATGATGGAGACAGTGCTGGATATAGGTCTGAACGACCGATCCGTCCAGGGGCTTGCCGCTCAGATCGGCGACGAACGCTTCGCACTCGACTCCTACCGGCGCCTCATCCAGATGTTTGGCCGCACCGTGTTGGGCATCGAGAACGACCGTTTCGCTGACGTGCTCGCGGCCGCGAAGGCCCGATCCGGTAGCACCGACTCCCAGCTCGGCGCGGATGATCTGCGCGAGATCGTCGCTCGCTTCAAGCAGATAGTTCGAGACGAGACCAACCGCGATTTCCCGCAGAATCCCCGAGAGCAGCTCGCAATGGCGATCCACGCGGTGTTCGACTCGTGGCACACCGACCGGGCGGCACTCTACCGGCGGCGGGAACACATATCGGACGACCTCGGCACGGCGGTGAACGTCATGGCGATGGTGTTCGGCAACAAGAGCGAGGACTCAGGGACCGGGGTTGCGTTCACTCGCGACCCCGGCTCGGGGCAGCGCGGTCTCTACGGCGATTACCTCCCGAACGCTCAAGGTGAGGACGTCGTCTCCGGCGCTCGAAATGCCCTGTCGATCTCCGAACTCGAGCGTCTCGACCCGGCGTCCTACCGGCAGCTCCTGCACAACGCCGATGTCCTCGAGAAGCACTACAGCGACCTGTGCGACATCGAGTTCACCATCGAGCGCGGCAAGCTGTGGATGCTGCAGACCCGCGTCGGCAAGCGCACGGCTGCTGCCGCATTCCGGATCGCCTGCCAGCTCGTCGACGAGGGCGTCATCGATCTCGATGAGGCGCTGCGCCGCGTCACGGGGCACGAACTCACGCAGCTGATGTTTCCGCAATTCAGCACCGCTCCGGACACCGTCCGGATGGCAACCGGGATCAGCGCCTCTCCCGGCGCGGCCGTCGGGGCGGCGGTGTTCGACTCCGCGACCGCAGTGCGCAGAGCCGCGGCCGGCGAGCAGGTGATCCTGATCCGTCACGAGACGACGCCGGACGACTTGGCCGGGATCGTCTCGGCGGCCGGCGTGCTGACGACCCGCGGCGGCAAGACCGCCCACGCTGCCGTTGTCGCTCGAGGCATGGGCAAGCCGTGCGTGTGCGGCGCACAGGAGCTCGACATCGACGACCACGCTCGACGCCTGCTCGCCGAGGGATGCGTGATCGAAGAGGGCGAACAGCTCTCCATCGATGGCACGACCGGTGCCGTCTACCGAGGCCAACTTCCCCTGCAGCCGCCACCGATCGTCGACTACTTCGATGGTCGGCTGGACCCGGACGCGCCGGACGCCGACGACCTGGTTCGCGCAGTCCACCGGCTGCTCAAGCACGCTGACTCGCGGCGCAGGCTCGGCGTGCTCGCGAACGCCGACACGCCCGAGGACGCTTCCCGGGCCCGGCGATTCGGCGCGGAGGGCATCGGCCTGTGCCGCACGGAGCACATGTTCCTCGGCGAGCGTCGGCAGTACGTGGAGCGGCTCGTCCTGGCCGACACCGACGCCGACCGCGCCGCCGCGCTGGCCGCGCTCCTTCCGCTTCAGCGAGCCGATTTCGTCGGCCTCTTCGAAGCGATGGACGGTGTGCCGGTCACGATCCGACTCATCGATCCGCCGTTGCACGAGTTCCTTCCCGATCGAACCGAGCTGGCCGTCCAGGTGGCGGTGGCGCAGCTCACTGGTGACGCCGACGAGCGCGACGTGAGGTTGCTCGCCGCACTGACTCGGCTGCACGAGGTCAATCCGATGCTGGGCTTGCGCGGAGTGCGGCTCGGCTTCGCCGTGCCGGGGCTGTTCGCGATGCAAACCCGGGCCGTGGCCGAGGCGGCCGGCGAGGCTCGTCGGCGCGGGCACGACGTTCGGCCCGAGATCATGGTGCCGCTCATCGCCACCGTGGCTGAGTTCGAGATCACCCGCCGCGAACTGGCCGAGGTCATTGCCCAGGTTGCCTTGGAGACCGGCGAGCAATTGCGTATTCCCATCGGCACCATGATCGAACTTCCCCGCGCCGCACTGACCTCGGGTGCGATCGGGGCAGCCGCCGACTTCTTCTCCTTCGGCACCAACGACCTGACCCAGACGACGTGGGGCTTCAGCCGCGACGACGTCGAATCGGCGTTCTTCCCCGCCTACCTCGACGCCCGCGTGTTCGACACCTCGCCATTCGAGGTGCTCGACCGGGCGGGCGTCGGCAGATTGATCGGCATTGCCGTCGAAGAAGGCAGGCAGGCCAATCCGCTGCTGCCCATCGGCGTGTGCGGCGAACACGGTGGCGATCCCGAATCGATTCACTTCTTCGACCAAGTCGGTGTGGACTACGTGTCCTGCTCGCCGTTCCGAGTACCGGTCGCCAGGCTCGAGGCCGGCCGCGCGGCTATCCAGCGCGCTGGTGGTATCGGCGACAGCGATACTCGCTGAAAGCCCGCGAGGTCCGCTCCGTCACGCGTTACGTCGATGAGGACCGCGATCGCGCGACAGTCGCGCGCACCGCGTCGAAGCCACACCACGCGGGCCACACTGTGCGATTGGCGGACCCGCACGTAGCGTCAGCCTTTCGAGCTGCGAGTGTCCGGCTTGCCCAAAATCGCTGGAGGCCCCGGAATTCGGGGCCTTCGTGTAGGGTTTCGACGTTCGCGGGTGTGGTCCAATGGCAGGACTTCAGCTTCCCAAGCTGACAGTG
>DAIMHX010000075.1:0-10527 GCA_036723055.1 Microbacteriaceae bacterium
GCTCGAACTCGGGCCGCGCGGCGGCATCGCCATCGGCGACGACTGCTCCACCTCGGCGCCCGGGATCTGGGCGATCGGCGAGGTGGCCAGCGTCGGCGGCGTGTGCGTCGGCCTCGTCGCACCCGCCAACGCCATGGCCGAGGTCACGGCCGACCGCCTGCACGGCGGAGAAGCGATCTTCCCGGGCATCGACGACGCCACGAAACTCAAACTCTCCGGCGTCGAGGTGGCCAGCTTTGGCGACGCCCTCGCGACCACGGAGCACGCCCTCGAAGTGGTCTACGCCGACCCGGCCCGCGGGATGTACCAGAAGATCGTCGTCACGGGCGATGCCAAGACGCTGCTCGGCGGCATCTTCGTCGGCGACGCATCCCCGTACACCGCCCTGCGGCCGCTGCTCGGCCGGGAGCTGCCGGGCGAGCCCGGCGCCTACCTCTCGGCATCCGGCGCTGAGGCGCCGGCCAGCACCGACCTGCCCGACGACGTACAGCTGTGTTCCTGCAACAACGTATCGGTGGGCGCGGTGCGCTCGGCGATCCGCGGCGACCACGCCGAGGCCTGCACCGAGCTCGGCCCACTGAAGGCCTGCACCAGGGCCGGCACGCAGTGCGGATCCTGCGTGCCGCTGGTGAAGAAGATTCTCGAAACCGAGTTGACCCGGGCCGGCATCGAGGTCTCGAAGGCGCTCTGTGAGCACGTTGAGCTCAGCCGGAGCGAACTGTTCGAATCGGTGCGCATCCTGCAGCTGACCTCCTTCGACCAGATCATGGAACGCTTCGGCAGCGGGCTCGGCTGCGACATCTGCAAGCCCGTGATCGCCTCCATCCTGGCCACCCAGACGTCCGGTTACATCCTCGACTCCGGACGCGGCGCCCTGCAGGACACCAACGACCGGGCGCTGGCCAACATGCAGAAGGACGGCACCTACTCGGTCGTTCCACGCATCCCCGGCGGTGAAATCACGCCGGCGAAGCTCAAGGTGATCGCGGATGTCGCGGCCGATTTCAACCTGTACACGAAGATCACCGGCGGCCAGCGCATCGACATGTTCGGTGCGCGCCTCGAGCAGCTGCCCGATATCTGGAAGATCCTCGTCGAGGCCGGCTTCGAATCCGGGCAGGCGTACGGTAAGTCGCTGCGCACGGTGAAGTCCTGCGTCGGGTCGACCTGGTGCCGTTTCGGGGTGCAGGATTCGGTGGCGATGGCCATCAACCTGGAGCTGCGCTACCGCGGGCTCCGCGCCCCGCACAAGTTCAAGCTGGGCGTGTCCGGCTGCGCCAGGGAGTGCGCCGAGGCGCGCAGCAAGGACATCGGGATCATCGCATCCGAGCAGGGCTGGAACCTGTACGTGGGCGGGAACGGCGGGTACCAGCCGGCGCATGCGCAGTTGCTCGCGCAGGATCTCGACGACGAGACCCTGATCCGCTACATCGACCGGTACATCATGTACTACATCCGCACGGGCGACCGGTTGCAGCGCACCGCCCGGTGGCAGGAGGAGCTCCCCGGTGGGCTCGACCACGTGCGCGACGTGGTCTGCAACGACTCGCTCGGGATCGCCGACGAGCTCGAGCAGGCCATGCACGAACACGTCGGCAACTACGAGGACGAGTGGGCGGCAACGCTCAAGGACCCGGAGCGCCTGCGTCGTTTCCGTTCCTTCGTCAACGCGCCCGGCACGGCGGACCCCGCGCTGGTCCAGGTGATGGAACGCGGCCAGCCGCGCCCGGCCTGGCCGGACGAACGCGAAGCCGGCGCATCCGCCGGACCCGTCATGCTCTCCGGCGCGACCATCCCGGTGCGGCGCCCCGACCCGCTGACCGGAGAATGACCGTGGACCTCAGCCTCGACCTGACCGGCCGCCGCGTACTCGTCATCGGCGGCGTGCGGCCGGCCCGCCGCGTGCTCGCGCGCTACCTCGCCGCCGGAGCCACGGTCTACCTGGCCTCAGAACAGCTCGACGGGCTGGCGTTCGATCGGCCGGACCCCGCCGTTCGCCCGGTCGATTTTCCCGGGTCGGCGGCCGGCTGGCGCGACCTCGTGTCAGCGGTCGAACTCGTCGTCGCGGTCGAGGCATCCGCGCCCGCCGACCGGATCATCGTGGACGCGTGCTCCACGCGCCACGTCTGGTTCACCCGTGAGACCGCCGCGGCGACGTCGCGGACCGGCCACGTCACGCTCGTCGGCGGCGGGCCGGGCGACTACGAACTGCTCACCGTCGCCGCGCGGTCCGCCCTGCGGAACGCCGACGTCGTGTACTACGACCGCCTGGGGCCGCACGACCGACTCGCCGACTGGGCGCCGGGCGCCGAACACATCAACGTCGGCAAGACCCCCGGCCACCACGCCGTGCCCCAGGTGCACATCGAACGGATGCTCGTCGAGAGCGCCAGGGCCGGCAAGACCGTCGTGCGGCTCAAGGGCGGCGACCCGTACGTGTTCGGCCGCGGAGGGGAAGAAGTGATCGCCTGCCGCGAGGCCGGCATCCCGGTGACGGTCGTCTCAGGGGTGACGAGCGCGATCTCCGTGCCGGCCCTGGCCGGCATCCCGGTCACCCACCGCGAGGTGAGCCGGATGTTCACCGTGTTGTCCGGGCACGCCCCGCTCAGCGAGGAAGAACTCGCGCACCTCGTTGGTCTGGGCGGCACCATCGTGGTGCTGATGGGGATCGGAACGCTGGGGCACCTGGCCGCCGGCCTGGCCCGGCACGGCATGCGAGGCGACATGCCGGTGGCGATCATCGAACGGGGTTTCTCCGACAGCCAGCGCACCACCGTCGCCAGCATCGACACCGTGGTGCCCGTCGCGAGCACGCGAGGCGTGCGCTCGCCGGCTGTGCTCGTGATCGGCGAAGTCGTAGGCTTGATGCAACGCAACGAAGAGGCGGGCGATGAGGTGCAAAAGATCGCCGCCGCCGCACTGACCGCGCCTGCGTGAGCCCCACGCATCCGCTACTCTATCCCCTGCACCTGCTCCACCGGCACCTGCACCCCTGCTTGACCATCTCGTCGGAGTCACCGTGAACGACATCGCCCAGGACGCGACCCTGCCGGGGTTCCGCCCCGACGAACTCGAGGGCTTCCGCATCGGCGTCACCTCCGACCGCCGATCGGAGGACCTGATTGCCGCGTTCGAGCGGCGCGGCGCGGAGGTAATGCATGCCCCGGCGATCCGGATCGCTGCGGCCGCTGACGACACCAATCTCATGCTCGACACGCAGTCGATCATCGAGGCCCGGCCGGACATCCTGCTGGCCACGACGTCGTACGGCATCCGCCGGTGGTTCGAGGCGGCGGACGCTGCCGGACTCGGCGCCGACCTGACGAGCACGCTCGAGCACTCCCGCATTCTCGTTCGCGGCCCAAAGGCCAGGGGTGCCATCCGCGCCGCCGGCCTCGACGACTCAGGCATGAGCGACGAAGAGACCACCAAGTCGCTTGTCGACTTCGTGCTGCGCGAGGGCGCGGAAGGCAAGACGGTCGCCGTGCAGCTGCACGGGTTCACCGACCGGCCCCAGCTCGAGCGGCTCAAGGCGGCCGGCGCGACCGTGCTGAGCGTCGCCCCCTACCGCTGGCTGCTGCCGGAGGATTCCAGCCGCGTGCTCCGGCTGGTCGAGGCCGTCTGCACGGGCTCCCTCGATGCCGTCACCTTCACGAGCGCACCCGCCGTTGACGCACTCTTCGGGGCGGCCGACGGAGCCGGGCGGCTCGAACAGCTGCTGGATGCCTTCAGCGAGACCGTCGTCGCGGCGGCGGTCGGACCGGTGACCGCCGCTCCCCTCATCGCCGCCGGACTCAGGCCGATCATGCCCGAACGGTACCGCATGGGCGCGCTGATCCGGCTCGTCTGCAAGTACCTCGACGAGGAGCGCGTGGTGCGCCTGAATACCAGGCATGGGCTGGTCGAGCTGCGCGGGCGGCTGGTGATCGTGGCGGGACATCGGGCAACGCTTGCTCCGACGTCGCTCACGCTGCTACGCATTCTGCTCGCCGCCGGCGGCAGCGTGATGTCGCGCGCCGACCTCACCGCGACGCTGCCGGAGATGCAGGACGACCACGCCGTCGATGTCGCGATCAGCCGGCTGCGGCAGGCGCTGCCGACGCCCGGCCTCGTCGCCACCGTCATCAAGCGCGGCTACCGCATCGACGTCTGACCCCGCGCGCATCCCCTCCCCTCGCGAAACTGCAGTCGTGGTCGTTATGAGCGCCGTTTAGCGACCACAACTGCAGTTTCGCGAGGGGAAGGGACGCGCGTGAGGGGGGGCGAAGGGGGCGCGCGTTAGCGCTCGAAGACAAGCAGGGTCGACGTGGCGGTCGCGTAGAGCGTGCCGGCGGCATCCGTCAGCGTCGCCTGGGCGAACGCCGCCCGGCGGCCGAACGACAGCAGGGTGGCCTCCGCGCGCACGAGGCCCGTGTCGGTCGTCATCCGCCGGTGGTACGAGACCTTGAGCTCGAGTGTCGCGTAGCCCTGCGTCGCGGTGAGGCGCGAGTGCACGGCACAGCCCAAGGCGCTGTCGAGCAGAGTCGCCGCGTAACCGCCGTGGATGGTGCCGATCGGGTTGTAGGCGTGCTGCCCGGGAACCCCCTCGAAGGCGGCGGTGCCCTCACCGACCTCGACGAGCTGGAAGTCGAGCGACTCGCCGATGCCGGGGCGGCGACCGGAGTCGATCATGGCGCGCAGCTGCTCGATCCCCGACAGCCCCGGGCCGATCTCGTCACAGAGGGAAATCATGCGCGATACCTGTCCAGGTGTGCCGCGGCCTGTTCGAGCACGGACTCCGAGCCGGCGTAGATGCCCTCGGCGCGCGGCCAGTGGCTGATCACGTCGGTGAAGCCCAGTTCCGCGGCCCGGCCGACGGAATCCTCAAACGCCGCCAGGCTCTGCAGCGAGTATCCCCCGCCGCTGTCCAGCGACAGGTACCGGTCGATCGTCGCCGGGTCGCGCCCCTCGGCGCGCGCAGTGTCCTCCAGCCGGCCGACGAGCCCGGCCACCGAGGTCCACCACTCCTCGCCGTCCGTCCCGTTGCGGCCGGTCGTCACCCAGCCGGCCCCATGCTTCGCCACCAGGCTCAGCCCCTTGGGCCCGTTCGCGGCGATCACGAACGGCACCCGCGGATGCTGCGCGGGCCGCCCGACCATGCGCGCGCCGACCGCGGTGAACCAGTCGCCGCTGACGTCGATGCCGCTGCCGCCCGGCTCCTCGTGTCGCAGCAGGAGATCGAGGTGACCGACGAATTCGGCGAACCGCTCGTGACGCTGTATCGGCGTGTATTGGGGCTGGCCGAGGGTGAACGCATCGAAGCCGGTGCCCCCTGATCCGACGCCGAGCAGGAAACGTCCGCCCGCGATGTCGTCGAGCGTCGCGATTTCCTTGGCGAACGGCACCGGATGCCGGAAATTGGGCGACGAGACGAACGTGCCGAGCCGGATCCGCGACGTGACCAGGGCCGCCGCGGTGAGCGTCGGAATGGTGGCGTGCCACGGCTGGTCGGCCAGTGTGCGCCAGGAGAGGTGGTCGTAGGTCCAGGCGTGGTCGAAGCCGAACTGTTCGGCCGCCTCCCACGTGCGGCGGGCCTCCGGCCAGGAGTCTTGCGGAAGAATGACGATTCCAAAACGCATGCTGCGAGTCTACGGATGCCCGGGCGCCGGCCAACCGGATGCCCGCCGCGGAGCTCTCGTCCTCGTCGCCGCGAACGCCCGGTGCTATAAATAGTGCGTGCACCCACGCCGGGCGCCCGTGGAGCAAGGGAGCACCTCGATGAGTTCCGCACTGTGCCCAGAACGTTTCGCCGGCAAGACCGCGATTGTCACCGGCGCAGGATCGGGAATCGGCCGAGCGACCGCGGTGCGCCTTGCCCAGGAGGGTGCGCGTGTCGTCGTCAGCGACGTCGTGACCGACCGCCTCGACGCCCTCGTCGCCGAGTACCCCGATCTGGCCTTCGTCGTCGTCGCCGGCGATGTCAGCAGCGAAGCGACCGCACAGAAACTCGTCGCCGCCGCAGGCCCGAGGATCGACGTGCTCGCCAATGTCGCCGGAATCATGGACGGGTTCCTCCCGGCCGGGGAGGTCGACGATGAAACCTGGGAGCGTGTGTTCAGCATCAACGTCACCGCCGTCATGCGCCTCACCCGCGCGGTGCTGCCGCTCATGCTGGCGGCCGGCTCGGGGTCAATCGTCAACTGCACATCGGAGGCCGGCCTGCGCGGCGCGTGCGCGGGGGTGGCCTATACCGCGTCGAAGCATGCCGTGATCGGCATCACCAAGAACACTTCCGTAATGTATGCGAAGAAAGGCATACGGTCGAACGCCGTGGCGCCAGGTGCCGTGAAGACGAACATCGAGGCGCCGATGAAGTCGGCCCTGGCCGGCGAGGTGCTCGGCCCGATGTTCCAGGCCCTGATGCCGGCGGTCGCCACCGCTGAGCAACTCGCGGCGGCGATCACGTGGCTCGGGAGCGACGACTCGATGAATGTCACCGGAGTGGTACTCGCCTCCGACGGCGGATGGTCGGCGATCTAGCGCCGACACCCACCGGACGGGCAGACTCGACTCATGGCAGGCGCAGCGCACTCTCACATCCGATGCTCCATCGTTCCGCCGTACATCCTGGTGCGGCTGGCGCGTCTCGACGATCCCCGGTTCGCCGCGGCCGCCGAAGCCGCCCGGAAGTCGCTGCTTCGCGACCTGCCCATCCGGGACGAGCGTGACCCAGAGCATCCGTCGCCGAAGCGGCCGGCCCTGCGCGCCGCCGGCCTGCCCGCACGACCGGCCGGCAAAATCGACCGCAGCATCTCGGATGCCGTCGGCCTGGAACGACTTCCCGGCCGCCTGCGGGTGCGCACAGAGGGCCAGCCCGCCGTGGCCGATGTCTGCGTCAACGAGGCCTATGAGGGTCTCGGCGAGACCCACGCCCTCTTCTGGTCGAAGTTTCAGCGCGACTCGATCGACGGCCGCGGGCTGCCCCTGGACGCGACCGTGCATTACGGCCGGCAGTACGACAACGCGTTCTGGGACGGCGAGCGCATGGTCTTCGGCGACGGCGACGGCCAGGTGTTCAATCGGTTCACGATCTCGCTGTCGGTGATCGGCCACGAGCTCACGCACGGCGTCACCCAGTTCGCCGCGAAGCTCGCCTACCGCGGTCAGTCCGGGGCGATCAACGAATCGATATCCGACGTGTTCGGATCCCTGGTCGAACAGCTTGCGAAGGGGCAGTCGACGGCCGAGGCGAGCTGGCTGATCGGAGAGGGCCTGTTCACCGACCGGGTCGACGGCGCGGCGCTGCGATCGATGAAGGCACCGGGCACCGCGTACAACGACGACGTGCTCGGGAAGGACCCGCAGCCGGACAGCATGTCGGGTTACGTCGACACCGAGGACGACAACGGCGGCGTGCACCTCAACTCCGGCATCCCGAACCGGGCGTTCTACCTGGTTGCCGATGCCCTCAGCGGTAACGCCTGGGAGGCGCCGGGACGCATCTGGTACGACGCCCTCACCGAAGGGACGCTGCGCAAAACGGTCGACTTCGCCGGTTTCGCGCGTGCGACGGAAGCGGCGGCGGCGAAGCGGTTCGGCGGTGATTCCGTCGAGCACTCGGCTGTCATCGACGCCTGGGCAACGGTGGGTCTCGGCACGTCAGTCGCTGTCGCAGCGTCGCCGGAGTAGCATTCGGCCATGAAGGTCATCGTCTCGCGGAGCGGTGGCATCGCCGGCATCCGCATCACGTGGGAGGTGCAGGTCGACGAGCGGCCGGACGCGGCCGACTGGAAGGCGTTCCTGGAGGAGCTTCCCTGGGACGAGGTCGACGAGAGGGCTCCCGAACCCGACCGGTTCGTCTATCGGATCCGGTGCGCGCCGCACGAGGTCGTCCTCGCCGAGCCGCAGGTGTGCGGCCCGTGGAAAGACCTCGTGGACCGGGTCAAAGCCGTCAACGGGGGCCGGTAGCCCGGAGCCCGGATGCGAGCGCGGTCGGCGCGTTTTTCCTGCGAACAGGGGCGCACACGAGCCCGGCGTGGGAGCATGTTGCTATGAACAACTACAACGAGAGCCCGGTCGAAATTCTCAGCGAGGAGGCCTGCTGGGAGCTCCTTCTCTCTTCGAGCCTGGGGCGCCTCGCGTTGAGCGTCGGCGACGAGCCGGAGATCTTCCCGGTGAATTTCGTCGCCGTCGACAAGCGCCTCATCTTCCGCACCGCGGAGGGAACCAAGCTGCTTGAGCTCACGGTCAACGACCGCGTGGCCTTCGAGACGGACGGGGTGGGACGCGACGAAGCGTGGAGCGTCGTGGTCAAGGGCACGGCACGGGTGCTCGACAAGGAGTGGGAGATCGTCGCCGCCAACCAGCTGCCGCTGCGGCCGCTCATCCCCACCCTCAAGTACAACTTCGTGGAGATTGCGCCGGTCGCCGTGACGGGGCGCAGGTTCACCCTGGGCCCGGAGCCCGAGCGGAACGTTCCGTGAGCGAAGGCCCCGAAGCGTCGAGCGTTGTCCTGATCACCGGCACGTCCTCCGGGATCGGCCTGCAGGCCGCGATCGCGGCCGCCGTGGCCGGGCACACGGTCGTGGCCACCATGCGCGACCTCGAACGAGCCGGCGCCCTGCTGGAGGCCGCGGCCGCAGCGGGGGTCACCCTGGACATCCGCCACCTGGACGTCACCCAGCCCCAATCGGTGACGGATGTCGTGGCCGGCGTCGTCGATGAGCACGGTCGCCTCGACGCGGTCATCAACAATGCGGGCGCCGGGCACGTTGGCACGATCGAACGCGAAAGCGTGGACGATGTGCGCGGGGTGATGGAAGTGAACTTCTTCGGCGTCGTCATGGTCACGCAAGCCGCGCTGCCTCACTTGCGGACAAGCCGCGGTCGCCTGATCACGGTCACGAGCGTCGGCGGTGTCGTCGGACAGCCGTTCAACGAGGCGTACTGCGCCGCGAAGTTCGCCGTGGAAGGGTTCATGGAGAGCCTCGCCCCGGTCGCGGCAGGCGCCGGTGTGTCGGTGACGGTCGTCGAGCCGGCAGCAGTCGCATCGGCGTTCATCAGCAATGTCGGCCTTGACCAGGTGGAGACGATTGCCGCCGACGAAGTGTACGGAGCAGCGCTCCGGGCCTACCTTGAGCGGGCGAGTGCGTCGTTCAGCAGCGCCCAGCCGGCTGACGAGGCCGGTCGGGTCATCGCGGCCCTGCTCGACGGCGATGCGCCGGCGTTCCGCCTGCAGACCTCGGATGCCGCCCGGCAGTTCGTGGGCGTCAAACTGGCGGACCTCGACGGATCCGTCGTGCAGCGGATGACGGGATCCTGGCTGGTCTAGCCGGATGCTCGCCCGGCCGGCTGCCGGTCTCCCAGATCAGAGCCCGGCGAGGGTACGCAGCGCCTGGAGACCCTGCGGCGTCCCGGGCCAGTGCCTCTCGAGCGCCTCGGGGCCCGCATGGCGGGTGGCGAAGCGGAGCACGATCGCGACAATGATCGCGTCGTCGGCGTAGCCGAGAACCGGGATGAAATCGGGCACCAGGTCGATCGGGCTGAGCAGGTAGACGAGCAGCACGACGAGCCAGATCCGCACGGCCCTCGGCACCGTCGGGTCAGCCGCAAGGCGGCGCAGCAGGCGAACGACGTCGGGGATCAGCCTCAGGGCGTCCCGGAGGCTGGTCTTGTCGGGCTGTTTCCGGGCGGCCTGCCAGAGGATCAGCACGAGTGCCAGCCAGAGCAGGACAAGGCCGCCCAGGACGCTGAGGAGGACCTCCCACCAGGTCATGAGGCATCCGTTCTCGGTGCGGCGAATATCGCCTGGGCCTCACGGATCGCGTAGTAGACGATCACCAGCCCGGCGGCGGGATCGGCCCACCACCAGCCGGCCAGGGTGTCGAGTAGTAGCCCGAGGAGTACCGCTACGGCGAGCAGCCCATCGATGAAGGTGACTCGCCCTTCCGTGACCAACACCGGGTTTCCGAGCGCACGTCCCGTTCTTGTCTTCGCCGCGGCGAGCGTGAACATGACGACGGCAGTCACCGCGGTCCAGATCGCTCCGCCGGGACTGGAGCTCGCGTGATGCTGCGTCGCGAGGGCAACGCCCGACTGAATGAGCAGGTAGGCGGCGAGGGCGACGAAGGCGTATCCGATCAGTCTCAGCGCATGCGCGCGGCGCTCGTCGCCGAAGCCGGACAGCTCCCACAACACCACCGCGCTCGCGCCGATCTCGATCAGACTGTCCAGGCCGAAGCCGAGCAGGGCCACCGACGAGGCCAGGTAGGCGGCGAGCGTCAGTATCGCGACTCCGGCGACGTTCCACCCGAGCGTGATCCACTCCAGGATGATTCCGCGGCGCCGCAATCGGGCGCCGTTTGCGACGATGACCATCACGCGGGACGCTTGACTATCTGCACCCCGAAAGAATACAGGCACCGCAAAAGCGGCACTCGGATTGAGTGCTGTCTCGAGGGCGTAATGCCGCCCCCTCCTAGAACGGTGGTGGCGGTTCGAGTGGGGTTTCGGGTTCGGTGAGGTACTCCCGGCCGCTGGGTGAGGTCC
>DAIMHX010000076.1:0-10379 GCA_036723055.1 Microbacteriaceae bacterium
AGGGGTCACTGGTTCGATCCCAGTATCGCCCACCATCTAGAGGCCCCGGATTCCTGGGCCTTCAGCGGTTTGGAAGGCCTTGCATTCGACTTGTGTGCGATCCATGTGCGATGCGCGACCCGCATAGGGTTCGGAATCGTCCAGTTGCGCGACCCGAGAAAACCTCGATTCGACCACGAGCCGTGGTGACGGCGGCGAGCAGCTCGACCTGGGCGAAGGTGGGGACGCGGGTGCCTGCCTCCCACTCGCCGACCATCGGTTCGAGGCCACCGAGGGCAACATCGACGTCGGGCCCGAACAGGCCGGCGGCGTCCAGGGCCACGGTGATGCGTTCGCGGGTCGGGGTGCGGCCGGCGTACTGCACCGCGGACGGCTTCCGGCTGGATCTTCTGCACGGACCAGATGTGGCGGGTGTTGAGCGGCGAATTGCTGGCTTCCAGCGATTCCGGGCTTCATTTTGCACCTTCGGTGAGCACTGAACTCAACGTGTTGTGCTCTGAGCCGGGTGGTGATCTTGCGCACCGTGTCGGAGCCGGCTGAATTCGGTCGTTCCGAGCGTCTGACGCGGTCGGAAATCAACCGCCGATCACGCCCAAACTCGCTCGCGTGCAACAAACGCGCAACACCAGCTTGAGCGGCGGCGGCTGTCGAGCGCCACTTCACGTGGCCGGAGCCGAATCGTGCTTCGGGTGCGGCTGCGCCGTGGTCGTCATCACGGTGGCGTCGGCGACGATGACGGTGTTGCACGTCCGTTGCGCCTGCGGTCCACGGCGACTATCCGGGCTGCCGGACGCGCCCGCGAATGCTGGGGGAAGAGCGTCCGCACGACTCGTTGAGCACTACCTGAGGTGAGTGGTGCTCAACGGGAGCGCCTATCGCGACCGGTACGGCTCAGTCTTCGATCAACCCGAGCTGTTGATTGATCTCGCGCGGGGTTGGAGTCGCCGGCCGGGTTCGGGCGCGGAGGCGGCGCGTGCTCCACTGCCGCCAAGTCGATATAGCGGCGAGCGCGGAGCTACGGCTCGGTAGTCAGTAGCCGATCGCGAGGCCTGCGTAGTTCTCGGCGAGTCCGGCGGCGCCGGCGTCGCTGGTGCAGACCCACTGGAGTTGTGACTGTTGCAGTTGGGCATCGAACGGGTCGCCGTTGGTGTGCAGCATCGTGGTCATCCACCAGGAGAAGTGGGTGCAGCGCCACACGCGGCGCAACGCCGTGTCGGAGTAGCGCTCGGCGAGCGAGGCGTCGCTCTTCAGCAGCATGGCCACCAGCGCCGGCGTCAGGAGCGCCACGTCGGCAATCGCGAGGTTGAGGCCCTTGGCACCCGTCGGTGGCACGGTGTGCGCCGCGTCGCCGGCCAGGAACAGTCGGCCGTGCTGCATCGGGCTCATCACGAAGCTGCGCATCGGCAGGATGCTCTTCTCCGTGATCGGGCCCGGTGTCAGCTGCCAGTCGTTCTGGCCGTGGCCGAGTCGTTGGGCGAGGGCGTCCCAGATGCGCGAGTCCGACCATGCCTCGATCTGTTCGTCGGGGTCGACCTGGAGGTACAGCCGGGACACCGACGGCGAGCGCATGGAGTGCATGGCGAACCCGTCGGGGTGCCAGGCGTAGATGAGTTCGTCGGTCGACGGGGCGACGTCGGCCAGCACCCCCAACCAGGAGTACGGGTATGTGCGCTCCCAGGTCTGCCGCGCGGCGCTGGGAATGGCCTGGCGGCTCGGGCCGAAGGAGCCGTCGCAGCCGACGACGACGTCAGCGTCGATGCGCTGCTCGGTGCCTTCGCGGTCGAGGAAGGTGACCGAGGGATGTTCCGAGGCGATGTCGTGGACGGCGGTGTCGCTGACCTCGTAGTGGATCTGCTGCCCCGCGGCCCGACGTGCCGCGACGAGGTCTTTGGTCACCTCGGTCTGTCCGTACACCCACACGCTGCGCCCGACGCGGTCGACGAAGTCGATGTGGTGGCGTTCGCCGGGCCACTGCAGGTAGATGCCCCGATGCTCCATGCCCTCGCGGACCAGCCGCTCACCAAGCCCGGCCCGGGTGAGCAGGTCGACCGAGGAGTGCTCGAGGATGCCTGCGCGGACCCGCGCGAGCACGTACTCCCGCGACCGGGTCTCGACGATGATCGACTCCACGCCGTCCGCGGCGAGCAAGTGCGAGAGCAGCAGGCCGGCTGGTCCGGCACCGATGATCGCCACCTGGGTACGCATGGTCGTATTCAACTGGCTTACCGATGCGGAACCCAGTGCTTGCCTTCATTCAGCGGAAGCGTCGACCAGGGTGCGGTGGATGCCGTGGGCGGCCACCTCGAGTGCCGCGACGAGCCGGGGCCGGTCGCGTCGCAGGCTGGCGACGACGATCCCGAGGGCGGCCACGACGTCGTTGCCGCGCCGCGGACGGGCACGGCCACCGAGCAGGCGCCGAGGCTCATCTCCTCGCTGGTCTGCGCGAAACCTTGCTGGCGGGCACGTGCGAGATCGTGGCGCAGGCGTCCGGTTTGCGTGATGGTGTACGGGGTGATCCGCCGCAGGTCGGAGAGCACGACGCGTTGTACGTCGTCCGACGCGTACGCGAGAAGGATCTTGCCGACGCCGGTGGCGTGCATGGGCAGGCGCGATCCGATCTTGCTGACGACCGGCACCGACGCGTGACCGGCGAGCCGGTCGAGGTAGAGGACCTGTGTCCCGTCGCGAACGGCGAGATGCACGGTCGCCAGTGTCGCGCCGTAGATGTCGTGCAGGAACGGCGACGCGATCTCGCGCAGGCCGGTCTGGACGGGTGCGAGCAGGCCGAGGTCCCAGAGCCTGCGACCGATGACGTAGGCGCCGCTGTCCAAGCGGACGAGCATGCCGCCGGCCGACAGCTCTGCCACCAGCCGGTGCGTCGTGGGCATGCTCAGCCCGGCGCGCGCCGCGATGTCGCTCAGGCGCAGGTTGCGGTGCCGCGTGTCGAAGGCGTTGAGGATCGCGAGCACCCGTCCGGTCACGGTCATGCCTGCCTGCGCGCTGTTGCCGGCCACCGCACCCCCTTTCGCTCAGTGGAAGGCTACCGTCGCGAAGATCGGATGGGTTTCGTTACGGTGCTGTTGGCGGCCAAGCGGGCTCGGCCTGGATTCGAGGAGGAATCGACGTGACCGACTCGGTGAGCTCACCCGGCGGGGCTGTCCGTTCCTCGGTCGAAGGGCTGCCGAGTCAGGTCGAGATCAGCGCGGAGATCGAGAAGCTGGCGCTGGAATACGACCGAGCCCCCGCCCTGCACGTCGAGACGCAGCCGCGGCTGGCGTACCCGCCGTATCGCAGCAGCACCCTGCGCTATCCGACGAAGGATCTGCAGCATGCCGATCCGGAGTCGATCGAACTGGCAGCACCGGTGTTCGGTCTGCGCGATGTCGACCCGCTCGAGTCCGACCTCACCATCCAGCACTCGGGTGAGCCGATCGGGGAGCGGATGGTCGTTACCGGCCGCCTGCTCGACGGCGAGGGTCGAGCCATCGCCGGGCAGTTGATCGAGATCTGGCAGGCCAACGCGGCCGGCCGGTATGCGCACCTCCGGGACCAGCACCCGGCACCGCTCGATCCGAACTTCACCGGGGCGGGACGCTGCCTGACCGGCGCCGACGGGTCCTACCGGTTCACCACGATCAAGCCCGGCCCCTACCCGTGGCGCAACCACCTCAACGCGTGGCGGCCGGCGCATATCCACTTCTCGTTGTTCGGCACCGACTTCACCCAGCGCATGATCACGCAGATGTATTTTCCCGGCGACCCGCTCATCCCGCTGGATCCGATTTGCCAGTCGATCACCGACGACGCCGCGCGGCAGCGGCTTGTCGCCAGCTACGACCACGACGTGACCACACCGGAGTGGAGCACCGGCTACCGGTGGGACATCGTCCTGACCGGCAGCGGCCGGACCGTCATGGAGTCGGAGCAGTGATGGCCGCGCCACCCCTGGTCGCGACACCGGGCCAGACCGTCGGGCCGTTCTTCGGGTATGCGCTGCCCTACGAGTCCGGACCGGACCTCGTCCCGCTCTGCCATCCCGACGCCATCCGCCTGACCGGTCAGGTCCGCGACGGCCGCGGCGACCCAGTCCCTGATGCGCTCATCGAGATCTGGCAGGCAGACCAGGACGGAGTGATCGTGCAACGAGCCGGGTCGCTGCACCGCGACGGCTGGACCTTCACCGGGTTCGGCCGCAGCGCCGTGGACAACACCGGCCGGTTCTCCTTCACCACCGTTCGACCCGGCCCGACCGAGCCGGGTCGAGCACCGTTCATCGCGATGACGGTCTTCGCCCGCGGCCTGCTCAACCGGCTGTTCACCCGCTTGTACCTGCCAGGGCACGAGGCAGCATGGGCGAACGACGGCCTGCTCCGCACGCTGCCACCAGAACGGCGGCGGACGCTGATCGCCGAGTCGAGCGACAACGAGCTGCGCTTCGACGTCCGCCTGCAGGGCGAGGAGGAAACAGTGTTCCTGCACTACCGCCACCACAGCCCGTGAGCGATCTGCTACGCCCGGGTGCCGACCGAGCCGGCTCCCTGATCGACGACGCGGCCTTGCTCGCCGCGATGGTGCACATCGAGAACGGGTGGCTCGCCGTGCTCGTCGCCGCCGGCGTCGCACCCCGTGCGGCCGCCAGCAACCTGAGCGACCTCGTCTCCGCCGACGACATCGCGACCCTCTCGGCGCAAGCCGAGGCCAGCGGGAACCCCGTCATACCGCTGGTGGGCATGCTGCGGGCACGCCTGGCCGACCAGAACCCCACGGCCAGCCGATGGCTGCACCGCGGGCTGACCAGCCAGGACGTGTTGGACACCGCCCTGATGCTGTGCAGCCGTGCCGTGCTTGACCACGTCATGGTCGAGGTGCACCGCCAGGTCGTGGCCCTTGCCGATTTGGCGGCACGCCACCGCGACGCAGTACTGCCGGGCCGGACCCTGACCCAATACGCAGTACCCATCACGTTCGGATATAAGGCCGCGACCTGGCTGTCCGCGGTGCTCGACGCCGCAGACGACCTCGTGTTGGTCCGACAGAACCTGCCGGCCCAAGTGGGCGGCGCGGCAGGCACCGCAGCCGCGACAACCGAGCTCGCGGCAATCGCCGGCCTCACCGACCCGGCAGGCGTGGCAGTGACGCTCTCCGGCGCGCTGGCCGACCAGGTCGGCTTGAGCAAACACGTGCAGTGGCATACGACGCGCCGGCCGCTCACCCGGCTCGCAGATGCGCTGGTCGCGGCGACCGACGCATGGGGGCGCATCGCGAACGACGTCCTGGTCCTGAGCCGGCCGGAGATCGGCGAGCTCTCCGAAGGAACCGGTGGTCCTTCCTCGACGATGGCGCACAAGCACAATCCGGTCCTGTCGGTGCTCATCCGCAGCGCCGCACTGAGCGCCCCCATGCTCGGCGCCCAGCTGCACCTCGCCGCATCCCAGGCAGTCGACGAGCGCCCGGACGGCGCGTGGCACGCAGAGTGGGTGCCGCTACGAACGCTGGCCCTGGCGTGCGCCGTCGCAGCGGGACAGACAACCGACCTGTTGGGCGGGCTCGTCGTGCACGCTGACCGGATGGCCGAAAACGCCAGCGCAGGGGCAGCCGACTTGCTGACCGAACGCGCCGCGATGCGCGATCTCGCCGGCGCCGAGCCGCTCGACGGCGACGTCGCGCACTACCTCGGCGCGACACGACTGTTCGTCACCGCGGTGCTCGACCGTGCTGAGCAATTCGCGAAAGATCTGTCGTGAGCACCGCACCAACGCTCTCGACGACCGCGTTCACCGACGGACCGGCGGACGGGCGTCCGCTGCTGCTGCTCGGCCCGTCGCTCGGTACCTCGACGGAGGCCTTGTGGCGGTCCTGCGCCGAGAGGCTGCGGGAGGACTTCCACGTCGTGGGCTGGGATCTACCCGGCCACGGCGCCAGTGCTCCCGCTACCTCCTTCGACATCCCCGCGCTCGCGTCCGCGCTACTCGCCGTGGCCGACGATGCTGCCGGCGTCGGGAGCACCTTCTACTACGCGGGCGACTCGATGGGTGGGGCGGTCGGCCTGCAACTGCTGCTCGATGCGCCCGAGCGGGTCATCGCCGCGACGCTGTTGTGCACTGCCGCGCGCATTGCCCAACCGGCCAGCTGGCGCGAGCGGGCCGCGACAGTCCGCGCTCACGGCACCGGCAGCCTGCTCCCGGCCACCCCGGCGCGGTGGTTCGGCCCCGGCTTCGCCGAACGCCAACCCGTGACGTCCCAGGCCCTGCTCGACGCGCTCAGCGCGGCCGACGACGAAAGCTACGCCACAGCATGCGAGGCCCTGGCCGACTTCGATCTGCGACGCCGGCTGCACAAGATCGCGCCGCCCGTCACCGCGGTCGCCGGCGCGTGGGATCCAGTCATCACGACAGCCGAAATGCGCAGAGTCGCCACCGGCGTACAACGCGGCCGACTCGTCGTGCTCGACGACGTGGCACACCTCGCTTCGGCCGAGGCACCCGAGCGAGTCGCCCAACTGATCATCAAGATGACCGCATTCCGCGATCCCTCGACCACCACCGCCGAGGTGCGCGCCGTCGGCATGCACGTCCGCCGCGAAGTGCTCGGCGATACTCACGTCGACCAGGCCACAACCGACACGTCCGACTTCACCCGCGAGTTCCAGGACTTCATCACCCAATACGCCTGGGGGACCATCTGGACCCGTCCCGGACTCGACCGCCGCAGCCGCTCGCTGATCACACTCACCGCCCTCGTCGCACGCGGCCACCACGAGGAACTGGCAATGCACCTGCGCGCGGCGCGCCGCAACGGGCTCACCGACGACGAAATCAAGGAACTCCTGCTGCAAACCGCGATCTACTGCGGCGTCCCCGACGCCAATACCGCCTTCCGCATCGCCCGCGACGTGCTCGCCCAACCTGGCGCCGACCAGGCCGGTGCTGAAACCGAGGAATCATGACCACCCCACGCACGGCAAGCTTCATCTACAGCGCGATACGCACGCCGTTCGGCCGCTACGGCGGCGCGCTGTCCGGAGCTACCGCGAACCAGCGCGGGACGCGTAGGCGTTCCACTTTCGGCCACTTCGTTTGAGAAGTCGGAACACGCTATTGCCGATTCCTTTGGCCCGCTTTACGGTCGGCGGAATAATCGAGCGATCTAAGGCGGACAGCGTGCTCCTCGACCCGACGATTTGGAAGAGCAGTGTTTTCGTGGGCGGCGCATGGGTTCCCCCATCCGGCGGCACAGCGCCGGTCATCGAACCTGCCACCGGCTCCACCCTCGGCGAAGTGGGCGTAGCCAACGCAGACGACGTGGCCAAAGCCGCTGAGATCGCCGCAGAAGCCCAGCTTGGCTGGGCGGCAACGCCCCATCCCCAGCGTGCCGCGGTGCTACGCGAAGCCGGCTCTGGGCCGAATACGCTGATGAGGTCTCCTGGTGGAACATCCGTGAGGTCGGTGCTGTCCCGGCCATGGCCGGCTTCGCAGTGCATGTCGCGGAACAGGAGTGCTACGAAGCCGCCGGCTTGCCGAGCCGGCCGTACGGTGAGCTTCTCCCTAGTGAGGAGCCACGGCTGTCCATGGCCCGGCGGGTACCCGCCGGCGTCGTCGGGGTGATCTCCCCGTTCAATGTCCCCATCATTCTCGGCATTCGGTCCGTGGCACCCGCGCTGGCGCTCGGCAACGCGGTCATTCTCAAACCGGATCCCCGTACCGCGGTCACGGGCGGTGTCACCATCGCCCGAATATTCGAAGAAGCTGGCCTGCCCCCGGGTGTGCTGCAAATGCTCCCTGGCGGTGCTGATGCCGGCGAAGCCTTGGTAACTCATCCACTCGTACGAGTCATCTCGTTCACTGGCTCAACCGCGGCCGGACGCCGAGTCGGTGAGCTGGCAGGAAAGCATCTCAAGCGTGCGCATCTCGAACTTGGTGGTAACTCCGCCCTCGTCGTGCTCGGCGACGCGGACGTTGAGGAGGCCGCGACCCTCGCGGCTTTCGGAGCGTTCTTCCACCAGGGACAGATTTGCATGACCATCGGTCGACACATCGTGCACGAAGGTGTGTATGACGCGTTCGTCGAACGGCTCGCAGCCAAGGCCGCGAACCTGCCCGTCGGCGACCCAGCCTCCGGCGAGGTAGCCCTAGGACCGCTAATTGATTCCTCGCAGCGCGACAAGATCCACGAGATCGTGACGTCGAGCGTGTCCGCAGGCGCCAAGGTCGCTGCCGGAGGCACCTACGACGGGCTGTTCTACGCAGCTACAGTGCTGTCCGAGGTGCCAGCCGACTCCAGGGCATTCGCGGAAGAGATCTTCGGGCCCGTCGCCCCGGTTGTGCGATTCGGTACCGACGAGGAGGCGATCGCGCTTGCTGCCTCGAGCGACTACGGGTTGTCGTTAGGCATCGTGACACGCGACGTCATGCGCGGGCTCGAAATAGCTAACCGCATCCCTACCGGCATCGTTCACATCAACGATCAGACCGTCAGCGACGAGGCGAACAGTCCATTCGGCGGTATCGGCGCATCCGGGACAGGATCTCGCTTCGGGGGAGCTAACGCCAATATCGAGGCCTTTACCGAAACTCAGTGGGTCACGATGCGTGCCAAGGCACCGACGTATCCCTTCTGACGGCGGAGACTCTGGATGAGTGTGGAGATCACAGCGGCAGTCCTGCAGGACTTCGCCGATGCGAAGGCTAATCGATCACGTTCCAGGGACACGTTTAGCCGAGGGTGACGGCGGCGGTCTGCAAGCGCTCGCGCAGCCAGCGGTGGCCAGGGTCGGCGGTGTGGCGTGGGTGCCAACACATGGCCTCGTTGATGTCGGGCAAGGGGCCCGGCGCCGACGATCCCGACTTGGGTCCGATCTGTCATTCGGCGCCTCGTTTCTGTGCGATAGCGCGGGTTAGCCCCACACCTCGCTCGCGGTCTCCACGATCAGGCTCAGTTTCGCGATCTCCTCTTCGAGCGTCAGATTGTTGCCCTCAGCTGTCGATGAAAAGCCGCATTGACCTGACAGGCACAGCTGTTCGATTGGAACGTATCGCGCGGCCTCGTCGATTCGCCGCTTCAGGTCATCTTTGGATTCCAGCTGCGGACGCTTCGTGGTGACCAGGCCCAACACCACGATCTTCCCCGGTGGAACGAACCGGAGCGGCTCGAAGCCTCCCGACCGGGCATCGTCGTATTCCAGAAAGAATCCATCCACGTCGAGGCGGCCGAACAGTGCTTCGGCCACGAAGTCGTAGCCACCCTCGGCCACCCACGACGAGCGGAAGTTGCCGCGGCACATGTGCGTGGTGACCCGCAAGCCTGGTGGCCGGTCGGTCAGGGCTGCGTTGATCTGTGCGATATAGCGTTCGTGCTGATGCTCGGCATCGCGGCCTTGAGCGGCCATTTCCGCTCGCTGAGCCGGATCGTTGAGGTAGGCGAGACTGGTGTCGTCGAGTTGAAGGTATGTGCAGCCGCGTGCCGCGATCTCGCGAATCTGCCGGGCGTAGGCAGACGATAGGTCTGCCCAGAACTCGTCCTCGTCGGGGTACACCGTCGGATCGATAGCCGCCCGTCCGCCGCGGTAGTGAACCATGCTCGGCGATGGAATCGTCAATTTCGGAGTGCCCGTCGACGCGGCATCCTTCAGGTAACTGAAGTCTGCTCCGAAGATCGGTGCGTCCTCGTCCCGCAGGCCCAGCTTGCCGTCGACCTTGAGCCCGGCGGACGTGAAGTCGAGACTGCCCTGCTCGTTACGGAAGTGCACGTTGATCGCATCTGTGCTGCGACTGATGCCTGCCAGTCGATAGATGAAGTCCATATGCCAGGACGTCCGGCGGAACTCACCATCGGTGACGGTCTGCAGGCCGAGGTCCTCCTGTAGACGGACGACGTCGCTGATCGCAGCGTCTTCGATGGCGCGCAACTCGGGCGCACTCATGGAACCAGCCGCGAACTCATCGCGTGCGTGGAGCAGATTCGGCGGCCGCAGCAGGCTGCCAACGTGGTCGGCGCGGAAGGGTGGTTCAGTGCGAGAAGCCATGGGTCGACCTTAGAACGGGGTGGTCATCGCCAGTAGGTAGAGCAGCCGCAGCGGCACGGGACGTGATCATGCCCGAAGCCCATGACGTGCAGACTTTTGGAACCCCACACGGTCAGCGGTCGACCAGAATGTTTCCGGCACGATGGAAGGCCTTGACTCGCGATGGCAGAGGCGGGGGATTTCATCAGCGCATGACATCGCCATTCGTCACCAGACGATCGGGCTCCGAGCCTGCCGCGGGGAGGTGCGCGCAACTGACGGCGAAGGCGGGTAGCGTTCAAGAAGCCGGGCCAGCGGGCACGCCCAGCGGGCACGCCCAGCGCGACTGAGGGATGATGACGCGCATGCCGAGCCGCAT
>DAIMHX010000077.1:0-10196 GCA_036723055.1 Microbacteriaceae bacterium
ACTATTGCAATCGTCGGTCTGCCCAATGTCGGCAAGTCCACCCTCTTCAACGCCCTGACCAAGAACAACGTGCTCGCGGCGAACTACCCGTTCGCGACGATCGAGCCGAACGTCGGGGTGGTCAACCTGCCCGACTCGCGTCTGGCCAGGCTGGCCACAATCTTCGGCAGCGAACGCCTCCTGCCTGCCCCGGTGTCCTTCGTCGACATCGCCGGCATCGTGCGCGGCGCCAGCGAGGGGGAGGGCCTGGGCAACAAGTTCCTCGCCAACATCCGCGAGGCCGACGCCATTGCGCAGGTCATCCGCGGATTCGACGACCCTGACGTCGTGCACGTCGACGGTGAAGTCAACCCGGCCGGTGACATGGAGACGATCAACACCGAGCTGATCCTCGCCGACCTGCAGACTCTCGAGAAGGCGGTCACCCGCTTCGAGAAGGACACCAAGGGGCGCAAGCTCGACCCCGCGGTGCTGCAGACTGCACTGGCCGCCCAGGCGTTCCTCGACGCCGGCAAGCCCCTGTCGTCGTCGACCATCGACCTCGAACCGATCCGGGAACTCGGCCTCCTGACGGCCAAGCCTTTCATCTATGTCTTCAACGTCGACGAGGCCGTTCTGCAGGATGCCGAGAAACTCGCCACCCTCGCGGCCCTGGTTGCCCCGGCGAAGGCCGTCTTCCTCGACGCCAAGCTCGAGTCGGAACTGGTGGAACTCGACGAGGAGGATGCCGCCGAAATGCTCGCCTCCACCGGCCAGGCGGAGAGCGGGCTCAACCAGCTCGCCCGCATCGGCTTCGACACGCTCGGCCTGCAGACCTACCTGACCGCCGGGCCCAAGGAAACGCGCGCCTGGACGATCCACAAGGGCTGGACCGCGCCGCAGGCCGCCGGTGTCATCCACACCGACTTCCAGAAGGGGTTCATCAAGGCGGAGGTCTTCTCCTTCGATGACCTCGTTGCCGCCGGCTCGGTGGCCGAGGCCCGCGCGAAAGGCAAGGCCCGCATCGAGGGCAAGGAATACGTCATGCAGGATGGCGACGTCGTGGAGTTCCGCTTTAACGTTTAGCAAGCTGCATTCCGAGCGTGTAGCGGTGACCGACGCCCGTGCCGGTCACCGCTTTTTCGAAGGCTGGATGGAGCGAATATGGTCCCGCCGCGTGCGATGATCAAGTCGTGCGCCCGAAAAGGCTGGTGTGGACTGTATCCGCCGAGGATCGACTTACCGGCGGCTATCCGGGAAACCGCGTTGTCGCCCGAGCCTTTGTCGTGGTCCTTTTCCTCTTCATCTGGCTATGTTTCGTAGCACTCGCACTACTCGTCCCGGACACGGCGCTCTCTTGGGCGCTGGTGGCTGTCGTAACACTCGGCTTTGGGTTAGGCGGAGCAACCGCCGCCGCACTCGGTGGGCGGGGCGGGCAAAGACGTCGGATCGCACGTCTGCGAACCGAGCTTCCTAACGCGGTCTTGATCGCATGCACGCCAGTCGACGGAATGCCGTGGGCCGTTCGTCAGGTCGCGCGTGCGACGGGTAAAGGCGCCGGGCCGCCCTTCTTGATCATCGCCAGTTATGTCGTGGCTGTTGAATCAGAGCGGATCTCGTTCCTTTCGGGACGTCGCAGCATGGTCATTCCTACCGCCGATCTCGATCGAATCCAGCGAGGAACTGCGACGATCCAACGTGGCTGGCTCGCGCCCTCAGCCGTCCGACCGACGATTGATCTTGGATTCACTGTGGCCGACGATGAACCTATCGTCGTGCAGCTCTGCCCGATTCCCATTAACCAGGAACCTGTCCACTACTTTCGTCCATTCGAGCTCGGCGCAATTGCCCAGACAATTGATCTGGCGATACGCGGAGCCCGTCTCGAGGATCACGTGGAGATGTGATCATCATCATCATGCTGGCGTCACGGCACGTGCACTCTGTCTTCGGTATTCGGCTAGCGGAAATCCTGCCAGTTCTAGACCTTCAGAGCCGATGCCCCGTACCTGGTCTCATCGTTGAGTAAGCGAAGGAAGACACTGCGCCATCCGGTGTGTGCGTCATGTCTTTCGGTGACGGAATCCGGTGGAGTTCCGCTTCAACGTCTAACACGCGCGTGCCGGGCTGTCCGCTGCGCGCTTCGCCGAGATTGACACTTCCGGTCGAGATTGACCGGTGTGCCTGTCAATCTCGACCGGAACTGTCAATCTCGACGCGGCAGACAGCGTCCCGATCGATAGTCTGAACCCTATGGCGCGCACTAGGACGTGGGGGGACATCCGTGCGGCATTTGTATCCGATGCGCGCGAGAACCGAACAGAATTTGTCATGACGGTCTGGGGTGGACTGCTGGGGATACCGATGTTGATCTGCGCCGCCATGATGGCGATCGGTGGTTTTCAGCAATGGTTGGGCAACACGATGGCTGTTTTCGTCGTGCTCTGTTTTCCGCCGTCTCTCTACTTCAAGCTCAGGGACAGGTCAAACCGCGGTGTCAAGCGGCGGCCGTATCGCCGGGTGCCCGTCGCCGGCCACGAGGGCGCGAATGGTTTGCTCCGGGCCGTCTCGTGGCGGTGGCCAGTGGTCGCCGGATCTGCGTTGGCGGTCGTGGCATATGTCGCTCTGGCTTCCCTATTCATCCTGGCTGCGCCGAACCCGTTTGTGTGGTTAGTGGGGCTAGGTCTTTTGGTGATTGTCGCCCTGGGGGTCTTCCTCTCCGCTGTCGTGACGCACCCATTGGCTGACAGGGCTGCGTTGCGGTTGCAGGCCGGTTTGGAACTTGAGCATCCGAACGCCACATTCGTGATCTTCAAGTCAGATCAGGTTTGCTCCCAAATCGCCTGTGCTGATCCCCAATCTGTTCTGAAATCGTGGAACGACAACACATTCCGTGCAGTCGTCACCGTCGATGGAGACGGAATCACGGTGTGGGACCAGTCCTGGGGGAAACGGATAAACGTGGCAACGATCCCCTGGTCACGCGTCGAGGGGCTTCGGCTGGCGATTGCCAGGGTGAGATGGCGATTCGTGCGAGGTATCGACCTTCACTTGGCTTCTCAGCCGGGTGAGCCCGACGTCGGCGTCGTGCTCCCTCCCGCGACATTCCAGCGGCGTTTCTGCCCGCTGCCTGACGTGGAGTTTTTCAAGCTCTACGCGCAACTCGAAGAACACCTGCGGAAGAGCAAGGCCCAGGAAATCTCCACCGCCGAGACTGGTGAGCTTGATCGTTCGCAATTCTGACGGCTTTCGCTCGGGTGGGGTTCTCCGCCCGACGGAGCTCCCATTCGCGATGCACATCCCTAACGAAACGCGGTCGACTTCCGCTTCAACGTGTAGGGCCTGCTCGTTGAGCTCGTCGAAGCGGCGCTACCGGTCGAACGAGCCGCTTTCGGCGCGGAATTACGCGGGTCGCGACTCGCTAGCGCCGCGGCGAGGGGAAGACTGAACCCGCTCTGCGCGTTGCGCGGCGACGTTGTCTGCACATTTCCACCCGCTGTGCGGAGCTTCCAAGGACCGGCTCGGCGTGACAAGATCCCAAGATGACCACGACGGCCGTGACTGTGCAGCACTTGCGCGCTCTCGCGCGCCGTCCTTTCGGCAGGCGTGCGGAGAATAGCAGCCGCGGCAGCGGCTTTCCAGAACGAGACTCGCAGAGGATCAACCCAAATTGAAGGACACGCAGAAGTCCGCCAAGACCACCACGGCGACTGACAGCTCGTCAGAGGGATTCACTGACGAGGAGCGGGCCGCCATGAAGGAGCGCGCCCAAGAACTGAAGGCGGCCAATCGCCGCGGTCGGGGCTCGGGCAAGGCGGACGATGAAAGCGCCGTGCTCGCGAAGATCGCCGAGATGCCGGAACCGGATCGCTCCCTGGCCGAGCGTCTCCATGCCGTCATCAGAGCCAACGCGCCAGACCTCTCGCCCAAGCTTTGGTACGGGATGCCCGCGTACGCCAAGGACGGCAAGGTCGTCTGCTTCTTCCAGGGCGCACAGAAGTTCAAGACGAGGTACGCGACGCTCGGCTTCAACGATCCGGCGAACCTCGACGAAGGCGCCATGTGGCCGACGGCCTTCGCTCTGACCGAGTTGACCGCAGCCGACGAGGCAAAGATCGGCGCGCTCGTGAAGAGAGCCGTGAGCTGACATCTGGCGGCCGACGGCCCGCCGCACGCAGTGGGTGATGACTTTCTGTAACGGCACGTCGTGGAGTTCCGCTTCAACGTCTAGTCTCGTATTTGCCCGTGATCAGGGCTTTGCCATGCGTCTTTCATGCAAGACGGCAATTGGGCTTCGCGCAAATGCAGGACGGTTACTTTGTCAGTGACCAGCGAATCGGCGTACAGAACACGGGTGGAGAATTCGAAACCGTTGCATTCGTACACGCGGCCGGCTTTGAGGCTCGAGTGTACGGTGAGGTGCTCGAGATCGAGCTGTCCGGCCTTTCCGGGACCGCCTCCATCAGCCACCTCAGAACAGTAACAAGGACCTTTGTTCCCACAACCCATGCCTCGTCATGGTCAAAGCACTCTAGAGAATGTCACGCGAAGGCTTCGGACGGGACTGTGCGCCCGGGCTTGGGCTCCGAATTCTCCTCGGCCGCAACAGCCTCATCATATGTGCTCGCCCGCGGCGCACTCGACGTCCGCTGGATTCGCATGCGCTTGCGATCAATAAAGTCAGCGTTAAAAGGCAGAAATTGAATACGAAATTGCAAGCGCTTGCGACACGTGTTGCTGGCGTGTAGTGTCAGGGATCGTGTCAGCGAGTCTGGATGAGGTAGCAGCGCGGGCCGGAGTGTCCGCATCGACGGTGTCCCGCGCGATGAGAGACGTTCCTGGAGTCGCCCTGCGGACCAGAGACCGTGTGAAATCGGCGGCCGCCGAGGTCGGGTATGTGTCCAACGTGAGCGGATCGCGGCTGGCAACCGGGAAGACAGGCACCATCGCCATCGTCGTACCCACGGCTGCCAAATGGTTCTTCGGGCAGGCCATTGCCGGAGCCGGGGCCGTGATCCGGGGCGCGGGACTCGACGTACTGCTCTACGAGCTGGGTGACGCCCCCGGGCGCCAGCGGTTTTTCACTGAGCACGGTCTGCGGGGCCGGGCAGACGCTGTGCTGGTCCTGTCCCTGAACCTGAGTGATAGCGAGACTCGCCTTCTTCAGCAACTGGGTGTGCCGGTCGCGGTGCTCGGAGTGGGGCCCGCAAGCTTCAGCAGTGTCGTCGTGAACGACCAGCTCGCTGCGGAATCGGCTCTGCGACACCTGATCAATCTCGGTCACGAAGTTATCGGCCTGATCGGAATCGATAACGGGTCGGATGTCACCTCCGGCAGTGTCCCGCCCCTTGCCCGAGTGGCGGGCTACCGGGCGGCGCTGTCCTCGGCCGGGGTGATCCTGGATCCGGACCTCGAGCACCTGGACGAGAACTCGGCTGCCGGCGGTGCGGCAGCCATGACACGGCTGATCTCAGGGCCAGTCATGCCGACGGCAGTTTTCGCCGCCTCCGATGAAATGGCGTTTGGAGCTCTCCAGGTTCTGCGCTCTGCCGGGATCCGCGTGCCAGTGGACATGTCCATTGTCGGATTCGACAACCACGATTTTGCCGCCGTCGTCGACCTCACCACGGTCGATCAGAATGTGCCGGCCCAGGGCGAGGCCGCCGCGCGGCTGGTTCTGGCAGCGCTCGGCGACCCGGGTGCCGCCCCGACGACGGCATCCGTCTCGACCCGCCTCGTGATCCGGCGAAGCACGGCCCCACCCCGACCGCTGAGGCTTCGACCCGAAGCTACCGACACCACCCAGAACTGAAAGGGCACCAAGCATGGAATACCGCAAACTTGGCTCATCCGGCATGTACATCAGCGAACTGGCATATGGAAATTGGATGACCCATGGCGAACAGATCGACCAGGATGCCGCCACCGCGTGTGTGCGTCAAGCCCTGGACCTGGGTATCACCACCTTCGACACCGCCGATGCCTACGCAGGGACGCGCGCGGAGCTGACCCTTGGCCGGGCGTTGTCGGGTGTGAGACGGGAGGGGCTGGAAATTTTCACCAAGGTGTATTTCCCTACAGGCGAGGGCAAAAATGACCGCGGACTGTCCCGCAAGCACATGATGGAATCCATCGACGCATCGCTCACGCGCCTGGGCACGGAGTATGTGGACCTCTACCAGGCTCATCGCTACGACTACGAGACTCCGCTGGAAGAGACGATGCAGGCCTTCGCCGACATCGTGCGAGCCGGGAAGGCCCTCTACGTCGGAGTGTCCGAATGGACGGTGGAGGAAATCCGGGCGGGCGCCAAACTGGCACGGGGACACGGCATTCAGCTCATCTCCAACCAACCGCAGTACTCCATGCTCTGGCGGGTCATCGAGCAGGAAGTCGTGCCCGCCAGCCAGGAGCTCGGCCTGGGGCAGATCTGCTGGTCACCCATGGCACAAGGCGTGCTGACGGGAAAATACGTCCCCGGCCAGGCCCCGCCCGCAGCATCCCGCTTCGCCGGGGGGGAGGGCAAGCTCGTCTCGGACCACCCCTACCTGACCGAGAACATCCTCACCCGGGTCCAGCAGCTCAAGCCGCTCGCCGCGGACGCCGGCCTGTCCATGGCGGCCCTGGCCCTTGCCTGGGTGCTGCAGAGGCCGAACGTATCGGCGGCCATCGTCGGCGCCTCACGGCCGGATCAGCTCGTCGACAACGCCACCGCGGCCGGAGTGAAACTCGACCCCGCGCTGCTCGCGCGGGTCGATGAAATCCTCGATCCCGTCATTGAACGAGACCCCGCCAAGGTCGAGTCATTCAAAACCCGCCCCTGAAACGAACTGAACGGCTCTCGCTTGCGTTGGCAGGTTCGTGGGGTGCGCGTTTCCCCACTGCCGTGTTCGTTCCTCGCTGTCTCTGCCGAGATGACCTCTTAGAACGCCGATTCTTGGCGGCAATTGTCACCGCGATCCTCCGGGCTCGTTCGCGAGTTGCGTGCTTCCCGAGCTCACGACGGAATTTCATACTGTGCTGAGCGACATCGTGACGTTGCACGGCGACGTAACTCGGTGGAGTTCCGCTTCAACGTTTAACACGCGCGTTTAACACGCGCGTGCCGGGCTGTCCGCGGCACAATTCACCGAGATTGACCGTTCCGGTCGAGATTGACCGGTGTGCCTGTCAATCTCGACCGCAACTGTCAATCTCGGCCGCCACGGGCAAATTGGCGTGCGTGCCCAGCCTAGGATCGCCGCATGATCACGAAGGCCCAGCCGTCGGTCGGCCGCCGGATCGCTCGAGCCGTCGGCCGCGGCCTGCTCGCGCTCCTCGCGTTCGAGGCGATCGCGATCGTCGTCTTTCGTTCGAAGTGGCGCCCCGCGATCGACGCCGTCCGCCACTTCAACAAAGCTGTCACCAACCCGGCGATGATGCGGATGGCTGGCAGGACGAACTGGTACGCGACGGTGGTCCGCCATGTGGGCCGGAGGTCGGGGAAGCCTTACGCGACGCCGGTTGTCGCCGAGCCCGCGGGCGACCACCTCTACATCCCTCTCCCGTACGGCATCCATGTGGACTGGTGCGACAACGTGCTCGCCGCGGGCGGGTGCGTCGTCGAGCGCCGCGGAGACCGCCTTGAGACCACGGCGCCCGCGATCGTCTCTGCAGAGGAGGCCGCTCCGATGATCTCGCCGCGGCGCCGCAGGCAGTTCGGCTTGTATGGCATTGACTCTTATCTCCGCCTCGAGTCACCGGGCGGGGACCCATCCAGTAGGAGCCTGCGCCACACGCCGCGGCCGACGATGAGAATCAAGTCTTTGTAGAATCATCAAGGGCCACACGTCTCCCCGGTACAGCAAGCCGCTGTCCTCTTCGGGAAGCGAATGCGGTGAACCAGTCAGAGAGCGCACCGACGCCGGACGGTAGACGCGGGCCGAACCCCTCGAGAGGACAGCACGAATGAGCCTGATCAGGCTGCACGACGTCAGCGTTCGCTGTGAGAACTCGCAGATTCTGCGTGAGGCGTTCTTCCGCCTGGAATCCGGCGACCGGGTTGGCCTGATCGGCAAGAACGGATCGGGCAAGACGACGATCCTCAAGCTGATCCTCGACCAGGTGAGCCCCGACACCGGGACCGTCACCCTGGAGCCCGGGACCAAGGTCGGCTACTTCTCTCAGTACTCCGAGCTGAACGGTGAAGCGACGATCACCGAAGTGCTCGACGGTCTCTTCTCTGAGATCAAAGCCGTCGAATCCGAACTGGCGTCGATTGACGCGGCCATCGCCACGGACCCCTCGCACAGCCCGGGGCTGGACATCCTGATCCACCGTCAGGCCGAGCTGTTCGAGGACATGGACCGTCTCGATGGGTGGGACTACAAGCGACGCATCGACACGGCGCTCACCACGCTGGGGTTCGACGAAGCCCACCGCGTCTGCGCGATCGATGAGTTGTCCGGCGGCTGGCGCAACCGCGCGGCGCTGGCAAAGATCCTCCTCGAAGGTCCGGACGTGCTCCTGCTGGACGAGCCCACAAACTACCTGGACGTGGCCGGCGTCGAGTGGCTCGAAGCATGGTTCCGGGACTTCCGCGGCGCCGCGATCATCGTGTCGCACGACCGGAGATTCCTCGACGCCGTCGTCACCCGGATCATCGAGGTGGAGAACTTCCACCTGCACGAGTACCCCGGCAACTTCGGCGAGTACGTGGTCCAGAAGCAGTTCCGCCTCAAAACACTCGAGCAGCAGTTCGTGCACGAGTCCGAGCTGCTGGCCTTCGAGGCCGAAGGAATCGCCGACCGCCGCGAGGCGGCGAAAGCCGCCAGCCGCGATTTGGGGAACCAGCTGGCCAAAATCAAGAAGGCCCGCACCCCCCGGCCCGTCGACCAGATCATCACCGAGATCTACGGATCACTGCACGTCAAGGATGTCCTGTGCCGGGTTGAGATGCTCAGCAAGTCCTACGGTGACAGGACGCTGTTCACCGACCTGAGCTTCGAGGTCAGGCGCGGGAACCGGATCGTGGTCCTCGGCTCCAACGGCAGCGGCAAGACCACCCTTCTCCGGGTTCTGACGGGAGAAGAGAAGGCCGATTCCGGCCAGGTTGACTGGGCGAGCGGCACGGCCGTGGTGTCCTACAACCAGGTGCTCGAGGAACTCGACGAAAAGGACACGGTCAGCCATGCCGTCAACGCGATGCCGGGCAGCCTCGCCCTCACCGCGACCCGCAAGTCGGTGAACAGGTTCCTCGCGATGTTCCAGTTCTCCGAGGCCGACCTCAAGCAGAAGATCGGGAATCTGTCCGGCGGCCAGCGAGCGCGCGTCGCAATGGCGCAGTGCCTGCTGTCGGGCGCCTCTGTGCTGCTGCTGGACGAGCCCACCAACCACCTGGACATGTCCAGCACCCAGGTGATGGAACGGGCGCTGATCCATTTCCCCGGAGCCGTCGTGGTGGTCAGCCACGACCGATTCTTCACCGACAAGATCGCCAACCGGCACCTCGTCTTCGGAAGCGACGCCGCCAAGCCCGGCGAAATCGATGTGCGTGCCGCCTAGCGACACTGCACTCTCCTCGGCAACAGTTGGGCTGACTGCGAGCCGGTGCCACAATGGGCGGATGACGCTGCACCTCACCGGCGACGCCGCCGCAGACACCCTCCTCAGCGAGGATCCCTTCGCTCTCCTCCTCGGGATGCTCCTCGACCAGCAGATCGCGATGGAGACCGCATTCGCCGGGCCCGCCAAGATCCGTGACCGCATCGGCACCCTCGACCCGGCGACGATCGCCGGCTTCGACGCCGATGCCTTCGCCGAGGTGTTTCGGAAAACACCGGCGGTCCACCGCTTTCCCGGCTCGATGGCCGCACGTTCGCAGGCCCTGGCCGAGGTCATCGCCAAGGAATGGGACGGCGACGCGGCCGCGATCTGGACCTCCGGCTCCCCGGACGGCGCCGAGATCCTCCGCCGGCTGAAGGAGCTTCCGGGGTTCGGCGAGCAGAAGGCGAAGATCTTCCTGGCCCTCCTCGGCAAACGAATGGGGATCTCAGCGCCGGGTTGGCGTGAGGCCTCCGATCCCTACGGGGAGGACGGCTGCCTCCGGTCGGTTGCCGACATCGTCGACGCCGAAACGCTGGGGCGAGTGCGGGAGAGCAAGCGAGCGGCGAAAGCCGCCGCAAAGAAGGCCTAGCGGGACTTTCCTAGTTAGCAGCGGGCGGACTCCTGGATGTGCT
>DAIMHX010000078.1:0-9551 GCA_036723055.1 Microbacteriaceae bacterium
CACGATCCGGCTGCGGCGGGGGGTGGTAGCGATGCGGCGTCTGGTGGTGTACGTCGTTGTGTTGGTCTGCGCGGCGAGCGGGTGCGCGAAGTCCACCCAAGGGAGCGGATCGCCGGCGTCGGTCCAGCTGCCGTCGTTGTCGGCTTCGTCGAGTGTGACGCCGGCGTGCGCGGGAACCGCCGGCCCGGTGCAGGCCAAGATCGGCCTGCCCTACGGCGTGCTCATCGGGAACAGCTGCGCGCTGATCGTCAGCGACCAGGACAAGGGCCAGGTCGTCTCGATCGCGAAGGACGGCGCGGTCAGCGTGGTGGCGGGCGATCCGACTGCGTCGTTACCCGGTGACGGCGGGCCAGCCACCAAGGCGGCGTTGGCCTTCATCAAGGGCATCGCCCGCGATAGCGCCGGTGACCTCTACCTCGCCGAGGCCCACGCGGTCCGCAAAATCAACCCGGACGGCATGATTAGCACCGTCGCCGGCAACGGGGCCGACACGGCGTGCAAGTTCCTGCCGAGGATGGAGGGCGGCAGCGCACGCGCGGCCTCGATCTGCCCGAGCCAGGTCGCCGTCGATACGGCCGGGGATCTGCTCGTCTCCGACTCCTCGGCCAGCCGTGTATTCAAGATCGCTGCGGATGGGGTGATCACCACCTTCGCCGGCGGTGGCACCGAGCAGATCACCTCCGGCCCCGCGACGAAGGAAGAGCTGCTGTTTCCCGACGGCATCGTCGTCGATGCCGCAGGTGACACCTACATCGCCGACGGCAACGCCTACACCGTCTACAAGGTGACGCCGGCGGGCGCCATCTCGATCTTCGCTGGCGGCGGTTCAGGCGTACTCGAAGACGGAGTCGCCGCGACATCGGCCAACATCGGTAACCCGCTGGGCCTGGCCCTCGACGCCGCCGGCAACCTGCTCATCGGCACCTGGACGCACCTGATCGCGGTCAACCCGGCCGGCATCATCACCGTGCTCGCCGGCCACAGCACCAACACGGCATCCGGCGGTGATGGCGGGCCGGCGTTGAAAGCCGACTTCGACCGCATCGAGGCAGTTGCGGTCGACCCGGCCGGCAACACCTACCTAAGCGACACCGGCAACAAGGAACTGCGCCGTATCACCCCCGCCGGAACGATCACCGCGGTCGCATGAGCGGCCACGCGACTCCGGGCCGGACAGCAGACAGCGAGTTCTGACCGTAAACGGAGGTCCTGCTCGGCCCGCGAGTCGCGCTTCGATTCACGGGCCGCGGCACGACTCTGGAGTTTTGGCCGCCACCCATTCGAGCCCCGGGGTTATGCGATGACATCATTCCTCGCACGCCTTCTTCCCGACTGAACGGTCGGCACGCTGGCGTCGGGCATGCTCCGCGCCGGGGGCGACGTTGTCCGGTTCACCGCAGCTGCCGGGGCGCCGGTCGGCTCGCTGGACATGTTGCCGGACCGTGGGTCGTGATTCGTCGTCTGGTTATTCGTCGGCGGTGGCTCGCGAAGTGTGACGACCCCCACGACTGACACGGTCCCGACTACCGGCTGATCACCGAGCGGCCACGCAAGACCTGGGCCGCGGGTGGCCTCGCCCGAATCGGATCTCTCGCCCTTCTTGGCTCTACCTCCCGAACGGGTTGAAGCCCGAGCCGGTCACCGCCACCCTGGGCGTGGGCGGCCCCGCCGCGGGCGAGAAGTACACGCCGGGATTCACGGTGAACTCGTCGCGCTGCTCACGCTGCCGCCACCGGTGGTCACGCTGATCGGCCCCGACGGCGCGCTCGAGGGAACACTGGTACTGATCTTGGTGCCGGAGACCACTGTGAACCTCGCCGGGCTGCCCGCCCTTCACCGAGAATGACCGGCGAGTCTTCTACCGCCAGCCCGCCCGGTTCGCGCCACTGAGGGATGAGCCGCGACAGCGCCGGGCGAAACGGCGCCAACTCCGCCGTGACCGGGAGATCGGCGTCGCGCATCGCCGACAGCAACGCTTCGGCAAGAGGCCCGAACGCCACCGGCGTCTGGCTCTCGACGGACCTTCCGGCCAGGACAACCAGACCCTGCGCTCGCGCGGCGTCGATCAACGATCGGCTCAACGCGGACTTGCCGATGCCCGGCTCGCCGACGACGAAGGCGGCACTGCCGAGGCCCCGAGCCAACGCGGACACCATGCCCACCAACGCCGCGAGCTCGACGTCGCGGCCGACCACCACGGGACATCTCATCCGCACCGGACCAGTATTTCCCCCGACCGGTCACAACGCGCCCAGTTCAGCCGAGCATCGCCGTTTCAGCCGAAATTCTGCGACCCGAGTCGCCGGCGCTGTTGCGTTAGTCGATCGATGCGGATGCAGAGCCGTTGATGCCCGGCCGGCGCCTGGATTCAGACGCAGTGGGCGAGTTTCGCCGAACGCGACGCGGACACGATCGTAGGCCGCCAGCTCCCGGTCTATGCCGCTGGCAGCGCGTTTCATTGGGCGGCCCGGCGCGCGGCGCACGTCACGACCAGGGGACGCGCCGTGGGGAGGAAGTGGCTAGGGCGAGGGGTCGATGCCTCGTGCGCGCAGTGCGGCTTGGGTGCGGTCGGTGGCCTGCAACTTGTCGAGGATGCGGGACACGTGGTTCTGCACCGTTTTCAGGGACAGGCCTAAAGTCCGGGCGATCTGCCGGTTGTTGGCGCCGCCGGCGAGGAGTTGCAGGACTTGCTGCTCGCGCGCAGTCAGATCTCCGCCGGGTGCGGGGATGGGTTCTCGCCGCTGTGCCGGCCCGGCGATGAGACGGCTGGCTATGCCTGCGCCGAACACCGCACCCCCGGCGGCCACCGTCCGGATGGCCGCGCTGATCTCGCTAGCGGCAGCACCTTTCAGGACGTATCCGCGGGCGCCTGCGGTGAGCGCGGCGAGCACGCTGTCGTCGTCGTCGACCATGGTCACGACCAGCACGGCAGTGTCGGGCGCGATGGCCAGGACCTGCCGCGTCGCCTCGACCCCTGATGCGCCGGGCAGGTTGATGTCCATCAGGATGACGTCGGGCGCCCGCTGCCGGACGGCATCGAGCGCTTCCTCGGCCGTGCCGACGGACCCGGCGATCTCGATGTCGGGCAGGATCGCGAGCAGGCCGCTGAGGCCGTCGCGGAAGACCGGGTGGTCATCCACGATCAGCACGCGGGTCATGCCGGCACGGCCCGGGTGGGTTCCGCCGCGGCAGTGGCGGCCCCGACCGGCAGCTGGGCCTCGACGCGCACGCCGGGGTGGGTGTCGGCGACGCTGAGCGACCCGCCGAGTTCCTCCGCGCGTTCTCGCATGGTGGCCAGCCCGTTGCCCTCGTGCCGGTCTTCACCGAGCCCGCTGCCGTCGTCCACGATCGTTACCGTCAAGCACGGCCTCGCGAGGGCGAGCGACACGCAACACCGGCGGGCGTTGGCGTGTCGGACGATGTTAGTCACCGCCTCCAGGACGATCCGGAACGCGGCGACCTCGACGGCGGCGGGAAGCGGCGGCAGCTGGTTGTCGGCCTGCACCGTCGCGGCCACGCCGGCCGCGGCGGTCAACCGCTTGACTGCCTGCGTGCAGGCCCCGACCAAGCCGAGTTCGTCCAGTGCGGGCGGGCGCAGCCCCTCGACGACCCGCCGCACGTCCACGACCGTCATGCGGATCTCGTCGCTGAGGTCCTGCAACTGTCGCGAGGCGTCCGAGGCGTCGGGGGGCAGCATGGCCTGCGCCGTCTCGGCCTTGAGCGTGAGGCCGGCCAGCGCGGGGCCGATGCCGTCGTGCAGGTCGCGGCGTAGCCGGCGGCGTTCCTCCTCCCGGGCCAGGACGAGGCGTTCTCGGGTGCGCTGCAAGTCGTTGAGCAGGGCGCGGGCGTGCAGCGCGCCGCCGAGGTGGCTGGCTAGGTCGCGGATGAGTCGTTGCTCGGATGCGCTCAGCTCGCGGTCGGGCTGGCGGTAGCTCAGCGAACCGACAGTGGTGCCGTAGGCCTGCAGCGGGATCGACGTGCCGGCCTGCGCGGACGCGCCAGCCACGACGGCGCCGTGCAGGTCACGCACGCCCAGGTCCGCCAGGTCGAGTTCCGCGGCGAGTTCGGCGACCGCGGCCTCGAGCAGGCGATCGACGTCCGCCGCGGCCGCCAGTCGCTCGGCGAGGCCGGAGAGCACCTCGTACGGTTCCCGCCACCGGCCGTAGACGACCCGGTTCACCAGCCGCTGCAGCCGCTCACGCAACGGCACGAGGACCAGCGCCGCCACGATCGCCGCCACCGCCGAGGGCCACCACGCGCGCCGGTCGGGGATCAGCGCGGCCGCGGTGAGCACGACGACGGCGTAGACCCCGATGAGGCTCGCGGACATCAGCAACCACAGGATCGTGCGGTTCGCGGCGCGACGCAGGTCGTAGAGGCCGTGGTTGAGGGTCGCGATCGCGATGGCGACAGGGACTGGCAGCCCGGCCACCGCGAATGTCCAGCGCGGCAGACTCCCGTCCTGGGAGACGAAAACGAAGGTGAGCACCGCGGCGAGGAAGATCGCCGTCGCGACGACCGCGCACGCGAACAGCAGCAACTGCTGCCGCACGACCGGACCGCGGCGCCGCCAGCGACTGACCAGTCCGGCGATCGCGCCGACCCCGGCGACGAGGGTCAGCAGCGCACCGGCCGCTTCGAGTAGCTGCAGCGGTTGGCTGATCGCAGCGGGCGGGGACAAGGGACCCCGCCAATGGTCACCTAGTCGGGTCTCGAATGGGGCCAGGACGCCGCCGGCGACGCTGCAGAACACCGCCGCGACGAGGACGCGCCGTAGCCACACCCACCGCGGACCGGGCAGCCGGCCATCTGGGAAGTACGCCGGTAAGGCGCCGATCGAGATCACCGGCGACAGGGCGCGCAGCGTGACACCAGCCGTGACCAGGTAGGCCGCGCCAGGGACCGAGCCCGAAGCGATGAGCTCCCCATGCACGCCCGCCTCGGTCATCGCCTCGCCGGCACCCGCGACCGCTGCCCCGCCGACCAGCAGCCAGCCGATCAGGTTCTCCGGCACCGACAGCGCCACCACCGCGCCAACGACGGCATAGACCCCGTTACCGAAGGCCGCGACGAATTCGTCCACCCGGTAGGCGGGCTGGCCGACGTCGACCGCCACCGCCACGATCGACCCGCCGAGGGCCACGAGCAGGCCCGCGCCGACCGCCACCGCTGTGACGCGGCGGCGATCGGCCACGGTCCGCCCTGGCTGCACAGGCTCATGGTGCCGTTGCGGCGGGCTTTCGACGAGTCGCATCGCGAAACTGCCGGATTTGCTCAGCAGCTCACTCGGGTAACGAACGTGTGCGGCGGTCCGGCGAACGGCTCGCTGCCGGGCGTCCAGTTGGCGTGCGTCACGCCATGCAAGCTCACCGGTGTGCCGTTCTGGTCCACCCCCTGCAGGCTGAACGTGATGCTGAAGACGCCGCTCTGCTTGTTGTCCGATACCCCGAACCATTGCGTCATGTGCCCGGTGACGACGTCGTCGGGCGGGCCGGTCGGTGTCGCCGAGACGATGTTGCCCTGCTCGTCGTATGTCACGGCGACAGCGCTCGGGTTGTAGAAACTGATCGACACATCACCGGTGAACGTGCTCGTCGCCCAGAAGTCACCGGCCTTGTTCAGGTTGACGTGCTCGACGCCATGCCCGGTGCCCACCTGGTGGCCTAGGTCGTTGCCGATGTAGGCCGGGCAGGACGCCGGAGCGGGCGAGACAGGCGTCAACCACTGGTCGACGTCGGTGTAGGTGGCAGTCTGGCTGCACGAGATCGTGATCGTCGTGCCACAGTCCAGCACGGGGGCCGGGTCGGCGGTTGCGGGTGCAGTCGTCGCGGCGAGCGCGAGCAGTGAGCCGCCCGCGATGATGCCGAGACGTGTCGATATTGCCTTCATGGTCTTGGTTCCTCTCTGTCGATCAGGACGTGATGGATGTGGTCGCCGACGAACGGTGTCGGCTGACGAGAACCGTGATGGCGGTGGCGAGGCAGGCCAGCGCGAGCGCCGCGTAACTGAGCTGATAGGCCCAGTCCAGGGCACCGTGTCGAGTCCAGCTCGGGAAGGTGATCAGCTCGAACAGGCACAGCAGCCCGACGAAGATCGACCCCGCGGTGACCCGGCCGCCGCGAAGCAGCCCCGCACCGATGAGGAACAAGACGCCGAACACCACCGCGAACGCAGGCACGGCATCGGCGTAGTTCTCCTTCCAGATAATGAGCGCGCTGACAAGCTCACCGAGACAAAGAGCCCCGGCCAGCGCGGTTAAGACGGTAGTGAGTTTGCGATCGTTCATGGCTGCCTCCGAGCCGACGGGTTGGTAAGGACGACCATGCCCATCGAACGTTCCCGCGTAGAAGAGGCGGATTCCCGGCCGATGCGGGAAGTTCTCCCGGCAGGTTCGTCACCAACGTTCGGCCGAGCACAGAAGCGTTCGCGTCATCGGTCAGCGAACGTGCGCGTCCCGCGCGGCGTAGCGCGTAAGTGCGCGGCGAAATGGTGGACGACCGTTGACGCGCAGAGGGTCCGCTTACGGCGAGATCAAGGACTGATGCCCGCCGGTCTGCGGGCGACTGTTCCTCGCCGCAAGCCGTTGGTTCTGGCGTTCGCTCGCGTGGACTCAGCCGGTTGCGTGTGTCGCGACTGGTCGCCCCTCCTGGGCCGGGGTGGACTGCTGTGGGCGCCGGACCAGTGCGATGCCGGCCACGAGCGCCCAGACCCCACCGAGGGTGGCGGGGATGTGGACCCACCCGTGCGTGGCGAACGGCAAGGAGCACAGCGCGCCGACCGCGATCACGGCGGCGGACGTCGCCAGCCAGCGAGGGAGGGTGCGGCCGGTGAGGCCCAGAATCCCGACGCAGCCGAGGAATACGGCGTAGGCCGACTCGGCGCCCCAGTGCAGAACCATGCCCAGGTCGTTGAGTGTGGACGCGGTCGTGATGTCGAGGCTGCTTCGGGTGTGCAGGACCAGGGCGCTTGGCACGGCGAAGGCCGTCAGGTGCACCGCGGCCGCGACGCCCATGGCCGTCGCCGCGACGCCGCGCAGCCACTGCAGGCCGTCGGCGGTGACCACCCGCTGCAGCAGGGCGGCCGCGAAGATCAGCAGCATCAGCAGGGACAGGACTCCGACGGAGGCGGCGGCGGCTTCCCGGCTGGTTGAGGTGTTGGTGAGCCAGGTCCGCATCTGTCCGCTACCGGCACCGATGTCGGGCAGGGGCGAGATGAAGATGGCGGTCATCGTGGTGACGAAGTAGAGGGGGCCGGCGAGAAGGGCCAGCCGTGCTGACGGGTGCTGCTCCATGTGTCCTCCTGGACGGGTGTCGATGCCTGGCGACGTTAGGAGCCGGGGGGCGTCCGCGTCGTCACTCCTGGCACCGAGCCACGTCATCCAGAAGGAGGACTTCGCGTCGTCGAGGTCATCCTTTTGAGCGGTGCCCCTGGCTTCGCGCGGTCGTACCCTTTCGATATGGCGGTGTTGCCCGCGAGCCGGTTGTCTCCTCCGCGGCTGCTCGACGGTCTGGTGGCCGTGGGGCTGCTGGTCGGCGCGGTCGCTGAGCTGTCGTGGCAGTCACAGGCGACCGCTCCATACCTGTTGGCGGCCGCAGGTGTCTCGCTGCCAGTGGCCGCCGTCCGACGGGCGCCGCTTGGGTCGCTCGTGGTGGCGATGGGGTCTGCGATGGCGTTGGTCGGCTGGACCGGGCGGCCGCTGCCGGGCCTCGGCGACCCGCCGCATTCGATCACGCTGACGATCTCGTGGCTCGTGCTGGTCGTAGCCGCCGGGGCGCACCGGCAGCCGCGACGGGCCTACACCGGTCTCGGTGTGGCCGTCGCCGGGTCCGTGGCGCTGGCTGCGGCGGCGCCGTCGCATGGTGCCGCCGATGTGCTCGCGGCCATGCTGTTCTCGGTGGTTGTGCCGTGGCTGGGCGGTGCGCTGTGGAGACGCCGGGCCGACAGCGCGGAACAGACCGCCCGCGCCGACCGGGCGGAGCTGGCCGCGAGCGTCGCCGTCGCGGACGAGCGTGCTCGAATCGCCCGCGAGCTCCACGACGTCGTCGCCCACAACGTCAGCATGATGGTGGTCCAGGCCGAGGCGGCCGATGTCCAACTGGAAGAGTCGCCACAGCGGGTACGCGAGTCGCTGCACTCGATCCGGGCCGCCGGTCGGGACTCTCTGGGTGAGATGCGGCGGCTGTTGGGGATGGTCCGCGACGACAGTGAAACTAGGACGCCGCAGCCGACGTTGGGCGATGTTGCGGCGCTGGTGGAGCAGGTCCGTGCTGCGGGGCTGCCGGTGGACCTGGACGTGCAGGGCGAGCCGGTGGCGTTGCCGGCCGGGATCGGGCTGTCGGCGTACCGGATCGTGCAGGAGTCGCTCACCAACGCGCTGCGCCACTCCGACCGGGCTGGGACGCGCGTCCTGATCCGCTACCGGGAAACCGCAGTGGAGGTGGAGATCGAGGATCGCGGGATACCGCGGCCACACTCCGGGCCCGCGGGGCACGGCCTTGTTGGCGTCCGCGAACGGGTGGCGATGTGCGGCGGCGTCCTGGATATCGGGCCGATGGCCGAACGTGGCTTCCTGGTCCGGGCGGTCCTGCCCCTGCACGCGGGCTGACACGTGCCGATCCGGGTGCTGGTGGTCGACGACCAGGCCCTCGTCCGCGCGGGTTTCCGGGCGATCCTCGACGCCGCTGAGGGGATCGAGGTCGTCGGCGAGGCCGCCGACGGTGCCGAGGCCAGTCAGCTGACCCGCACTCTGCAGCCCGCTGTCGTCCTGCTCGACGTGCGGATGCCGATCATGGACGGGCTACAGGCGCTGCCGGCCATCCTCGCCGCACCGCACGGGCCGCGGGTGCTCATGCTGACAACATTCGACCTGGACGAGTACGTGTTCGAAGCGATGCGTGCAGGCGCGGCCGGGTTCTTGCTCAAAGACTTGCCGCGAGACGAGCTGGCGGCCGCGGTACACCGCGCGGCCCGGGGCGAGGAGGTCTTCTCGGCCGCCGTCCTGCACCGGCTCGTGGAGCGGTTCGTCCGTCACCCTTCCCCCGGCGCGGCGCCACCGCTGGCGCTGCGCCAGCTCTCCGAGCGTGAGCTTGACGTCCTGCGTGCGCTCGCTGGGGGGCTGTCCAACATTGAGATCGGCCGGCAGCTGTACGTGACCGAGGCGACCGTCAAGACACACGTCGCCCGCATCCTTGCCAAGCTCGGGCTACGGGACCGGGTGCAGGCGGTGGTGTTCGCCTACGAATCAGGACTGGTGACTGCCGGCCTCAGTCCCTGAGCTGGGGGTCAGTCCGTCATCGTTCAGCGGGCAGGCAACGGTCTTCTGCGATCTTGCTTCAACTACCCTGATTATGGTCGCGCCACGACCTGTATTCAGGTCTACACTCTCAAATATGGAGACGACATCGCTTTCCGATCTGAAGTCGCATCTATCGGAGTACGCCGACCGGGCTGAGCTGCAACACGAGCAGTTCACGATCACCAGGAACGGGCGGCCCGCCGTGGTCATGGTGTCGGCTGACGAGTGGGAGTCGTTGCAGGAAACGTTGTTCTGG
>DAIMHX010000079.1:0-9195 GCA_036723055.1 Microbacteriaceae bacterium
CCCGGCGGATCGCGCGTCGGCGCACCCGACTACCCAGCCGAGTGAGCCGGAGAAAGTTGCGTCCAGGGACGTGGTGTTTGATTCCCCGCCCGTTGTGCGTGGCGTCGTGATGTAGGACGGCCACCGCGTGATCCTCAACGAGATCTGTCTAAGGAACTCGAGGCGAGGAGTACGCGATGACCGCACCACCCAGTATCGACATGTCCGCCTGGTTGCACGAGCAGCTGGCCCAGGCGAGTCCGGATCTGCTTCGGGCGATGGTGTCCAGCTTCGCCCAGGCGTTGATGAGTGCGGATGCCGAGGCGGTCTGCGGCCCGGCGATACTGGCCGTCGCCGGCCGTCGGGGCGCGGAGTCCAGCGCGAGATCGACCAGCAGATCCTCGGGGCCGTGCACGAGCAGCCGGCAGAAGGTCTCCGTGTCGCGGACGACCTCCACGGTCCAGCCGCGGCCCCGTGCGGCAGCGACGAACTCGTCCCGCGCACGTGTCACACTGCCGGCGCCTGGGCGAGTGAAGAAATCCAAGTCCTGGGTCGGGCGAGCGGTGAGGTGCTGCGCGAGTAGGGCCGCTCCCCCCGCGAGCAGGAAGTGTTCGCTCGCGGGCAGGGCGAAGAACAGTTGGGCAATGTCCAATTGGAACGGGGTGAGACCGTCACCGTCGTTGGCCACTACGCGATGCCCGATCCAGCCGTGAGAGGTCCGTCGATCACCCGAGCGATCAGCGGCGACCACGCGGCACGGACATCGCGAGGCAACACGAGGTCCTGCCACAGGTCGACGAGCAGCGCCCCGTCGACGTAGCGCAAGACATCGTCCGGGCCACCCTCCCGCAACACGGTCTCGTACACCCGCGCCCGATCAGCCCGATCGGCCAGTCGGAACACCCGACCCGGCTGCGGCCAGTTCAGCATCAGCGGCAGCTCAACCACGGCCAACGCGTCCTCCAGCGCCAACTGCGGCAGGCGATCCGGCACGGCGATAGTTCGGCCGCGCGCGCCGGCAACCGCCACGAAGGTCACCCGTGGCCGCGCATCCAGGTCGTACCCGGCGAAGTGAAGAAGACGCTCTGCGGTGTCCAGCGAGGGCGACTTCGCACCATGCTCATAGGCCGAAACCGCTGTCCGAGAGGTGCGCGCACGACGCGCTAACTCCTCCTGGCTCAGCCCGGCCGCGCGCCGAACCCGACCCAGCAACTCCGCCGCGCCCATCAGCGCACCTCCACAACCCGACCCGGAATGTATCCGATCAGATACCTTACGGCAGAGCGATGCGGTCCGACAAACTACAGCCAAGCACGCTCAACCCACGCGCGAGATCCGTCGCTGTGCGCGACCCACTGAGGTCGTGCCAACCATTGCCGAACAGCAGATGGGGTCTGCCCGTCGCTCCCAGGCTGCTCTCGGCTGCGCCGTGGCTGCTCTCGGCTGCGCCGTGGCTGCTCTCGGCTGCGCCGTGCCGCCGGAGTTCAGCGCGACCGGATGCGGTCGAGTAGCGACCTTCGGGTCGGGGCTTCGCACCGGCATTGCTGCTCTGCTGGCACGTCCCGCATGACAGCGTCTACGTGGCGGCCGCAGCCTCGCCAGGTGGTTTTTCCGCAGTGGGAACAGCGTGCGGGCGAACACATGTGGAGACTCCGTCTGGTAGTCCTGGGCTTGGCCGTCGATCTGATGAGCAGCGCCGCCCTATACCACTGTGGCTACGCAGCTTTCGGGCAATGCTCGCGTCGGTTAGGAAGCCCGGTCTATGCGGCCGGCTGGTCGGTGAGTCGCAGGTAGGGCTTGATGGTGCGGTAGCCGGGGAAACGCACACGGGCGTCACTGTCGGGTACATCAAGGCCGATGATCACATCGTCGCCGGGCTGCCAGTTGGCGGGTGTGGCGACTGGCTGGCTCGCGGTGAGCTGGAGGGAGTCGATGGCGCGCAGGATCTCGTCGAAGTTACGCCCGGTGGACATCGGGTAGGTCAGCATCAGGCTGATCTGCTTGGCGGGATTGATGACGAAGACCGAGCGGACGGTGGCGGTCTGGCTCGCGTTGGGGTGGATCATGTCGTAGAGAGTCGACACGGCGCGGTCGGTGTCGGCGATCATCGGGAAGTTCATCGCGATGCCCTGGATTTCGCTGATGTCGCCCTCCCACCGGTGATGCGATTCCACCGAGTCGACCGACAGGCCGATGGCCTTGACGTTGCGGCGGTCGAAGTCGTCCTTAAGCCGGGCGACGGCGCCCAGTTCGGTGGTGCAGACCGGGGTGAAGTCGGCCGGGTGGCTGAACAGGATCCCCCAGCTGTCACCGAGCCAGGCGTGGAAGGTGATGACCCCATCGGTGGTGTCAGCGGTGAAGTCAGGCGCGGTGTCGCCCAAGCGGAGCGTCATGTCGATGTCCTCTGAATAGGTTTCTGGCGGGGTGTTCGGTGTCGCGCGCTTCTATGGCAATGACGTCGTGACGAGCGAGGACTCGGCCAGCACGATGTCGACCGGCGCGGGCTGGGACAGGGTGTTGTGGACCGTGCAGTGCGAAGCGACCGCGAGGAACGCGTCGCGTCGCTCCGCGGGCAGATCGTGCGGGGGCGTGATCAGGATGCGGATCCGGGTGACGCGGGTCGGCCGGCCGCCGATGTCGAAGTCGGCGCTCACGCTCAGCCCCTCGGCGGAGATTTGGTGGCGCGCGAGGTAGCGACCGGCGTAGAAGGCGACGCAGCTGGCCAGGCCGGCGATGAACAGTTCGGTCGGCGTCGGGGCTGTGTCAGCGCCGCCGGCGTCGATCGGTTGGTCGACGGTGATGGTGTGTCCGCGGATCTCGATCGCGAATTGGTCCCCGTCGAGATGTCGGACGGTGAGACTGTTAGTCATGATGCGTCCTCTTCGTATCGGGCCAGGAAGGAATACCGCGCATACCCCCGATGGTATGTGCCGGGTTGGGTTGGCACTACAGACTTAAGTCCTGTCGTCGCCGGGTCTGTTCGTACAGGATGTTCGTACACACGGACGCGGGTCGCGCCGGAAACGATCGGCGTGGTCAGGCTTTGGCGCCGCAGACGAGGGTGTCCAGCGCGGGCTGGTCCTGTCCCTCGATCGGCCGGTCGACGCGCTCGGCCCGCTGCATCACAAACTTCGCGCCACAGGTGGACAGGTCGGCGAGGACGTCGTCCTGGGTGTAGGGGGCGGCGGGATCCTGGGGACCGCCGACTCCGGCGGCCAGGTTGTCGCTGTGGTGGGCGATGACGAGCAGCACTCCGCCTGATCGCAGGGAATCCGAGGCGGCACGAACCGCTTCCTGGCGCTGCGTCGCCGGTAGCTGCAGATAGACCAGCATCGCTAGGTCATAGCTAGACGGTTCGACAAATTGAGTGGCGTCCGCGCATCGCCAGTCGACGGTGACTGGTGGCTGCTGGGCGAGCGCGAGCCGTCTGGCCTTGGCGATCGCTTCCTGCGAGAAATCAACGCCGGTGACCTGCCAACCCTGCTGGGCGAGGAAGATGCTGTTGCGTCCTTCACCGCAGGCCAGATCAAGCGCTCGCCCCGGCTCAAGTGCTGAGGTCTCCTCCACCACCCATCGGTTGGGCATCGCGCTCCACACCAGTTCCGTCCCGCGATAGCGGTCGTCCCAGTCAGTGGCCAACATCGAGGTCATGCGCTGCCCATTCCTTTGATTCCGAAGTACGACGTGCTTGCGCGCGGGCCTGGTGGGGTCGAAAGGCTCTGCCTCAGTCGCTCGTCAATAAGCCAGGTTGTTGGCATGGCGCCGATTCACCCCGTCAGGCCAGGGAGAGGAAGAGTTTCTCCATCTTCGCGCTGTCCACAGTGTCCACACCGCCGCTGTCCAGCAGGCACTGCTTCAGGCCGGTGGAGATGATGGCAACGCCGGCGCGGTCCAGCGCCCGGCTCACCGCGGCGACTTGGGTGACGATGTCTTCGCAGTCGCGGCCTTCCTCGATCATGCGCAGCACGCCGCCGATCTGACCCTGTGCGCGGCGCAGCCTTTTCACGACCTGTTCCAAGTCTTCGCGGGGTAATGCCACCATGTCGTCCTCCTTCATGTCTCCCCTAGCATACCCCATGGGGTACTCGACCGGTGCAGGCTTCTACCGCGTCTCGGTCGCGAGCTGCGAACGAACCTGATCGATGTCGAGGCCCCTGATTCCCGCAATGACTTCCTCCAGCGCAGCGGCCGGCAGTGCGCCGGGCTGGGAGAAGACGAGCACGCCGTCACGGAAGGCCATCAGGGTCGGGATAGAGCTGATACCGGCCGCTGCGGCCAGGCTTTGCTCGGTTTCGGTATCGACCTTGCCGAACACGATGTCAGGGTGAGCGGCGGCAGCGTTGCCATACACCGGGGCGAGCATGCGGCACGGGCCGCACCAGGCGGCCCAGAAATCGACCAGCACGATGTCGTTGGCGGTGAGGGTGTCTTCGAAGTTTTCCGCGGTGAGCGTGATGGTCACGGGTTGTCTCCGTCTCGGTTCGTGCAATTGTCAGCATACCTCTGGGCGTATACCGCCGGAGGTGGGTGAGACATTTCCAGTTCACCCTGGGACATACCCACCGCGGTATCGCTTGCTATACCCGTGGGGGTATGTGTAGTGTGCAGGCTGCGAGGCCGCACCCGCTCCACAGCGCGCGTTGGGCCGAACCGCACACCACGACTTTGCAAGGGAGCATCGTGACCACGACCGTTACTGACGACAAGCGTCAACCGCGGGCTGAACGAAGGTCTGCGGGGTGGCTCACCCGACTTGGTGCGTGGACGGGCAGCCATTTGCGGTTTGTCCTGCTCGCCTGGTTGGTGGTCCTGGCTGGTTTCGGCGCCTTCGCCCCGCAGGTCGAGTCCGCACTGTCGGGTGCCGGTTGGCAGGACAGCAGCAGTTCCTCGGTGAAGGCCCGCGACAACATCACCCGAGACTTCGCCGGCCTGAACTCCACCGCGCTGCAAGTCGTCGTGCACGACAGCGCCGGACCGATCGCCTCCGACCCCGCGGCGCAGCAGATCATGGCCAAAGCGACCGCGCTACTGAAGGCCGACCCTCGGGTCTCCACCGTCGTGGCGCCCCAAGCCGGCATGAGCCGCGCCGCCGATGGAAAGACCGCGATCATCCATGGCGGCGCGAAGGCGGACTCTAACCAGATGGTCCGCGCCGCCGATGACCTGACCACACCGATCACCAGGCTCTCCACCGGAAACGTCTCGGTCAACCTGACCGGCTCCAGCGCGCTGTGGGCGAACTTCAACCAGGTCAACCACGCCGCAATGATCAAATCCGAGGTGCTGTCGTGGCCGGTGACGATGATCGTGCTCGTCATCGCGTTCGGCAGCCTCGTAGCGGCCGGACTACCACTGATGTTGACCATGGTCGGCCTGCTCAGCGCCGCCGGCGCGTTGGTGCTGTCGACTCACATCGCGCCGGTCAGCATTTGGGCGCTGAACTTCGCGATGATGTTCGCCCTGGCCCTGGGTATCGACTACGCCCTGTTCATCGTGGTCCGCTTCCGCGCCGCCCTGCACAAGCGCAAGGACGAGCCCGACCCCGTCGCTGCGTCCGTTGCCGCGATAGCCGAGACCATGGGCACCGCCGGCAAGGCCGTCGCGTTCAGCGGCCTGACCGTGCTCGTCTCACTGTCCACGGTGCTGCTCGTGCCCAGCCCCGCCTTCCGCAGCATGGCGCTGGGCATCATGCTGTCCGTCGTCTTCGTTCTCGCCGCCACTCTGACCCTGCTTCCTGCGGTGCTCGGCAAGCTCGGGCGGCGCATCGACTCCGGCCGGGTGCGGTTACCTGGCGCGGGACGCCGCGAGACCAAGCGCACGCAGCGTCTGGCCGGCACTCGTGAACCGCGACAGGGCTTGCTGCACCTGCCGCACTCCGTCGTCGGGTTGGAACGCGGCCTGCACCACTGGGGCGGGTGGCTGCACCGACGCCCCTGGGTCGCCGGCGCCCTCGTCCTCGTCGTGCTCGGGGTGCTGGCCTGGCCGGTTACCTCGCTGCGCACCGGGATGCCGAGCATCGCGATTATCCCGCAGTCCCAGACCGCCCGCGCCGGCTACACCCAGGTCGTCGACGCGTTCGGCTCCGGTGCGCCCGGCGCCCTGTCCATCCTCGCCCCGACCACCTCCCAGCAGCAGGCGGCCGTTGTCTTGTCCAGCGACTCCGGTGTCGCTGCCACCATGCCCGCCGACAGCTCCAACGGCTGGACCATGACGCTGGTCATCCCGACCACCGGCCCATCCACGCCCGCGACCGGAATGACGATCGACCGCCTTCGCCGTGAGCTGCCCGCCGGATCGTTGATCGGTGGTGCGGCCGCGGAGAACCACGACCTGGAGAAGGCGCTCTCCTCCCGCACCCCGCTGGTGTTCGGGCTACTCATCGCGCTCGGATTCCTGCTCCTGCTCATCGCCCTCGGCAGCCCGCTGGTCGCGTTCGTCGGTGTCGTCACCAACCTCGCCTCCATCGCCGCCGCATTCGGCGTGGCCAAGCTGATCTTCGAGGACGGGCACCTGTCCGGGCTGCTGAACTTCCAACCCCAGGGCTTCATCGACGCCTGGGCGCCACTGTTCTTCGGAGCGATGCTCTCGGGCGTGGCCATGGACTACACCCTGTTCCTACTCTCAGCCGCCCGCGAGCACTACGACCTGACCGGCGACCCCCAGCACGCCATGCGCATGGCGCTACGCACATCAGGTCGGGTGGTCGTCGCAGCAGCCGGCGTGATGGTCGCGGTGTTCCTGACCTTCGCCCTTTCCGGACCGCTCGCCCCGAAGGAGATGGGCATCATCCTGGCCATCGCGGTGTTCCTCGACGCCCTCTGCATCCGGCTGATCCTGGTGCCGGTCGTCCTGCGCCTGACCGGCCACGGCGCCTGGTACCGCCCCCGCTGGCTCGCCCGGATCCTGCCCGACGTCCGCTTCTCCCACTAGCCCACCGATCCACCGAACGGAAGAAGATCCATGTCTGACTACGGAATCAGCACCACCCTTACCGCCGGCTTCGCCGACACGGTTGCAAGAACTCGCGGCGCCTTGGCCGAGCAGGGCTTCGGCATCCTCACCGAGATCGACGTCGCCGCCACCATGAAATCCAAACTCGACATCGACATGGCGCCCTACCTGATCCTGGGCGCCTGCAATCCCCCGCTGGCGCACCAAGCGATCGGAATCGACCCCTCGATCGGGCTGCTGCTGCCCTGCAACGTTGTCGTCCGAACCATCGACGAGACCCACACTCTGGTCGAGGCGATGAACCCCGACGTGATGGTCAGCGCCACCGGCAACCCAGCACTCGCACCCGTCGCCGAACAAGCCCGCACCCGCCTCACCGCCGCCCTGACTGCCCTGACCGCGCGAGCCAGCGCATGACCTCCGCAGCGAACACCACGGCCCGCGGCGCGACCGGCACCCACAACATGGGTGGGACCAAGACCCGCATCTTGTTCCTCCTCGCGGGAACCGTCACCCTGATAGGGGTGCTGCTGTCAGCGGCGGTGAGCCGCTGGTTCCTGCTCATCCCGACGCTGGTCGGCGCCAACCAACTCCTGATGGCTGCGACCGGCTGGTGCCCGATGTCGCTGCTGTTGGACCGCATGGGAATCGGGACGGACCGCCCGACACCCACACGCCTACCCTCACGGACATGAGCTCCTCCGCGCCGTCGGACACCTCGTTGTTGAAGCGGATCCGCGAATCCGTGATTGGTGATGATCAGGTCATGCCCGGGCCGTACGGGCCGCGGCGGGTGACCTACGTCGACTACACCGCGTCAGGTCGGGCGCTGGGGTTCCTGGAGGACTTCATCCGGGACGAGGTGCTGCCTCGGTACGCCAACACGCACACCGAATCCAGCGGCACCGGGCTGCAGACGACCAGGCTGCGCGAGGACGCCCGGTCCATCATCACCGAGGCCGTCGGCGGTGACGCCGAGACAGTGGTGATCTTCGCTGGATCGGGCTGCACCAGCGCGATCGACAAGCTGATCGGCGTCCTGGGCCTACGCATCCCGTCCCAGTTGGAGGACCGCTATCACCTGCGCGAGGTGGTCCCCGCCGAGCAACGGCCGGTGGTGTTCATCGGTCCGTTCGAGCACCACTCAAATGAGCTGCCGTGGCGCGAGTCCATCGCCGACGTCGTGGTGATCCCCGAGGACGCCGACGGTCACATCGACGCCGCCGGTCTGGCCTGGGCTGGCGTCGCGATCATCATCGCCCTCATGACCTGCGCGTACGCGGTGCTGATCCGATGGTCGCGATGACCAGCCGAACCCTGGCCTATCTACCCTCGCCGACCCAGAGCGTTCTCCATCTGGGTCCGCTGCCGATTCACGCCTACGCCCTGTGCATCGTCGCCGGCATCGCCGTGGCGCTGCGGGTGGCGGCGAATCGGTGGCGCACCGTCGGTGGCCGCGAGGGCGACCTGTGGGACGTGTCCGGGTGGGCGATCGTGTTCGGCATCATCGGCGGCCGGCTCTACCACGTGATCTCCGACCCCGAACTGTACTTCAAGCACGGCGAGCACCCGCTGAACGCGCTCAAGATCTGGGACGGCGGGTTGGGTATCTGGGGTGCCGTCGCCCTCGGCGGCCTCGGCGCCTGGATCGGCTGCCGCCGCAAAGGCATCCGGCTCTCGGTCTTCGCCGACGTCGTCATCCCCGGCGTCGTCGGCGCGCAAGGCTTAGGGGCGGTGGGGCAACTGGTTCAACAACGAACTCTACGGCGGCCCCACCAGCCTGCCCTGGGGCTTGCGAGTGCACTGCCTGGAGGTCATCAGCGGCCACGCCACACCCAACGGGACCGCGGACGGCGGGCAGGTCTGTCACGGCAGCACGGTCGTAGCCGGCCTCTTCCAGCCGACGTTTCTTTATGAGTCGGTCTGGGACATCAGCCTCGCCCTGACCCTGATCTGGGTCAGCCGGCGGTGGCGGCCCGGCGCCGGGCAGCTGTTCGCGATCTACGTCATGGGCTACACCGCCGGACGAGGCTGGATCGAAGCCCTGCGCCACGACCACGCCAACCACATCCTCGGCCTGCGCCTCAACGACTGGACCTCCGTCATCGTGTTCCTCTTCGGCGCCGCGCTCTTCCTCCTGCGGCGCCGAGCCCACCACGACAGCCCCTACACGAATGCAGGATCATCCGAGGAACCCGTCAGCGCCGAGACCTGACCCGCTACGGCCCTCGGCGCACCACCAGGTGCCAGATGGGAGGGCCAGCA
>DAIMHX010000080.1:0-9195 GCA_036723055.1 Microbacteriaceae bacterium
CGTCGGTGACCACGGCCGCGGCCATCCCGAACAGGGACGTCCACGCCGGCGTGGTCATGCGGGCAACCAGGACCTCGCCCGCCTGCATCTGGGCGAAGTCTTCCGGCCCGCCCAGCACCCGGGCCGTAGCGCTCACTGTGCCCGGACTGGCGCCGATCCCGGTGATCGTCTCGCCGCGCTGATCCTGGGAGCCCGCGGGCATCACCCCCGCCAACAGGCGATTCGCCCATCGAATCTCGGGCAGCATCTGCGGGGCGGTGGCCCTCCTCTGGCCTCGCCACAACATCTTGCGCTGCTCGACGGCGTCGGCGCGGACCGGCCGCGCCGCCCCGGTTGTCGCCGCCGGGGCGCCCGGATTGGCGAGCCCGAATTCGGTGGCGCTGCGCAGCTCGTGCTCTCGCAACCAGAACACGTCGGTCGGCTCGGTGATGACGCCGGACGCGACCAGCCGTCTTCCGAGTTCGAACAGCATCCGTCGCATCACGGGCCAGGACAGGCCGATGTCGGCCAGAGCGTCCTCGCGGAGCGGGGCGGCCCTCTGCGCCCAGCGCAGCAGCCGCCGGAACCAGGTGCGGCGGATCGGGTCGAGCCGGCGCACAATCCTCCTGGTCTGGTCGACGCGGCGGGCAGCGGAGAGCCGCTGGCGCTCGTGCGGGTCGTGGCCCTGCCCGCGCAGGTAGAGCTTGAGCGTTCCGAGCAACGGCGAGGGGTCATCGGCGGGCACCGGGGTCAGGAAGTCCAGATTGTAGATTGCATGCCCGAAGCGGTCGAGGTGCTGCTGGAAGCGCGTGCGCCACTCCTGCCACTGCTCCGGTTCCGTCTCGGCAAGCTGGACCCCGGTGCGCAGCGACTCGGCAAGCGCGGCGGACGGCGCGCCCGTAATCGCCGCAGTCAGCTCGGGGCGTTCGCGCGTCCACACCGCCAGGTCGTAGAGCGACTTCTCGGCGGGGATGGGCTCGCTGTCGTAGCCGAGCAGGAAGGTCTGGGCGGGAGGGTCCCCGGCGCGCCGAACGAGTCGGTTGTAGAACGCCTGGAACAGGATTTCGCTCGACGCCGCCACGGGGATGACCGATTGCACCGCCGTGTAGTACCGGGTGCCGGCGTCAAGCAGCGTCACGATCCCGTCGAGCAGTTCCGAACCCGACAGGTCTTCCACGGGCTTCGCGGCCCATGTCTCGACCACCCTCTCGTATCGGGGGTGGGAGTACTCCTGCCAGCCGGTGAGTCCCAGGTGCGCCATGCCGCGAATCAGGGTGCGGGTCGCGGGCAGCGTCTTACCCATCAGCCGCCAGAAGAAGGAGGTGCGGTAGTAGTAGTACGCGTAGCCATTGACGGTGTTAGGCCCACATCGCCCTCGCGCACCACCAGGTTTCCGAAGCCCCCCCGACATCAGGGCGGCCAGCGATCGGGTCACCGAGCCGTCGATGAGGTCGGCGAACAGCGGCGAGAGCGGGTCGGGCATCTGCTCCACGATGCTGGCCCGGAAATACAACCCCTTCGGGTACGGCACAGTCCACGTGGTCGGGGTGTCGGCAGCCGGGTCGGGCAGCGCGGCGATCGGACGGGATTGCACGATGAAGAATTGCCCGCGGGCCAACGCCCACTCAGTGTCCTGCGGGGCCCCGAAGTGCGCCGCGATGCGCGTCCCATAACGCGCCGGCGTGGCCGCCGCCCGGTCGTCGAGCACGGCCTGGCGACGGCGCGTTGCGGGCACCGCCTGCTCCCGGGTGCCGGTGCCGGTGTCGTCATACGCGGTCATGACCTGTTTGTCGGCGGTCCGACGCGACAGCACGCTGCCCGTCGCCCCCTCGACGACGACGTCATCGGTGGTGACCGCTCCGCTGACCACCGACTCCCCCAGCCCCCACGCGGCGCTGATCGCGACCTGGTCGCGGCGTCCATTGGCGGGGTTGGCGGTGAACATGACGCCGGATGCCTCGGCATCGACCATCTGCTGCACCACCACCGCCAGGCGCACCCTGGCCGGGTCGAGGCCTTCGCGGGCCCGGTAGACCATTGCGCGGGCGTTCCACAACGACGCCCAGCAGTTGGTGACCGCGGCAAACAGGGCGTCGGCGCCCCGAACGTTGAGATACGTGTCCTGCTGGCCGGCGAAGCTGGCCGAGACCAGGTCCTCGGCGGTGGCCGACGATCTCACCGCCACCGCAGCATCCGTGCCCGCACCGACACCGACATCCCGACCGAGCTGAGCGTAGGCGCCGCGGAGCTCGGCGGCGATCGACGCGGGCAGCGCACCATTGGTGAACAGCGCGCGGATGTGTTTGGCGGCATCCTTGTAGGCCTGCGGCGGCGCCGTGCGTGGCAGCGCGGCCAGCTCGAGGATGCTCGCGCCGATGCCGTTGGCGTCGACAAAGGCCTCGTATGCCGCGGTGGTCAGCACGAAGCCCGGGGGCACCGGGAGCCTGACCCGAACCAGCTCACCCAGGTTGGCGCCCTTGCCGCCCGCCACCGCGACATCGCCGCGCCCGACGTCGCCGAAGGGGTTGATGGAGGTCATGGTGCACACATACTGCCACCACTCGAACGAACTCTCCGGTCAGCCGGTTCGGGGCGTGACTGTGGTGATGGCCAGGCGGCGGGCAAGCACGAAGCCCAGCGCTTCATAGAGCCGGATTGCGTTCGTGTTTTCCGCGCTCGTGTGGAGGAAGGCGCGATCGCCTCGTGCTTCGATGCCGGCCACGACGGAGTGCACCAGACGGGTGCCGAGACCTTCACCGCGATGCCCAGGGGCAGTGCAGACGGCGCTGACCTCGGTCCATCCCGGCGCCCGGAGCCGCTCACCGGCGATCGCGATGAGCTCACCGCCTCGACGGATGCCCACGTAACTGCCCAGCTCGATCGTGCGCGGGAGGAATGGTCCCGGTTTCGTTTCCGCCGTCAAGCGGAGCATGTCGGGAACATCTTCCTGGCCAAGCGGTACGGCCTCAGGGTCCGCGGCGGCTCTTACTGTTTCGGCTGTCATCCGTACGGCCCCGAAGGTCTGAATGACCTCCCAACTGTTCGGAACGGAAACCGTTTCGCGGACGAGCGCGACCACACTGCCGGCCGTCACCAGGCTGGCGGCGTCGAGCCAATCCTGCTCGTCCGGCACAGCCGGTAGGCCCAGGAAAGGTGCGACATCCACCGGATAACGCCGGGCGTTCCCGCGTACCTCGGCCAGACCGCCGTGGAAACCGGTCAACGACGAATAGACCGGGTTGTCCAACCCGTTCGCCGCATCCGACGGGGTGGATGGAGTGCGGGGGTCGGTCATGGCAGATGCGCCCCAGACGGCTCGAGAAGGCATAAGCAGACCCTATGCGCTGGCCAGTGTGGAAGGCAAAGGATTCGTGCCGCATCCTCCGGCAGCGTGTTCCCGGTTGCTCTGTCAGGTGTCGCGCTGGTCAGGTGTCCCGGAGCGCGAGTGCGGCCTGGATGAGCGCGGCATGGGTGAGGGCTTGCGGGAAATTGCCGAGATGGACTCTCGTCGGCGGGTCCATCTCCTCGCCGTACAGGCCGAGTGGGGTGGCGAGGGTGAGCAGTTCCGTGAACAGGTCTAAGGCCTCGGGGCGGCGGCCGGTGTGGGCGAGGGCCTGGACCAGCCAAAACGAGCAGGGCAGGAATGCGCCTTCGATGCCGGGCAGGCCGTCTTGTCCTGGTGGGTAGCGGTACAGCAGTGGGCCGCCGGCGGACAGCTCGTGGCGGATGGCGTCGATCGTGCCGCGCACCGCGGGTGAATCGGCGTCCTCAATGCCGAGCATGGGCAGGATGAGCAGGGCTGCGTCGATGTCAGCGGATCCGTAGCTGCGGGTGTAGCTGCCGATGGCCGGATCGAAGCCCCGCGCCCTGACCTCGACGGCGATGGCATCACGGGCCGCCTGCCAGCGTCGACGTTGCCGGGCGGGCAGTCGATGCGTATCGCCGATGCGCAGGGCCCGGTCGAGGGCGAGCCATCCCATCAGCTTGGAGTGCACGTGGTGGGCGGCGTCGCCGCGTATCTCCCAGATTCCGGCGTCCGGGTCGCGCCACCGCCGGGCAACGAGGTCGGCGAATCCGCGCATCGCCCGCCACGTCTCTGAGTAGAGGCTGTGTCCGGCGTGCACGAGCGTCCACGCGGCGTCGAGAACCCAGCCGTAGCCATCGAGCTGATGCTGTGTGGCTGCGCCGTTGCCCACGCGCACGGGCACACTCCCAGCGTAGCCAGGCCAGCCGCGCAGGCCACGCTCACGAGGCACATGGCCGCCGGTCAGCGTAAGCAGCGTCGGTAGACGCGGCCGCTCCAGGCGGCTGGCGTGCAGCAGCCACCAGAGGAAACCGCGCGCCTCGGTGAGCTTGCCGACGCCCAGGAATGCGGTGATGCCGATGCTGGCATCCCGTGGCCAGGCAAAACGATAGTCCCAGTTGCGCACGCCGCCGGGATCCTCAGGCAACGACGTGGTCGGCGCGGCGACGGGAGCCCCCGACGGCGAGTACGTCAGGAGACGCAAGGTCAGCAGGCTGCGCACCACGGCGTCACGGAACGGGAGCCGGTCGTCGATCTGCACCGTCCACGCCTGCCACCTCGCCTCATCCTTCGTGACCAGATCCCAGGCAGTCGCGGGGGCAACGTGGACGAGGGGTTCGCGGTCGGCCACGGCGAGTACGAACGTGACCGGGCGGTCCGGCGTGATCGTAATCCTGGTCGGTCTGCCAGGTTCGAGGTCCACCTTTGGGTCGCAGTCCAGGGACAGCGCGAGTGTCCCCCACTCGCACACCAGGCCTCGCCCGTGGCGGACCCGTGGGCGGCGGTGGTGCTCGCCCAGGCGCGGGTCGAACTCAATCATCACATCGACGACTCCGCCCTCGGCAGTCAGCCGTCGCACCAGCAGCGTCGCCGGCAGCAGCCGCCCGGAGACCTCGGCCACCATCGCCTCTGAGAGAACGAGCCGCCCCTGGCCCACCGCCCAGATCGTCTCCAGCGTCGCACTGTTCCGTCGATAGCGGCGCTCGACGACCGTGGACGGCAGGACCGGCCCGACGCGGAACGTTCCTGCCTCGGGCCCGCCGACCAGGCGGCCGAACACCGGCTCGCCGTCGAACCGGGGAACACACAGCCAGTCAATTGCGCCGTCGCTGGAGACAAGTGCCGCCGTGCGGGTGTCGCCCAGCAGCCCGTAATCCCCGATCGGCGCGGCCGACTGTGTGCCTGAATTGCGCGGGTCGCGCATCAGCGGACCTGGAAGAGCAGACCCAGGACGCCCCCGTAGACCAGGTGCGCACCGACCGCCACCACAGGGGTCTGGATGCCGTAGTTGAGGGCGAACAGGCCCGGCGGCTCCAGCACGGCCGTGCTTGTCGGCCCGGCCCGGTGTGAGGCCATCCGCGGGTGGATACCCGGCAGCAGCGGCAGGATCACTGTCAAAGCTATGGCGACGTGCAGGAGCCCGAGCAGCGCGCCCAGCCACCACGAGGCATGACGCAACAGGGCGAACGTGGCTGCATAACCCAGTGCGAAGCTCTGGCCGACGGCGAGGTGGATGAAGAATCCGGCCACGCGGGCCCGGTCAGGATCCGCGGTGACGACCGTGCCGAGCACAAGGGGAATATCGAGCCGGGTGAGCCCGGCCATCTGGGCGGCGATCATCACCGCGGTCAGAGCGCTGGTGGCGATCAGGCCGAACAATGCCCATCCCGCCCAGTCCATTTCAGTGTTGATCCATCAGTGTTGCCCGGGCCGGGTGGCCTTGGTGGCGAGGCCGGCGAGCATCTCCTGGAAGGACTTGTCGAAGCCGGCGACACCCTGGTCCTCCAGGGTCAGTCCGACGTCGTCCATGTCGATGCCGATCGCGGCCAGCCGACGCATTACCTCGGCGGCCTCCTGCACGCCGCTGTCGATGGTGCGGGCGAGACGACCGTGATCCTCGAACGCGGCGATGGTTGACTCCGGCAGCGTATTGACGGTGTTCGGACCAATGAGCTCGTCGACGTACCGGGTGTCGGGATAGGCGGGATTCTTGGTGGACGTCGAGGCCCAGAGCGGACGCTGATGGCGGGCGCCGAGCTCGGCGAGCCGTTGCCACCGCTCACCGGAGAACTGCTCGGTGAACAACCGGTACGCGAGCTTGGCCTGGGCGAGCGCTGCCTGGCCGCGCAGGCCGAGGGCCTCCTCGGTGCCGATGGCCTCGAGCCGCTTGTCGACTTCTGTGTCGACCCGGCTGACGAAGAATGAGGCGACGCTGTGGACCCTCGCCGGGTCCCCTCCGCCGACAGTGAACGCCTCGAGCCCCGAGAGGTACGCCTCGATGACCTCGGCGTAGCGGGTGAGGGAGAAGATCAACGTGATGTTGGTGCTGCGACCTTCGGCGATCATCGTCTCGATGGCGGGAACTCCCTGCGCGGTCGCGGGGATCTTCACGAACAGGTTGGGCTCGTCGATTCGCTGGTGCAGACCCCGTGCGGCGTCGATCGTTGCCAGCGTGTCGCGCGCCAGGTCGGGTGCAACCTCGACCGAGACGAAGCCGTCTGTCCCGACAGAGTCATCGAACAGCGGACGCAGGACGACGAGGGCTGCGGTGATGTCGGTCGCAACCAGTTCCCAGTACGCGTCGGCTACCGACGAGCCGGCATCCGTCAGTGCGAAGAACTGCTCGTCGTAATCGGCCGAGCCCTCGATGGCCTTGGCGAAGATCGTCGGGTTGGCGGTCACACCGCGGATGCCGTCGGCGACCATGCGAGCCAGCGTGCCGTCGCGCAGGTAGCTCCGGCGGAGGTTGTCGAGCCAGGGGCTCTGGCCGTACTCGTCATATAGGCGATGGAGCTTCGTCATCGGGGTTCCTTCCGGTCGGGCCTGAAGCTGGATACCAACATCCTGAACGTCACGTATCCTTCTGTGCGCGACGGTACGCCCGCCAGGATGGGCCCGCAATGCGGCCGGGCAGAGCACTGTCAGCGCCGCTCCACTGCACAAAAGATTTATGGCTTTCAGCACTGTCGCTACGGTCTCGACGAGCGTAAAGATGAGGGCATGAATCAGGCAGATGAAATGCCGCCTCCCTCGCACGGTTCAGACTCTGAGCTCTAGCCGCTGCCTGCATGGACATCGACAACAAGGTCGTCATCGTGACGGGTGCTTCATCGGGGATCGGCCTGGCCACGGCGAGACTGCTCACGGCGGGCGGTGCGAAAGTGGCCCTCGTGGCACGGTCCGCAGACAAGCTCTCCCAGCTTTCAGATGAGTTTGTCGAGTCCTTTGCACGGCCGACCGATATGACGAAGCCTGAAGACATCACGGCGATGGTCCAGGACGTGCTCCGTCATTATGGCAGGATCGACGTCCTGATCAACAACGCCGGCCAGGGATACGATGCCTCGATTGAGAAGACCACTATCGGCACGATGCAAGCCATATTCCAACTGGACGTCGTGGGGCCGTTGATTGCGATGCAGCAGGTGATACCAACGATGAGGGCGCAGGGCTCGGGCGTGATCATCAACGTCAGCTCCGGCACTGCGCTCATGCACCTTCCGAACATGGCAGCCTATTCGGCCCTGAAAGCGGCCCTGGCTCACCTGAGTTTGACCGCCCGAGAAGAGCTTCGGCCGGACAACATTGTCGTCAGCGTCGTCTACCCCTATATGACTCTCACCGACTTCGAGATTCACACCCTGACGGAGCCTGAAGAGAAACAACCTGAGGATCACGGCCAGTACCAGCCGCCCCCACCCGATAGCGCTGAATTCGTCGCTCACACGATCGTCGACTGCATCCGGGATGGGGAGGCCGAAGTGTATGCCCACGACTGGATGAGGCCATCCGGCTAGAAAGTGAGGGGTGATCTTCATGCATATCGCTTTCATCCGCATTCCCGCGGCCGGGCACATCAACCCGACGCTGGCCCTGGTGTCCGCAGACCACCCTGGACGGTCACCGCCCCTGTTCCCCTCAGGCGGGTGCGACATCCCAGAAGAACTGGTCGGCGCTGTCCCGGCCGGTGATCGTCAAGCCGTTGTCTGTGGCGTACTCGACGACGGAATTGTTCAGCTCGTCCACGATGCGATTGAAGAGGCTGTCGTACTCGGTGACGTCGAGCGTGAACTCCCCGGCCGGGATGACGTCGCTGGCCGGCAGCCGCAGGACTTCCGTGTACTGGTCATCCTCGTCGACGGTGCTGATCACGGCGACGCTGTCCGCGGTGAGGAAGTCCCCGTCGTCCGTCTCGGTGACCCCGGTGAAGTAGGCGTTGATCCGTTTGACAGCCATTCTTATCTCCTGAGTCTCGATGCAGCCGGCATGTGGGTTTGTGCCCGATGGTAGGCCTATGCACGGCTCAGCGCAGGTTGAAGTACTCCCGTGTACGAATCCGAAGGCCACGAACACACCGGTGAAGCGGTTGAAGAAGCGCCAGACGGCATAGCTCCGGAATGGGATGCCGGCCAGGCGCACCACTCGCGAGGCGGTGACCTTCGACTTCGCCGTCACAACGGCGTGCACCACGAGCGCCGCGATGGTAAACGGGGCGACCAGCTTGGCGTCGAAACGAGCCCCGCGGTAGTGGGGCCGCTGCGGCTCAGCTCGCTAACGGATGCCGTGCCACAGGGCCCGCTCCCAGGACCGGGGATCGTCCACGACCTGTGAGGTTGTGTCGAAGCGCATCGTGGCCCTGCCACTCAGATCGTATTTCGGCCACCCTGGGTCACCGGTCGTGGCGAAGGAAACCCAGGCGGCGTGCATGGTGTCGGCAAGCTCCTGCGGCGCGCCTGCCGCCAGCATCGGCCCGAAGAGCGGGGGCGTCTTTGCTCAGGGCGTCGAAGACGAAGGCGATCTCCAGCCCGTGGACGGCGCCGAGAACGCGCGCCTGTTCTGAAGGCCTACCTGAGGCAAGCGCCAGGAGCACGGCCGCACATTCCGGTTGACAAGGATGCCTCGCTGACGGAATTCGAAAAGATCGCGGCAGATTTCCCCGTCTTCCTCGTCGCTCAGGACGCGGAGAAATCAGCCCGCTGAGTGACCTCGAGAGTGCTGCCTACTGAAACTCCTGGCAGGGCTCACACCACCAGCCGCCTCGACCGACCGGTCGCATCGAGACACAGCAGGCTTCGCACGTCGGCTTCTGCAGCCATCCTTCGTCGAGCGCCACGCCCGCGTCCGGCCACACGAATCCATCCGGCAACTTCATGTCAAAAGGGCTTCGCTGTCAGCCAGTGTTTCGAGGGTCC
>DAIMHX010000081.1:0-1386 GCA_036723055.1 Microbacteriaceae bacterium
CGGCGTGCGGCCGTTAAGGCGCTCCGAAACGACCCACGGTTACGTCAGGAGAGCCGAATAACGACCACAAGTGCAGGCTCGCGGACGTAGATGTGTCATGCACGGCCCGTGTCGGCGAGCGCAGCGCTCTGCTTGCCGCGCCGTCTATCGGGGGCGCTGCTGACGTGGGATGAAGTCCGCAGTGACCGAACCATCGCGCGCCCAAATGATGGTTATGTCGACGACAGAGGGCAAGTGCGGAGTGTCGGATTCAGCGAATTCTGAAGCAGCACGGCATCAAGCCGCAGGCCCGTCTTCGCGATGGCCGCGTGATCGGCGCAGGCAAAATCGGTCTTGTCGTTCGGATACTTCAGGATGATGCAGTACCGGTCGGAGCCAAGCCGGTCAGCGCCGAGTCGGGGGATGCCGAGTCGGTCGACGCTGCGCCGGGCGACGAACACTCCGTAACCGGCGTCGTCGGCCCGAGGCTCCGGAATCCTCCGAATCGAGTCCGTCACGAATTCGCGCCCGAGCTCCGGGACCTTGCCGCCCAGGAATTCAGCGGGTCGAGCGAAGATCTGCAGGGCGTCGCCGGGGCGGCGGATCCACCGGAAGCGACGGATGTCTTCGGCGGGCTGAGCGCGCCGGGCAGGCGGTTGCCATCCAGGCCCATGGTCGTCATCGTGCCCACGACGCCCGCCGCGACACCGGCCGCGAAGGCGAGCAGCGCCAGGAGCGGCGCGCGGCGATGGTCGGCGACCGCAGAGCCGGAAACCGCATTGGCAGCAGCAGCAGCAGCAGCCGCCGCCGATACCGGAGCCGGTCGCCCGTCGTCCGTGAACGATCTCCGGCCCTCGCTGAGGCCCCGTCCGCCGTCAGACGCGCCGCGCGATCCGGCGGCGTCGTCGGTCCAGTCGCTCAGCCGCTCGAGCGTGAAATCGAGGGTTGCGGCATCTTGTTTGAGTTCCTGCATCAGTTTCCGCAGCCGGTGCGCGTTCTCGGTCGCGTGCACGGCCTCGCCGGTAATCGGATCGACGAATTCGACGAGGGGCTCGAATGAGGCGGCGGGCGAATAGACCGCGGCCTGCAGGTCGGCGAGGCCGGAGGCCGGGTCCGGCTGCCCGCCGGGGCTGAGGGTGAGGGGATGCGCCCGCCACCAGAGTGCGTCCAACACGTCGAACCGGCCGCGGTAGGTGACCCGCAGTCTGGTGAGCAGACCTTGATCTGTTTGCGCAGCGGTCCACAGCCGCCGCGCGAGTGTTTCCCCTGTCACGCGCAGCTTCTTTGCTCAATTGGAGCCGATTCGAGCCCAGCGTATCCCCGCCTCCCACCCTCCGTAACCCCCTCGCGCCGCCCCTCTCATCCCCGTTTCACCCCCGCGAGTGAGCAGTTTCGGCGGTTCCCGGC
>DAIMHX010000081.1:1396-4586 GCA_036723055.1 Microbacteriaceae bacterium
GGCGGGGGCTGGGCGGGGCGTGGGCGGCGAGACGGGCGCGGAGGGCGGGCGCGGAGGACAATGGAGGCATGCCGAACCGACTTGTCGACGCGATCAGCCCCTACCTGCGGTCGCACGCCGACAACCCCGTCGACTGGCACGGTTGGGGTGCCGAGGCGTTCGCGGAGGCGCGCGAGCGCGACGTTCCCGTGCTCGTCTCGATCGGCTACTCGACCTGCCACTGGTGCCACGTGATGGCGCGCGAGAGCTTCAGCGATCCAGCGCTCGCCGCCTATCTCAACGAACACTTCGTCAGCGTCAAGGTCGACCGCGAGGAGCATCCGGATGTCGACGCCGGCTACCTCGCCGCCGCCAGCGCGTTCATCGAGGGCCTGGGCTGGCCCCTGAACGTTTTCGTGACGCCCGACGGCCGAGCCTTCCACGCCGGCACCTACTTCCCGCCGCAGCCGCTGCCCGGGCGACCGTCCTTCCGCCAGGTGCTCGAAGCGGTGACGGATGCCTGGACCAGCCGCCGCGACGAGGTCACGGCAAGCGCCGCCATGGTTGCGCACGCGCTCGCCGAGGCATCCGGTCAGCACCTCGCCGCGAGCGCCCTGCCCGACGCGGCCGCGCTCGCGAGCACGATGGCAGCCCTCGCCGCCTACGAGGACACGACCTTCGGCGGCTTCGGCGGCGCGCCGAAGTTCCCGGTGGCGCCGACGCTTGGATTCCTGCTCGACCGGCCGGACGGCCGCTCGCTCGCCCTGCGCACCCTCAAGCGCATGGGCGCGTCACCGCTGCGCGACCCGGTCGAAGGCGGCTTCTTCCGGTACGCGGTGAACCGCGACTGGAGCGAACCGCACTACGAGCGGATGCTCTACGACAACGCGCAGCTGCTCGACCTCTACACGCGGGCCTGGCAGCTCACCGGCGAGCAGTGGGCGCGCAGCGTCGCCGAGGGGATCGCCCGCTTCCTCACGACCGTGCTGCAACTCCCCAGCGGAGGCTTCGCCAGCGCCCAGGACTCAGAGAGCGTCGTCGCCGGCCGTCGGGTCGAGGGCGGCTACTACGCGCTCGACGAGGACGGCCGCAGCGCGGAGACCCCGCCGGCGCTCGACCGGAAGGTGCTCACCGGCTGGAACGGCCTCGCCATCGCCGCGCTCGCCCGCGCGGGCTTCGCCTTCGCGGACAACGCCCTCATCGGCGCGGCTCGCCGAGCCGCCGACTACCTGCTCACTCAGCACCGGCGCGGCGACGGCACCCTCGTTCGCGCATCCGTCGAGGGCCGGACGTCGACCGCGCAGGCCACCCTGGAGGACTACGGGATGTGTGCACGCGGCCTCCTCGAACTCGCGCTGGCGACGGGGGAGCCCGGCTACGCCACGGCCGGGCGCCGGCTGATCGACAGCACGCTATCGGAGGCCACCGACACGTTCCGCGCCCCGAACGGCGCCGACCCGGTGCTGGCCGCCCAGGGCCTCAGCATCGACCTCGACCCGTCGGAGGGTGCCTATCCCTCCGGACTCACCGCGACCGCCGACGCGGCCTGGCTGCTTTACCTGCTCACCGCCGATCAGCGCTATCGCCGGGCGGCCGAGACCGCGATGACCGTCGTCGCCGACCTCGCCCCAGCGCGTCCGCTGGCGTTCGGGGCCGCGCTGCGACTCATGGCGGCGCTGGCGGCACCGATCGAGCAACTGGTCGTCGTGTCACCCGACAATACCGAGGCGGGCGCCGAAGAGAACGCCCCGGCCGACCCGGCCGGCCTCCTGGCCGCCGCGCGCCGGCAGGCCGGGCTCGTCGCATCCGTCACCGCGACCCAGGCGAGCGCGCTCGCCGACGCCGGATTCGAGCTCTTCGCCGGCCGCGCCCCGCACGATAACCGCCCCACCGCCTACCCGTGCCGCGACTTCGTCTGTCGGCTGCCGGTCACCGACCCGGCCGACCTCGACCCCGCGCCCCTCGACCGCGCACCCGACTGAGGCCACACTGGCTCCATGACCATTCGGATCAAACGCGCGTACGACGAGCCGTCCGCCGACGACGGATACCGTGTGCTCGTCGACCGCCTGTGGCCGCGCGGCGTCACCAAGGAACGCGCCCGGCTCGACGCCTGGCTCAAGGATCTGGCCCCGTCGCCCGAACTGCGCACCTGGTGGAACCACGATCCGGAGCGCCTCGACGAGTTCACCGTGCGCTACCGCGCCGAACTCGACGGCAACCCGGCGACCGGCCGCGCCGTCGCCGAGCTGCGTGGTCTCGCCGTGAAGAACGCGGCCGCGAATACCGCCACGACGCTCGTCTACGGCGCGAAAGACCCGCACGTCAACCACGCGCGCATCCTGGCCGAGTACCTTTCCGAAACGACGTGACCGACCATCGGGCGAACGAAAACCCTGACCGGACCCAAAACCGAGGGTGCCGAAATCACGCCGCGCGAGCCCGCTGAGCACTAGCATCGGGGCATCCGCTTCGCCGTTATGGGCGGGGCCTGCGGAAAGGACTCCATCATGATCCCCGAAGTCAACATCTGGGCGGTCCTGCTCGCGACCGCGTCGAGCATGCTGGTCGGCTCGATCTGGTACGCGCGGCGAGTCTTCGGCGCTTACTGGATGAAGGCCGTCGGCCACGACGAGGAGAGCATGCGCACCGGCGCGGCCTTCCCGCTCATCATCACGGTGATTGTCAGTTTCATCACAGCCTGGGTTCTCGCCGGGGTCGCCGCGATCGTGCAGAATTTCTACCACGGCAACTTCCTGGCCAACACCCTGCTCACCGCGGTCATCCTCTGGGCCGGCTTCACCGCCGCGCGCATGATCACCCACGACGCGTTCGACCGCCGGCCGCGGGGCCTGACCGTGCTCAACATCGCGCACGAGCTCGTGACCCTGCTCGTCATGGCCCTCGTCATCGGCCTGTTTGGGATCAGCGCCCTGTAACGGATGCGCGGCAACGTACACTAAAGGTAGCGCCACCGCGTTCCACCGGATGCTTCGCGTCCGGTTTCGAACGGGCGCGTCGACGCCCGGCACTACCGGACGCACTCCCCCTGGCATAGCGCGTGGTTGCCTCGTGAATGAGTGTTCCCACATCCCGAGGAGGATTATGGCTACTTTCGACCGACTTGACGCACACGCCGGCACAAGCACCGGCACCGACCACATCATCGACCATATCTCCGACTACATCACCGACCACATCATCGACCACA
>DAIMHX010000081.1:4686-9155 GCA_036723055.1 Microbacteriaceae bacterium
CCCTCGCTCTCGCTGAGCAGCGAGCCCGAACTCGTGCTGGTCACCCCCGACGCCCGCACCCGCCGCTTCGACCGCGACGACCTCGTCGTGCGCAAGGGCGAAATCGCGCTCATCAACGGCAACTTCACGCCGCACGAATCCATGGTCAAGGACCTCCTCGCGGTGCGCGACGCCCTGGAGGCGGCCGGCATCGACTTCCTGCTCGTGCGCGGCGACGGCGGCCGCCCGGTCATCGCCGTCGACCGCAAACGCCGCAAGCTGCTCACGAAGGTGCTCGCCGCGGCGTTCGCCAACGAGCCCTTCTACGCGAAGCCGCTCGACGGCGGCCAGACCCGGCCGCTCCTGCTGGCCGACGGCGCCCTCTCTGAGCTGCGCAAGTCATCCGTTTTCCGCGTCTATCGCCCGCGCATCGAACCGATCGGCCGCCTGCGGTACGGCTCGCAGACCGCGTTCCAGTTCGAACTGTGGCACTTCGGCCCCGACGAAATCGTCGCGCCGGTCGAGAACCAACTGATGCGCACACGGATGCCTCGCTCCGAGGCCCGCGAAACCACGATCGAACTCTTCGGGCGCACCTGGCGCACGCTGCAGAGCATGTTCGACGACCTTGCGAGCGACATCAGCTTCGACATCGACATGGTCTTCTCCTGGGTGGACGGCTCGTCCACCGAATTCCAGCGCGAACGCGCCAAGCGCATGAAGGCCTACGTCGTGGGCGAGGGCGACGAATCCGAGGCCCGGTTCCGTCAGATCGACGAGCTCAAGTACGCCCTGCGCAGCGTCTACCTGTTCGCCCCGTGGGTGCGCCGCATCTTCATCGCGACGGATTCGCCGGCGCCGGAGTGGCTGGCCGACCACCCGCGGGTCACGCTCATGCGCAGCGAGGATTTCTTCCCCGACACCAGCGTGCTGCCCACCCACAACTCACACGCCGTGGAAAGCCAGCTGCACCGCATCCCCGGCCTGGCCGAGCACTTCCTCTACTCCAACGACGACATGTTCTTCGGGCGGCCCGTCGGACCAGAGCTCTTCTTCTCACCGGGCGGCATCACGAAGTTCGTCGAGGCGTCCACCCGGATCGGCCTGGGCGAGAACGACCCTTCCCGCAGCGGGTTCGAGAACGCGGCCCGGGTGAACCGCGCCCTTCTGCTCGACCGGTTCGGCAAGGTCACCACACGCCACCTCGAGCACACGGCTGCGCCGCTGCGCAAGAGTGTGATGGAAGACCTCGAGCGTGAGTTCCCCGAGGACTTCGCGCGCACCGCGGCCAGCCAGTTCCGCTCGGCGACCGACATCTCGGTCACGAACTCGCTGTACCACTACTACGCGCTGATGACCGGTCGCGCTGTCGCGCAGACGCAGGTGCGGTCGCTGTACGTGGAGACCACCCTGCGCGTCGCCCTGCGGCAGATGGACAAGCTGCGCAAGCGCCGCGACCAGGACATGTTCTGCCTCAACGACGGAAGCTTCCCGGAGATCTCCGACGAGGTGCGCCGCACGGCCGTCACCGAGTTCCTGGAGCGGTACTTCCCGATCGCCGCACCCTGGGAGACCGAGTCCCAGGCCGAGGCCGCCGCCCACTCGTACGCCGAAACTGCGGTAGACGAGGTGCTGCGGCGCTCGTAGGCCGCAGCCTTCGGGCCGCTAGCGCAGGACCGGGATCGGCGTGGTCATCGGCGGTCCACGGAAGACGGGCAGCGTGCTCGCCGGCGTGATTCGCAGGTGGGCGTCGTGGAGCCGACGCTCGGTGTGCTCCGCGTCAATGTATTCGAGGGCCGGGTGGCTGCCGATCGGCACGACCGAGTGCAGCACCGTGTCCGGGTACACGTGCACGAGGTTGAACGCGCGGGCGCCGTCCCGGCCGAGCGTTCCGCCGACGGGAACGTTGAGATCCTGCGTGTAGCAGGTGGCCGAGGCGACCGACACCGGGATGCCGGCAAATGTCGCGGTCGAGGAGTAGTGCAGGTGGCCGGCCAGGATGCTGCGGACATCCGTGCCCCTCAGCACCCTGGCGAGCCCAGCCTGGTCGCGCAGTTCAACCGTGACCGCGAGGTCGAGCACGCTCGGCACGGGCGGGTGGTGCATGACGAGGATCGTTCCGTCGGGCGCGGGGACGCTCAGCTCGGCGGCCAGCCACGCGAGCTGCTGCAGTGACAGCTCGCCGTGATGGAAGCCGGGAACGGAGGTGTCCAGCGTGATGATGCGGAGCCCGCCGAGGTCGACGACGTTGTCGATCGGATTCGTGGTTGCCAGTTCGCCGAGAAGGTTCGCGCGGAACGCTCCGCGGTCGTCATGGTTGCCCATTGCCCAGACGATCTTCGCGCCCAGCTTTTCGGCGGCCGGCTCGACGATCGTGCGCAGGAGGTCGTAGGCACCGGGTTCACCCCTATCGGCCAGGTCGCCGGAGAAGATGATGGCGTCTGGACGACCGCCGGATGCCTCGATCTCTGCGAAGAGCTGGGTGAGGTGCGCTGCACTGTCCACGCTGTCGTAGAGGAGTTTGCCGCCAGCGAGCAGGTGCGTGTCGCTGAGGTGGAGCAGGAAATGATCCGGCCTAGGGTATTCGGCCGTTCGAATGTTCACGGAGCAATCCATTCGTTGGAACGACACACTCGTCGCTGAGTGCATTTGCACTAACGGTACTCCAGGTATTCGACCAGATGAACGTAAACATTGCGTGTACGCCACACAAACACACCGAAGGGCCCGGGGGAATTCCTCCGGGCCCCATGTTCCGCGGTGCTACGACTTGATCTGGCGTTCGCCTTCCTTGACGGTCAGCATCCCCTCGCGTGAGCTCTTCACCTGGATCTTGCGCGGCATCGCTGACGCGCTCACCGGGATCGTCACGCTCAGCACACCGTTCGAATAGGTCGCGCTGATCTGGTCGAGGTCGATGCCCTGGCCGAGGTTCAACTGGCGAAGGAACGATCCGGCGAGGCGCTCACGGGTGAGCCACTTCACGTTCTCGTGGTTCGCCATCGTGCGCTCCGCCCTGATGGTCAGCAGCTGGCCGTCCACGTCGATGTCGACGGAGCCAGGGTCGATCCCGGGCATGTCCGCGCTGAGCACGTAGTGGTCGCCCTCGCGGAAGAGGTCCATCGGCATGACGCGCGGCCCACGGATGTCCATGAGGGCCCCGGCGACGCGGTCCAGTTCGCGGAATGGGTCGAAGTTCATTGCCATAATCAACTCGCTTTCTGTGGTCCGGTCGGAAACCGGTCCCGCTAGTGGTTCTCTAAAGTTGAGCCGGGAGGGCTCAACTAACACGATTTTATCCCCCATTCGAGGGGTGGCAAGGGGGTTGCGTTCGCGGTCGCGAAGGGCCGCGGGTGGGGCAATTCACCCGAAATTCGGGGGGCGCGGTGTCCGGCCGAAATGCCTATGCTGTCGTCCATGGCTCGCTTCGTGCGCTTCGATGAGTTCGGCGGCCCCGACGTGCTGCACATCGTGCAGGACGAGGCGCCGCAGGCCGGACCTGGCGAGGTGCGGGTGCGGGTGCACGCCGCCGGCCTCAACCCGGTCGACTGGAAGATTCTGCGCGGCGGCCCGGCTGCGGCGAGCTACAACGCGGTGCCTCCCTGTGGGAACGGCAACGACTTCGCGGGCATCGTCGACCAGGCCGGCTCCGACGTGACCGCGTTCCGCCCGGGGGACGCGGTGTTCGGCGGCAAGCGCATGTGCGCCCAGGCCGACTACGTCGTCATCGAGGCGGCGAGGGTCATCCGCAAACCGGAGAAGCTCGATTTCGAGCGGGCAGGGGCACTCGACATCGTCGGCCGCACCGCCTGGGCGAGCGTGCGCTCCCTGGACCTCGGGCCTTCCGACACGGTGCTCGTGAGTGCCGCGGCGGGCGGGGTGGGCGTGCTGGCCGCGCAGCTGGCGCTTCGCACCGGGGCCACAGTCGTGGGCACGGCTGGGCCGGAGAATCACGAGTTCCTGCGCGGGCTGGGCGTCATCCCGGTCGCCTACGGGGAGGGGCTCGTCGACCGGGTGCGCAAGGTTGCGCCGCACGTCACGGCGGCGCTCGACAACCACGGCCCCGCCACGATCGACGCGGCGCTGAAGCTCGGCGTACCGGGACCGCGCATCAACACGATCGCCGCACGCGGGCACCGGACGGATGCCGGCATCGCCGGCGTCGGGGGACAGGCCGCGGGCCAGGGCGACCTGGCCGCGCTCGCGGACCTCATCGCCAGCGGCGAGATCGTCTTCCCGATCGACAGCGTCTACCCGCTCGAACAGGTGCGGGAGGCGTACGAGCACCTCATCGCCGGCCACGTGCGCGGCAAGGTCGTGCTCTCCCTCGTCTGAGCGCGCCGCGCGCGTCTGAGCGCGCCGCGCGCCGCTCGCACCGGCATTCTGGTCGCGCCGCTCGCACCGGCATTCTGGTCGCGCCGCTCGCACCGGCATCCTGGTCGCGCCGCTCGCACCGGCATCCTGGTCGCGCCGCTCGCACCGGCATCCTG
>DAIMHX010000082.1:0-8525 GCA_036723055.1 Microbacteriaceae bacterium
GTGATAAACCAATGCCTTCATGAGGGTGTCCTCACCTTCAGTACAGCGGGCCAGGCACGACCGGGTAGATCCTGTCGTCGACGCGGTAAGTGAGCTCGTTGTGCACGCTGACGACGCCGGCGACCGCGCGGGTCGCCTCGATCAGTGGCGCGATCTGCATGCGGCGTTCCAGTTGCCCGGTGAGCGTCACCACACCGTCCTCCACAACGACCTCGACGGTGGACGGATCGGCGCAGAACCGCGACGTCAGAACCTCTTTCCTGATGAGATCGCGAAGCTCGTCGTCGTCGCGCAGGAACACCGTCACTAGGTCCGCACGGGTCACGATTCCGACGATGACACCCTGGTCGTCCACGACGGGGAGCCTTCGCACGTGGGCCTTTGCGGCGGTCCGGGCTGCCTCGACGAGCGAGGCCGTGGGACGGATTGTGACCGGAGGCGACGTCATCAGCGTGCCCGCCGTGTCGGCCACGGACTTGCGGCGGATATCCCGGCGCTCGCCGTGCTTGCCCGGCACGCGGTCGCCCGACGTTCCGCCGGTGATCAACCTGGTCACCAGGTCGGACTCGGACACCACACCGAGCACTCGTCCCGCGCCGTCGACGACCGGCACCGCACTCACGCGAATCAGGGCGAGCGCGGCCACAATCTCTTTGAAGCCGGCATCCTCGCTCACGGAGACGACCTCACGGGTCATCACGTCGCGGACCTGGATGTCCGACAGTCGCCAAAGCGGCGAGTGGTGGCCGGCCGGGGTTTCGGCTGCGTCGCGGTCGTGGTCCTGGGTATATGCGACTGCCGCCAGGTATCGCTCAAGCGCCGTCCCATAGCGCTCTGGGGTCGGGCCTTGGCGTCGGACACTCACCGTCACCGCTTCGCGGGTTGCCGCGTACTTCTCCTGGTCGCTCATGACTGCTCCTCTCACGGAATGCGTCCACACTCGCGCGGCTGTGGCGGCCCCGGTAGCGCCCTGTGTCCTGCCTCTTACGGACCTTCGTCCCCTGGTTTGCCACGGCTGCACAGGCAAGGCTTGAACCATGAGCGTTACCGGGCTGAGCGAACGCCAGGCCGCGCGTCAACTCGTCGCAGACGGCCGAAATGAACTGCCCGTCGGTCGTAGCGTCGGGTGGCTGGGCGCGATCGGACGACAGCTCGCCGACACGGTGATCGTGGTGCTCCTCGTCGCGGCCGGCTTGACTGCCGCTGTGGGCGACCTGCCCGATATGGCCGTCATCCTGGCTGTCGTCGTCATCAACACAGCGTTAGGGGCCGGTCAGGAGGTCCGCTCCGGCCGGGCGCTGGCTGCCCTGGCCGACCTGACCGCGCCACATGCGACGGTCGTGCGCGACGGCAAACCACGGGACATCGACGCACGCGAGGTGGTGTGCGGTGACGTGCTGCGCCTGGTCGCGGGCGACATCGTCGCCGCTGATGCGCGACTGGACTTCGCGGAGTCGATGCAGGTCGATGAGTCGATGCTCACCGGCGAATCCATTCCTGCGGTCAAACAAGTCGGTGAGCGGGTCTTCGCCGGGACCGTGGTGACCCGGGGCCGTGGCGACGCGGTGGTCGATGCCACGGCACACGACACCGCCATTGGCGGCATAGCCAAGTCGTTGCGAGACGCCGAGCGGGTGCTGACGCCGCTGCAACGGCAGCTGGCGACGCTCGGCCGCCATCTGGCGATCGCCGTCGCCGTGGCCGCAGCGGCAGTCGCGACGATCAGCCTTGCGTCCGGTCGCTCGGTCGAGATCAGCCTGGTGCTGGCCATCAGCCTGGCCGTGGCCGCCATCCCCGAGTCGCTGCCGGCGGTCGTGTCGCTCTCGCTGGCCATGGCCGCGCGGCGGATGGCCGGCCGGGGCGTGCTGACGCGGCGGCTCGCCGCGGTCGAGGCACTCGGGTCGGTGACCATGCTCGCTGCGGACAAGACGGGCACGCTGACTGAAGGCCGGATGTCACTCGCCGAACTGTGGCCCGAGGCGAACACCCCAGGCGCACGCAGCCTCCTCGAGGCAGGCGCCCTGTGCAACGACGCGTGCGCCACCGTCGACGGCTCGCCGGCAGCACGGGACGATCCGACAGAGGTCGCACTGGTTGTGGCGGCAACGGCTGCCGGCATCGACGTTGCCGAGTTACGCACGTCCTACCCGCGAACGGCCGAGGTTCCCTTCGACGTCGCGACAGCCCGCATGTACACCACGCACGTTCGTCCGGACGGGACCGAATTGACGCTGTGTAAGGGCTCACCTGAAGCGGTGCTGCGTGAGATCGCCGATGCCCCCGGTGCGCAGGAAGCGGCCGCCCGGCTCGCCGGGATCGGCCGGCGTGTGCTCGCCGTCGCCAGCAGGGGTCAGGGCTGGCAGTTGCTCGGCCTCGTCGCCCTGGCCGACCCACCCCGGGCGCAGGCCCGCGCGCTCGTCGCGGCCTTCCGGTCTGCCGGTGTCCGGCCGGTGATGATCACCGGCGATCATCCGGCGACCGCGCAGGCCGTCGCCGGCGCCGTGGGGATCGAACCCGACGATGTGTACGCACGAGTGCGGCCGGAGCAGAAGACTGCGATCGTCGCCGCGTTGCGCAGCCGCGGTGAGGTGGTCGCGATGACCGGCGACGGCGTCAACGACGCCCCGGCGCTGCACACATCCGACATCGGGGTCGCGATGGGCCGCACCGGCACCGAAGTCGCTAAGCAGGCCGCCGACCTCGTCTTGACCGGCGACGATTTGTCGTCCATGGTGCTTGCGATCGGTGAGGGCCGCCGGGCGTACGACAACCTGCGCCGGTTCCTGCACTATGCGCTCGCGGGCGGTGTCGCCGAGGTGTTGATCATGATCCTGGGACCTCTCGCGGGATTCGCGCTGCCATTGCAAGCCGGGCAAATTCTGTGGGTCAACCTGCTGACGCATGGTCTGCCCGGTGTTGCGATGGGCAACGAGCCTGCCGAGGCCGACGTGTTGCGCCGCCCGCCACGCCCGCGCAACGAGCAACTCCTCGACGGCCCGATCGCGCACCGGGTCGTCGCACTCGGTGCCGTGATTGCCGCGGCAAGTCTGCTGGCCGGGCTGTACGCACACCACGCACAGCGGCCATGGCAGAGCACGATATTCGTCTCGCTGACCCTGAGTCAGCTCCTCGTGGCGTTGGCCCTTCGACCCCGCCGGGCGAGCGGGCAACGCAATCCACTGCTCCTGGCGGCGGTGCTGTTCAACGTTGTGCTCGCCGTGCTCGCTGTTTCCTGGCTCCCGCTCCGGGAACTCTTGCGCACTGAGCAGCTCGACCCGCGCGACTTCCTCCCGTGCCTGCTCGCCGCGGCTCTCGTCGGAGCAGTCGCCAAGTGGCAGGCACACCGGACGCGGACGAACCGTGCCGCACCTGACCGGAAACTCAGTTCCCAGTCCAGGCCGTCGGCTGGAGTCGACGGTGCCCGCCTGACCGGCACGCCGCGGCCAGGCACCCAATATGAGGAGGTCGAGGGAGTATGCACGCCAAGGTTGGAGAATGGCTGGTAGTCAGCGGCCACACCGACGGCCGGCACGAGCGCCGCGCAGAGATCGTCGCAATCGCTTCGCCGAACGGTGAGCCGCCGTACACGGTTCGGTGGCTCGACACGGGCCGCACGGCCATCGTGTTCCCGGGTCCCGACGCAGTGGTGCTGAGTGCGGCTCGACAGGCCGAGCTGGATCGCGCGGCAGTCGAGCGAGTCCAGCGCGTCCAGGCTGCCATCGCCGCCGGCCAGGCGAGCGATTCCGGGCAGGACTGAGTCGGGCGTCTCAGCGGGCGACGGCCACCGGCCAGGGCGCAGGCTCTGAACCGTCATTCGAGCAAAGCGGCGTGGTCGGGGACCGAGTGGTAGAGCTCGCGTGGCGGTCGCACGTAGTTGATCGCCTTGGGTCGCGCCGGCAGCGTGAGCGGCGCCCGCTCGACATCGCGGTACGGGATGCTCGAGAGCAGATGGGCGATCATGTTGATCCGGGCGCGGCGCTTGTCCTCAGCTTCGACCACGTACCAGGGTGATTCGGCGGTGTCGGTCTGGACGAACATCTCATCCTTGGCGCGGGAGTAGGCCAGCGCGCCGAGCTCGGCCTTGGTGGGTGCGCGGTGAAATCCGCCGACCCGCGTGTTGACCGGGTGGATGGCTCGGCCGCCGACCGTCTCGAGGATCGCGTTGCCGGCCTTCTTCAGATGCAGCCCGCGCTCGAGGATCTCGCGCCGGTTCTCAGCCATCGCGATCGCATCCTGGTAGCCGAGGAAGTCCGGCGCGTGCAGCAGGTAGATGTGCAGCGCGTGGCTGGAGATCCATTCGCCGCAGTACAGCAACCGCCGCAGGGCCGCGATCTGCTCGTCTACGACGACGCCGCAAACCTGCTCCATCGCCTGCCATCCGCAGGTCTGATAGGCGATCGGGCAGATGCCACAGATGCGGGAGGTGAGGTCGGTGACCTCGGTGTGCTGCCGGCCGCGGAGAAATGCCTCGAAGAAGCGCGGCGGCTCGTAGATCCGCAACTCGGCGCGCTCGACTCGGCCGTCCTCGACGACGACACGCAGGGCGCCCTCGCCCTCGACCCTGGCCAGTGCGCGCACCTGCAAGTCCCTACTTCGGGCTGTCATCTGCGGTCCCCCTTCGTGCGAAGCCCGGCGCCGCGACGTTGAAGGTGGCGAAGACGCGATCGACTGCGCCGGGACTCATCCCGCAGGCGTGCAGTTGGCCGATCATGGCCGGGAGGTTGGCACCGGTCATCGGGCCGAAGCAGCCGTAACAGCCGCGACCCACCGCAGGGCATAGCGCGCCGCAGCCGGCGTGGGTGACGGGTCCAAGACATGGGGTGCCATCGGCGACCATCACGCACGTCAGGCCGCGTCGCTTGCATTCGGTGCAGACGCTGATGTCGGGGATGTCCGGCTTGCGCCCGACGAGGAACGCCGAGATGACCTCGAGCAGTTGGCGCTTGTCGATGGGGCAGCCGCGCAGCTCGAAGTCGACGGCGACGTGGTCGGCTATCGGTGTCGACGTGGCGAGTGTGTCGATGTACTGCGGACTGGCGTAGACGACGGTGCGGTACTCCTCGACGTCGCCGAAGTTGCGCAGGGCCTGGATGCCGCCGGCGGTGGCGCAGGCTCCGATCGTGATCAGAACCTTCGACTGCTCGCGCACATACTGGATGCGCTCGGCGTCGGCGCGGGTGCGGCCGGTTATCTACTCAAGGAGATCCGCGGAGCCAACCTGGTCGACGCCATCCGGCAGGTAGCCGCGGGCCAATCGCTGCTCGATCCGGCAGTGACCGGGCGGTTATTGCAGCGGCTGCGCGACGGTGAGCCGCAGGACAAACGGTTGGCGTCATTGACCGAGCGCGAGCGCGAGATATTGGGGCTCATCACCGAGGGATTGACGAACCGGCAGATCGGCGACCGGCTGTTCCTGGCCGAGAAGACGGTGAAGAACTACGTATCTGGTCTGCTGGCCAAGCTGGGGATGGAACGGCGTACCCAGGCCGCCGTGTACGGCGCGGAGGTCCGCAACGCCTAGACCGGGATCAGTACAGGACGGCCGGCACGGAGGTCGGCTGCGTGTCGTCGGTCTGGTAAGTCAGCTTGTCGTCGACGTCGACCACCCCGCTCCAGTTGCGCACGTTGTCGACGATTTCGAGAGCTATTGATCTCCGCTCGACCTGCCCGCGCAGGGTCACGACACCCTCCTCAACCGACACCTCGACGCTGTTCGGATCGAGCATGAACGCACCGACGATCAGGTTCTGGGTGATGTCGTCGCGGATGTCCTCATCCGGGCGGAGGAACCCTCGAAGCAGATCGGAGCGCGTCACGATACCCACGAGCACCCCGTTGTCGTCGACGACCGGTAGCCGCCGGACTCGGTTACGCGCGGCGTGCCACGCGGCGTCGGCGATCGAGGCGTGCGGCGCGATGACATATGCCGGTGACGTCATCAGCGCGCTCGCGGTGGCCGCGTGCAGCTTGCGGCGCTCCTCGCTGTGCGCCGACAGGCGGTGGCCGCGCGGCAGCGTGAGGTGCGCCTTCGACACGCGGGCTAACAAGTCGGCCTCGGAGACGACACCGAGCACCCGACGATCGTCGGCGATCACCGGGACGGCGCTGACGCGGTTACGGATGAGGGCGTCGACGATCTCCTTGAATACGGCACCCTCGTGGGCCGCGACAACGGAGGTGACCATGACGTCGCGCACGCGTTCTGGCCCGGCTGGCACTGGCGGTCGGAATCCTGGTCGGTGCGCCTCACGCGCCACCACGTCACTGAGGTAGCGCAGGGTCGACCTGTCGGCATCTGATCCGGTCATGGCGGACTCCTCGGTCACGAAGTAGCCGGTTGGGGGGTTGGCAGGCCGAGCGGATGGTCCGGCGCGAAAGCCGTCTCCGTTGCCGTCGACACAGCCTTCGTCACGGCCGCCGGATGACCCACGATCGCGACGGGGCACGGAGAGTGGTGGAGCAGCCAGGAGGCCAGCGGACCGAGGCGCCGTCGGTGCTCGCCGTCATCACGACGGCAACCGATGACGAGCAGGTCCGCCTGGCGCGCGGCCGTCTCGAGGCCGACATCAGCCGGCTGTGCCGTCACCACGCTGGCGATCTCAAGGCCGGGATAGGCGTCGCGGGCCTGGCGTACGCACTCGTCGAGGATCGCCTCTTCGCCCGTCTGAAGAGTCTCGAACGACACGTCCGGTGGGAACGGGAATCCGACTCGCGACCAGTTCAGCTCAGACCAAGAACGCACCGCCCGCACCTTCGCATGACACGCAGTTGCTTCGGCACACGCAAACTGCATGGCCTGCTTTCCGCCTGGCGAGTCGGAGACTCCCACGACAATCGTCCTGGTCGTGGTCGGCGGCAGGTCTGGCCCGACGACGACGACCGGGCAATGGGCGTGCTCGGCGACGCGCTGGGTGACCGAGCCGAAGACGAACCGCGCGATCGGGCCCTCGCTGCCGCGACCGACCACGAGCACAGCTGCCGTCCGACTGAGCTCGATCAGCATTTCTGCTGGGCCCATCTCGCGTAGCTCGGTCCTGACATCCACCAGACGGCGGTTCTCCACGGCTGTCGCCATCGCGTCTTCGATCAGTTCCTTGCCGTAGGCACAGATGTCCCGCATCGCAGAATGGGCGGTGTCCTCGGCCAGAGCGTCGCGATGCGCGAGGTGTCCCGCGTACGCGATCACCAGCGGCACCCTGCGCCGTTCGGCCTCATCGGCTGCCCATTCCAGCGCCGCCGCAGCGGCCGGGGAACCATCGACACCGACTACGACAGACCCGTTCTGTTCCTTGTTCATGATCGCGCTCCCTCGTATTCCCGGTAGCAGGCTTCCGTCAGCTGGCGGCACTTGCCGCCGGCTCGTGGACGACAGCGACAGAGCAGGTCGTGTGGTGCAGAGCTGCGGTGGCAGCCGGGCCGAGCTGGTATGGGGAATACGGCGCGCGGCGGTGATGGCCGAGCACGAGCAGATCTGTGGCGCGGCAAGCATCGGCGAAGACCTCGCCCAAGTGACCGCCTCGCACGATCGATGTGACGGCCACCGCTGGGTAAGTTGCGGCCCACTCGCTGAGTAGCTTCGCTTGCCGCTCTTCGGCGTCCAGGTGCTCCGGATGCGGATCGTCCACCAATTCGCTCGACGGTGATCCAGCTCGCCGTACGACGTGAAGCGCTTCAAGGGGTATGCAACGTTGCTGAGCCTCGGAGAATGCGAATTCCAGCGCGGAGTCCTGAGCTGGGCCCTCGCCCATCCCCACGACGATTCGCGACATCGTCCCCGCCGTCGTGGCATCCGTGCCGCCGACCGCTATCGCGGGAGAGCTCGCGTGTGCCAGGACGCGTTGCGTCACAGTGCCGAGCCACAGGTGAGCCAAAGCACCCCGACCGGTGCGGCCGACCACAGTCAGCTGCGCCTTCTCGGACAGGAACAGCAGCGTTCGCGTAGGCGATCCGATCATTACTTGCCCGCGAGCCGGCACGCCCGGCTGGTGTTCCGCGGCCAGTTTCAGTGCGTGGTCGATGGTCGGCTGCGCTATCTCGATAAGCATCGTCCGCAGGGGCGCGGTGGTGAGCCCAAGCCCGATCGAGTTCATGTCAAGGGCGTGCACAAGCGCGAGGCCAAGCCCACGGCTCGCGGCCTCGCCCGCTGCCCATACAACCGCCGCATCGCTGCTGGGACAACCGTCCACCCCAACCAGGATCTCGCCGTTGATAGTCATCTGCGTTCCCCCGTCTGTGGCCTCGTCACTAAGTCCAGAATCGCTCGGTGCCTCGTCCGGCGACAGCGGCGCTAGTCCCTTTTGGGATGGGTCCTTCGACCCTGCTCACGACTGGGCTGTCCTGGAAACGTGCATTCACATGTGGCGTTGGGGGCGATGATGACGGCTTCGACGAAGTCGCAGTCCCTGTCGCGGGCGGACCCTCTCGGCATCACGGTCGCGGCGACCAGGTCCGTCGACGAGGTCTTGCGCGGTCTGAATGTGACCGAGACTGGTCTCAGCGCTGGCGAGGCAGCACATCGCCTGCGG
>DAIMHX010000083.1:0-8276 GCA_036723055.1 Microbacteriaceae bacterium
TCCGCGATCCAGACGGCAACACCCTCGGCCTCCGCCAAGGCTGACCAGGCGCGCCGCACCGTCGATCTGCTCGCGTCCGGCGCCGTTCGGATCTACGACTGAGCCGTGTCATCGTTTCGGTCGTTGGGGCGATCGACGCCGCTCCGCGGCGAGCGTAGGCTGCGCGGTCAACTCCGAGGAGGAACGATGGCTGTAGGAATCCGGCTCAAACTACTTGGCGTCACGGCCGAGCAGATGGACCAACTCAATGCGACGATCGACCCGGACGGCAATCCCCCCGATGGACTCATCTTTCACGCGTCCGGCCCGGTAGACGGCGGTTTTGGCGCGATCGACTTCTGGGAGTCGCGCGGGCACTTCGACCGGTTCGCGGCGGAACGCATCGGACCCGCGATGGCCACAATCGGAGCTACAGCGGGTCCACCGGACATTCACGAGTTCCCCGTGCACGAGCACTTCCCTCGCTAGCAAGCGACTAAGACACCAACGGTCCGCAGTTTCCGGCCGCCACAAGATTTCCGAAGTTTTACCGAAGGAGTCGAAATGCCTACAGTGATCGGCCACCACGACGTGAAGGACACCAAGCATTGGCTTGCTTCACCGAAACGGGAGGAGCTTTTCGGACCCCTAGGTGTCACCAACATCCGGACTTTCGTCGATCCGCAGAACCGGGCCCGGGTGGCTGTACTCATGGACGTTTCCGACCTCGACGCCGTTATGGCCTGGATGCAGACCAAGGCGGCCGCAGAGGCGATGGAACATGACGGCGTGCTGTCCGACACCTTGGTGCTGCTCGTGGAGGAATAGAGGCCCACTTCCTGGCTGCGCAATCACGAACGGCGCACTATCGGCAGCCGAGCGTCCAACCCAGCGAAGCGGCTGGATAGTGCGGCCCCGCCGCCGCCGGCCTAGCAAGGCCGCCGATGACGAACTCGCCGTCGCCGTCCGCCGTCAGGAAGACGGCGAAACGATAGAGAAAGGATCCGACATCTGGGCTCAGCTCATCACAATGCGGTTGAAGCCGGACAACGACACAGACCTGGCGGCCCTAATCAAGCAGCTGCAGACGGCAGAACAGCCAGATTCTGGCCTGGTGCGGTCGACGGCCATGCGGGACCAGAAGGATCCGGACCGGGTCTGCTTCCTGGTCGTGTTCGAGAGCGAGGAGAAGGCTCGCGCCCGAGAGCAGGACCCCGCGCGGCAGGAGGCACTGCAACGAGCCAGATCGATGATGGCGGATATGTTCGACGGCCCCCCGGAGTTCGTCGACCTGAGCGTCGTCGCCGAGACCGTAGGCCAGTAAACCGGCGTGTGAGGAGTGCGTCGGCGACGTCACCGACGTCCCGTTCGCCGACGGTGCGTTCGACCTGATCGTCACCTCGGTCAGCCTGCACCACTAGGACGGCGTCCCGTTACAGCACAGACCGGGGTGGGACGGCCAGCGCGCTCAGCAGATCGCTGTAGGCCTGGTCGATTTGGCCGTCCACGGTGGTGATCGTGCGCGCATTAGGTCGCGCGGCAACGACCTCGACCAGGAGGCTGTACATGTTGGGCATTTCGCCGACGCCACCCCTGCGATCCAGCAGTTCCGCCGCATCGCCCCGATTCGTGCTGATGGCTGGCACCTCCGAGACATGTCGAACTACTGAGTCTGCACAACACAACGACCCGTGTAATCGATCACTGCCGCCGTGGTCGTCCAAGGCGGGGGCACCTATTCGCGAAGTGCTCGCTTCGACCTCAACTCGGTCTACGGCGGCGGGCCAGTCACGCACCCCGAGCTCTACGACCCGCAGCACCCGATCAAGCTGCTGGTCGAGTCCGGCGGGCAGTTCGAAGACGTGCCTCGGCGCGCCGACCACTCGGCGATCATCGGCGACCCCGCAACGACAGCAATCTCGTCATCTCCGGGTTGCATGCCGCGTTCCTGAAGTTCCACAACCATGCGGTCGACGCCGCCTCCACGTCAGGCGCCGACCCGAAGCGTTGGTGAGGCCCAACACGACCAGATTGAGTTCCGCCGGTGGCAGATCACCGAGTTCGGCGCGGAGGTGATGAGGCGGCTGCAAGAAGCTGCCGATTCGATCGGATCGATCCAAGATTGAGATCCCAACGCGCTCGCACCGGCTCGGATGAGAGCACATCGGCGCGTCCGACTCGGCACATATTAACGAGTGAATCCGCGCCAGCAGCGCATCTCGTCGCGAACCGAATCGGCGTTCGGAGCGCGCGTATGAGACGCGAGCACTCCGTCGTTCATCCTCAAGCCAGGAAGCCCGTAGCGATCAGTTTGAACCCCGATCCCACCTAGACGATCGACTGCGCGCGGTGTTCACACGCGGTGATTCGGGACCTCGATGCGTCGATGTTCAAATGCGGCCTCGAAACTGGGTGACGAACGAGTGACAAGGGCAGCGTCCGTGGTTTCGCCGGAGGCTTGAACCCCGATGAACACTGGCTTCAGTTGTGGAGCTGAGGGGATTCGAACCCCTGACCCCCTCGATGCGAAGGGTCATTTGCCGTCAGTGTATGCCACCTGATGTCGGGCCGTGTTGCTCTGAGTTCCTTACACAGCAGGCATTCAGTCGTCTGGTGTCATCTCGTGTTGGTTGGTGACGATCAGGGTCGGGGTCTCGGTTCGGGGTCAAATCAGGGTCAACAGCGCCTATGATGAACCTTGTCGGAAGGGCGGTGTCGGAGCATGGGTCAGTCACGTAAGCGGGTCGGCCGCGACGGGCAGCTGCATTACACCGCCTACTACGAGGACGCCCGCGGTCATCGACGATCGGCCGGCACGTTCACGAGTCTGAAGTTGGCGAACAAGGCGTGGCAGCAGGCCGAGTCGAAGGTGGCCGAAGGGCGCGGCGGCAACTCGCACCGGGGCCGGCAACTGTTCGAGCGTTACGTCGAAGACACCTGGTTCCCCAACCACGTCATGGAGCTGACCACCCGGCAGAACTACACGTACTCGCTGAACCGGCACATCATGCCGACGTTCGCCGAGTTCCGGATGGTCGATGTCTTGCCCGCGGACGTGCGGGAGTGGGTGGCGAAGTTGCAGGTGGACGGGGTGAACCCGCCGACGATCCGCTACGCCATGACCGTGCTGTCCTCGATCTTCACCACCGCGTTGAACGACCAGATCACGTTCCTGCACCCCTGCATGGGGGTGAAGACCCCGACGGTCGCGACCAAGCGGCGGCGGATCATCACTCCCGATCAGTTCGGCGCGCTGTACGACGCGATCCCCACCCGCGAGTTGCGGCTGCTGGTGGAGACCGACACCGAAACCGGGCTGCGATGGGGTGAGCTCATCGAACTGCGGAAGAAGGACATCGACTTCGACACCGGCGTCATCACCGTCTCCCGCGTTGCCGGTGAGTTGGCCGCGAAGTTCAACCCTGACGGGCAGCGGTTCTTCGTCAAGCAATACCCGAAGGACACCGAATGGCGCGCTGTCACGTTGAGCGAGCACATGTTCGACCAACTCGACGAGTACGCCCGAGGGTTGAAGCCGAACGATCTGCTGTTCACCGCACCCCAACCCACCGAGCCTCGCCGCAGCCGACCCGAGACTCTGCCCGACCCCGACACCCTCGGACTCACCGACCCGAACGAGAACGGGCGCCAGTACTGGCACGGCACCACCAGCGCCTACGGCCCTGGGCGATGCCGCTGCCAACACTGCAAAGACGCCTGCGCCGCATACCGAGCCGAACGCCGGGCCGCCGGGAAAGACAGTCCCCGTCAGCCCCGGCGTCTCGACACCGACGGGCACATCCCCCGCGCCTGGTTCCGCCGCCAAATCTGGAACCCCGCGCTTGAAGCCGCTGGCTTGACGTTCCAGGTCCGATTCCACGACCTACGCCACGCCCACGCCTCCTGGCTCCTCGCCGGAGGAGCCGACATCCAGGTCGTGAAAGAACGGATGGGGCACTCCAGCATCACCACCACCCAGAAATACCTCCACACCCTCCCCAACGCCGACCACGCCGCCGTCACCGCCCTCAACACCATCCGCAACCGCACTAAAGCCTGAGCATCTCAGGAAACGCCCGGCGGCTCACTAGGGATCTCGGCGGCGGATGTTGCTGCGGTCGAGGGTGTGCTGGATTCCGCGGCGCAACTGCCGATCGTGGGGCACGAACGGTTTGCTGAGCCGGTTCACGACCGGGCATTCCAGGATGCATACGACTCGACCCAGCTCCGGTCTGCGATCCTAGCCCCGACCGGGTCAGCGCGCGCTGTTCATGCTGTCGCGCAGGCCGGCTATCACGCCTGCGTTGGAGTACCACGAGGGAGCAAGAGCCGGCGCGAGGTGCAAGGACCGGGTGCGGTTTCCGGGTCAGGTGACGTCGAACTCGGTGTGCATGCCGGCGGCGTAGTGACCGGGCAGGTTGCACACGATCTCGTATCGGCCAGCGGGAAGTTTGAGCGTGACCCAGCCGGTCGAACCGGCGGTGATGCCGTCACCGGTGCCGGCAGCACAGCTGGCGGACGCCTCACCCAGGCTGCCGTCTTCGGTAACCTTGCCGTTCGAACCCGGCACTCGTGTACCGGCCGCCTGACCGGCGGCGAGAGGCAGAACGACGAGCTCGTGGGTGAGGTACCCGGTGTTGTGGACGCGCAGCGACACGGTGCCGTGGGAAACCGATGTCGGCGCCAGCGTCACGTGCATCATGCCTTGGCGAAATTGGGGCCAGTCGTTCTGGCCCATCAGGGGCCCACCGCCGCTCATCATGCCGCCTCCCGTCATGGTGCGGCCCATCATTGCGCGCATGTCGACCAACGTGACGGTCGCTGGTGAGCCGGCCAGGGCGGGCGTGGCACACGACTGGCTCAAGGCATTACCGCCTTGATGCTCGGCGAATGCACCAGAGGTCGCGGCGACCGCCATCGTGGACGTCGCGGCCAGCACGAGAACGCCAGCGCCGGCCGACAGCGCGCCCCACTTCCGGCGGCGGACGACGCTGGTCATCGGGTGGTCAGCGTGTCGCGTCGCGCGCGGTAGTCGTCGTCGCTGAGCTCGCCGCGGGCGTAGCGGCTGTCGAGGATGTCAGACGCCGTCGCCGCGTTCGGCTGATCGCGTTTGTCCAGCGAGACACCGTCTCGCCGATTACCTACGCGGGCGCGGGTAGCGCGGATCAGCCACAGGGTCCCGGCAATTACCGCGGCCCAGAACATCAGCATGGCGATACTCATGAGCACCCAGTCGGCGCCGCTCCAGTTACCGTGCCACATCACCATCGCGCTCCTCAATCGGTGTTAGGTGGGCGAAGCCGCTGCCTTGACCCGAGCGTGCGCCTAGTTGCGGCCGGCGAGCAGGGTCCTAAGTCACCACGACGCTGTGCCCTTGAGCACCGGACGCGAGAAGGCGACTGCGGCGGCGTCTCGTGCGAGCCAACCGGGAGACCCGCGTCTTGCGGTCACTGGTCGGTCGCGCGGCTGAGCGTTTCGAGCGCTGCAGTCAGCTTGGCGCGGGCTTCGGTGGCGACGGGCTCTAGGTCGGTGTTACCGGTGATGGTGACCATGACTGCGGGATCGAGTGCCTCGACGATGGTGCGGTGTTCGCCCGTCGAGCGCAGCACAACATTGCAGGGCAGCAGCAGTCCGATCGAGGTCTCCGCGGTCAGCGCGCGATCGGCGAGGACGGGGTTGCAGGCACCGAGGATGAGCTGGGGCGGGATGTCCTTGCCGATCTTGTTCTTCAGCGTCGCTGCGACATCGATCTCGGTGAGCACCCCGAAACCCTGCTCGGCGAGCGCGGCTTCCACCCTCTCGCGGGCCTCGGCGATGCCGGTGGGAAGTTCGATACTCATGCCGTAGTCAGTCATTGCGCACTCCTATGTGGTGTTGATCGTTCTCGGCTGGTCGGTCTGGGTCGTTTAGTGGGAGAAGCGGACGTCGGGCAGGATTCGCGCGAGCCAGCGTGGCGTGTGCCAGGCGGCGTGTCCGGTGAGCCGCAAGACGACGGGCAGCACGATGAGTCGGATGCACAGGGCGTCGAGGAACACCGCGACCGCGAGGATGATGCCCATCTCTTTCGGGGCGAGCGGCCCGGACAGGGCGAAGGTCAGGAAGACCGCGACCATCACACCGGCGGCGGCGACGACGACTCGCCCGGAGGTGCGGAGCGCTTCACGCATGGCGTGCTGGGGGTCGCCGGTGGCGTCGTAGTGCTCTCGGGCCGCGGAGAGCAGGAACAGGGTGTAGTCCATGGCCACGCCAGAGAGCATGGCGCCGAAGAACAGCGGGGCCCAGGCGTCGACGAAGCCTTGCGGCTGGAAGTGCAGCAGCCCGGACAGGTGCCCGTCTTGGAAGATCAGCTTCGCCACGCCGAAGGCGGCGGCGATGGAGGCCAGGTTGGTGACGGTGCCGATGAACGCGACCAGTGGGCTGCCGAGCGCGATGAGTAGGAGCAGGAACCCGAGTCCGATGAGCAGCCCGAAGACCAGCGGGGTGCGCGCGCTCAGCACGGTTTCGAGGTCGTGGTTCTCCGCGGCTGCGCCGCCGACGAGGGAGTCGGGCGGGAGTTCGGTGCGGATGCGGTCGATCGTTGTCTCGGTGGCTGGGGCGGAGGCGTCGGTGGTCGGGATCGCCATGAGCATCGTCCAGCCGTTGTGCTGCCCAGCCGGCAGCGTGGCGGCGATGCCGCTATCGGCGGACAGCACTCTTTGTGCCTCGGCGGCGCCGGCGGTCGGGGTGACGATCTGCAGTGTGCCGGGCGCGCCGGGACCGAAGGCCCGCACCACCTGGTTGTAGCCGGCGCGGGCGGACTGGTCAGCGGGGATGATCGCGATGCTCGGCATGCCGATGCGCAGACCGAGCACCGGGGCGGCCAGGATTGCGAGCGCGGCGAGGACGAGCCCGCCCGCGAGCCAGGGGCGGCGGTGGAGCAGAGCGCCCCAACGGTGCAGGACGTTCTCCAGCCCGTGCGGGACGCGCCGGCCGCCCGCGTCGGCCACCGCGGCCGCGTGTCGGGTTGCGCGTCGGCGCGCACCGGGCATGCGCACCCGTCCGGCGTCGACCCGGGCACCGAGTCGGCCGAGGACCGCCGGCAACAGCGTCAAGGTGGCGGCCAGCACGGCCACGACCGAGAGCATGATGCCCAACGCCATGCTGCGGAAGGCGGGGCTCGGGACCAGCAGCACCGTGGACAGCGACACCAGCACGGTCAGCCCGCTGAACGCGATGGCTTTACCGGCCGTGCCCATCGTTTCCGCGACCGCGTCGACGGCCGCCTGTTTCCGGTCAGGCTGGTCGGCGCGCCGTGCCAGGGCGGCGCGGAAGCGGACGACGAGGAACAGTGCGTAATCGATGCCCAACGCGAGGGCGAACATGAGGGCGAAGTTCAGCGCCCAGATGCTGACCGGGGCGATGTGAGTGGAGATCACGAGCGCGCCGGCGGCGGTAAGCAGCCCGACGAGGGTGAGCATCAGCGGAAGTCCGGCGGCGACGAGGCTGCCGAACGCCAGGACCAGCACGATCATGGTGACCGGCCAGGACAGCACCTCGGAGCGGATCATCGCCGCGTGGTTGACCTGGTTGAAGTCCGACCAGAGCGCGCTGTCGCCGGTCAGGTTCACCGACACCGCCGAGGTGGCCAGCTTCGCCATCGGCGCGGTGAGGTCGTCGGCGGCGCGGACCATCGTGTTCGCGTCGCCTGCGGCGCCGGCCTGGACGACGGCGGTCGTCCCGTCCTTCGACAGCGACATGCCAGGACGCGGTGCGACGACGGTGCTCACCCGGCGGTCCGCCCGCAGCAACGCCTGCGCGCGGGCGATGATGCGCTGGGCAGCAGGATCTGTCGAGATCGGTCCGTTGCCGTCATGCACCACCACCTGCAGGGCGGTCGCGCCGAGTCCTTGGAAGTTCTTCGCGATGACGCTGCGGGCCGCGATGGACTGGCTGCCGCTGTCCTGCCAGCCGGCGCCCGACAGCGCCGACTCGACGCTCGGGGCGAAGGCGCCGAACCCAGCCAGGACCAGCAGCCAGACGACGAGGACGGCGCGCAGATGCGTCGCCGCCCACGCGCCCAGCCGAGCGAGGCCGGCCGGCCGGCGGTCGCCCGCGGTCGCTGGGCTGTCGTCCAGGGACGACGGTCCATGATCGATGGCGCGGTGGTCGGTTGTGGTCACAGAATCTCCATAGAGTACGGGGCAGGGTATTAGACGCTGCTCGTCTGCTTGCTCCGGCATCTCAGCCGGCGCCGTAAGGCGGGTGACCCTCAGGCCAGGGTGAGGAAGAGTTTCTCCATCTGCGCCGCGCTCATCGGC
>DAIMHX010000084.1:0-8219 GCA_036723055.1 Microbacteriaceae bacterium
CCTGCCGCCCGCCCCTGCCGCCCCGCCCCGCCGCCCCTGCCCAATTCGACGGAGATTTTGCGGTTTTGACCCCCGCTGGCGCCATTTCCGGCCCGTTCCGGCCAAAATCTCCGTCGAATTCGTTAAGCCGGGCGGCAGGACGGGCGGCAGGACGGGCGGCAGGACGAGCCACAACGGGTGGGAGGGGCGGGAGGAAAGGACAGGCGGCAGGCCGGCGCGGGGGATGGCGTTGTGTCGGGGGCAGCGGCGTGTAGTGAATAGGAGAAGCAGCGGATGCCGCCGAAGCGGCAGCGTCCGCTGTCACAGCCCCGTACTCGAAAGTGTGCACCGAACGGCTTCGCGCGCTCAGAACCCTCGGCCCAAAACGTTATAAGCGCACGTAATCGGCGTCTGGCGGTTGCATTAGGCTCAATTTGTCGCTCCCCCATTCACGGACTTCAATGACGAACCCGCAGCACCGACAATCACGAAGAAGGTTTAGCAATGCGCGCTAGATACGCACTCCCGGCAATTGCTGCCGTGGCCGCCCTGATGCTCACTGGCTGTGTCAACAACTCGGCGCCCACCCCTGGCGGGTCAACGGGCAGCGCCAGCGCGGTGAAGAAGGATGCCGCCGCGGCCGCGCTGCTCCCCGACAAGGTCGCCAAGCGGGGCAAGCTCATCATCGGCACCGACCCGACGTACGCCCCCAACGAGTTCAAGGACGAGGCCGGCCAGCCGATCGGCTGGGGCATCGAGATCGTCAGCGGCGTCGCCGCCAAGCTCGGCCTGAAGACCGAGTTCCAGGTCTCCAAGTTCGACAACATCATCCCCAGCGTGACCGGCGGGAAGGTCGACGTCGGCGAGTCCTCGTTCACCGACAACGTCGTGCGCGAGAAGCAGGTCGACTTCGTCAACTACTACACCGCCGGCATCCTGTGGGCCTCGCCCGCCAGCAAGAAGGTCGACCCGGAAAATGCGTGCGGGCTGAGGGTTGCCGTTCAGGCCACCACCGTCGAGGACACCGACGAGGTTCCGGCCAAGAGCGACGCCTGCGTCAAGGCCGGCAAGAAGCCCATCACGAGGGTCCCGTTCGACACCCAGGATGCCGCCACCAACGCGGTCGTGCTCGGCCAGGCCGATGCCATGAGCGCCGACTCCCCGGTCACCCTCTACGCGATCTCGAAGTCAGGCGACAAGCTGCAGGCTGCCGGCAAGGCCTTCGAGGTTGCACCGTACGGCCTCGCGGTCGCCAAGGACTCCGGACTGGGCAAGGCCGTCCAGGCCGCGCTGCAGTCGATGGTCGATGACGGCTCCTACAAGAAGATCCTGGACCAGTGGGGCGTCGCCGATGGTGGGGTCGACCAGATCACGATTAACGCCGCAGCGAACGGTTAACCCGTGAGCACGCCAAACCTGAACCGTCCGGCGGGGGAAACCACGCCGGACGGCACAACGGAGTCGGAGCCGATCAAGGCGATCAGGCTCCGGCATCCGTGGCGCATCGTCCTCGCCGTCGTCCTCGTCGTGGGCTTCACTATGTTCATCCTCGATGCGGCCGGGCGCGAAGCCTACAAGTGGGACTTCGTCGCGAAGTATGTCTTCGACCGCCGGATCAGCGAAGCCGCCCTCAACACGCTCCAGCTCACCATCTACTCGATGGTGATCGCCATCGTGCTCGGTGTGATCCTGGCCGTGATGCGCCTGACCCCGAACCCCGTGGTGAAGAGTGTCGCCTGGTTCTACCTCTGGGTCTTCCGTGGCACCCCCGTGTACGTGCAGCTGGTGTTCTGGGGTCTCCTGTCGATCATTTACCAGAGCATCGACATCGGCATTCCGTTCATGAAGCCTTGGTTCTCCTTCGAGACCAACGCCGCACTGAGCACGTTCACCCTCGCCATCATCGGGCTGGCCCTCAACGAGGCGGCCTACATGGCCGAGATCGTTCGGGCCGGCCTGCTGTCGGTGGACCTCGGCCAGGAGGAAGCGTCGACCGCGCTCGGGATGAGCTGGTTCCAGACCATGTGGCGGGTCATCCTGCCGCAGTCGATGCGGGTCATCATCCCGCCGACCGGGAACGAAGTCATCTCGATGCTGAAGACGACCTCGCTGGTCACGGCGGTGCCATACAGCTTCGACCTGTACACCCGCTCGCGCGACATTTCGGCGGAGACGTTCACCCCGATCCCGTTGCTCATCGTCGCGTCGATCTGGTACCTGTTCTTCACCTCGATCCTGATGGTTGGCCAGTACTTCCTCGAGAAGCGCTTCGCGCGCGGCGTCGGCGATCGGATTCCGGAGAAGAAGGGTCCCGACACGACGACGGGCGCACTCACCGGGACCGTTCCGATTGTCGGAGCGGGCCAGCCGACCGTTGTACTTCCGCCCGGCGATGGAAAACCGCCGATCAACCCCGGAGGAGTGCGATGAGCGACACGACCAGCCCGAACGCGGCAGCCACCGTGCCGCCCATGGTGCTCGCCGACCGCGTGTCGAAGAGTTTCGGTACGAACCAGGTGCTGAAGAGCATTTCGCTCGAAGTGAAGCGTGGCGAGGTGATGTGCCTCGTCGGCCCCAGCGGATCCGGCAAGTCCACGTTCCTGCGCTGCATCAACCACCTCGAAGTGGTCAACGCCGGCCGGCTCATGGTCGACGGTGAGATCATCGGCTACCGGGAGGCGAACGGCAAGCTCTACGAGCTGGCGCCGAAGGATGCGGCCAGGCAGCGCCGCGACATCGGCATGGTGTTCCAGCGCTTCAACCTGTTCCCGCACATGACGGCGCTGGAGAACGTGATGGAGGCGCCGATCCGGGTGAAGGGGCTGCCCAAGGCGAAGGTGGAGCAGCACGCGCGCGAGCTCCTCGCCCGCGTGGGGCTCGCCGATCGCGAGGACTACTACCCGGCGCACCTGTCCGGCGGCCAGCAGCAGCGGGTCGCGATCGCCCGGGCGCTCGCGATGGAGCCCAAACTGATGCTCTTCGACGAGCCCACCAGCGCGCTCGACCCCGAGCTCGTCGGCGAGGTGCTCGACGTGATGAAGGGCCTGGCCAAGTCGGGCATGACCATGATCGTCGTCACGCACGAGATGGGATTCGCGCGGGAAGTCGCCGACTCGCTCGTGTTCATGGACGGCGGTGTGGTCGTGGAGTCCGGCGACCCGGACGAGGTGCTCTCGAACCCGCAGCACAAGCGCACGCAGGCCTTCCTCTCCAAGGTGCTGTAGCCTCCAGCTCCATCCCTTCCCCGCGAGACTGCAGTTGTGCGCGTTCTGAGCCCGTTTTAGAGCGCACAACTGCAGTTTCGCGGAAGGGCAGAGCGATCAGCCGACGAGCACCTTGTGGATGCGTTGCAGGGAGACGGATTCCGCGGCCTTGAGCTCCTGGGCGAAGAGGCTGATCCGCAGCTCCTCGAGCATCCAGCGCGCCCGCACCAGGTTGGGCGCAGAGCCGGGCGCGAGGGGGATGCGGCCGCCGGCATCCGTGTATTTCGCGGTCGCCGCGAGCACCTCGTTCATCCAGACCCGGTCGCGACCGGGGTTGTCCTGCAGTTTGGTGATCCGCGCGGTGATCCCGCCGAGGTAGCGCGGCAGGTGGCGCAGCTGGGGGAGTCCGGTGGCGCTGACGAAGCCGGGGTAGACCAGGCCGGCCAACTGCTCGCGTGCGTCGCTGAGCGCCGGGAGCAGCGCCATGCTGGTCGAGGCCTTGAGCGCCTTGTCGGCGGTCCTGGCGGCCACGAGGATGCGGGCGACGAGGCCGACGGTTTCGAACATGGAATCCATGACGACCCCGGAGACGCGGTCCCTGATCGTGTCGAACTCGGCGCGCATGAAGACCTGGCCGTCCGGCCGCACGCGGTAGAGAACCTCGTCGACGCAGGCGGCGAGGCAGTCGTCGAAGAGCGCCTGCGTGCTGCGGTACGGGCTCGTGGCGAGGCTGAGCTTCTCCGCCCCGGTGAGGTGCTGTTGCACGTAGGCGACGGGGGAGGGCGTCGCGAGCAGCAGCAGGCGGCGCACACCGCCGGGCAGCGCGCGGGCCTGTTCGGCCTCGATGCTCATCATACGGATCGCCACCGACTGCCCCTCGTCGACGAGCGTCGGGTAGCCGCGGATCGTGTTCTCGCCCTGTTTGGTGTCGAGGAAGCGGGGGAGCTCCTGGAAATCCCAGGTCGTCAGGCCGCCGCGCTCGATGGCGTTCGGGGTGGCAGCGGATGCCGCGGCGACGCTCTCCCGCGCCCGGCTGCCGAGCCGCCGTTGGAGCTCGCCGAGGTCCTTGCCGACGGCGACCGTGCGGCCGCGCTCGTCGACCACGGAGAACGTCATCCGCAGGTGCGCGGGCAGCCGGCCCAGCTCGAAGTCCGCCTGGGCGACCGGCACGTGCGTGAGCTTCTGGATGAGCGCGGCGAGCGTCTCGGTGAACGGGGTCTCGCTGACGGCGGAGCCTGTCGAGACCGTCGACACCACGCCCGGCTCCTCCGGCAGCTCCGTGAGCAGCCGGGCCGCCCAGTCGGCCGCGGGCACGACGTTGCGCCGGATCGACTTCGGCAGCGACTTGATCAGGGCGGTGACGAGGTCGGCCCGCAGGCCGCGGACCTGCCAGTCGAAGCCGGCGGAATCCAGTCGTGCCAGCAAAGCGAGCGGCACTCGCACTGTCACGCCGTCGTCTTCGGCGCCGGGTTCGAAGCGATAGCTGAGCGCGTAGCGCTGGTCGCCCTGCTGCCAGGTGGGCGGGAACACCGACTCGTCGATCTCGGGGGCGTCGTCCGGAACCAGCGCGGCCGCGGTCATGATGAGCAGGTCGGGGGTCTTCGTCCTGGCCGCACGCCACCAGGTCTCGAACGTGCGCGTCGAGCAGACGTCGGCGGGGATGCGCTGGTGGTAGAACTCGAAGACGGCCTCGTCGTCGAAGAGGATGTCGCGGCGCCGGGTGCGCTCCTCGAGCTCGGCGAGCTCGGTGCGGAGCTTCGTGTTCGCCCGGTCGAACGCGGAGATGCGCTGGTCGAGCCGGTCGATGTCCCACTCGCCCTCGACGAGCGCGTGCCGGATGAACAGGTCGCGGGCGTAGGCCGGGTCGACCCGAGAGAACTGGATCCGGCGCCGGGGGATGATCGGCACGCCGTAGAGCGTGACCCGCTCGTAGGCGACGACGGAGCCCTGTTTCTTCTCCCAGTGCGGCTCCGAGAAGCTGCGCTTGCAGAGGTCCCCGGCGAGTGGTTCGGCCCAGGCCGGGTCGACGGCGGCGTTCATCCGGGCGAACAGGCGGCTGGTCTCGACCAGCTCCGCGCTCATCACGGCGTTCGGCTGCTTCTTCGCGAGCGCCGACCCGGGGAACAGCACGAAACGCTGCTGCCGGGCGCCGACGTAGTCAGTCTTCGCGGTGTCCTTCTTCGCGGTGTCCTTGAGGCCGATGTGCGAGAGCAGGCCGGCCAGCAGCGACCGGTGGATGCCGTCCGGGTTGACGCTCGGGTCGCCGATGTGGAGGCCGAGCGGCTTGGCCAGCTGGCGGAGCTGCTTGTAGACGTCCTGCCATTCGCGCACCCGCAGGTAGTTGAGGAACTCGGTCTTGCACAGGCGGCGGAACGCGCTGGAGCCGAGCTCCTTCTGCTGCGTCTCGAGGTAGTTCCAGAGGTTGAGCAGGCTGAGGAAGTCGCTCGTCGGGTCGGCGAAGCGGGCGTGCTGCTGGTCGGCCTGGGCACGGCGCTCGAGCGGGCGTTCGCGCGGGTCCTGGATGGTGAGCCCGGAGACGATCGCCATCACCTCGCGGCTGGTGCCCTGTGCCTTCGACTCGATCACCATCCGGCCGAAGCGCGGGTCGATCGGCAGCTGGGCGAGCTGCTGCCCGACCCGGGTGAGCTTCGAGACGCCGCCGACGGTGCCCGGAGCGACCGCGCCGAGCTCGGCGAGGAGGTCGAGCCCGTCCTTGATGCCGCGGGAGTCCGGCGGGGTGAGGAACGGGAACGCGGCGATGTCGCCGAGGCCGAGCGAAATCATCTGCAGGATGACCGCGGCGAGGTTCGTGCGCAGGATCTCCGGCTCGGTGTACTCCGGCCGGCGGGTGAAGTCCTCCTCCGAGTACAGCCGGATCGCGATGCCGTCGCTGGTCCGGCCGCTTCGGCCGGAGCGCTGGTTCGCGGATGCCTGCGAGATTGCTTCGATCGGCAGCCGCTGCACCTTGGAGCGCACGCTGTACCGGCTGATCCGGGCGGTGCCGGCGTCGATGACGTACTTGATGCCGGGCACGGTCAGGCTCGTCTCGGCGACGTTCGTCGCGAGCACGATGCGGCGGCGCACCCCGGCGACGGTCGACGGCTGGAACACCCGGTGCTGGTCGGCCGAGGAGAGCCGCCCGTAGAGGGGGAGGATCTCGGTCGGGCTGGTGCGGCCGCTCGAGGCGAACTTGCCCTGCAGCGCGTCCGCGGCATCCCGGATCTCGGTTTCGCCGCTGAGGAAGACGAGCACGTCGCCGTTCGACTCGCGTTCGAGCTCGTCGAGCGCTGCGGAGATGCCCTCGATGTAGTCACGGTCGACGGCGGGCGCGGCATCCGTCGTCTCGTCCTCGTCCATCACCTCTGCGACGAGCGCGCGGTAGCGGATTTCGACCGGGTAGGTGCGACCGGAGACCTCGATGATCGGCGCAGGCGTGCCGTCGGCGGAGGCGAAATGCTTCGCGAAGCTCTGCGGGTCAATGGTCGCCGAGGTGATGATCAGCTTGAGGTCCGGGCGTTTCGGCAGCAGCTGCCGGAGGTAGCCGAGCAGGAAGTCGATGTTGAGGCTGCGCTCGTGCGCTTCGTCGATGATGATCGTGTCGTACTTGCGCAGCATCCGGTCGCGGTGCATCTCGTTGAGCAGGATGCCGTCGGTCATCAGTTTGATGCGGGTGTCGGCGCCGACCCGGTCGGTGAACCGCACCTGGTAGCCGACCGTCTGGCCGACCTCCTGGCCGAGTTCCTCGGCGATGCGTTCGGCGATCGTGCGCGCGGCGAGGCGGCGCGGCTGCGTGTGGCCGATGCTCTCCCGGCCGAGTTCGAGACAGATCTTGGGCAGCTGGGTGGTCTTGCCGGAGCCCGTCGCGCCCGCGAGGATCACGACCTGGTTTTCGCGGATGGCGCTGGCGATGTCGTCCCGTCGCTGGCTGACCGGCAGTTCGGGCGGAAAGGTGATTTCGACGGGAATCATGGGTTCTCATCGTACTTCCCGGGCGAACGTGCGATTTAACCGCAGGATGTTACCCTCAAATCATGGATAAGCAGCAGCAGGCCGACAGCCGGCACGCCGCCCTCGCCTCTGACCCGAGACGGCGGGTGCTCGAGCTCCTGAGCGCCTCCGACGCTCCACTCGACTCGGCCGCGGTGGCGGCGGGCATCAGCCTCCACGTCACAACCGCGCGCTTCCACCTCGAGCAGCTCGAACAGGCAGGGCTGGTCCGCCGTCTCACCGAGCGCGCGGGGCTCAGGGGCCGACCGCGCATCCTTTTCGTCGCGAGCCCGTCCGCCCGGGCCGAACACGCCCAGCACGAGTTGAACCAGACGCTGGCCGGAGCCATTGCCGAAGACGCCGACCGTGGGCGAGCCCGGGCCGTCCGCGCCGGCGAACGCTGGTCCACGGAGTACGAGAGTGAGCTGCAGGCGACCAAGGGTCAGGGAACGGCGCCTCTGGTCAGGATTCTCGATCGGCTTGGTTTCGATCCGGCGGCGAGCGTTGCCGGAGACCCGGGCGAGGAGCCCGGCGGGCACACTGTGGACCTCAGGGCCTGCCCCTTCCGCGCAGAAGCGCGGCAGAACCCGGACGTCGTGTGTTCCGTGCACCTCGGCTTACTCCGCGGAGCTGCCCGGGCCCTGGGTCACGACGAGAGCGCGGTGGAGTTGCGGCCGTTCGTTGAGCCCGAACTGTGCCTCGTGAAGCTGCGGGGCCACTGGCACTAGGTCGCGCTGGGGCGTGTCCGGATGGTCTCGAAATCGCTGCCGGAACCACCTTGCAGGCGCCGCTCGATCGAGCCGGCGATGCGGGTGCCCTGGGCCTTGGCCAGCTCCGCCGTCTCGCCGGCGAAGTTGTCGTTGACCGTGGCCGCCCACATCGACAGCCACCGCTCGAAATGCTCGGCGCCCAGTTGGGCCCTGGTATTCAGGTTCACGTGCAGCTGGGCATTGCGCCGGTAGAGCCCGGCGCGATCTCAACGAAGATCGGCCCGAGGAGCTCGTCGGCGAAGGCTCAGCCCGTTGACTTGCGGACAGAACACCTTAAATC
>DAIMHX010000085.1:0-8129 GCA_036723055.1 Microbacteriaceae bacterium
AGCCATCGAACCCGTGTCCTCGTAGCCTGCTTCGAGGATCAGAACTCCGCCCTAAGCCGTTGCCCATGTCTTGTGTGACCCCGGCAGGATGCGAACCGGCGACCGAAGCTTCGCTGTCTCCATAGCAAGTTGTGCCCCCGGCGGGGTACGAACTTGCGCGGAGCCGCGTGCTGTACAAAGGGTGGTTCGGTATGCCGTCGCCATGACCCGACGAGATCGTCGTAGGCGCGCTTGACCCTCATTTGACCCCGAACGGACCCTCCGATCCCGGCCGTCACGAGATGACATCAGGTGACACGGGGCGACTGAACCCTTGCTGTGTAAGGGATACAGGCCGACACCATAGAGGACGAAACGACAGGTACTGACGTGAAATGACCCTTCGCATCGAGGGGGTCAGGGGTTCGAATCCCCTCAGCTCCACTTCCACCCCAGTGTTTCTGGGCGTTGTGAATCGCCGGGGTGTTCGGCGTGACCCTCTTGACCCCGGATTGACCCTCGTAGGTGGCATGGCTCAGACGGAAATCCCCGGTTTGACTCGCTATAAGCAAGGCGACCTCGCAGACGTTGATGGGGGGACTGGTTCGAATCGCCAGCCGATAGAGATACACCGGGCCAGGACACCTTCGTTCTGGCCCGTGTTCTCTTCGTCAGACGCGGCCGAAGCACGCGTCTCGGTCACGCCCGGCCGCGTGCTGGGTCTGGTCAGGTTGCCGCGAGCGCCTTGATGATGATCTCGGCTATGCGGGCGGGCACCTCGTTGGGGATAAAGAAGACCTTCCCCGGCAGCGTCACGACCTGAGTCGTGGGACACGCCTCGAGTACTGCGCGCTCGTGTTGGGTCAACGCACCGTCGCCCTTCTCGGCATGCACGACCCACGTTGGTACGCCCGCATCGCACAACCGCCGGGCCGGGTCGTCGTCGCGGTGCAGCCATCGCAGATAGGCCCGTAACCCGCGCCGCATGTCGTTCGGGTTGTTCCGGGCGAAGTCGGAGCGCAACTCGTTCTGTCGCTCGGCTGGTACGGGTGCGTGTTTCGCCATCGACTGTGCACCGGTCTTGAGCATGCGGGCTGGCAGCGTCCCCAACACCGAGCCGAGCCGGATGATCGCGCGAAAGAACGCGGGCTCGTCCGGAGGCGAGAAGCTGCTGCCCAACAACACGACCGGACCGGCGAACGCGCCCGAGACGACCATTTCGGAGGCCACCATCGCGCCCATGCTGAAGCCGACGACGACGTCGGCCCCGACCGTCCTGACCAGCTCGCCGGTAATCCGTGCGTAGGCCTCGCTGCTGAAGTCGTCCGGCGCCAGCGCGCCGGCGTGCCCGGGCATGGTGACGGCCACTAGCCGAGTATTGGCCAGTGCCGGCTCGGCCATGACTTCGGCGTACGACCGAGCGCTGCACATCCCGCCGGGCAACAGCAGGACCGTCCGTTCCGCGTCAGCCGGACCGGACTCCACCATCTCCCACTCGATGCTCACAGCGAGAACGCTAGGCCGATCCCTGCCGGTAGTCATGAGGTATTCGCCCCATCCCTACGCCATTCCGCGTCGCTCACCGCACGCGACATACCCCGAGGCTGAACTAGCCGGTTGGGTTTGGTTCGACCAACGCTTACTGGCCCAGGTTCCGTTCTCCCCTTTTACGCGCAGGACGGTGCGCGCGCGATGATGTTGAGTTGCTCGCTGATTGCGATGAGTCATCGGTCGGGGTCGCGCCGGGCGACGCGTTTCATGAAGGTCCAATCGGGCTCGGCCCGGCTGGGTTCGTCGGGCCACGCTTCGATCGTGGCGGTGGCTGCGTCGGCCCACGTGCTGACCATGTCGGCAAACTGTGTGTGGAACTGTCCGACAACGCTGAGGATTGCTGCTCGCTCTGGGAACGGGCCGGATCCGGCGAGGTAGCTGCGGGCGACGGCGATGTTCAGTGCGTTGCGTTCGCGAGCCCATTGCTTGATGGAGGCGACCGCGTGGAGGGCACCGGTCTTGGTGCCATGGTCGGCGAAGAACACTTTGAGGAGTTGCTCGAACTCGAGGACGGGTCCCTCGCCAGGTGTGGCCAGCCATTCGCGAAGTGCGCGCCGGCCGTCCGGAGTGATCGTGTACAGGGTGCGAGGGCGGCGTCCGATGGTTTCATCACTGGCAATCGCCAAGCCGTGGGCGACGAGTTTCTTCGGCTCGTTGAACAGGTTGCTACGAGCGCGCGGCCATAGCGGGCGCAAGCTGCGGTCGACGTGTTTGGCGAGCTCGTAGGTCGACCAAGAACGGATCGCCAACATGCCGAGCATGGCGTACGAGGTCGTGTTGAGTTCGGCGCCTCTTGTCATTTAGTCCTCCTAGGACTAAAACAGTCCTCGAAGGACTATAGCGAGGTGGACGACGATCGCGCTGAAGGTGGATCCGAGCAACGCCGAATTGGCGACTGCCTGGGACGGTGCGGAGGGCGCGTATTGGGCGGACAACGCCGACCACTTCGACCGCAGCCTTGCCGGCTACCACGTTGGGTTCATGGACGCGGCCCACATCTCGGACCATGACTGCGTGCTCGATGTCGGGTGCGGGACCGGCCAGACGACGCGCGACGCTGCCCGGGCGGCGAGTTCGGGCTCGGCTGTCGGGGTCGACCTGTCCGCCCAGATGATCGCCTACGCCGGGCGGGTCGCCGCGCACGAAGGTCTTTCTAACGTGAGCTTCGAGCAGGCCGATGCGCAGGTCTACCCATTCACGGCGGAGAAGTTCGATGTGGCGATCAGCCGCACAGGCGCGATGTTCTTCGGTGATCCGGTCGCCGCCTTCACGAACATTGCCCGGGCGCTTCGTCGCGGCGGGCGCCTCGCGCTGCTGACGTGGCAGGGACCCGAGGGCAACGAATGGATCCGCGAGCTGTCGATCGCCATGGCCGCTGGACGCGACCTGCCGAGTCCACACTCGGACGCGCCCGGCCCGTTCTCACTCGCGGATCCCGACCGGATTCGGATCGTTCTCAGCGCCGCCGGCTTCACCGACATCCGGATCGAACCGCGCCGTGAGGCGATGTGGTTCGGCGCCGATGCCGAGGCGGCACAGCGATTCGTGCTCGGCCTGCTCGGCTGGATGCTGCAAGGCCTGGACGACGACGGTAAGCAGCGCGCTGTCGACAACCTGGCCATGACTCTCGCCGCCCACGACACGGGCCACGGCGTTCTGTACGAATCGGCCACCTGGACGATCCGGGCCACCCGCGCCTGACCGTGACATCCGCTTCGGAAGGGAGCATTGATGAGCCTGTTCGCCATCACGCGTGAAGCCGGTCCGGGTTGGACCGAGGGAAAAGGTGCCCTCGAGCAGCCAGAGGTGAACGATCACGCCGGCTTCATGACCGCACTTGCAACCGAGGGCATCGTGCTGTTCGCCGGCCCGCTCGCGGGCACCGAGCACGACCGCATCCGAGTGCTGCTCATCGCAGACGCCAATGACGAAGCCGAAATCCACCGGCGCCTCGCCGACGACCCCTGGGCACGCACACAGCAACTTATGATCACCAGCGTCGAACCGTGGGCACTCATGGTCGGCGCAGAGCACCTCGGCGCGCAGTCACCGACGCCATAGCCGCGCCGCTTCGCGGCCGATCGACGGGTCGGGTGGCTCGAACCGTGGGCGAGCCACGATCGTCGCGGCGTGTCTGCGCGTGCGGGTCAACATGCGCGGGTCTGGTCGCAAGCGTTCCGGTGGCGTTGCGTCCAGGGCGTCTGTTCGCGCTTCAGCTCCCGGCGGCGTAGGTCTCGACCGTCTTCGCGTCGAACTCGTACCCGACGAAGGTGTCGTCTCCGACTACCCACGCGTCATGCCCGGGCTCGATGACGTAGACGTTGCCCGCACCGGCCTCCATCTCGCTGCCGTCGGCGTTGACGACGTGCATGATTCCGGAAATGACGACCCCGATGTGGTGCGCCTGGCAGGTCTCGGTACCGGCGACCGGCCTGATGCACTCCGACCACTTCCAGCCCGGCTCCATGGTGAAGCGCGCAGCCTGGACGCCGTCGACCCGAACGATGTCGACGCGAGTCTTGTCGGGTGTCCGGGTCTCATCTGCTTCGTCGAACGACTTCGTGGACATAGCGTCTCCTTAGAACGAATCGGGCCCGACCTTCTGCACGACGATCTCGAATTCGGGTAACGAAAACCCGATGACGCACATGGTCGGCGCATCGAGACCACCCGGCAAGCCCTCAGCTGCTATCCAGCCGCCATCGGTGAGTTCTGCGGTACGCGCCACCGCTCGTCTACTGGGACTGCAGCGCTTGCATTGCCGCGGCCATGTGCTCCTCGGAGATGCGAAGCTCAGCGGTGGGGCTGAACATCACGAACTCCGATCCGGCTGTTGCCGCGGGGACATGGCCGGGCGACATGTAGTACGCATCGCCCGGTTCGAGGATCTCGACGTGGTCGGCGTAGCGGACGGTCAGCTGGCCGGCGAAGACGTAGCCCCAGTGCGGGCACTGGCAGCTGTCGCCGGGCAGGCCCTTGAGCAGCAGAGCCAGGTCGGAGTCGACCTTGATCGTGGTGAAGTTGCAGGTGAAGCCATCGCTGAAATGCTCGCTACGGTCCTCGGCAGGTCCGTAGTCCACGACCTCGCTGGCGGTGTCCTTCGATGTCTTGGGCATGGCGAATCTCCTCATGTTTGCAGTGGATTGCAGACCGCGCGGTGCGGTCCGGTGCTACAGCGGTCAGGCCACCTCGGCCAAGCCGACGACGAGCGGGCGCACGAATGACGGCGCCTTCTCCAGCGATCCGTGCTCGACATGTCCGATGGTGAACCCGGCCGAGCGCACACCGTCCAGCGTTGGGCGGTTGCAGTTGCACCCGTGCGCGACGATGCGGTTGATTCCGTTCATGCGGTCCTGCTTGCGTGCGAGCTTCTCGTCCTCGGCGCGGACGTGTTCGATGAACAGCAGCTGTCCGCGTGCGCGCAGTACGCGATGGATCTCGCGCAGAGCGCGGGGTTGGTCGTCCACCGTGCACAGCGTGAGCGTGGACACGACCGTGTCGAACGTGTCGTCGTCGAAGGGCAGGTCCTCAGCAGGAGCCCGCAGCGCCATCACGTCACGGTCGCCGAGCCGCTTCTGCAGCTTGCGCATCATCGCGGCGTCGGGCTCGGTGACCGTGAGTGACGCGATGGTGGTTGGGTACAGCGCCAGGTTCGCGCCAGTGCCCGCGCCGATCTCGAGGACGTCGCCGTGTGCCCTACCGAGCAACATCGTGCGGCGCTCGCGCAGGCCGGCCTTCTCGGTGCGTGCCATGAACCGGTCGTAGTACATCGCGAAGAACCTGTCGCCGATGCTCATCGTCGTGCCTCCCGTGCTCCGACGCGGCCTTCCACGTCCGGATACCACCGAACCTAAGCGCGCCCGGCGCGGCGCACATGAGGCGTTCACCTCATCTCAGGAGACGGGGCGGTCCGCGGCGGCCAGTTCCTCGTCGGGCAGCAGGCCGTGTTGCATCGCAAATAGTGCCGCCGACGCCCTACTGGTGGCGTCGATCTTGGCGTAAATGTGTTCGACGTGGTTGCTCGCCGTCTTCGGCGTGATCACTAACCGTTGGGCGATCTGTTTGTTCGACATGCCACGGGCCAACAGCCGCAAGACGTCGATCTCGCGAATGGTGAGTCCACGTGGGGAGTCCTGTCTTCGCGGGACCCGGTGACCGGCCGTGCGCAGCACGGCGTCCACCGCCGCCGACTCCAGACGGCCGGCCTCGGCCTCGGCTCGCAGCAGTTCGGCTGCCTGCTCAGCGTTGTACGCCGGTCGGTGCGGTCTCGGCTCGCGCTTGGTTTGGTAAGCCTCCGCCGCGCCGAGTACCCGCGCCGATCGTGTGATGGCGTTGCCGGAGAGCCCGCGGGGGTAGCCACTGCCGTCGAGTCGCTCACGGTGCTGGATCGCGAGCGCGCCCAGCGGGGAGAGGGACTGCGACTGGTGCAGCATCCGTTCGGTGACGTACGGGTACATCCGCACCCGTTCCCAATCACCGGCGCTCAGCGGGCCGGTCCGGTCCCAGATCGAGTTCGACACGCCGAGGCGCCCGAACCCGTGCACCAATCCGGCGCGCCGCAGCGTCGTGACCTCGGCCGCGTCCAGCCCGTACTGTCGGCCGGCCTCGGCCGCCAGCTCGGCAACCGCGGGCGCATGCCCGAGGGTGTAGGGCGACTTCAGGTCGATGAAGTTCGCTACCGCCAGCAGCGCGGCGTCGAACTCCGTGTCGCACAGCAGCACCGCCAAGGACGGCTCGGCGGCGATCACCGCGTCCCAGGTGCCGATCCCGTCGAGGTCGTCGAGGATCGCGTCCGCCTCGTCCGCGAGCAGCGTCGCCAGCCGCGGGTCGAACTGTCCGCCAGCCCTACGCCGCGCCAACGCCTTCGCCGCAACGACACCGCCCACCCGGTGCGCCACCTCGACGAACTCGGCGAGTTGCGCAATCCGGGCCACGATCGGCACGTCGTCACCGCTCAGCACGCCGGGCCAGCCCTTACCGTCCCACTGCTCGTACGCGGCGCCCAACCCGGCGCTGACCGGGGCGGGCAGGCCGAGCTGGTCGGCGAAGACGCGCGCTCGCTGCGCATGCTCGGTGATCATGTTCTCGACCTCGCGGTGCCCATACAACGCGAACTCCAGGCCGACGCGGAACCGGTGCAGCGGCGGGTTGCCGGCACCGATGCGACGCAGACCCGCTGCAGCCGCTCGCATCGTGCCGAACTCGTAGGCGTACTTGTCGGACTTCAGCCCGATGTCATCGCCGAACCACTTGGCTTGCTCGTGCGCATCAGAGTGGCACGCGACGTTGATCAGCAGTGCCGTGTAGTAGACGGTCCCGCGCTCCTCGGTGTCCATGTCGAGACGTTCGGCCAGGCGCAGCGCGATGAGGCATTGACGCAGTACGTGCTGCATCGGCTGGCCGAACCCGAGGTCGATGCCTAGCGACAGTGCGGCGACCAGCTCGGCGAGCCGGACCTGTTCCGCATCGCGCGCCGGTCCCATACCGCAAGAGGCTAGGCCGGTACGCGCCACGGTGACCAGCACTGGGGTACGCGGTAAGCACCCCGTAATCGGCGCGCTCCTTGGGTGGCGGGCTCAACACTGCAACACTTCGCCTCGAATTGGCACCGTGGCGCGGCGGTGATCGCTTGGCGGAAGGAACACGATGAGCGAGGCAATACCGAACTTCGACGGACTCAGGGCTCTGTTCATCAACTGCACCCTGAAGCGGTCGCCGGAGATCAGCCACACCCAGGGTCTCGTCGATGCGAGCGCTCACATCATGCGCAAGCACGGCGTGCATGTCGACGTCGTCAGGGCGATCGATCACGACATCGCGACCGGCGTGTGGCCCGACATGCGTGAGCACGGTGCAGCCACGGACGACTGGCCGCAGATCTTTCAGACGGTGCTCGCGGCCGACATCCTCGTCCTCGCCGGCCCGATCTGGCTCGGTGACAACAGCTCGATCATGAAGCAGGTCCACGAGCGCCTGTACGGCGGTTCGCATCTTCTCAACGATGCCGGGCAGTACCTCTATTATGGCCGCGTTGCCGGCTGCCTCATCACCGGGAACGAGGACGGGATCAAGCACTGCGCGCAGAATGTGCTCTACACGCTGCAGCACATCGGGTACACGATTCCGCCGCAGGCCGATGCCGGGTGGATCGGCGAGGCCGGTCCCGGCCCGTCCTATCTCGATCCCGGCTCCGGCGGTCCGGAGAACGACTTCACCAACCGCAACACGACGTTCATGACGTGGAACCTGCTTCACCTAGCACGCATCATCAAGAATGCCGGCGGGATCCCGGCCTACGGCAACCAGCGATCGGAGTGGGACGCGGGCTGCCGCTCGGACTACGAGAATCCGGAGTACCGCTCCTGAGCCTCCCACTGACGCCGGACGGTAGATACCCAGGCCCGTGTTGACCCTGATTTGACCCCGAACGGACCCGTCGACCCTGGCCATCACGAGACGACATGACGTGACACGTAACGACTGAACCCCTGCTGTGTAAGGGAAACAGGGCGACACCGTCAAGCACGAGGCGACAGGTACTGACGTGAAATGACCCTTCGCATCGAGGGGGTCAGGGGTTCGAATCCCCTCAGCTCCAC
>DAIMHX010000086.1:0-7497 GCA_036723055.1 Microbacteriaceae bacterium
TCGGCATGTCCGGTCGATTCCTGGTGGGGTTAGCCGGGGGCCTGGCGGACGAGGTGATGTCCGACTCGGCCACCGGTCGATGCCACGGCGGCGGACCAGTTCGCGCACCTCGGCGTCGACGATCGATTGCCCCGAGGCCACTCCAACCCTCCCGAACTACCTTTTGCAAAGGAGCAGAGGGTAACGCCAATCCGGACATACCGAAACCCGGCGACGGCGCGCCTGTGGACAGCGCCCACGGCCGTAATGGGCCAGGCTGGCTGGGGGCGAGGCGGCCACCTGCGAAACGGAACGTCTTCTGTCAGTACCCCCTAGCCCAGCGTGAACGGGTCCCGGGTGCCACCGGTGAGCTCGACCCACACCGCCTTGGTCCGTAGGTACGCGTCCACGGCCTCGAGCCCGTTCTCGCGACCCACCCCGGAATCGCCGAAGCCACCGAACGGAACGCTCGGCGCGACGACACGGTAGGCGTTGATCCACACGCTGCCCGCCTTGATGCGCGCCGCCACCCGATGCGCACGATGCACGTCCTTCGTCCAGACGGCGCCCGCGAGACCGTAGACGGAGTCGTTCGCGAGGCGGATCGCCTCGTCCTCGTCCGCGAACGTGTAGGCCGACAGCACCGGGCCGAACACCTCCTCACGGACGACCACGTCGTCGGCCCCGACGCCGGTCAGCACCGTCGGCTTGACGAAATACCCGCCGAGCTCGTCGTCGGCGGAGCCGCCGTAGGCGACCCGCGCGCCCTGCTCGGCGGCGGTCTTCAAATACCCCAGCACCTTCTCGTACTGCGGGCCGTTGGCGACCGGGCCCATCTCGGTGTCGGCGTCCATCGGGTCGCCGAGCTTGATCCGCGCGGCCCGCTCGGCGACCAGCCGGACGAGTTCGTCGTGGACGTCCTCGTGCACGATCAACCGCGAGCCGGCCATACAGGTCTGACCGGTTGCCGCGAACACTCCGGCGACGACCCCGTTCGCGGCAGCGGCGAGATCGGCGTCGGGGAACACCACATGCGCCGACTTGCCGCCGAGCTCGAGAGTCACCGTGTTGAGGTTCTCGGCCGCGGCCCGGGCGACCGCCCGTCCGGTCGCCGTCGAGCCCGTGAACGCGACCTTGTCCACGTCCCGATGGGACGCCAGCGCCGCACCCGTCTCGCGCGACAGCCCGGTGATCACATTGACCACGCCCGGCGGGAAACCGGCCTCGTCGATCAGGTCGGCGAACCCGAGCGTCGACGCCGGCGCGTGTTCGGACGGCTTCACGACGATCGTGCAGCCGGCCGCCAGGGCGGGCGCCAGCTTCCAGGTCATCAGCAACAGCGGCGAGTTCCACGGCGTGATCGCAGCGACCACACCTACCGGCTCGCGGCGCGTGTAGATGAGGTAGTTCGGATTGGGCGAGGGGATCTGCCGGCCCTCGAGCTTGTCGGCGATGCCGGCGTAGTAGTGGTACCAGGCGCCCAGCCCGTTCATCTGGCCGAGCATCTCGCGGTAGAGCTTGCCGGAGTCCTGCACCTCGAGCCATGCCAACCGCTCGGCGTTCTCGCCGATCAGATCGGCGAGGCGACGCATCAGCGCGGCGCGGGCGAACCCCGTCATCGACCCCCACTCACCCTCGAGTGCCGCGCGTGCGGCAGCGACGGCAGCGTCGACGTCGTCCGGCCCCCCGTCCGGGATGAGCGCCCACGGCCCGCCCGCGTAAGGGTTCTCCGACGGGAACGTCCGGCCGGAAATCGCATCGACGGGCTTACCGCCGATAAACATCCGGAACGGCTGCAGTGTCTCGGTCATGCGAGTCCTCTCTGGGGACGGTCATGCACGGTCGCTCGGATCTCGGCGATCACGTCGGCGGTGTGCTCACCCAGCCGCGGCGGGTTGCGGGTAATGCCGGACGGGCGGCCGTCAAATTGCCAGGGAGTGTTGGCTACCTCGACTCGACCCGCGCCGGCGAAGTCGATCGGCAGCACCATGCCGCGGTCGCGCACCGCGGGATCGGCGAACACCTCGGCGAGATCGCGCACCGCCCCGACGGGTACGCCCGCTGCCTCCAGCCGGCCGATCACGTCGGCGGTCGGAATGTCGCGCAACGCCGAGCCGAGTACGTCGAGCAACTGGGACTGATGCGCCAGGCGCTGCGGGTTCGTCCGGAAGCGCTCGCCGCCCAGCACGTCGGTGAGGTCCATGGCGGCGCACAGGCGGGCGAACTGCGCGTCGTTGCCGACGCAGATGTTCACGAAACCGTCCGCAGTCTCGAACAGCCCGTACGGCGCGATGGCCGAGTGACCGTTGTGGTCCTTCGGCGGCAGGACACCGGTAGCGAGGTACCGCGCTGCCTGGTGCGTCAACATCGAGACGAGGCAGTCCTGCATGGCGATGTCGACGACGCGACCTCGCCCGCTGGACGTCCGTTCGAACAGCGCCGCGAGGATCGCCGTCGTGGCGAACATCCCGGCGGCGATGTCGCCCGCCGGCACTCCCCACTTCGTCGGTTGGCCGACAGCTCCGGTCAGCGACATCAGACCGGACGTGCCCTGCACGATCTGGTCGTATCCCGCGCGCGGTGGGGCGTCCTGACCGAAGCCGCTGATCGAGCAGTACACGAGCAGGGGGTTGCCCGCCGTGAGCTCCGCAGGACCGAGGCCCAGTCGAGCCGCCGTGCCCGGACGCCAGTTCTGGACCACGACGTCGGCATCGGCGACGAGCCGGCGAGCGGTGTCGAGGTCGTTCGGGTCCTTCAGGTCGAGCGCGACGCTGCGCTTGTTGCGGTTCACCGAGATGAAGTACGCGGCGTCCTCGCCGACGAACGGCGGCCCCCAGTGCCGCGCATCGTCACCTCGGGACGGGGATTCGATCTTGATCACGTCGGCACCGAGATCGCCGAGCATCATCGTGCAGTACGGGCCGGACAGCGCCTGGCTGAAGTCGATCACCCGGATACCGCGCAGCAGCGCCAACCCCTGCGTCGGGTCGGTGACAGTCCGGGGCGCGTCGGTGTCGTCGGCGCCCGTCATGGACGCGTCCACGGACAGGCCCTAGTCCGTCCCGCCGGCACCCTGCGCGCCGTCCTTCGTTCCGCCGTGCGCGCGCCCGTGTGAATGCCCGTGCGTGTGGCCGTGCCCGGCTGCCTCGGCCGACGGCGACGACCCGACGAGCGGATCTCCCGCCCGCAGCGGTGCATTCTCGAAACGTCCCTCGTGCGCGAGGATCGGGCGACGATCACCTCGCAGCTCCGGGTGCTTCTCCTCCAGACGCTGACGGCCATCCCACTCGCGGCGCAGCTGCGTGACGTACTCGCGGTTGGCTCCGTACGTGCCCTTCCAGGTCTGCGGCATCTGCTCCATCGAGCGGCCCACATCGGCCGTCCCACCCAGCGCCACGCGCGAAGGCACCTTCGCACTGTCGACACCGCACGCCGGGCATGCCTGCGACCCGCCGTCGGTCAGGGGCACGATGCGTTCGAAGCGGTGCCCGTTCGCGCACCGGTAGTCGTACATCGGCATCAGATCACCAGTTCTGGATCGACTTCGCGAAGATATCGGCGATGTCTTCCTCGGTCGGCGTGCGCGGGCAGGTCGCAAGCAGGCGCTGCTGCTTCATCGTGCCGGGCACGAGATCCGGGATGTCGGCCTCGGTGTAGCCGACCTCGCCGATGCCGTTGGGGATGCCGATGTTGCGCATCAGGTCGATCAGTATCGACGGCAGTTGCTCGGACGCATCGTTGAGCTTGTCCGCACGCGGATCGAGCATCGCGGCGGCCTGCAGGTGCCGATCCGGTGCGCTGCCGAAGCTGAAGCGGAACGCCTCGGGAGCCGTCAGCGAGACCGACATCCCGTGCGGCACCATCGCCTCGTCCTGCGGGTATCCCAACGGGTGGTAGTCCTTCACCATGCCCGCGATGGGGTAGGCGTTCGCGTGCGGGATGTGCACACCGGAATTGCCGAAACCCATGCCGGCAAAGGTCGCGGCCATCATCATGTTGCTACGCGCCTGCAGGTCGGATCCCTCGTGCACGGCAGTACGGAACGAACTCGCGATCAACTGCATCGCCTTCTCCGACCACAGGTCCGAGACCGGGTTCGACCCGCAGTAGGTGACCCGCTCCTCGGGCTTCTTGCGGTCGAAGGTCGAGTACCAACGGGCGGTGTAGGACTCGACGGCGTGACAGACGATGTCCATGCCTGTCGACGCGGTGACCTCCTTCGGCAGCGTCATCGTCAGCAGCGGATCGATGATCGCCAGCGTCGGGCGCAGCCGCCAGTGGCTGATGCCCGTCTTCACCTTCATCGACAGCACATCGAGCACGCACATGGCCGTGCTCTCCGAGCCGGTGCCCGCCGTGGTGGGAATCGCGATCAGCGGTTTGAGCTGCCCCTTGGGCGCCTTCGCCTTCCCGATGGGTTTGTTGAGGTAGTCCATCAACTCGCCCTCGTCGGTCGTCATCAGGTTGACGGCCTTGGCGGTGTCGATCGCCGAGCCGCCGCCCACCGCGATGAACCCGTCCCACGGTCCCTGCTCGCGGGCGTAGCCGGCCGCCTTGTCCATGCTGTCGTCGGTCGGCTCGACGTGGACACCGTCGAAGATCTCCGACGAGATCCCGTTCGCCGCCAACAGATCCGCGATGCGCTGCGGTATGCCCGTGCCGTTGATCGTCGAATCGGTGACGATCAGCACCCGCTTGACGTTGAACTGGCTCATCTCGAAACCGACCTCGTCGAGGGCGCCCGCGCCGAACTTCAGCGGCGGCGCCCCCCAGGTGAAGATCGTCTCTTCGGTCGTCTCGTATGCGGTATCACTGCTCATGCCGAGCTCCCCTTGGCTGACGCACGGATCGTTAGCTGTAGCTGCCAGCCGGCGCCACCCGCAGCTGGTTCATCTGATCCGGGTCGTGACCGAACACCATCGTCGCGTTGCTCTCCTCGGCGATGCCGCGCAGCTTCTCGACCGAGGAGAACCAGCTCTCCAGGTTGTTGACGATCGCGGCCGGGACGGCGGGAGGCCCATAGCTGTCACCCATGTAGACCGCATCGGCGGTGAAGATCATCGTCCCGGAGTCGGGGAGGTCGACCCGCATCGACATGCTTCCCGCGGTATGGCCGGGGGTCTGGATGAAGCTGACACCGGGCAGGAACTCGGCGTCGCCGGACACCGTCTCGAACTCCAGATCCTCGTAGTCGGCCTTGATGTGCGCCCCGGTGAACGGTCCGTCGAAGCCGAACGCGAACTCCTTCTCGACGTCGCTGCACACCAGCCGTGCCTTGGTCTCCTTGAACATCCCGACGTTGCCTGCGTGATCGAAGTGCAGGTGGGACAGGACCACGAAGTCGATATCGCCGGGCGCCACACCGACCTCGCGCAGGCGCGAGTCGAGGTACTCCTCCTCGGAAACCTTGTCGTACGGGAAGAAGTCCTGCAGGCCCGTCGGGGCCCACCGATCCTCCCAGTCGCGCGGACAACTGGTGTCCCAGAGCAGCCGCCCGTCGGGGGTGTCGACCAGCACGCAGTGGGTCGGGACATCCACCCACTCGGGCGGCAGGTGCTTGTCCTGGCGGCTGCGGATCGCCCGACCCGGCGCCAACAGCAGCCAGGTGAGATCGGCGGTCATCGCCCCGCACGGAAGGATGGTGACGGTGGTTCCCTGGGCCATGAGTCCTCCAGTGACGACATTCACCGACGTCAGAACTGCCGCATCCCGGACCGACGATCCGCGACGTCCGGCGAAATGTACGGCCAAACTTTCGGTGCTGTCAGAGTGCTCCCGCGCCGTCGGCGATGTCAAGGGTCACTGTGCGCGTCGGCCGGATTTTGAGGCGACTACGCCACGTCAACGCGGGTGGCGCCGAAGCCGCACGCGATAGGAGTAGTGCTCGGGATCGAAATGGCTGATGGCGAGTTCGACCGGACAGTCGGCGCCGTCGCGGTAGAGCCGGTCGATGCGCAGCACCGGCGCGTCCGCCGGACACGCCAGGTGGGCGGCCGCGTCCGGCGTCGAATGCGCGGCGGTCACGTTCTGCTCCGCGTCGCGGATCCGTCGCTCCAGACGGTTGTCGATGAGCCCGATGACCGTGACCGTGCTGCGGATGCCCGGCTGCGTGAGCTCGGGGACGTCCTCCAGAGACTGCCCGACGTCGGGCGGAAGGGCCACGCTCGTGTGGCAGAAGGTCACCGCGCCGTGCCGGCGCACGAAGGACACCGTCACCACCTCGTCGCCGTCCACTTCCAGCCGACCTGCCGCCACGGGGTTGGATCGGCGGGCCAGCGGCAGGACGATCTCGCATTCGGTATCGAGCGACAGGCTCATCAGATCTTCGACGGATCCGAAGTGGCGTAGGTACCGGTCGGACTCCTCGATCGCGTACGTACCGCGCCCCGGAACGCGGAACACCAACCCCTCGGACACCAACTCCTGCATGGCCCGGCGCACCGTCTGCCGGCTCACCGAGTGGCCGGCCGCGAGCTCGGCCTCGGTCGGCAGCCGGATACCGCGCGCGAACTCCCCACGCAGGATCGCATCACGCAGCGAGGCGGCAAGCACCCCGTAGGTCGTCTGCCGCTGCGCCACTCGTCGGTCCTCCCGAGCTGTCGCCCATCCGTCTTCGGTCCGCGCCGATACTCAGTGGAGGGTGCCACCGAAGGTCGTTTCGCGAAACCGCGACGGGCGCGCCTACCGGCTCAGGCGGGTGCCGACTGAGCGCCGAGCCGGGTCAACACTCAGCGTCATGACAACGAACCCCGGCTCGGCCAGCATGGCTACGACAGACGCGGCGTCCTTCGCACGCAAGTCCCGATCGGCGGCCCGACGGCAAGTCGAGCACCGCCGATCCGGCCGTACCTGCCGAGCGCCAAGGTTCACGACCTCCCCCGCTCGCGCTGACGCGAGAACTTGACGACGTTGACGACGGCGACCGAGGACCAACGTAGGAAGGCGATGTTCACCCCAATGTGTCACGGGTGATGTTGGGGATGACGACGTGCAGGCGTGAGCCGCGCGTCAGGCGCGCCTCATGCGCTTGCCGCGCCTGGAGCTCTGTGATGTCAGTGTCCGTGGCCGCGCGCTCGCCAGCCTCCCCGCCGGCGGCGATTCGCAGCTCGACATGGTCTCCGGACTCACTCGCGGCACGTGTCGCTGCGCAGGTTGCGAAGACCTCGTCATCGGGGTGTGCATGCAACACCAGAACTGTTCGCACCATAATTGTGCCTGGCATTGGGTGGAGGCTGGAGCACTGCCCGGACGCTGTTTCAGCCTTGGGGCGCTCTCGGGGCGCTCTCCGCCCGGCAGCTGCCCAGGGGAACCTCCAGCGCGAAGAGGCCCCGGCCGATAGCGCTCACCGGGAGACGGCCCGGCCATGTCACAAGCGGATCCCGGAGCGGACACTAGCTTGAGTTTCCGATGGTCATGCTGTGTGGTGGGGGTTTCGCCTGTCAGGTAAGGGTTTTCGGGGTTGTGGCGCCTATGACCTAACTGTGGGTGCGAAGCGGTCGAGTTGGAAGATCGTGGCGA
>DAIMHX010000087.1:0-7484 GCA_036723055.1 Microbacteriaceae bacterium
CGAAACGAACGTGTTGTGTCCGGAAGTCGACGAGGCCGCCGCCGCTGGCCCGTGGCTCGCCCCGAACCCGGTTGCCTAGGCTGGACTCATGACGAATCCCGTACCGAACCTCACCCTCAACGACGACGGCCACACCATCCCGCAACTCGGCTTCGGCGTGTTCAAGGTCGACCCGGACGAAACGCTGCGCATCGTCACCGACGCGCTCGAGGTGGGCTACCGGCACATCGACACGGCCGCGATCTACGGCAACGAAGCCGGCGTCGGCGACGCCATCGCGAACTCCGGCATCGACCGTTCGGAGCTGTTCGTGACCACGAAGCTCTGGAACGACCGGCAGGGCACGCAGTCGGCGTTCGACGCGTTCGACGAGAGCCTGGAGAAACTCGGCCTCGAATACGTCGACCTGTACCTGATCCACTGGCCCGCCGCGGCCAACGACCGCTACGTCGAAAGCTGGAAGGCGCTCGAGAAGATCCGCGAGTCCGGCCGCGCCCGCTCCATCGGCGTCTCCAATTTCCTCGTGCCGCACCTGACCCGCCTCCTCGCGGAGACCGACGTCGTGCCGGCGGTCAACCAGATCGAGCTGCACCCGGCCCACCAGCAGCGCGAGGTGACCGCATATGCCCGCGAGCACGGCATCCAGATCGAGGCGTGGGGGCCGCTCGGCCAGGGCAAGTACCCGCTGCTTGAGGAGCCGGCCGTCACCGCGGCGGCGAAAGCCCACGACAAGACGCCGGCGCAGGTCGTCATCCGCTGGCACCTGCAGATGGGCAACATCGTCTTCCCCAAGTCGAACCGCCGGGAGCGCATGGTCGAGAACCTCAACGTGTTCGACTTCGAACTGAGCGCCACCGAACTCGCCATGATCACCGCGCTCGAGCGCGCCGGCCGGGTGAGCGCGCACCCCGACGAAGTCAACTAACCCGCCGGTTTCCGTCTCCGTCTGGTGACGGGGGCGGATGCCGCGGCGCGGGCGGACTCTTACGCCATGTGTCGGCGGGGGTGGCGGCATCCGTCACCCCCGCTTACCGTCGAAACATGTCGCACACCCTCTCCGCCTGTCCGCCGTCCGCGATCGCCTCGTAGGCCAACCATGCCACGCGCGGACTGTCCACTGCTCCCGGTCGTCGGGGGAGACCTCACGGTGCCCCTGGTCGACGGGCGCATGGCGCGCTATGTGAACCTCGACTACGCTGCGTCGTCGCCGGCGCTGGCGGTCGTGGCCTCGCACGTGAACACCGTGCTGCCCCTCTACGCGAGCGTGCACCGCGGCGCCGGGTATGCCTCGCAGGTGTCCACCTCCGCCTACGAGTACGCCCGATCGGTGATCGGCGATTTCGTCGGCGCGCGCCCGGGCGACCATGTCATCTTCACCCGCAACACCACCGACGCGCTCAACCTCCTCGCCGGTGTCGTGCCGGGCGAGACGGTGCTGCTCGACATCGAGCACCACGCCAACCTCCTGCCGTGGACGCGGGCCTCCGGCCGGATCGTCGTCGCCGGGGCCACCGTCGCCGAGACGCTCGGCCGGATCGAGACCGAACTGGCCGCGCGCCCCGCCGCGCTGCTCACCGTCACCGGGGCGAGCAACGTGACCGGTGAAACGCTGCCGCTGCGTCGCTTGGCGACCATCGCCCACCGCTACGGCACGCGCCTGGCCGTCGACGGCGCCCAGCTGGTGCCGCACCGGCGCATCGACCTCGCCGCGGACGGCGTCGACTACCTCGCCTTCTCCGGACACAAAACGTATGCGCCGTTCGGTGCCGGCGTCCTGGTCGGCCGCGGCGACTGGCTGGATGCCGGCGAGCCGTACCTTCTCGGCGGCGGCGCCGTGCGCAGCGTCTCCCTCTCCGAGGCCACCTGGCGGAGCGGCGCCGCGAGGCACGAGGCCGGTTCGCCCAACGTGCTCGGGGCGACGGCGCTCGCCCGGTCGGTGCAGGAGCTCGCGCTGCTCGACGAACAGGCCTGGCACTCCCACGAGGCGGCGCTGCGCGCGCAGCTCGTGCACGGTCTGGAAGGGCTGCCCGGAGTCCGCCTGCTGCAGATCTTCCCCGACTCGGTCGAACCGGTCGGCGTCGTCAGCTTCACCGTCGAGGGTGTCGATTCGCGGTTGCTGGCGATCTACCTCTCCGCCGAGTGGGGCATCGGGGTGCGTGACGGCAAGTTCTGCGCGCATCCGCTCCTGGCGCGCCTGGGCATTTCGGAACCGGCTCTACGGGCCAGCGTCGGCGTTGGATCGTCGGCGGCGGATGTCACGGCGCTCGTCTCGGCGATCGAGAAGTTCCTTCGCGATGGGCCGGCCTGGACCTACGACCTCGTCGACGGCCAGTGGGCCGCGGTCGACGACACCCGTCCGCGCCCGGCCTGGGCGCCCGCGCTCCCGTCCGGCGGCGACCCGCAAAGCTGCGGCGGCTAGTGGTGCTTTTCGTTAGTTCGTCGGGGGTCAGGCGGCTATCGGTTCGTGTGCTGTGACGCGGTCGAGGAGGTCGTGGAGAGCGGTGCGGCCGAAGCGCCAGTCGAACGGCACGGCGGTGGCGTTGTAGCGGTCCTGGAAGCCGAGGAGGCGGTCTTCAAGGGTTGCGAGGTCGGGGAAGTCTTGGGGTTTGACGACCTTGCGTTGAACGATCGAGAAGAAGATCTCCACTTGATTGAGCCAGGACGCGTGGATGGGCAGGTGGACGAGTTCCGCGTGCGGCCATGCTGCGTTCATGCGTTCGATCGAGCGGGTTCCGTTGTGTGAGGACCCGTTGTCCACGACCCAGAACACCCGTGTGGCAGAGGCGTAGGGTTCCGTGGTTATGACCTGTTCGACGAGGTGTTCGAACGGTTGGATGCCGGTCTTCGGGGCGCACTGCCCGATCACGCGGGCGTGGTGCACGTCGTATGCGGCGAAGTAGGCCAGTGTGCCGTTGCGGCGGTACTCGAATTCCTGCCGTCGGGTCCGCCCCGGGCCCGGTGGCAGGTCGGGGTGCCGGCGGGCCAGTGCTTGCAGTTGGGACTTCTCATCGGCGCTGATCACGTACTCGCCCGGGCCCAACGGTTCACCGTCCCAGACCCGGGAATACAGGTCCAGGACGCGGGCCGCTTTCGCCTGGAAGTCGGGGGCGCGGGGAAAGATCCACGAGCGAACCTGCCAAGGCTTGATCGCGTCGGACCTCAACCAGCGGCGCACGGTCGCGGCGGAGACCGTGTCGACGATGCCCCGGCTGATGGCTTCCTGGGCGAGCTCGAAGTGGGACCACCGGGACAGGGGCACGTTCTTCTCCGCCGGTAACGCGCACGCGAGCGCCTTCACTTCCGCGACGACGACAGCGGGGAAAATACGGGGCCGGCCGCTGCGGAACCGGTCTGTGAGCCCGGCCAGGCCCTCGTCATGGAAACGATGACGCCATTTCCGGACAGTGTCGACCGTGATTCCCGTGTCCCGGGCGATCGCAGCGTTCGGAATGCCGGCGTGCGCGGCAAGGATGATCCGGGCTCGGAGCCCGTCGCGGACTTCGGTCCGCACCCGGGCAACCCGCCGGGACAGGGTGAGGTAATCGGATGGACTGAGAATGACAGAGAAAGGACTGGTCATCGTCATGACTCTGTTCTGCACCCGGGCTGTGGATAATCGGCGCGGACACGCCGAGAAATCCGACACGATAGAGACCATGGCGACGATTCCCCAGTCCACGAAAGACTCCCTGGAACTGCGGCTCCTGGCCCTGATCCGCAAGGACTGGCCCCAGCTGCGCACCATCACCCTGAAATTCAAGGCACCTTTCGCCTACATCACCGGCATCACCAACGACGAGCAAAGCCTGCCGCTCTGCCGCCTCCGTTACATCGGCTACGCCAGCGAATGGGGATTCGCCCCCTACCGCGCCAGCCATGACGACTATGCCGAGTCCTACCTCCCCGGCGGCACGGCCACGGGAACGCCCGAAGACGCGCTCCCCACAGCCTGCCGCCTCTACCTCACCACAGAGCCCGAAACCAGACCCCCGACGAACTAACGAAAAGCACCACTAGCTCGACTCTCAGGTCTTTCCCATTGACCTTTGAAGCGTTGTCAAACCGACTCATCCCGACAGTCGCGTATGAAGTCACACCCAGCTGGGGGACATTAATGCATTCCACTAAGTCCAACGAAGGGAGTTGGCCGTCGCCGTCGAATGACAAAATCTTCGGCTCTGCATTATACGCAACTCCGAAAGCGGTCAGAGCATGTCTGCCGATCTGTCTCAGTTCAATCATTGTTTTCCAAGTCTATGAAACCGGTCATGGCCCGTAGTACTCGTCCGGTGGAGCCTCTCCTCGGTGGCTCCGATTACTGGCCGGCAGCTCTGGCCAATAGTGCGCGGGATCGTTGTGCTCATCCAAAAACTGATTTCGGTTTATCCCCCTATTTGAAGCCGAAAGACGGTGCTTCCAGAATTCGAATCCGGGCTTGTGCCCCATGTCCCAGGGCCTCGCAGGATCCATGATCTCTCTGGTCAGGGGGTCACGAACACTGGCCGTCGTCGAGAACACGATTGGACGCAGCGTTCAAAGCCTTTTCGATCTCGGTGAGAACGCGGGCCGCGTCCCCGATCTCCTTGTCTGCGCTGGAATCCGAACTGATCGCGGTTGGCGCGGTCCTTGTGCTCGTCCTGGCCTGCGGCAACAGCATGCGCTCGGTCGAGGTGGACGCCGACCAGCTCATTCGAGGTATTTCAACTGTCCCTGCCGCCGTTGCCTACCTCGCGGCCCGGCAACTGGAGGGTTGGGCTTACATCCGCATCTGATTTCGCCGGCGCACAGCCGGACGGATCCTCACCCACGGGGTCCTGCCCGGCGCGATAGATCGACAGCTCAGCGCCGGGGTGCCGCCGCGTCTGCACGACGATCAGGATGATCCCGGCCACTGCGGCGAGCAGGGCGATGTCCACGTTGATCTTGAGCCCGAGGAAGTAGAACTCGGTCGGGTCGAGGCGCAGCGACTCCAGAAACGCCCGGCCGGTGCCGTACCAGAGCAGGTAGAAGCCGAGCGCCTTGCCCCAGCGAAGGTTGAACCGTCGCTCGAGGACGAAGATCAGGAGGGCTACGCCGATCGCATTCCAGATCATCTCGTAGAGGAAGAGCGGCTGGAAGAGGGTACCGGCCGGGAGCCCGGTGGGGAATGCCGGGTTCGTCGATTCGATCTCGAGGCCCCAGGGAAGCGTCGTCGGCCCGCCGAAAAGCTCGTGGTTGAAGTAATTGCCGAAGCGGCCGAACGCCTGGGCGAGGAGGAGCCCGGGGGCGAGGGCGTCGGCGAAGGAGAGGAATCGGATGCCCGCCCGGCGGCAGCCGATGTACGCGCCGATGCTGCCGAAGAGGATGGAGCCGAAGATGGCCAGGCCACCCTCCCAGACGAACAGCACCTTCCACAGGTCGGCACCGGGGAAGAAGTAGTCCGTCGGATGCGTGACGACGTGATAGAGCCGGCCGCCGACGATCCCGATCGGGACGGTCCACATGGCGATATCCAGGACCATCCCGGACTTGCCGCCGCGTTTGGTCAGCCGTGCCGATGCCATCCACGTCGCGATGACGATGCCCGTCAGGATGCAGAGGGCATAGATGTGGATTCGAAACGGGCCAAGGTCGAAGTAGCTGACGGATGGGCTCGGAATGCTCGCGTGAATCACCGCGTTCACCTTTCGTTCGTGTACGCGCGTGGATGGCTGCGTCGAGGGGCAGGGTGTGCCCGAGGAATAGCAGTTTACTTCGGCCGACTGTCCAGGAGGTCCGTTGGCGCTCAGGAGACCCGTGGCTGGGAAAGTTCTCATGAACAGCGCCCGTGCGGCGACCGACGAGGCCGAAGGACCGACGCGGCAAACGCTACGATCAACGCGTGATGCTTGTGTCGGCCCCGGTCACCCCTTCGTGGGTTGCCCGTCTGGTCGTCGTGACGGCTCTCGTGGGCGTGGGCTCAGGAATCGGCGGGCTGGCCGTCAGCCTCCTCCTGCACCTGGTTCAGCATTTCGCCTACGGCTACTCCGAGGGAACCTTCCTGGACGGGCTGATCAAGTCGACCCCGACGACGCCAGTAGTCGCACTATGCGTCGCCGGCGTGATCGGCGGCGTCGGGTGGTGGGCACTGCGGCGCTGGGGTGCGCCGATCGTTTCCGTGACCCGGAGTGTGTCCGGCGAGAAAATGCCAGTCCTCCCGACCCTCGCGAACGCGGCCCTGCAGATCGTGATCGTCGGCTTGGGGGCGTCGATCGGCCGGGAGATGGCCCCGCGCGAACTCGGGGCACTGTGTGCGGGCTGGCTGAGCGAACGCGCCGGCGTCAGCGCGCGGGAACGGCGCATCCTCGTCGCCTGCGGCGCGGGCGCCGGCCTCGCCGCCGTGTACAACGTGCCGCTGGGCGGTGCCGTGTTCACGTTGGAGATCCTCCTGGCCGAACTGAGCTTCGCCACGGTGCTTCCAGCCCTGGCCTCGTCCGCCATTGCAACCCTTGTCGCGCGGGTCGTCGTTCCGACGACACCGCTTTACACAGTGCCCCACTTCACCCAGACTCCGTCTCTGCTCGTGTGGTCGGTCGTGGCCGGACCAGTGATCGGGGTCGCGGCCATCGGCTTCGTGCGCCTGGCGAAAGCTGCGGAGAAACGACGACCAACCGGTTGGCGAATCCTGATCGTCATGCCGCTGGTGTTCGCTGCCGTAGGGCTGGCCTCGCTTGCGCTTCCGGCGATTCTGGGTAACGGGCGATCGCTGGGGCAAATCGCGCTCGACGCCGCCTTACCAATCGGGTTCATCGCCATCCTCCTCGTCGGGAAGGTGGTGGCCACCATTGCAACGATCGGCAGCGGCGCAGCCGGAGGCACGCTGACGCCCTCGTTTGCGATCGGTGCCGGGTTGGGCGCCGTGAGCGGCGAGCTGTGGGCAGCGCTCTGGCCGGGGGCTCCGCCTGCGGCCTTCGCGCTGATCGGCGCCGCGGCGTTCCTCGCCGCCTCCATGCGCGCACCCCTGACCGCACTGGTCCTGGTGCTCGAATTAACCAATCAGGGACCAGCCTTGGTGATCCCTCTGATGATCGCCGTCGCCGGAGCGGTGGTTATTGAGTACCTCCTCGGTCGCCGGCGTTTCCTCGGCGTCGACTGACCCGTCGCTTAGGTGATGACGAACCGGCGGAAGAGAGCGACTTTCACGGAGTCGAGCACGACGGCCAGCCCGACCGCCGCCACGGCAACGGCAGCGACAATGCCACCCGGCAGCGGGGCCATGAGGATGCCGCGGACGGCGAGAGTCGTAATGAGGGTGAGGTCGACGATCGAAGCGAGCACCATCCAGCGGCTTGGGCGCGAGCTCCACAACCGACGACGCTCGCGGGCCACGTAGAAGACAGCCTGCCCACTGAACACCAGCGTGACCATGGCGAGTGTCTGCAACCCTGCCGGATCGAGTCTCAGGACGAAGTGGCCGATGATGAGGGAGCCGAGACAGAACACCAGGTCGCAGAGGCCGAGAAGGA
>DAIMHX010000088.1:0-7424 GCA_036723055.1 Microbacteriaceae bacterium
TCGAGAATCTTGGCCCTGGCGCCGTCGACGTGGATCGCCGCCTGGTCCCAGGAGATGTCCGTGGCGCCCTCGATGATGTTTCCCTGGATGGTCACATCATCCGCGTCGATGCGCAGCCCGGCAGGGATGATCTGGTTCTTGATCACGGTGCCGGGCATGGTGATGGTCAGCGGTCCGGTGTACTTCTGGGTGGGATTGAACCCTGCGGCAGCCGGGCCGGTGTTGCTCGCGCCGGCGAATGAGGAACTGCCGGCTGGAGCTGGAGCTGGAGCTGGGGCGGGTGCGGGAGCCGGTGCGGTTGTCGGCGTCGGTGCCGGTTCGGTTGTCGGTGTCGGCGCGGGCACAGGTGCCGGTGCGGTCGTCGGTGCGGGTGCGGGTGCGGGTGCGGTTGTCGGCGTGGGTGCGGGTGCGGGTGCCGGTGCGGTCGTCGGAGTCGTCGTGGTTGTTCCTGCCGGCGCCGGCGCCGCGCCTGCGGTCGGCACGAAGAGAACGTCGACCCAGTAGCCGGACGAACGCCAGGTCTTGGTGGGGAACGAGCTCGACGTGCCATACGAGAACACGCCGCTGCCCTGGGGTGGGACGGACAACAGCTTCGACGACAAGGAGTGCGCCGCAAAGTCAACGGTGCTGGAGTACCGACCCCGCGGGGCGAGGTACGACGCAACATACTTCTTGCCTGCTGAGATGGAAACTGGGCTCGAGAACATCACTGTCTGCCATCCCCCGGAGGTCTCGGAGGCGAACGTCGCAGTGGCGAGTCGGTTGCCGCTGCTGTCCCACAGGTTGCCGACATGGGTGCCCCGGTTTTCAGCGGTTTTCCAGTACCGAATGCCGACGACCTGGCCCGATACGGAGGGTGTGAAGTTGGTTCCCAGCTCGACGCTGTTCGGGTCGGCGTCGACGACGGCGTGCAGCGGTTCGGCGGTTCCCCACAGCGTCTGTGCGCTGGCCAGCGCCGCTGCGGTTGTTGCTGAGGCGATCAGGGGCAGGCTCAGCCCGCCGGCGGCCAAGGCCAGCACGGTGCCGAGGGCCACGGCCAGGGTCGGGCGGACGGCGCGAGGCCGCGAAGGAATAAGGCGGTGCTTCATGGAAAAACTCCAAGCAGAATTGAGGCGTTGACCCAGAGAAATAGACGAGTCATTGGCCCAAGGAAAGTGGCAGAAGAGCCCCCAAATGCCCTACCGGAGTATCCATCCTTACATTGCCTTTCCGCGATGACCAACTCTATTCCGAAAGCTGGCATTCCTTGGTGAGCAACCTGTGAATGATTCGGCAGTCCCCAAACAAGGGGTGGGCGTAGCGATGATGTGCCGCCCAATTTCTCCGAACCGCCGCGCTGATCAGGTAGTCTCTCAGGCGTAGCAGGAGAGGTCCAGGGTGCACCCATGCACAGGATTCTGGTTGTCTACGGCACGCGGAGGCCAGCCGTCTCCTCAACGATGCGGCCGCGTATGAGGCCATGGCGCGGGCGGTCAACCCGTACGGGGATGGCCGCGCCGCACCTCGCATCGTGGGCGCGATCGAGCACTTCCTTGGCGCCGGTCCGCGTCCGGAAGAGTTCTCGGCCGGGGGAAATTGACGCCTCAGCGCCAGGCCCCCCTCGTGTCGAAGATGACACGCCCCTCGAGGCGCGTCCTCGGAATCGTTTTGAATTGCTCGTGATCGACGAGAAGGACGACAATATCGGCGTCATCGATCGCCTCGGAAGCCGACTGCATGCGCACATTTGGACGGCCGTCGAGTTCGGGGGGCAGCCGTCGCGTGAAGGGTTCCACGACGCGGATGTCGAGGTCGGGATCCGCGTCGGCGATTGCGACGACGACATCGACCGCGGGGCTCTCGCGCATGTCGTCGACGTTGGCCTTGAATGTCAGGCCGAGACAGGCAACGGTCGGGTTTCGGAAGCGGGAGGCCCTCTCAATGACGTGCCGCGCCACGTGCAGCGGCTTGGAATCGTTGACTTCCCTGGCGGCCCTGATCAGGTGGGCGAGGTCGGGTGCTGCACCGACGATGAACCATGGATCCACCGCGATGCAGTGGCCCCCGACGCCGGGACCCGGGCTGAGGATGTTCACGCGCGGGTGATGATTGGCGAGGCGGATGACCTCCCACACGTCCAGGCGCAGTCGTTCGCTGATGAGAGACAACTCGTTCGCGAACGCGATGTTCACGTCGCGGTAGGCGTTTTCGACGAGCTTAGCCATCTCGGCGCTTGCGGCGTCGGTTGTGAGGATTGTCCCTTGGGTGAACACGCGGTAGAGCAGCGCTGCCCGCTCCGCGCAACGGCGGGTGACACCTCCGATGATGCGATCGTTCGTGACGATCTCGATCATGATCCGACCAGGAAGGACCCTTTCCGGGCAGTGAGCGACAAAGATGTCCGACAGGCCGTCAGACTCATGCGGGAGGTGGAGATCAGGCCGGAGTTCCGCAATCCAGCGGCTCACCTGCTCGGTCGTCCCGGGCGGGGAGGTGGACTCCAGTACCACGAGGTCGCCCCCCTTGAGCCGTGGGGCGATCTGGGTGACCGCTCTTCTCACATACGACAGGTCGGCGGTCCGGTCCTGAAGGAACGGCGTCGGCACGGCGATGATGAAGGCATCCGCCTCCGGCACCTCTGTCGTCGCCGTCAGTCGGCCGACGCTGACGGCGCCGCTGACGGCGATGGCCAGATCGGGCTCGACGAATGGAACCTTTCCGAGTGAAACCGCCTCCACGATGGATTCGTTGACGTCAACCCCGATGACCTCGATCCCTCGGGTTGCCAGTACGACTGCCGTGGGCAGCCCTATGTAGCCAAGGCCGAGGATTGCCACCCGCCCGGAGAAGATGTCATCCATGTCCTAGTCCTTCGTGACTGCGTTGTGAAGGGGCCGGTAAGTGGCCGTTGGGTGAATGCGCTCGAGGACCGTGAGCGCCAGGAAGGCGGAATTCGTGGACACGTATCTCCGCCAGAGCCGACGTGGCTCCTGGAACAGCCGGAAGGCCCATTCCAGGCCGAGGCGTTGCCAGGCAGCGGGTGCGCGCCGAGTGACGCCGGCCATGATGTCGAAGGAACCGCCGACGCCATGGAGAAGAGGCACATCGAGGTCATTCCCGAAGTGCGCGAGGAAGATCTCCTTCTTGGGGGAGGTGATGCCGAGGAAGAGCATGTCAGCGTGGCTCGCGGCAACGCCCAGGGCTACCTCGCTCGACTCCTCCGCGCTGAAGTAGCCGTCCCTGGCGCCGGCGATCCGGAGGCCGGGAAACCGCGATCTGACGCTATCCAGAAGCCTGTCCAATACGTCGGGGCGTGCGCCGAGGAAGTACACGGATTGGCTGTTGCGATCCGCAGACTCGAGGAGGCGCTCAAAGAGGTCGATTCCCGTGACGCGTTCGGGCAGCGGGTGGCCGAGGAATCGACTCGCCCACACCACTGACTGTCCGTCCGCCAGGAGGACGTCTGCCTCCAGCAGGGAGTCGCGCAGCAGATCGTCCTTGCGCATGTTGACGATCTTGGCCGCATTGACCACACCGACGAGAAGTCGCTTGTGCTCGCCGATTGCGCGTCCGGCACGCAAGAGGACCTCGTCCATCGCGAGAGCGTCGATTTCGAGGCCGAAGAGGGGCTGCCTGGGCAGACGCCGGCCCGAGTGGCGACCGAGGATAGTAGTCATACCTGCTCCGTATCTGTGATGAAGTTTGGCGAGCCCCACGCGTAGACCAGCCAGCCGAGTTCGTAAGGGCGGCATTCGTAATCGACCTGGTTGGGCGGGAGCACGGCGTCGATGGCCGGCAGGTGCCAGCCGGGCCTGAGCGACGTCGTCACCGCAGCGAGCTTGCGAGCCGCCTTCGCGGGTTCACGACGGCCGACTTTGCGCCACACCTGACCGCGACGTTCGGACACGAGGTCCGCGAGGACCTCGGGATGCGAGTCGAGCCAGCGCACTCCCCGGATGATCGAGCCACTGTGGTCGTCGCCGCCGGCCGCTGCCAGGTCAAGGAGCCCCATTGGCGCCATTGCATGCTGGTGGACGCTGTAGACGGGAAAGCCCTCGACAACCGATCCGTCTCGGGCGTCGTAGTGCCACCACCATTGGCCTGCGTCGCCCTGGAGATCGCAGATTTGCCGCGCGGCTCGGTTCGCCGCAACCAGAGCGTCCCGATCATTCGTCCAGGCCGCAAGCCGGGCCAGGGACTGGATGGGGTAAATCTGGTCGGCAAAGCATCCGACGTGCGCCCGCCAGCGACCGACCGAGACCGCGGGGTCGGCGTGCGGGAAGATGCCCTGGGGGCCTTGTGCAGCAAGCAGCCGGTCGCGGCTGGACTGGGCGATACCGGTCGCGTGGCCGGCGTTTCCGTCTGAGGCACGAAGAGAGGCGACGGCAGCCGAGAGCATCCACGCGATGTCCACAGTCGGCAGAGGGCGCCCGTCTGATAGCGCGTCCTCAATTCGCTCGAGAAGCACAGTGTCCGGTGCATTGGCGACCTCGGCAGCCGCCCACGCGGCCAGGGCGATTGCACCGGTATCCGGAGAGGAAGCCGCACGCTTTCGGACGGCAGAGACCAGATCTCCCACAGAAAGGCTGCCGAGCACAGCCCCTTGTTCGGCTATTCCGAGCGTTGCCAGGCCGAGCGCGACGATCGCTGCGTATCGGAGGTTCGTGCCCTCTCGAATGAGTTCGACACCCGCCGAAGTACGCACCGCGCGTATGGTCTGCGCGAACTCTGCCGTCTCGGGCAGGAAGGAAGCGGTCAACCCGCGAAGCGCGATGCCGACCAGGCTATTTATGGTCAGGGTGATCTCTTTCATCGGGTGCATTTCGGGTTCACTGGTCGGGAGGGAGATGGTCCTCTGGCCGGGAGGAAGTGAAGGAAAGGTGTCTTATTCATGCCGGGCCAAGCGCCCCCTTCTCGTTCTCCGTGTACTGCTCTCCGGTGACGGGACAGACGTATCGCCCGTTTCCGACATCGCGCAAAGCAACGCCGCTTCGACCGACCCAGCCGATGCGCCGAGCAGGAACGCCGGCGACGAGGGCGTGGTCGGGTACGTCCCTGGTGACGACCGCACCGGCAGCGACCATGGCCCAGCGCCCGATCGTGAGGGGTGCAACGCAAACCGCGTGAGCGCCGATTGAGGCACCCTTGCGCACGGTCACGCCCACCATCTCCCAGTCGTCAGAGGCCTTCAGCGTGCCGTCGACGTTGACAGCTCGGGGAAAAACGTCGTTTGTGAATACCGCGGCAGGACCGACGAAGACCCCGTCTTCCAGGAGGGCCGGCTCGTAGATGAGCGCGTAGTTCTGCACCTTGCAGTTCTTGCCCAGGATGACTCCCGGCCCGATGTAAGCGCCGCGTCCGAGGATGCAGCCAGGGCCCAGCCGCGCGTACTCGCGGACCTGCGCGAGGTGCCAGATCACGCTGCCGCGTTCGATGACGGCGGTCGGGTCCACATCCGCCGACGCCGCAATCTGCGGCGGATGACCGGACCCGCTCAGGGGGTTTGCGTCCGTGCCCGGATTGGTCGCGATGTTGTTCATCAGTAAGCCCCCACCGGATTCACGACGACCTTGAAGGTGCGCCAGAGGATGATCAGGTCGCCCGTGAGCGACCAGTTCTCGACGTAGTAGAGGTCGAGTCGGACGCTCTCCTCCCAGCTGAGATCGGACCGTCCGTTGACCTGCCACATGCCGGTGAGCCCCGGTTTGATGTACAGGCGGCGGCGCACGTGCTTCTCGTAGCGGCGTACCTCCGCCGGCAGTGGTGGGCGTGGGCCGACGAGGCTCATGTCCCCGACGAGGACATTCCAGAGTTGCGGCAGTTCGTCGAGGGAATACTTGCGCAGCACGCGACCCACCCGAGTGACGCGTGGGTCGTCTTTCATTTTGAAGAGCAGCCCGGAACCCTGGTTGCGCTCGCGCAGATGCGCCAGCCGATCCTCGGCGTCGTGGACCATCGATCGGAATTTGAGCATCCGAAAGGTGCGCCCGTTTCGGCCGACCCGCTCCTGCAGGAAAATCACGGCGCCAGGACTCTCCACCCTGATCGCGATCGCTACGGCGGCCAGGAGCGGCAGGAGCAGGATGATCGCCCCGGCGCACATCGCGACGTCGAGCGCGCGCTTGAGCACGTGCTTGCCGCCTTCGAACTGGGGAATTTCGACGTGGATGAGGGGCAGCCCCTCGACGGGACGGAAATGGATGCGGGGCCCGGCAACATCCGTCAAGCGGCTGGACAGTACGAGCTCGGCCGAGGTTCCCTCCAGATCCCAGCCGAGGTTCCGGATGAACTCGCTTCCGCCGCGCGGGTGGCCGGCCACGATCACCGTGTCGACACCCAGCCCCGCGGCCGCGGTCGCCACATGGTCCATGTCGGCCACGACGGGTACCCGGTGTTCGCCGGCGGTGACGCTGTCGCGCGCGGCTCCCTGCAGGGCCACTCCCACGATGCAGTATGCGGCGCCTGACTTCTGGTCGATCTGGCTGACGACGTACTCGACGTCCTCCCGCTTGCCGACCACGATTGCCCGCGCGAGGTAGTGGCCAAAGCGTCGTTGATGCAACAGCCACTTTCTCCACAGCCATCGTTCAAGGGTCAACCCGGCGACACCGAGCGGAAGGGCGAGTACGAAGTATCCCCGCGCGATGTCGACGTCGAGGAGGAGAAACCCCATAGCGAGGAGTCCGAAGGCCACGGCACTGGCGCTCACGACCCTCTTGTACTCGGCCGCGCCGACTCCCACGACGCGTGAGTCCCTCGTGTGGAATGTGCCGAGTGTGACGATCCAGGTTGCGATGACGAGCAGGCAAGCCGCCCCAGGTTCGATGCGAGACGCACCCACGGGCGTCGCCATGGTTCCCACATCGATTCGTGCGAGGAGCGCGATCGTGACGACGGCCATAATGACGCTGACGTCGGTCAGCCGCAGTTTCGACCGGTATCGTCTGGCCCAGATGGGGCCCGCTGCTGCAGGGGCGTCCGCTGTGCGCGACAGAATCGCCGCTTCCGCTCTGTCGACCAGCCGCAGCCTGGGCCGGCGCCCGAGCGGCAGCGTCATGAATGGAAGTCTGGGCTTGGCGTCGCTCATCTCACACCGGACCCTGGACGACAATCTGCCGCGTGGCACGGCGGAATGCGGAGGCGAGGCCGAAGTCGGATCGGGCCAAACGGGTCAACGATAGGGTCGACGGAGAATACATTTTCACGGGAATTCCCTGCATTTCGGGTTTACAGGTTTCATACTTGAGGTTTTCTCAACTTGATTCGAGGCGACCATACCCCTGTCCGGGTCGCACCCGCTGTGCCCCGAATGGGGCGCGTGAGGGGCGCGTCTGCTACTGGGTGTTGAACACCACGTCGATCCAATAGTTCGTGCTGTTCCACGTGTTGGTTGGGAAGCCCGTCGTACCGTACTGGTAGACGCCATTGCCGCCGTCGATACCGTC
>DAIMHX010000089.1:0-7329 GCA_036723055.1 Microbacteriaceae bacterium
GATCTCGCTGACCGCCCCGGCCGACCCGGTTCTCGTCCTCAACGCGGGTAGCTCGTCGTTGAAGTTCGCGCTCGTCTACCCGGCGAGTGCAGCGCGGCCCTTTTCCGGGCTTGCGGAGCGGATCGGCACGTCGCAGGCACGGCTGGTCATCGACCTGGACGGCCATGACCGCTCAGAGCTTGGGATGCCCGGCGCCCGCCACAGCGTGGATTACAAGGTCAGCGCCACCGCCGCGCGCATGAGCGACGACGAAGTGACGACCGACCGCGTCCTCGACGCCCTCGTGGGCATGTCCCCCGCGATCAGCTGGACCGACCGCGGCTGGATGCAGGTCGCGGTCACCGCCACGAAAGCGGACGTGTTCACATTCGAGGCCATGAGCACCCGCGACTACGACGAGCGCGCCGAAGTGGTGCCCGCATGACGTTCACGCCGTTCACGGCCATCGGGACGCTGATCCTGCTGGCCGGCGTCGCCTGGTTCGTCCGCACGTGCTACCTGGGGTACCGGGACGGGGAGCGCGAGCGCACGACGTGCAGCGAGTGCGGCGCGAAGTTCGACCGGGTGGCCTACTTCCCGACCAGCGTGGTCAGGATCAACGAGCCCCACTACTACTGCCCCAACGACCACATCAGGATCGGGACAGCCTCCACCGGGGAGTCGCAGAGTGACCGCCTCGGCGGCTGGGCACCGTAGCGCCGCCGTACGGCTGAGTGCCGCTGGGTCATTGCTGCACGGCTGCCAGCGTCCGCGCAGGAACGCGAACTCATAGTGGTCTGGAATCGGACCCGCAATCCACCGCACGAAAGATGATCCGAGAACTTCGAGGTCTTCAGCCGCGCCGCGGGGTCAATGGCGCAGCCGGTCATGAGCCCTCACGTTGGGCGTCGAACTCGGTTCGGCGATTTACGAACACCTGCATGTTGTGCCACCGCACGACGCGGACGTCGACTCGCTTGAGGGCAGTCCGGATCGCCACGGATCCTCGCGGATTGGACGTGTGCACGTGCACGACGGTGATGTCGTAGGGCTATCCGCGCTCAGCGGCCGCCACTATTTCGCCGACCACGGGCATCACGGTGATGTCAGCTCCGTTCCGGCCGGCCAGGTCGTGGTCGAGCCAGAGCTGCGTGACGCGCTCGCCGCGGCGGGCGCGAAGGATCTCGATCGCGCGAACAGCCGTCCTCGCGACCTCTGCGGGGCGGCCGTCCTTGAAGCTACGCACATCGTCGACGAGCAGTGTGTACCCGGCGAGCGGGGATTCTTCGGCGCTCACAAAGCGAGGTCCTCCCACTCGCCGGACTCCAGATACATGTAGTTGCCGCCGTCACCGGTCGCACGGATCGCGGTCAGCAACAGCTGCCCCTCGTCGGACGCCGGGTCTGCGAGCGCGTCACGCACACGGGTATAGATGGTGTCATTCCCGAGCGCCTCGCGGACGAGTGGCTCGATCGCTCCCACGCTGACTTGCGTGTGTGAGTTGCTCTCGGAAATTGCCTCCCGCCACTCGGCTTTGGCCTCCACGCTCAGCGTGTCGCTCGAGTCGAGCGGCTCGAGGTCAAGCGCTGCAAAGCCGCTGTGACAGTCGTCTGCCAGCCACGACGCGATCGCGTTCGCCCGTGCGGCGGCGTCGGCTGGCAGGTTCACGGCCTCAACCCCACCTTCCGAGTCGCCCTTATGCACCATCACTGCGCTGCCATCGGCGAGCAGCACCAGGTCGATGCCCCTGAGCATCCCGGCGTGCTGTTCCGAGACGGCCGGACGGGTCGCCGCGCCGTGCTGGTCGGCGGACCCGAAACGACACCCGTGCCGATGGGGGCTGCGGCGCTGACCGCTGCGCAGCGAGCAGGACCTTTGGATCGTGCCCATGTTGCCGATGCTGTGAGTGAGGCTGGTGGCATGGCGAGTGCGCCGTTTCGGGGGTGGGCCGCGGCCTATGCGCTGCCCTGAAACAAAGTGCGACTAAGGACCTGCCGTCAGTATGTCGCCGGTGTGAAATTAGGCACCGCAGAGAAGGCGCGGACCTCCCGAAACCGGTTGTCAGTGCGGGGTGTATTGATGGTTCGGTAGTCAAAGATCGGCTCGCGCGGAAAGTCTCCGGCTCGTCTCGGTGTGATCACTGACTACGGCTTGCTCGGATCGGTAGCGGGAAGCCGGATGGTGAACTTGTTGCGTCGTGGCTGGCTGTCTAGAGTGACCGTCCCGGCGTGGGCTCGAATGATGGCGTCCACGATGGACAGACCCAGGCCTGCGCCGCTCGAGGTGCTCGTTCGAGGGGCCTCGCCGCGGAGGAAACGTTGGAATATGCGGGGTTGGATCGTTGGGGCAATGCCCGGACCGTCGTCTCGTACGAGAAGCTGCACGCTGTCAGTCCCAGGTTGCTCGCATAGTTCGATCGTCACTGAGGTTCCCGCTGGTGTGTGCGTGATGGCATTGTCGAGCAGATTCGCCAATGCCTGGTGGAGTCGATGTGCGTCGCCGCTGACGGTGATGGGCTGGTCCGGTAGCTCGAGTTGCCAGCGGTGGTCGGGACTGATGATTTGGGCGTCGGTGACGGCGTCGAGGACGACGCGGGTGAGGTCGACGTCCTCATGCAGCAGGTCTTGTCCGGCGTCCAGACGGGCGAGTAGCAGCAAGTCCTCGACGAGTCTGCCCATCCGCGCGGATTCGGCGGTGATGCGCTGCAGGGCTTGGGTGACACCGTCGGGAAGGTCGGTGTGCGTGGTTTGGGCGTAGTCAGCGTGGCTGCGGATGACCGCGACGGGGGTGCGCAGTTCGTGGCTGGCGTCGGCGATGAAGGCGCGCAGGCGATCCTCGCTACTGTGTCGCTCGGCCAGAGCAGCCTCGATGTGGGTGAGCATGTGATTGAAGGCGTTGGCGACTTGGCCGACTTCGGTCTCCGGCGCGGGGTTCGGCACTCGTTCGGGCAACGACACGGCACCGCTGCCCAGCGGTAGGTCCGAGACTCGCCGCGCGGTGTGGACTACCTCGGCTAGGGGACGGAGGGACAGCCGGACGCTGAAGGTGCCGGCGAGGGCGGTGAGCAGGATCGCGGCAGCGAAGACGCTCAACTCAACGAACACGAGGTGCCTGGTGGTTTCATCCACGCCATGCTCAGGCAGGCCGGCCACGAGCAGGTCGCCGTCGCGTCCGGGAGTCACAAGTACCCGGTACTCACCGAGCTGTGGAAGACGCACGGTGCGCGGCCGCGATGATGCGGTGAGCGCCGCGATGACGCGGCGATCGGTCGCGGACGGGGTCCGATGTTCGGCGCCGTCACCGACGACGCCGATCGCTGTGACAGCGCCGGCCAACGTGCGTGCGCCGAGGGTGCCGCTGGCCTGGCCGACTACGACGGAGAACCGCGCGTCGTCGATATCGCCGCCTCCGGAGTGTTCGAGCGCGATCGAATAACGGTCACCGGCGGCCGCGAGTTGCTGGTCGAGTTTGTCGAGCAGGAAGGCGTGTAGCAGCACAGCGGTCACGGTGACGACGACGGCGCAGCTGGCTAGGAGCAGGACGAGCAGGATCGCGAGAATCCGGCGGCGCAGCGTCACGTGCTGCAGTCGTATCCCGAGGCGAGCGCGGAGCTGCCGCCGCTGAGAGGTGGACGTCACGGAGCGGCCGGTTTCAGGACGTAGCCGACACTACGCACGGTGTGGATCATCGGCTCGCGGCCGTTGTCGATCTTCTTGCGGAGGTAGCTGATGTAGAGCTCGACGACGTGGGCGCGGCCACCGAAGTCGTAGCTCCAGACCCGGTCGAGGATCTGCGCCTTGGACAGGACCCGGCGCGGGTTGCGCATCAGGTAGCGCAGTAGTTCGAACTCGGTGGCGGTCAGCTCGATCAACTCGCCGGCGCGGTGCACTTCGCGAGCATCCTCGTCCATCGCCAGATCACCGACGACGATGCGGGATCCCGGGCGGCTGCCGGCGATGCCCGCCCGGCGAACCAGACCGCGTAGCCGAGCGCTGACCTCTTCGAGGCTGAACGGCTTGGTGACGTAGTCGTCGCCGCCGGCGGTGATGCCGGCGATGCGGTCCTGTACGGAGTCGCGCGCGGTCAGAAACAGGACGCAGACATGGGGGTGGTGGGACCGCAGCCGGCGCAGCACTTCCAGGCCGTCGATGTCGGGCAACATCACGTCGAGAACGACCACATCCGGCGCGAACTCGCGGCCGAGACGGACCGCGGTCGTCCCGTCCGGCGCCGATCTCACGTCCCATCCCTCGTAGCGAAGCATGCTGCTCAGCACGTCGGCGAGGTTCGGCTCATCGTCGACGACCAGGGCACGAAGCGGTGCGCCGTCCTGGCGAGCCAGGGCGGTGTCCGACACCCGTTTTGGCGAACTGCTCATGTGACGAGCATGCCTTGGCGTGCTCTGAGTTTCCTCTGAACCAGTTCTGGGAGGCGATTTCACAGCTTGTCGAGAGAGTTCGCAGAGGATGAGAGCCCATCCTGGCGAAGGTCAGAACTAACCGAGCGTCTGGATCATCGCAATGACCGCCACAATGCAGGCCCTCGATCGGCGCGGCACGCTGCCGGGCGCCGGCAGGCGGATCACGGTCGGCCCGAATCTCGCCCTGGGCATGATCGGCACCGGCGCACTGGCCGTGACGGCGTTGTGGTGGCAGGACACCTTCCTCGTCAAGGGGCTCGCCGACTGGCTGACCAACGCCGGCAGAATCACCGGCCTACTGGCTGGCTACGCCGTGGTCGTGCTGTTGGCACTGATGTCGCGGGCACCTGCACTCGAGCGTGGCATGGGCACCGATCGGCTGGCGCGCTGGCACGCGATGGGGGGTCGCTACACCGTCAGCCTGGCCGTGACGCACACGTTGCTGATCATTTGGGGCTACGCGGTCAGCGCCCACACAAACGTCGTCCACCAGACCGCCACGCTGGTCCTGACCTATCCGGACGTGTTGATGGCGACCGGCTCACTGCTTATGCTGGTCGGGATCGGTGTCGCCTCGGCTCGCGCCGCGCGCCGGCGGCTGCGGTATGAGACCTGGCACTTCATTCACCTGTACACCTATCTGGCGATCGCTCTCGCCTTCAGTCACCAGTTCTCCACCGGCGCGGACTTCCGCAACAACGCGCAGGCCCGCTGGCTGTGGTCGGTGCTCTACGTATCCGTCGCCGCCGTGCTGGTCTGGTACCGCCTAGTCACACCCGTGCGGGCTGCGCTGCGCCATGACATGCGCGTCGTCGAGGTTCGCCCCGAATCGCCCGACACGGTTTCGGTGTATGTCACCGGTCGCCATCTGGACGCACTGCGGGCCGAAGCCGGCCAGTTCTTCCGTTGGCGGTTCCTGACCCGTTCCCTGTGGTGGGCAGCCAACCCGTACTCACTGTCAGCCGCACCACGGCCGGATCTGCTGCGGATCACCGTGAAGGTCGTCGGGGAGCACAGTGCGGCGCTGCGCACCGTGACGCCGGGGACGCGGGTCCTGGCCGAGGGTCCGTACGGCTCGTTCACCGCGGCGCGCCGGCGCGGGCGCAAGGTTCTGCTGCTGGCCGGCGGCGTGGGCATCACGCCCTTGCGCGCGCTGTTGGAAACGCTGCCTGGCGCACCGGGTGACATCACCCTGGTCTACCGGGCGAACACGGCGACCGACCTCATCCTTCGCCACGAACTGGATCTCATTGCTCACCAGCGCGGCGCCGGCGCGCACTACCTCATCGGCCGGCCTGGGAGCGGCAGAAACGATCATCTGTCCGCGACGCGGCTGAGGCGGCTCATCCCCGACCTGAACGAGCACGAGGTGTACCTGTGCGGACCCGCGGGCATGATGGCCGCCGCGCAAGCCGGGCTCCGTGAGGCCGGCGTGCCACGCCGGCGCATCCACCAAGAATCCTTCACCTTCTGAGGCTGAGCAAACATGAAACGCGTCCTGCTGTCCGTGACCGGCACCGTGTTGGGTCTCGTCGCGCTGCTCAGCTTCAAATCACACGGCCAGGCCCTCACGGGTGGTGCCCTGCCGTCCGCCGCTCTCCCCGCAACAACCAGCGCGCCACCGAACCCAGGAGGAGGACCCCGGTCGACTGCGGTCGGCCCGTCTGCCAGCAAGACCTTCCTGGGCAACGCCGTGCAGACCGACTACGGGATCGTGCAGATCAGGATCACCGTCGCCAGCACGAAGATCACCAACGTGACCTTCGCTCAGCTCACCGCCTACGACGGCCGTTCGCAGCAGATCAACAGCGAGGCCGCACCCATCCTGCTGCAGGAGACGCTCAAGGCGCAGAGCGCGCAGATCGACACCGTGTCGGGAGCCAGCTACACGAGCGCCGGTTACGTGCAGTCGCTGCAAAGTGCGCTCGACCAGGCCGGACTCAAGTGACTGTGGCGGGTGAGGTGGCCGCAGTGCGGCGGGTGGAGCAGTGCATGGGCACCGTGTTCTCCATCGACATCCGAGCACCCGGTGTCGACCCCGTCGTGGTCGATGATGTCGTGCGCTGGCTCCATTGGGTCGACACGACCTTCTCCACCTACCTCCCGCACAGCCAGATCAGCCTGCTTGCGCGCGGCGAGCTCGCGGTGGCCGAATGTGCACCCGAAGTCCGTGAGATCCTCGATCGTTGCGAGCATCTGCGCCGAGACACCGCCGGCTATTTCTCCGCCTACTCCCAGGGCACTCTGGATCCTTCCGGTGTGGTGAAAGGCTGGGCTATCGAGCAGGCAAGCGACCAGCTGCGTCGGGCCGGCTCGATCAACCACTGCGTCAACGGCGGCGGCGATGTGCAGTGCGCCGGTAGATCCGCGACGGGACGACCGTGGCGCGTCGGCATCGCCCACCCGCTGCGGCCTGGTGAACTCGCAGCCGTCGTGGCCCGCGCCGATCTCGCCGTCGCGACTTCGGGCGTCGCCGAGCGCGGCGCCCACGTGATCGACCCGCACACGGGACGCCCGCCGCGCGCCCTGGCCAGCCTCACCCTCCTCGGCGAGCGGCTCACTGACGTAGACGCCTACGCCACCGCAGCATTCGCGATGGGCCACGGTGCCCGCGACTGGATCGAGCAACTACCCGGCATCGAAGGGCTCGGGATCACCCTCGAGGGTGGAGCCTGGTCCACGAGCGATTTCGCCCAGGCCCAAGCTCGGGTGAACCCCGCTGGAGGGGCGAGTGCCAGCTGACTCCTGGCTGACCAATATCAACGTCACAGTCAGGTGTCGGCCGTGGCGCCCCATCGCGACGCCGAAATCGGCTGCGGCCAGGGCGGGTGCGTCGTTGACGCCGTCGCCGACGCATGACCCGGTTGTCGAGGTTGTGGTCCAGCGCGGCCGCCGCACGAGATACGAACGCATGGTGAGCAAAGGGTCGC
>DAIMHX010000090.1:0-7211 GCA_036723055.1 Microbacteriaceae bacterium
GGTGGGCGGCTGCCTCCTTCGAGGTCACGTGCCATCCTTTGCAGCCTCCGCACGGGTAGACGCTGGCGGGCACCTTGCCGCCTGACGACGAGCCATTGGCGGCGATTGTTTGGAGCGCACGGTTCGCGTGCCAGAGAGTTGAGTACGCGATCTTGGTGGCCGCATACGGTAGCGGCACCGAACCTGAGGTGCAATCGTAAATCCTCGGCCCGAGATCGGGTATCCGGTCTTCCTGCTGGTCGCATGAGCGAGTAGCGCCGTTGGCGCTACCGCTCGACGAGGATGCCGTCCTCGTCGCAGTAGACCGTTCGCCCGGGTGCGAAGCGCACGCCGCCGAACTCGACGACGGCATCCGTCGTGCCGGCGCCCGTCTTCGCGCTCTTGCGGGGGTTGCTGCCGAGCGCCTTGACCCCCAGGTCGAGCCCGCCGATCGCGACCCGGTCGCGGATGGCTCCGTTGATGATGACGCCCGCCCAGCCGTTCTGCACGGCGCTCTCGGCGATCATGTCGCCCATCAGCGCGCTGTCCAGCGACCCGCCGCCGTCGACCACGAGCACGGCGCCGTCGCCCGGTGTCGCCAGGATTGACTTGACCAGCGCGTTGTCCTCGAAGCACTCCACGGTGCGGATCGGGCCGCTGAAGCGGGCACGGCCGCCGAGCGTCTGGAACTGGGTGGAGACGGACTGCAGGTCTTCCCCGCGCTCGTCGTACAGGTCGGCGGTCAGCTGCGTCATCGGTGTCCCCTGGCTTCGTCGGTCTGGTTCCCCCAGAGTAACCGCCGGCAACGGATGCGCCGAGATTGCCCGTTCCGGTCGAACGGGCAATCTCGGCGCGAGAGGTCACCCGGGCATGATTTCGCGGCGCCACCGGGAGTGGAGCAGAATGGCCCTGTGATTCGCAAGCATGCCGTCGTGCACGGGTATGTCCAGGGCGTGGGCTTCCGTTACTACGCCAGAGCGGAGGCATCCCACCTCGGCCTCGGCGGCTATGCGCTCAACCTGCCCAACGGGGATGTGGAGATCGAGATCGAGGGCACCGAGGCGTCCGTTCGGAGGATGCTGACCTGGCTCGCGCACGGGTCGAGCTCAGCCATCGTGCGGTCGCTGGACGTGTCGGATGTTCCGCCGACCGGCGACACGGAGTTCGTGATCGCATTCTGACGGGCCAGCGCGGCGGTCAAGGTTTGCAGGACCGGCCTGGCACGACCGGGCTGGCACACCCGGCCAACCCAGCGCTCAGCGGCGCTCTTCGGCCACGCTGTTGCCGCCGTCGACCACGATCGTCTGCCGGTGACATACGAGGCGCCCGGCGAGGCCAGCCACGCGATGACGGATGCCATGACCGGGCCGCTGACGCTCGACGGCTGCCGAATTCGACGGAGATTTGTGCCGGTATCCGGCTTTTTCGGCGCTTTCAGCGGCCCAAACCGGAAAATCTCCGTCGTATTCGTACGCTTCGCGGTGCCGCCCGACCCGGGCTCGCCCGGCGCCGGCGCAGGTCAGAGCCAGCGCATGGTGAACGCGCGGGCGAGGATGCCGCTGGCCGGTGGCACCGCGAGCACCCGCACGAGGGCGTTCCGGATGCGGAGCCGGGCACCCTCCGCGGGGCGGCCCATGGCCATGTTGAAGCCGGCCTGGCGCACGGCCGTACGGGCGGCGCGGCGCCGGCGGCGGTCGAAGTCGGCGAGCACGGATGCCGCGGCGCCCGGCTCGGCGAGCGCCCGCTCAAGCGCCGGGGCCAGTGCCAGGCAGTCCAGCCAGCCGAGGTTCATCCCCTGCCCGCCGATCGGGCTGATCTCGTGGGCGGCGTCGCCAACGACCGCAACCCGGCCGACGGACATGCTGCCGGCGAGCCGTTGCCGCACCGCGAACGCGCTCGGCTGATCGGCCGACGGGCCTGGCCGAGTGGCGGGGGCCGGGCCGTTGGGGAGGTCGGTCGGCAGGTGGCTGGGGAGGTCGGTCGGCAGGTGGCTGGGGAGGTCAGTCTGCGGGTCGCCGGGCAGGTGGCTCGGCAGGCGGCTGGGCAGGTCGCCCGCCGGGCCGCTGGGCAGCTCAATCGGCAGGTCAACCCCGGTGCGGACGCGGATGAGCGCGGCCAGGTCGGCGCGGGAGGCATCCGTGGCCAGGCCCTCCGTCATTGCCACCCAACGGCGGCGGCCGTTCGGCAGGGGGAACGACTCGACGACCCCGCCGCGCTCGAAGAACAACACGGCGGTCGAGCCGTGCTCGCCCGTGTCCCGGAAGTCGCCCATGACGTAGGTTTCGCCGCGGCCGCTCGCGGTCCAGTCGATCCCGGCCGCCTCCCGCATGCGGCTGCGGGCGCCGTCCGCAGCGACGACGTACCGGGCCTGGATGGTCTCGCCGTCATCGGCGGTGAGTTCGACGTGGTCGCCGACGTCGCGCAGGCCGGTCACCGTCACTCCCCCGCGGAGCCCGCCCGGCCGGAGCGCCTCGAACCGGCGCCGGAGCAGCGCCTCGGTTTCGTACTGCGGCAGCGCGACGACGAACGGATACTGCGGGGCGGCCTCCTCGAACGTGAGCCGCCCGAGGGTCTTGCGATCGCAGCGCACCACACCCTCGCGGATCTGCACCGCCCGCGCGATCACCTCGTCGGCGACGCCGATCTGCTCGAGCGCCCGCATCGACGGCGGGTGGATGCCGATCGCACGGGAACGCATGGACGGCTCCGTGCGCTGTTCGAGAACCTCGACGTCGATGCCGCGCCCGGCGAGAAGGCAGCCGAGCAGGATGCCGACCGGGCCGCCGCCGACGATCACGACGTCACGCATGCGCGTCCCCCTGGTCGCCAGCGGATGCCCCGGTGTCCGTTTCGGCGCCGGCCCCGGTGTGGGTGCGGGTGCCGGTGCCGGTGCCGCACCCAGTCTCGCCGAGTTTGGCACCTGCGGTCGAGACTGCCCGGCACGCGGGTCAATCTCGACCGGAACAGACAATCTCGGCGAATCGGCAGCTGCGCCCGGCGGGGTCGGCGCCTCCCAGCGCAGCACCAGCCGGAACGGCGCCTCCCGCGTCACCCACCACCCGGCCGGCAGCACCGCCCCCAACTCGGCCGCCGTGAAGCTTCGCCGGATCGAGGTCAGCCCGTCGGGGCGGATGAACGACCGGCGAAAGAACGGCCAGGTCCCGACGGCGAACCCGAGGTAGGCCAGCCAGCCCCGCTCGATGTCGCTGTGCAGCACCCGCCCGCCGGCGAGCCGTTCGGAGTCGAACAGCAGCCCGCCCAGCTCGGCCGGGCTCAGGTGGTGCAGCACGTGGTTGGACACCACGAAATCGAAGCGCGCGCCCTCGGCGACGAGGTCGGAGCTGAGTGCCCGCCGAAACGTCACCCCCGGCAGCGGAGGCAGGCTCGTCGCGTAGGCGTGCGCGCGGGCATCCGGATCGATAGCGGTCACGTCCAGCCGCAGCCCGTCGCGCGCCGCCCAGCGCGCCAGCGCCCGGGCGACGTCGCCGCCACCAGAGCCGATGTCGAGCAGAGTGCTCGGCCTCGTCGCCGACAGGGCAGGACGGATGTCGCGGCGGTACGTGCCCCGCAGACCGGAGACCATGGCGTTCACGATGCGGAAGTCCGCGTAGGTGCGGGTGAGTCGCTCGGGGTCGCAGTCGGGACCGTCCATGATCTCGACCGCGTCGCTCGCGCGCACGCGCAGCGACGGGATGGGCACGCCGGCCTATCCTACGATGACGGTCATCAGGCCGGATTCCACCGTCAGCCCCGGCCCGAACGCCATCGCGCAGACACGTTCGCCGTCCTCGGCGGTCGCCGCGACGGCATCCGCGGTCGACGCCCCGTCGAGGATGGCCTTCATCACAAACAGGATCGTTGCGCTGCTCATGTTGCCGTAGCGGCGGAGCGTCTCGCGCGACGGCACGAGCTGCGCCTCACTGAGGCCGAGCTTCGCCTCGGTCTTGTCGAGGATGCTGCGCCCGCCGGGGTGGATCGCCCAGTGCGCGATCGCCGTGCCGAGGGGCGGGGCGAGCACCGCAACGGATGCGCCGGATGCCGGGGCGAGCGCCCCGTCAGCCGAGGGCGCCTCCGCGTCCGCCGAGAGCTGCGAATCCCGCTCGCCGAGCAGCCCGTCGAGCCCCGGGTCGTGGGCGAGCAGCGGCTCGAGCGCGCCCTCGATGTGCTCGTCGATGATGTGCGGCACGTAGGAGCTGAGCACCATTTCGAAGCCCTCGTCGCCGATCTTCCAGGCCATGTCGCCCTCGCCGACGGGGGTGATCACGGTCTCGAAGTGGTCAAGGCCGAGCGCGCGTTCGCCCGGAGCAGGGGCTCGGCTGCTCACGATGCCCGCCGCGGCGCCATCCGCGAACAGCGAGGACGCCACGATCGTGTCCGGGTCATTGGAGGTGCGCAGGTGCAGCGAGCACAGTTCGGCGCTGACGACGAGCACGACCGCGTTCGGGTCGGCGTCGACGAACTGCTTCGCCGTGCGCAGCGCCGGCATGGACGCATAACAACCCATGAAGCCAAGGTGGTAGCGCTGCGTCGCGGGGCTGAGCCCGAGTTCCCGGACGAGCATGTAGTCGGGGCCCGGCGCGTAGAAGCCGGTGCAGGAGACGGTGACGACGTGCGTCACGTCTGAGGCTTCGACGCCCGGGCAGGCGGCAAGGGCACGACGTCCGGCCTCCACGAACAGCTTCGTTGCCTCAACGATGTACAGCTCGTTCCGCACCTTGGTGCTGGGCACGAGCAGCCGCTGGGTCTCCGAATCGAAGAACTTCGGCTCTGGGGCATCCGCGTCGAGGGTGAGTTCCTCGATGACCGTGTGCCGAGTGTCGATGCCGGACAGTTTGAACGCGGCCGTGACAAGGCGCTGGGCGAGGCGACTCAGGTCGGGCTGGGCCGCAAAGACCTCCCGCACCTCGTCCTGGATCAGGATGGTCGAAGGGACAACGGTCTGGAGCGCTCTGAGCGTGACGGCCATAGGCCCAGTGTTACACGCCGCCTTGCCAGGCACACCCCCCGAATCGCGCAACTCGCCGCGCCCGCGCCCGCGCTTTACGGCAGGCGGGCGAAGAGCCGGGCGGCGGTGAGGGCGATCACGAAGCCCGAAGCGACGATCGACGTGACCCCGCCGACGTAGGCGATCAAGGCGCCGGATGCGTCGCCGGATGCATGCAGGTAGGTGATCACGAATGCGATTGCCGAGACAACGACGAAGGGAATCGCGAGCCACCATTGCCAGCTTGCTTCCGGAGGCCGCGGTGACGCGCCGCGGCTGCGGCCGAGCGCCAGGACGGCGCCGCCGACGCACCCCCAAAAGGCGACCACGAGCAGACCCGCGATGACGTCGCTCGGCCGGTGCCACCCGTCCGCCAGCGTGGACACGCCGGCGACGACCGCGAACGCGGTTCCCAATAGTCCGACCATGGTGCGCGTGCGCGGGCTCGCCACGAGGAAGATCGCCAGGGTGGATGCCGCCGCCACGGTCGTATGCCCTGACGGGAATGAGTTGCCGGCGTAGCCGTCGACGCCAAGGTCGGGCCGGGACAACGCCCCGTACTTGAGCAGCTGCGTGGTGGCGATCGCAGCCACCGCGACGCCCATCGCGACGATCAGGGTCTTCCCGTTCCTCCGGACCAGGCCAACGATGAGCGTGAGAGCCAGGCCGATGACGAGCGATGCGGCCGGCAGGGCGTCGAGCACGCCGCGGGTGATCGGCGTCACGCTGCGCCGGCCGAAGTCGGCTCCGTCGTACGCGAGCTGGTCGACGGCCTGCCCGTGCACCGTGCGCACGAAGAAGATGTACAGCACCGCAAAGACCGCAATCGCGAGAATGGCGCCGCCCAGGTATTTGGCGGGATTCGTCGTCGGAGTTGTGCGCACGGTCAACTTTCCCACAGTCCTGCTGTGTGGGTGCCCCTGACACAGTGCCCTGAAACGCAGTGCCCTGAGACACAGTGCCCTGAGACACAGTGCCCTGACACAAACGAAAAGCCTCGGGAACTGATACAGCTACCGAGGCTCTTCTAGTCGGACTTTCATCCGATGTGCAATTCAAAGTACTCCGATCGCCGTCGGATGCAAGAGCCAATCGCAACGAATTTTTCCGCGAGATTCGCGGGCGACGTTTCGCCGAGATTGCCTGTTCCGGACGAGATTGACCCGCGTACCGGGCAATCTCGACCGCAGGTGACAATCTCGGCGGGACCCGACCCGACTGTTACGGCGTGTGAACGGGCCTCTGGGCGGATCCCCTCTTCGTCCATAGCCTGAGATCCTGCCCGGCCCCGTCCCCCTCCCGAAGGAAGCCCATGTCACTCGTCTCCGAAACCGCCCCCGCCGTATCCGCCGACGAACGCGCCGCGCGCCTCGTCGGGGCCGGCGCCGCCTGGGCGGAGCGCATCGGCGCCAACGTCGACAGCGCGAAGCTGTCCTACACCGTCACCGGTGAGGGCGAAGGCTCGGTCGCCAGCCGCATCACCGCCGGCAAGCAGGTCTTCTTCGTGGACGAGCCCGGAGCCCTCGCGGGCGACGACATTGCGGCCAGCCCGGTCGAGTACGCGCTCGGAGCACTCATCTCCTGCCAGATCGTCGTGTATCGCCTCTACGCGCAGGGCCTCGGCATCCGCGTGGACTCCATCTCGGCACGCGCCGAGGGCGACCTCGACGCGCGCGGCCTGTTCGGCCTCGACGACACGGTGCGCCCCGGCTTCTCCGCCGTGCGGCTGACGGTCAACGTGACCGGCCCGGAGACGGATGCCCGCTACGCCGAGCTGCACGCCGCCGTCGACGCGCACTGCCCGGTGCTCGACCTCTTCGCCAACCCCACCCCGGTGACGGTCACGCTCGTCGCGAACTAGCGGCGGCGGTTCGCCGAGATCGCCCGGTGCGGTCGAGATTGACCCGCGCACCGGACAATCTCGACCGCAGGTGTCAATCTCGGCGGGGCCCGACCTTGACTTGGATGCGCAGCGGCGTAGCGTCAGAACTATGTTCACCAAGCACCGCGACCGGAAGGCGACCGGCACGCACAAAGCAGAAAAACACGGCGCCGAGAGCGTCGGATTCACGGGGCTCGAGGGCGACTTCGAAGCCGAACGCCGCCGCGCCGCCGAGGCCGCGCACGAGCCGGCGAAGCCGTACGAGGGCGACCTCGAGAAGCCCGTCCTTCCCGCTAAAACGGCCGGGCTGACCCACCCCTAGGAGTACGTGGTACCGATGGATTGAGTTGCGGACAGATCACCCTC
>DAIMHX010000091.1:0-5665 GCA_036723055.1 Microbacteriaceae bacterium
CACCCAACACGCTTTCCAAGCGTGCGCCATAGGCCACTAGGCGAATTCTCCTGGCCGGCCGATTCCCGGGGGAACGGCCACGAAGAATCTTACCTGTTTCCTGAGGTCCCCGGCGCCGCGTGACCGGATCGGCCGAGAAACCGGGCCAGGAACAGCCCGGCCGCCGCCACGACGAGCATGGCAAACCAGGCCGCGAGGAGCAGGATCCCGAGCGAATCGGTGCGGTCCTCTGAGGGCGCGAGCGACTGCCCGGCGAGCACAATCTTGTCGCCGACCCGCACCTCGACGGTCGCGAAACGGAGCCCGGCGGCGGGTTGCCAGGACACCCGGTTGCTCCCGGACGCCCGCGCGGCGTCGAGCACCCCGGTCGGAACGGTGGCCAGGGCGGCGCCGAGGTATCCGTTGCCGGCGACCGCGGCGTTCGTGGCGTTGAAGACGACGACGAACGGCGCGAGGCTCGTGGCGAGGTCGACCTGGGGGAGCGCGTCGATCGTGGCGGAGCGGCCGGCGGCGAGTTCCGAGGCGACCTGGCTGGCCAGGCGGCGCCCGGCGTCGTCGGCGCCCTGCCGCTCGATCTGCTGGGCGACGACGTAGACGGTGCCAACCATCAGGGTGACGAGCACGGCCACGGATGCCCATAGAACGGTCCTGTTCATGCCTGAACTGTAGGCCGGTTTTGGGGCAGGGGCCCTGCCCGGCCTAAACTGGGGGCGGCTCCTCGCGTGGCGCCATCTCGGCCAACTCCCCCAGGACGGAAACGTAGCAAGGGTAACCGGGCTCTGGTGGGTGCGCGAGGGGTCTTTTCTTTGCCCGTGAGGGGTCACATATCGACCTTCGTTCGGCCAGGGAAGGTCGATATGCGACCCCTCACAGGCGGCACCCGGGTGACCTCGGCCTATCGCCCTGCGGCGGCCCTCCCTAGGATTGCAAGCGCAAGCACCCCCGCGCACGCCGGCCGAAGGGACGCAATGTCAGCGTCGATCACCCCCGTCAACCACTGGGCCTCGAGGGCGGATGTCTCCCTCGACGACGACGCGCTGGCGAGCATCGATGCGTTCTGGCGGGCCGCCAACTACCTGAGCGTCGGCCAGATCTACCTGCTCGACAACCCGCTGCTGCGCGAGCCGCTCACCCGCGAGCACGTGAAGCCGCGGCTGCTCGGCCACTGGGGCACCACGCCGGGGCTCAACTTCCTCTACGCGCACCTGAACCGCGCGATCCGCGAACGGGACCTGAGCGCTCTCTACGTGACCGGTCCAGGCCACGGTGGCCCCGGCATGGTCGCGAACGCCTGGCTCGACGGCACCTACTCCGAGGTCTACTCCGGCATCGACCAGAGCGTCGACGGCATCCGTCGGCTGTTCCGTCAGTTCTCCTTCCCCGGCGGCATCCCCAGCCACGTCGCGCCGGAGACGCCCGGCTCGATCCACGAGGGTGGCGAACTCGGCTACGCGCTCAGCCACGCGTACGGCGCGGCGTTCGACAACCCCGGGCTGCTCGTCGCCGCGGTTGTCGGCGACGGCGAGGCCGAGACCGGGCCGCTGGCCACGAGCTGGCATTCGAACAAGTTCATCGACCCGCTGCAGGACGGGGTGGTGCTGCCGATCCTGCACCTCAACGGCTACAAGATCGCCAACCCGAGCATCCTGGCCCGCATCCCGGAGGCGGAGCTGATGGAGCTGATGCGCGGCTACGGGCACCAGCCGCACCTCGTCTCCGGCGGGTTCGACGGCGAGGACACGATGGCCGTGCACCGCCGCATGGCGGCGACCCTCGACGCCGTGCTGAACGAAATCGCCGCGATCAAGCGGCGCGCGGCGGCCGGCGACACCGAACGGCCGCGCTGGCCGATGATCATCCTGCGCACCCCGAAGGGCTGGACCTGCCCGGCCTTCATCGACGGCCTGCCGGTGGAGAACACCTGGCGCGCGCACCAGGTGCCGCTGGCCAGCGCCCGCGACACGCCGGAGCACACGGCGCTCCTGGAGAGCTGGATGGCCTCCTACCGCCCCGAGGAACTCTTCGACGAGTCCGGCGCGCCCGTGGCGAAGGTGACCGCGATGGTGCCGGATGGCCTCCGCCGGATGAGCGCCACGCCGCACGGCAACGGCGGCCTGCTCCGCCGCGACCTGCGCCTGCCGGATTTCCGCGACTACGCCGTGGATGTCCCGTCGCCGGGCGCAACCCTGGGCGAGGCCACCCGGGTGCTCGGCACCTGGCTGGCCGACGTCATCCGGGACAATCCAGACAACTTCCGCATCTTCGGGCCCGACGAGACCGCGTCGAACCGGCTCGCCCCGGCGGTCTACGAGGCCACCGACAAGCAGTGGAACGCGAAGGTCCTTCCGGTCGACGAGCACCTGGCCCGTGCCGGCCGGGTGATGGAGATGCTCAGCGAACACCAGTGCCAGGGCTGGCTGGAGGGCTACCTGCTCACCGGGCGGCACGGCCTGTTCAACTCCTACGAGGCGTTCATCCACATCATCGACTCGATGTTCAACCAGCACGCGAAGTGGCTCAAGGTCAGCCGCGAGATCCCGTGGCGCAGCCCGGTGTCGAGCCTGAACTACCTGCTCAGCTCGCACGTCTGGCGCCAGGACCACAACGGCTTCTCGCACCAGGACCCCGGCTTCGTCGACCACGTCGTCAACAAGAGCGCGGACGTCGTGCGGGTCTACTTCCCGTTCGACGCGAACACGCTGCTCTCCACCTACGACCACTGCCTGCGCAGCGTCAACTACGTGAACGTGGTCGTCGCCGGCAAGCAGCCGGCGCCGAACTGGCTCACCATGGACCAGGCCATCGCGCACTGCGCCCGCGGGCTGGGCATCTTCGAGTGGGCCGGCACCGAGAAGCCGGGCTCCGAGCCGGATGTCGTGCTCGCCGCCGCCGGCGACGTGCCGACCCTCGAGGTGCTGGCCGCGGCGGCCATCCTCCGGGAACGGATGCCCGAGCTGGCCGTGCGCGTCGTCAACGTCGTCGACCTGATGGTGCTCCAGTCGGAGAGCGAGCATCCGCACGGACTCAGCGACCGCGAATTCGACGCCATGTTCACCGCCGACAAGCCGATCATCTTCGCCTACCACGGCTACCCGTGGCTGATCCACCGGCTCACCTACCGCCGCAACGGCCACGACAACCTGCATGCGCGCGGCTACAAGGAGATGGGCACCACGACGACCCCGTTCGACATGGTCATGCTCAACGACCTCGACCGGTACCACCTGGTGATCGACGTGATCGACCGGGTGCCGGGGCTCGGCGCCCGCGCCGGGGTGCTCCGGCAGGAGATGCAGGATGCCCGGCTGCGCGCCCGCCAGTACACCCGCGACCACGGGGAGGACATCCCTGAGGTCACCGAGTGGGTCTGGGACGCCACAGCGGGCGACGCTGCGGGTTCCGACGAGGGCTCCGATTCCGCGGATGCCCCCGATTTGACCGGCGGGGATAACGTATAGGGGTGGCCAGAAGCATCTACATCACCTCCGCCGAGGGGAACACCGGCAAGTCGACCATCGCCCTCGGGGTGCTCGACACGCTCCTGCACTCGATCCAGCGGGTCGGGGTCTTCCGGCCGATCGCCCGGTCGACGAAGGAGCCCGACTACGTGCTCGAGCTGCTGCGCGAGCACCTGCAGGCCGGCGCGATCCCAGGCACGACGCCCGCGCTGACCTACGAGCAGTGCGTCGGCGTCACCTACGACGACGTTCACGCCGACCCCGAGGCCGCCCTCGCGCGCATCGTGCAGCGCTACAAGGCCGTCGAGGCGCAGTGCGACGCCGTCGTCGTGATCGGCTCCGACTACACGGATGTCGGCAGCCCCACCGAACTTGCCTTCAACGCCCGCATCGCCGCGAACCTCGGCGCCCCCGTGCTGCTCGTGCTCGGCGGCCGGGTCGGCCCCGGCCAGGGCGAACGCTTCGCCAGGGGCGAGCGACTCGGCCAGAGCGACCCGCGCTCGCCGGAGGACATCCGCCAGCTGACGGATGTCGCGCTCGCGGAACTGCGCGACGAGCACGTCTCGTTGCTGGCCATGGTCGTGAACCGGGCCGATCCGGCGCGGATCGACGAGCTCATCGCCGCCGTGCGTGCGGTCACCGTGGACCCGGCCCTGCTCCCCGACGGGACCACCGACGTGCCCGTCTGGGCCATCCCCGAAGACACCTACCTCGTGGCGCCGAGCATGAAGAGCATCATGGAGGCCACCAACGGCACCCTGATCAAGGGCGACCCTGAACTGCTCTCCCGCGAGGCGCTCGGCGTCGTCGTGGCGGCGATGTCGATGGTGAACGTGCTCCCGCGCCTGATCGAGGGCTCCGTCGTGGTGATCCCGAGCGACCGCGCCGAGGTGCTGCTCGCCGTGCTGCTGGCGAATTCGTCGGCCACGTTCCCGTCGATCGCCGGCATCGTGCTCAACGGCGGGTTCGAGCTGCCCGAGAGCATCGAGCGGCTGATGGAGGGCCTCGCGCCGTCGGTGCCGATCATCCGCACCGAACTGGGCTCCTACGAGACCGCGCTGCGGATCACGCACACCCGCGGGCGCCTGGCCGCCGACTCGCAGCGCAAGCACGACACGGCGCTGGCCCTGTTCGAAAAGCACGTGGACGCATCCAACCTGCTGGCCAGGCTCAAGGTGAGCCGGGCCGACGTCGTCACGCCGCTCATGTTCGAGTACGCCCTGCTCGAGCGGGCCAGGCAGCACCGCAAGCGCATCGTGCTGCCGGAGGGCGACGACGACCGCATCCTGCGCGCCGCGGCGACGCTGCTGGCGCGCGACGTCGTCGACGTCATCATCCTCGGCGAGGAGATCGAGGTGCGGTCCCGCGCGATCGGGCTCGGCCTCGACATCTCCAAGGCGCAGGTGATCAGCCCGTTCGACGACCTGCTGCGGCTCAAGTTCGCCGAGGCCTACCTGAAGCTGCGCGCGCACAAGGGCGTCACGCTCGAGCGGGCGCGGGAGATCGTCACCGACGTCTCCTACTTCGGCACCATGATGGTGCAGCTCGGCCTGGCCGACGGCATGGTCTCGGGCGCGGCGCACACGACGGCGCACACCATCCGGCCCGGCTTCGAGATCATCAAGACCCGCCCGGGCGTGTCGGTCGTCTCCAGCGTGTTCCTGATGGCGCTCGCCGACCGGGTGCTGATCTACGGCGACTGCGCGGTCATCCCCGACCCCACCGCTGAACAGCTTGCCGACATCGCCATCTCGGCCTCGGAGACGGCGACGCAGTTCGGCATCGAGCCGCGCATCGCCATGCTCTCCTATTCGACCGGCGAGTCCGGCGAGGGCGCCGAGGTGGAGAAGGTGCGGAAGGCCACGGCCCTCGTGCGTTCCCGCCGACCCGACCTCGCGGTCGAAGGGCCGATCCAGTACGACGCCGCAGCGGATGCCGCGGTCGCCGCCACGAAGATGCCGGGTTCGGCGGTGGCCGGCCGGGCCACCGTTTTCATCTTCCCCGACCTGAACACGGGCAACAACACGTACAAGGCCGTGCAGCGAAGCGCCGGCGCGGTCGCGATCGGGCCGGTGCTGCAGGGCCTGCGGAAACCCGTCAACGACCTGTCCCGCGGGGCGCTCGTGCAGGACATCGTCAACACGGTCGCGATCACGGCGATCCAGGCGGCGTCGCTGGACGAGGATGCCGCGGCCGCTGTTGTTGGT
>DAIMHX010000091.1:5765-7011 GCA_036723055.1 Microbacteriaceae bacterium
CGCGGCGGCGGCATCCGCATGACGGCCGTCCTGGTCGTCAACTCCGGTTCGTCGTCGTTCAAGTACCAGCTCATCGAGATGGACACCGAGACCACCCTCGCCGCCGGCCTGGTCGAGCGGATTGGCGAGAGCATCGGCGAGTCCACTCACACGGTCATGGACGGCGACGCGCCCGGGGGCTCCGTGCGCACGGTGCGGGAGCTTCCCATCCCCGACCACACCGCCGGATTCGCGGTCATGCTCGAGGCATTCGACGCACACGGGCCGTCGCTCACCGAGCACGCGCCGGTCGCCGTCGGGCACCGGGTCGTGCACGGCGGTGCCAGGTTCCACGAGCCAACGCGCGTCACGAAGCAGGTCGAGCGCGACATCGACGACCTCTCCGCCCTTGCGCCGCTGCACAACCCCGGTGCCCTGCAGGGCATCACGGCGGCGGAGGACGCCTTCCCGTCGGTGCCGCACGTCGCGATCTTCGACACCGCGTTCCACCAGACCCTGCCGCCCGAGGCGTTCACCTACGCGATCAACGCCGACCTGGCCGAGCGCTTCCGGGTGCGGCGCTACGGCTTCCACGGCACCTCGCACCGGTTCGTCGCGCACGCCGGGGCGGAGTTCGTGAGTCGGCCCGTTGAGGAGCTCAACCAGATCGTGCTGCACATCGGCAATGGGGCATCCGTCTGCGCCGTGCGCGGCGGGCACTCGGTCGAAACGAGCATGGGCATGACGCCGCTCGAGGGCCTCGTGATGGGCACGCGCTCTGGCGACATCGACCCAGGGGCGCTGTTCCACCTGCACCGCAAGGCCGGCCTCGGCATCGACGAGCTCGACGAGCTGCTGAACCGGGGGAGTGGACTGCTCGGCCTGACCGGCCGCGGGGACATGCGCGACGTGATCAGGGCCGCCTCGGCCGGCGACGGGCCGGCCGAGCTGGCGCTCGGCGTGTACCTGCACAGGCTGAAGGGCTACGTCGGCAACTACTACGCGCAGCTGGGCCGGGTCGACGTGATCACCTTCACCGCCGGTGTCGGCGAGAACACCGCCCTCGTGCGGGCGGGGGCCCTCGCCGGGCTCGAGGCGCTCGGCATCCGGATCGACCCGGAGCGCAACGCGTCGCCGTCGCGCGAGCCGCGCCGGATCTCGACCGACGACTCGGCCGTCGCGGTGCTCGTGATCCCGACCAACGAGGAGCTCGAGATCGCCCGCCAGACCCTCTCCGTGGTCTGACGCTCCTCCCGCCCCTCCTCCC
>DAIMHX010000092.1:0-3412 GCA_036723055.1 Microbacteriaceae bacterium
GGAGGCCGGGTCGCGGGGCTGGCGCGACCCGGCCGGTCGGACTAGGACGCTGGAATGAAGTTCCAGAGGTACGGGTAGGCGTTGCCGACCTGCGTCTGGACCTTGGTGTGGGCATCCGTGGCGTAGCTGGACTGCATGCGGTACCACGGGGCGAACCAGGCCTGCTCGACGATGTACGTGTTGAGCTCCTTGACGGCCGCGTCAGACTCGGCCTTCGTGCCGTTGTGGACGGTCTTCACGAGGGCGTCGACCTTGGGGTCGCTGTACTTCGTGGGGTTGAACGTCGCGGTCTTCGTGATCTCGAAGTTGATCAGCGCCCAGTCCTGGTCCTCCTGCAGGATCATGTAGGTCGCAGGGTACTTCGGGGCGAGGATGTCGGCGATGAAGTTGTTGCCGACGTCGGTGTACTTGACCGTGATGCCGACATCCTTCAACTGCTGCTGGATCAGGGTGAACGTGGCCGAGCCGAGGAGAGGGGTGCTCGGCATGTTCAGCGTGAGGCCCTTGGCGTAGCCGGCGTCAGCGAGGAGAGCCTTGGCCTTCTTCGGGTCGTAGGCGTACCGCGAGTCGAGCGCCTTGTCGTAGCCGACGGAGCTGGTCGGGAAGATCGACGTGGTCGTCGTGCCGAAGCCCTGGCCGACCGCCTTCAGCAGCGCCTTGGTGTCGAAGGCGTAGTTGATGGCCTGGCGCACCTGGACATCCTTGAGTGCGGGGTTCATGGTTCCGGCCCGGTCGAACAGGATGAGGCCGGTCCAGTTGAGCTCGAACGCGTTGATCTTGTAGCCGGCGCCTTCGATCTCGGAGAGGTCGTCATTGTTGACGAGGTTGGCGCCGTTGACCTGGCCGCCCTTGATCGCGTTCAGCAACGAGGTCGTGTCGGGGTAGACATTGAGAACGAGGTTCGAGTAGTGCACGGACGACGGGTCCCAGTACTTGGCGTTCTTGGTGAACTTGTACGAGGTGCCGACGACGGTGGTCTTGGTGTCCAGCGTGTACGGGCCGGAACCGACCGGGTTGGTCTTGATGTCGGAGTTGCCGAACGCCTTCGGGCTCTCGACCATGCCGGCGTTCTGCGTGAGGTAGTTGAGCAGCGCCGGGTCGGCCTGGTTCAGCGTGAGTTCGACGGTGGTGTCGTTCACGGCCTTGGCGTCGGCCAGCGACGCGAGGAAGGACTTGTTCGGCGAGGCACCGTCGCGGAAGCGGATCAGGTTCTGGGCCGCGGCGTCCGCGGTGAACTTCGTGCCGTCGGTGAAGGTGACGTCGTCGCGCAGGGTGAGGGTGAGAACGGTGTTGTCGGCGTTGTAGGACCAGGTGGTGGCCAGGTCCGGGAGGATCTTGCCGGTGGGACCGGCCTTCAGCAGAGTGTCGTAGACGGCCTGGCCGTAGGGCGACTCGTTGGCGAAGTTCATGTCGGCTGCCGAGAACGTTGTCGCGGGGACGAGGACGCCGAGAGTGAGGGTGGTGGGCGCTTTACTGTCGGTCCCGGAGCCGCTTGCGGCGCATCCGGTCAGGCCCAGGGCGGCGACGACGGTGACCGCCGCCAGACTTTTCCATCGGAACATCGGTGTTCCCTTTCCAGTTCGGGTAGACCGTCGGTGGGCTACGTCTGGATGAAAGTAACATGAAAAACGAACACACGCTAGGTTTTCGTAGCAATTGTTACAGACCGCTGTAGAGTCGGCCCCATGAACATCACGGGCAAGCCGCGTGGAACCTACGCAAAGACGGCCGGGCGGCGCCGGGAGATCCTGGAGGCGGGCATCGAGGTCTTCGCCATCCACGGTTTCCGGAACGGGTCGATCCGCGAGATCGCCGAGCGGGTCGGCATGAGCCAGGCCGGCCTGCTGCACCACTTCGCGAACAAAAACGAGCTGCTCGCCGGCGTGCTGGAGCTTCGGGACGAACGATCGCAGGAACTGGTCAACCTCGACGCCGAATCCGGCATCGAGACCATCAGGGGCATGGTGCGCCTGGCCGAATACAACGCGAGAATGCCCGGGCTGGTCGAACTGCACTGCGTGCTGTCGGCCGAAGCCACGGCGCCGGACCACCCGGCCCACGATTACTTTGTGCGTCGCTACGAGTTTGTGGTGACGTTCATCACCACGGCCTTCGCGACCATGAAGGCACGCGGCGAACTGATCGAGGGCATCGACCCCGAGAGCGCGGCCCGCGGCCTGATCGCGATGAGCGACGGGCTGCAGGTGCAGTGGCTGCTCAACAACGACTGGCTGGACATGGCCGAGGAGACGCGGCGCTACCTGCGGCCGCTCCTGACCGTCCCGCTCTAGCCCTGCGCTCTAGCCCTGCGCTTTAGCCCTGCGCGGCGAGCTTGGCGAGGAAATCGGCGAACATGAGCCGCAGGTCCAGTCGCGTGTAGACCCGGATCGGCCTCGGACCCTGTCGTGGCGCCGGGTCATAGGAGCCGTCCGCCAGGATGCGCGGCGCAGGTCTGGTGACGTAGGCACTCGAGGAGGGGTCGGCCTCGAACGCCGATTGCAGCGCCGTAAGCAGAACGAGCGGGCTGTCGCCCATGATGTACGTCTCCCCGAGGTGGACCCCGTGCCGGCCCGCCATCTGCGCGACGCCGGCCAGCGAGTCGTAGAGGTGCTGGCCGATGGCGCCGTGCGGGCGCACCTGCGTGAGCAGCTCGGCCCACGAGAACAGGGTCTGGCGGTAGGCATCCCGCGGCACCTGCCACAGCGGGATACTCGAGTCGAAGACCACCCGGGCCGCGGGGATGTCGATGGCGAGGTTGTACTCGGGGCCGGTCGAGCCGGGCGGGGGAACGGCGAGGCCGTCGTGCTCCGGGCCGCCGATCCAGACGAGGGTGAGGCGCTCGGCGATGCGGGGCTCGAGGAGGTAGGCGCTGGCGACCTCGGTGAGGCCGGCGCCGCAGGCGAGGTAGAGCGGCAGGTCGGTGTCGTCGCGCATGGCCTCCGCGATGATCGCATCCGTCGCGGCCGAGCGTCTCGGCGAATCCGGGTCGGTCATGCCGAGGTTGGAGCCGGCGATCACGGGCACGGTTCCGGATCGCCCGAGGAGGGCCAGCACCTGCTCGGCGGCGGCCGCCGCGTTGTCGGCGGTCTGCTCCGATGGATCGAACGGATCGCCCGGCCGCAGGTGCGACCCGATGATCGCGCGGATCTCGACCGACGGCGAGAGCAGGTGGTGCACCAGCTGCACCAGGCCGTCGGGATCGCCGGAGAAGTCGTTGTCGATGATGACGCGGGCGCGCGGCGCCACCACACGGCGAAGTTCCGCCTCGATCGAGGTCACCGCTGGCATCCGTCGCTCCCTTGCTCACGAAACACGAGTCATTGCTCGGTTTTCACAGTGTAGTGCAGCCGCCTCCTCTCCGGACCGCCGCGCTGCGCGGGAGCCGCGCCGCTGCGCGGGAGCTGCGCCGCTG
>DAIMHX010000092.1:3512-6114 GCA_036723055.1 Microbacteriaceae bacterium
GCGCCGCTGCGCGGGAGCTGCGCCGCTGTCCGGAGGGACCAGCCACGCCGCGCGGGAGCCGCGCCGCTTCGCGGGGGGCGCGCGCCACCCGCGAAGCGGCGCATTTCCCGCGCAACGCGCGCGGGGCGCTAGCGGGGCTGCATCCGGATGGCGCCGTCGAGGCGGATTGTCTCGCCGTTGAGCATCGGGTTCTCGACGATGTGCCGCACGAGCGCCGCGAACTCGGTCGGGTCGCCGAGCCGGGACGGGTGCGGCACCTGGGCGCCGAGCGAATCGCGTACAGCCTGGGGCAGTCTCTGCAGCATGGGCGTGTCGAAGATACCCGGCGCGATGGCCATCACCCGGATGAACATCTGCGCGAATTCGCGGGCGAGCGGAAGCGTCATCGCGGCGACCCCGCCCTTGGACGCGGCGTACGCGGCCTGCCCGATCTGCCCGTCGAACGCCGCCACGGATGCTGTGGTGACGATGACGCCGCGCTCAACGGCGCCGGGCGTGGTGGCGCCCTGCGCGGTGCCGGCGCTCCCGATCGGCTCCGTCGTCTGCATCGCAGCGGCGGCGAGGCGGATCACGTTGAACGTGCCGACGAGGTTGATCCGGATGGCGCGCTCGAAGTCCTCCAGCGGCAGCGGTCCGTCGCGGCCGACGGTGCGCCCGCCGGGGGCGATGCCGGCGCAGTTGACCACGATCCGCAGCGGGCCGAGCGCGGACGCGGCATCCACCGCGGCCTGCACGTCGGCGGCGCTCGTCACGTCACCGGCGAGAAAGCGCGCCCGGACCCCGAGCGCAGCCGCGATCGCGTCCCCTGGGGCGCCCGGCAGGTCGAGCAGCACGACCGCCGCGCCGGCCTCGTGCAGCGCTCGTGCTGTGGCCAGGCCGAGGCCGGAGGCGCCGCCGGTGACCAGTGCGGAGCATCCGTCGATGCGCATCGTCAGAGCCGTTCGATGATGGTGGCGTTGGCCATGCCGCCGCCTTCGCACATGGTCTGCAGGCCCCAGCGGCCGCCGGACATTTCGAGGTGGTTGAGCAGCGTGCCGAGCAGGCGGGTGCCGGACGAGCCCAGCGCGTGGCCGAGCGCAATCGCGCCGCCGCGCGGATTGAGGAGGGCAGGGTCGGCGCCGAGCTCGCGCTGCCAGACCAGCGGCACGCAGGCGAAGGCCTCGTTGACCTCGTAGGCGTCGAGGTCGTCGATGGTGAGCCCGGAGCGGGCGAGGATGCGCTGGGTGGCCGGGATCACACCGGTGAGCATGAGCTTGGGGTCGCTCCCGGTCACCGCGAAGCTGTGGAAGCGCGCCCGCGGGTTGAGGCCGAGCTGTTCGGCCTTCGCGGCGCTCATGATCAGCGCGGCGGATGCCCCGTCGGTGAGCGGGGACGAGTTGCCTGCGGTGGTCTGCCAGTCGAGCTTCGGGAAGCGCGCGGCGAGGGCGTCGGTGCGAAACGCAGGACCGAGGCCGGCCAGGGACGCCCCCGTCGTGCCGGGGCGGATGGTTTCGTCTTCGGAGACGACCCGGCCGTCCGGCAGCGTCACCCGCAGGATCTCTCCGTCGAAGTCGCCGCGCTCGGCGGCGGCCGCGGCGAGGCGGTGTGAGCGGGCGGCGAAGGCGTCGAGTTCGTCCCGGCCGAGGCGCCACTGGTGGTTGATCAGTTCCGCGGAAATCCCCTGGTTGACCAGTCCCTTCGGGTACCGCTTGTGCATCAGGGTGCCGAACGGGTCCTGCCCGTTGGCCGAGGTGCCGAGCGGAACGCGGCTCATCGATTCGACGCCGCAGGCGATGACCACGTCGTAGCTGCCGGCGATCACGCCCTGCGCGGCGAAAGTAGCGGCCTGCTGGCTGGAACCGCACTGCCGGTCGATGGTGGTGCCGGGCACCGAGTCGGGGAAGCCCGCAGAGAGGAGCGCGGTGCGGGTGATGTTGTAGCTCTGCTCGCCGACCTGGCTGACGCATCCGCCGATCACATCGTCGACGAGCGCGGGGTCGAGGTTGTTGCGGTCGACCAGTTCACGCAGCACGCCGGCGAGCAGGTCGGCCGGATGCACGCTGGAGAGCGCCCCGCCCGGCTTGCCCCGGCCCGACGGCGTGCGAACGACATCGACAATCACAGCATCGTTGACCATGACAACAGCCTAGGCCCGGGCGCGGGCTGGCCCGCTCTCGCTCGTTCCCTCGTTCCCTCGTTCCCCTCGCTCCCCTCGCTCCCCTCGCTCCCCTCGCGAAAACGCAGTCGTGGTCGTTATTCGGGCGCCATAATGACCACAACTGCAGTTTCGCGAGGGGTTGGTGGCGGGGTCAGCCGGAGAGCGCCCACATGGCGACGGCGCTGGCCGCGGCCACGTTGAGGGAGTCGATGCCGTGCTTCATCGGGATCTGCACGACGCTGTCGGATGCCGCGAGCGCCTCGTCGGTGAGCCCGTGCCCCTCCGCGCCGAGCAGCAGCGCCAGCCGCTCGTGGCTGTGGCCGTCGAAATCGCGCAGGCTCACGGCATCCGGCGTCAGGGCGAGCGCGGCGACGTGGAAACCGTGCCTGGTCAGCAGCTCGCGCGTCGCCGGCCAGTCGCCGACGCGCGTCCACGGCACCTGCAGCACGGTGCCCATGGAGACCC
>DAIMHX010000093.1:0-3202 GCA_036723055.1 Microbacteriaceae bacterium
AGCTCGAGGATCTTGCGGCTCTCGTTGCGCAGCTTCTTCTCTTCGTCGGTCTCGAACGAGCCGTCGTCGACGACCGAACCGGCCATCGGGATCACGTCGAACGCGATCGGGCGCACGTACTGCACGGGCTCGGGCATGGTGACGGCCGAGCCGTCGTGCACGAGCTGGAGCAGGTTCTCGTCCTGGGCGGCCATGCGCACCTGGGTGGCGAGCTCGTAGGCGCCGGCGAGGCCGCTGCCGGAGACGGCCTGGTAGGTGCTCACGATCAGGCGCTCGAGGCCGGCCTCGTCGTGCAGCACCTTGAGCACGGGCATGGCCGCCATGGTGGTGCAGTTCGGGTTGGCGATGATGCCCTTGGTGGCGTGCTTGATCGCGCCGGGGTTGACCTCGCTGACGACGAGCGGCACGTCGGGGTCCATCCGCCAGCCGGAGGAGTTGTCGATCACGGTGACGCCGGCCGCGGCGAACCGGGGGGCCTGCGCCTTCGACAGCGTGGCGCCGGCCGAGAAGATGGCGACGTCGAGCCCGGCGGGGTCGGCGGTCGCGGCATCCTCGACCACAATGTTCTCGCCCTTCCAGGGCAGGGTCGTGCCCGCCGAGCGGTACGAGGCGAAGAAACGGATGCCGGCGACCGGGAAGTCGCGCTCCGCGAGGAGGCGACGCACGACGGCGCCGACCTGGCCGGTGGCGCCGACGACGCCGATGTGGATTCCTGCGGTGCTGGTCACTGTGTGTTCCTTACCTGGTCACTGGGGTCAAACTCAATCCGCGTGCTAACTCCTGCAATTCTCCCCGGTCCGGGCCACAAGTGGCCCACTCGGGGCCGACTGGGCCGAAACTGCAGGAGTTATGCGCACGATAGCGCGCGTGAGGCTGATCGCTGGCCGACGGCCGACGCGCGGGGAGCTGTTAGCGGCCGGTGCCGCCGTGAACGACGGCTTCGTCCTCGCTGTCGAGCCCGAAGGCGGTGTGCACGACGCGCAGCGCTTCCTGGATCGTGTCGGCGCGGGTGACGACCGAGATGCGGATCTCGCTCGTCGAGATCATTTCGATGTTGATTCCCGCGAGGTAGAGCGCCTCGAACAGCCTCGCCGACACCCCCGTGTTGGTGCGCATGCCGCCGCCGACGAGCGTGAGCTTGCCGATCTGGTCGTCGTACTGGAGGCTCGAGAACCCCACGTTCTCCTGCTCGTTGGTCAGCGCGGTCAGCGTCTGCTGGCCCTCCGACTTCGGCAGCGTGAAGGAAATGTCCGTGACACCCGTCGCGGCGCCGGACACGTTCTGCACGATCATGTCGACGTTTGCGTTGGCGCTGGCCACGATCTTGAAGATCTGTGCCGCCTTGCCCGGGATGTCGGGTACGCCAACGACCGTGATCTTGGCTTCGCTCAGATCGGCGGCAATCCCGGCGATGATCGCTTCTTCCACTGTGTCTCCATTCGCAAGTGCAGTCTCGGCGTTGTAGACAATCGTTCCCGTGTTGTTGCTGAAGGACGATCTCACGTGCAACGTCACACCGTGACGGCGGGCATATTCCACGGCGCGTATATAGAGGACCTTGGCCCCGCCGGCCGCGAGCTCGAGCATTTCCTCACTCGAAATGCGGTCGAGTTTGCGGGCATTCGGCACGGCGCGGGGGTCGGCCGTGAAGACCCCGTCGACGTCAGTGTAGATCTCGCAGATGTCCGCGCCGAGGGCCGCGGCGAGGGCAACGGCCGTCGTGTCCGAACCGCCGCGGCCGAGCGTCGTGATGTCCATCGTGTCGCGGTTGAAACCCTGGAAGCCGGCGACGATGGCCACGGCGCCTTCGCCGAGGGCGTCACGGATGCGCCCGGGAGTCACGTCGACGATGCGTGCCGAGCCGTGGCGGGCATCCGTGATCATGCCGGCCTGGCTGCCGGTGAACGAGCGCGCGTCGTAGCCCATGCTCTTGATGGCCATCGCGAGCAGCGCCATCGAGATGCGCTCGCCCGCGGTGAGCAGCATGTCGAGTTCGCGCGGCGCCGGGATCGGCGCGACCTGGTGGGCGAGGTCGAGGAGCTCGTCGGTCGAATCGCCCATCGCGGAGACGACGACAACGACGTCGGCGCCCGACTTGCGCGTGTCGACGATGCGTTTGGCCACGCGTTTGATGCTTTCGGCGTCGGCGACGGATGATCCGCCAAACTTCTGCACGATCAAGCTCACGTAGCACTCCTGAGGTTCTGGTAGGCGGGCACAGCCCAAACATCCATCATAATCGCGGTCATATTCGTGGATTGCCATGTGACGTTCTGCTCGACCGTACTCCCCCGCCCCCGCTGCCCGCGCCCCCCGTTCGTACCTTCGCGAAACTGCAGTTGTGGTCGCCTCAGTTCGCGCATAACGACCACGACTGCGTTTTCGCGGTGGGGAAGGGGTGGGGAAGGGGACTAGCTGGTGACGACGCGGCGGCCCTCGAAGGCGCGGCCGAGGGTGACCTCGTCGGCGTATTCGAGGTCGCCGCCGACCGGCAGTCCGGAGGCGAGGCGGGTGACGCGGATCTCGAGCGTGGTGAGCAGGCGCGACAGGTACGTCGCGGTGGCCTCGCCCTCGAGGTTGGGGTCGGTGGCGATGATGACTTCCTGCACCGTGTTGTCGGCCAGGCGCTGCATGAGCTGGCGGATGCGCAGGTCGTCGGGGCCGATGCCGTCGATCGGGCTGATCGCCCCGCCGAGCACGTGGTAGAGCCCGCGGAACTCGCGGGTGCGCTCGATCGCGACGACGTCCTTGGCCTCTTCGACCACGCAGATGATCGCCGGATTGCGGCGCGGGTCGCGGCAGATCATGCAGGTCTGCTGCTCGGACACGTTGCCGCAGATGTCGCAGAAGCGCACCTTCTCGCGCACCTCGAGCAGCACATGCGCGAGGCGGCTGACGTCGAAATTCTGCGTCTGCAGGATGTGGAACGCGATGCGCTGCGCGGACTTCGGCCCGATTCCGGGCAGCCGGTTGAGCTCGTCGATGAGCTCCTGGACGATTCCTTCGTACATGGCTTAGTCGCCTCTCGGTGGGCGAGCGGCCGGCTCGTGCGCCTGCTCCTCGAGGAAGGTCGCGCCGAGGATCTCGCGCACCACCGATTCGCCGTAGCGCTGCTTCTCCGCGAAGGACGGAGCGGATGCCCGTGCCGGGCGCTTGGAGGCGGGCGCCTGGGATGCGGAGGACGGGGGTGCGGATGCCGGGG
>DAIMHX010000093.1:3302-6109 GCA_036723055.1 Microbacteriaceae bacterium
GGGCGCTTGGAGGCGGGCGCCTGGGATGCGGAGGACGGGGGTGCGGATGCCGGGGGTGCGGATGCCGGGGCTGCGGATGCCTGGGGTGCGGGCGTCTGGGCTGCGGGCGTCTGGGCTGCCGACGCCTGGGATGACGGCGTGGACGGCGTCGCGGGCGTCGAAGCGGCAGACCCTGGCTTCACGGCAGCGGCCGGGGACGCGGATCCGGGCGCGGCTGGCGAGCCGGATGCGGCCGGCGAACCCGATGCGGCCGACGCGGCTGTTGCGGGGAACGCGGATGATGCCGAGGCGGGGGGTGCGATCGCCCATCCTGCCGCGTCGGTTGTCGCGGCATCGCCGGCGCCGGAGGGTGCCGCTGCGGACCGTGCCGCCTGAGCCCGTGTGGGTGCGGGCGCCGCGGACGGGGCCGACGTGGTCGGCCGGTCCGCGGGGAAGTCCGATTCCGGCGGGATGTCGTCGTCGAACGGCGGGGGCTCCTCGTCGAACGGCGGCTCCGCTTCCGGCGCGGAGCCGGGGATGGCGACGGTGGCCCAGCCGCCGGTTGCGGCGGGCGCGGGCGACGAGAAGACCGGCGCGGCCGCGGATCCGGTCGCGCCCGCAGGCGCTGAAGACGGCGCTGACGCGGACACAGCCGAAGCTGCCGGGGACGAAGTCGATGCAGAGGCAGCAGAAGTACCAGCAGCGGACGAAGCCGCAGGCGCACCCGATGACCCCGACGCCGACTTGGGCGCCGCGGTCGGCGCCGGGCCGGATGCAGACGCCGCCGACTTCGGCGCCGGGCCGGATGCAGACGCCGCCGGCTGTGTGTCCGGGCGGGACGGTGCCCGCTGGCCGGCCGGGGCATCCGTGTCGCCGCGCGCGACGAACTTGACGCGCAGTCCGAGCACGCTGACGATGGCCGCGCGCAGGTAATCGCTCACGCCGTGGCCTGGTGCCTGCTTCTGCTTGAAGCTCGCGACGTCCGCGTCGCTCGGGAACGACAGGACGAGCACGTCGCCGTCACGCAGTTCGAGCACGTGGGCCGTGAAGACGACCAGCCAGGCGCCGAGCTTGGCAGCCTTGACGGCCTCGAGCACCTCGGGCCAGGCGTCCTTGACCTGCTGCAGCGTGACCGGTCCGACCGGCCTGGGCTTGTCGGCTGCGGCGGGCGTGGACGCCGGCTGCGGGGCTGCGGGCGCTGCCTCGGGGGCAGCCGGCGTACCGGAAACAGGACGATTTGCACTCGCGTCGCCGGAAACAGGAGATTCTGGCGTGTTTTGACTGCTGTCGCCTGTTTTCGCGACCGGGGTTGGCGCGACCGGGGTTGTCGCGACCGAGGTCGGCGAGACCGCGGGCGACGCGGCGGGGGCGACCGCCGGGGCAGCAGCCGGCGCCGCAGCCGGGCGGGCGCTGGCCGGAGCACCCCGGTGGGCGTCAGCCGGGGCGGCAACCGCCACCGGGCCATCCGGGCCGTCGACGCCGATGCGGCGCTCCAGCCGTTCGACGCGGGCGAGCGCGCCGCGGGCAGAGTCGTCGCTCGCGGGGATCAGCGCCCGGGCGATCATCAGTTCGAGGTGCAGCCGCGGCGATGTGGCGCCGGACATTTCGGTGAGCGCGGCGTTCAGGATGTCTGCGGTGCGGGACAGCTCGGCGGGACCGAACTTGTTGGCCTGTACGGCCATCCGGTCGAGTTCGTCCTGCGGCACTCCGCGGAGCACGGCCGAGGCGCCCGCGGCCGAGGTCGCGGCGACGACGATGAGGTCGCGCATCCGTTCGAGGAGATCCTCGACGAAGCGGCGCGGGTCCTGGCCGGTCTGGATCACCCGGTCGACGGCGTCGAAGGCGCTTGACGAGTCGCGCGCGGCGATCGCGTCGATGGCCTCGTCGAGCAGGGACGCGTGGGTGTAGCCGAGCAGGGCGACCGCGCGCTCGTATTCGATGGAATCGGTGTCGGAGCCGGCCATCAGCTGGTCGAGCAGCGACAACGTGTCGCGCGGCGATCCGCCGCCGGCGCGCACGACGAGCGGCAGCACGCCGGGCGCGACCTTCATACCCTCGAGGTCGCACATTTTCTGCACGTATTCGAGCATCTGGGCCGGAGGCACGAGCCGGAACGGGTAGTGGTGGGTGCGCGAGCGGATGGTGCCGATGACCTTCTCGGGCTCGGTCGTCGCGAAGATGAACTTGACGTGTTCCGGCGGCTCTTCGACGATCTTCAGCAGGGCATTGAACCCCTGCGGCGTGACCATGTGCGCCTCGTCGAGGATGAAGATCTTGTAGCGGTCGCGGGCCGGCGCGAAGATCGCCCGCTCACGGATGTCCCGGGCATCGTCGACGCCGTTGTGGCTGGCCGCGTCGATCTCGACCACGTCGAGCGATCCGCTGCCGTCGCGGGAGAGTTCCACGCAGCTCGGGCAGACGCCGCAGGGCGTGTCGGTGGGGCCCTCCGCGCAGTTCAGGCAACGGGCGAGGATGCGCGCGGATGTCGTCTTGCCGCAGCCGCGTGGGCCGCTGAACAGGTACGCGTGGTTGACGCGGTTCGTGCGCAGCGCAGTCATCAGGGGATCGGTCACCTGGGACTGGCCGATCATCTCGGCAAAGGTCTCTGGCCGGTAGCGGCGATACAGGGCGGTAACCACGTTTCAATCGTAGTCGGCGCCGCTGACAGTGAGCCCCGGAGTGCTGTTCGCGACCAGCTCGCCCTGGCTGCTCCCCAGGGCCGCGCGCGTTGAGGTACGCACAAAACACCTTCGTCGCGAGGTTTAAGGTGTTGTGTCCGCAACCCAACCGGGGGCGGGGTACGCGAGGCGGGCGGGTCGGGAGGAGGG
>DAIMHX010000094.1:0-5988 GCA_036723055.1 Microbacteriaceae bacterium
GGCTAACCTAACCCCCTCCCCCGTTTCAATTGCGGAAAAAACACCCTCGTTTCGAAAACGAGGGTGTGTGAAACGAGGGTGCTTTTTCCGTAACTCGACCCCGCAGGGGCGAGCATCGTTACTGCTTGAACGCGGCGTCGAAGGACGAGCTCGGCGGCTGGAAGTCGAACTTCTTCAGGAAGGCCAGCGCCTCCGGGGCACCCTGGCGGCGGTCCATGCCGGCGTCTTCCCACTCGACCGAGATGGGTCCGTCGTAGCCGATCGCGCTCAGCGCCCGGAAGCTGTCTTCCCAGGGCACATCCCCTCGACCGGTTGACACGAAGTCCCAGCCGCGGCGCGGGTCCCCCCAAGGCAGGTGCGAGGAGAGGATGCCGTTGCGCCCGCCGCCCATCCGCATCTTCGTGTCCTTGCAGTCCACGTGGTAGATGCGGTCCTTGAAGTCGGAGATGAACGCCACCGGGTCGATCTGCTGCCAGATGAAGTGGCTCGGGTCCCAGTTGAGGCCGAACGCCTTCCGGTGGCCGATCGCCTCGAGCGTGCGCACGGTCGACCAGTAGTCGTAGGCGATCTCGGAGGGGTGCACCTCGTGGGCGAAACGCACGCCGCACTCGTCGAAGACGTCGAGGATCGGGTTCCAGCGGTCGGCGAAGTCCTGGTAGCCGGCCTCGATCATCGACTCGGGGAAGGGAGGGAACATCGCCACGTACTGCCAGATCGAGGAGCCGGTGAAGCCGACGACCGTGTCGACGCCGAGCCGCTGGGCCAGCCGGGCGGTGAGCTTCATCTCCTCCGCCGCACGCGAGCGAACGCCGTCGGGGTCGCCGTCCCCCCACACCTTCGGCCCGACGATGGCCTGGTGCCGGAAGTCGATCGGGTCGTCGCAGACCGCCTGGCCCTTGAGATGGTTGGAGATGGCCCAGACCTTGAGGTTGTTTCGCTCGAGGATGTCGAGGCGGTTCTGGATGTAGGCGTCGTCGTCCCAGCGCCAGGCATCCAGGTGGTCGCCGGAGACGGCGATCTCGAGGCCGTCGTAGCCCCACTGGCCGGCGAGTTCGGCGACCTTCTCGAACGGGAGGTCGGCCCACTGGCCTGTGAAAAGGGTGTAATTGCGTGGCATGGTGGCTCCTCTAGCTTTCGACGATCTGCACCAGTGTGCTCCTGGCTGCGGCGCTTTCTTCAATGGCGGCCAGCACCCGCTGCACCTGAAGACCGTCCTCGAAGGACGGCTCCGGCGGGGTGCCGGTGCGGATGGCCGTCAGGAAATCGCGAATCTGGTGGGTGTGGGTGTGCTCCCAGCCGATCACGTGGCCCTGCGGCCACCAGGCCTGCACGTACGGATGCTCCGGCTCGGTGACCAGGATCCGGCGGAAGCCCTGCGTCTCCGCCGGCTCGTTCCCGTCAAGGAACTGCAGTTCGTTGATCCGCTCGAGGTCGAACGTCAGGCTGCCGGCGCTGCCGTAGACCTCCAGCCGGAGGGAGTTCTTGGCCCCGAGGGCCACCCGGGACACCTCGACGCTGGCCACGGCCCCCGAGGACAGGCCGAGGGTGGCCCAGGCCGCATCGTCCACCGTCACGGGCTCCGGGCCGTTCGGCCCCGGGCGTTCGGTGGCGAAGGTGTGCAGCCGGCCGGATGCCTCGGTGACGGTGTCGCCGAGCAGGAACTGGACCTGGTCGATCGCGTGCGAGGCGATGTCGCCGAGGGCGCCGGAGCCGGCGCTCTCCTTGCGCAGCCGCCAGCTCATCGGCGCAGAGTCGTCGGCCAGCCAGTCCTGCAAATATGCCGCGCGCACGTGGCGCACCTCGCCCAGGCGCCCATCGGCGATGAGCTTGCGGGCCAGGGCCAGCGCCGGCACCCGGCGGTAGTTGAACCCGACCATGGACTGCACGCCGCGGGCCCTGGCCGACGTGGCTGCCTCGACCATGGCCGTCGACTCGTCCAGGGTGTTGGACAGCGGCTTCTCGACGAGCACGTGCTTGCCGGCGGCGAGTGCCGCGATCGCGATTTCGGCGTGCAGCCAGCCGGGGGCGCAGATGTCGACGATGTCGACGTCGTCGCGGCGCAGGACCGCGCGCCAGTCCGTCGCCGACTCCTGCCAGCCGTACTTCCGGGCGGCGTCGGCGACCGCGTCGGCGTTCCGGCCAACGAGCACCTTCCGTTCGAAGACCGGCACGTCGAAGTACGCGGCCACGTTGCGCCAGCCGTTCGAGTGGGCCTTGCCCATGAACTCGTAGCCGATCACGGCAACGCCGAGCGGCCGTGCCGGTCCGGTCGGCTCACGGGGTGAAGTCATGGGGTTCTCCATTTGGGGACAGCGATCTGGGGCAGCCGAAGCGCGGAATCGTCTACGTGAGCGTCGCAGCGGTGGGGTCCCAGTCCTCCGGGAGGGCCGGGACGGCCGCGGCACGGCTGTGGACGTCGACGAAGGTGCCGGTGTCCACGGATTCGGCGACGGCGAGCATCGTGTCGAGCACGTGGAACGCGAGCTCACCCTGGGCGCGGTGTGGCCGTCCGGCGCGAATGGCGCGGGCCATGTCGAGCACGCCGGCGCCGCGGCCAGCGGTCGAGCCGGTGGACGGGATGGTCTCCCAGTCGTCGGCGCCCGCCCGGTACAGTCGGATGTCACCGTCGAAGGTGTTCGGGTCGGGGAGGGAGATCGTGGCATCCGTGCCCGTGATCTCCACGAAACCCGTCCGCGGCAGCGGGGACTCGAAGCTGAAGGTGCTCTGCGAGGACTGGCCGCTCTCGAACTGGACGAGGGCGCTGACGTGGGTCGGGACGGTGACGTCGAAGGCCTCGCCCGCCTTCGGCCCGGATGCGATCACGCGGGTCTCGCGGGACCTGGAGCCGACGCCGGCGACCCGGCTCACCGAGCCGAAGGTCTGCACCAGCGCCGTGAAGTAGTACGGCGCCATGTCGACGAGCGGTCCGGCGCCGTTCTGGTAGAGGAAGCCAGGGTTCGGGTGCCAGGCCTCGGGGCCGGGCACCTGGAACATGGTGAGTCCGGTCAGCGGGGTGCCGATGTCGCCGCGCTCGATCATCCGCCTCGCGGTCTGCAGGCCCGCCCCGAGGAACGTGTCGGGCGCGCAGCCGAGCCGGAGGCCCGCGGCGTCGGCCTCGGCGAGCAGTCCGCGACCGCTCTCCCGGTCGAGCGAGAAGGGCTTCTCGCTCCAGACATGCTTGCCCGCGCGAACGGCGGCGAGGGCAACCTCGACGTGCGCGGCCGGGATGGTCAGGTTGACGATGATTTCGACACCCGGGTGCTCGAGCGCCACGGCGATTCCGCCGTGCTGGTCGATGCCGTACTCCGCCGCCCGGGCCGCCGCGGTCTCTTCGAACAGGTCGGCGATGACGTGCACCTTAACGTCGGGGAAGGTGGTCAGGTTGTCCAGGTACTGCTTGCTGATGACGCCGGCGCCGATGATGGCGACGCCGACGGGTCCCGTCAGGCTCATGGCTGGACGCCCGCGGTGAGGAACTCGAGGCTCTCGGCCAGGCCCTCGAAGATGTCGCCGGCGTAGGAGTCGAATTCGACGACGCCGACCTCCAGGGAGGCGGCCGCGGCGATGACCTCCCGCACCGGCATCTTGCCCTGGCCCGCGGGCAGCTGGGCGTCGACGTCGGTGCTGATGGGGCCGTCCTTGATGTGGATGAAGCGCACGCGGTCACCGAGGCGGGCCAGCAGCTCAACCGGCTTCGCCCCGCCGACGGCGACCCAGTAGGTGTCGACCTCGAGGATGACCGCCGGGTCGAGGTGATCGACGAGCACCTCGAGTGCGGTGCGGCCGTCGATTGTGTTCTCGATCTCCCAGGCGTGGTTGTGGTAGCCGACCCGGATGCCGTACTCCGCGCCCAGTGCGGCCGCGGCGTTCAGCCCGGCCGCGGTGGCCGCGATGTCGGCCTCGGTGGTCCACTGCTCGGCCGGGATGTATGGGTCGATCACGGTTGTGATGCCGAGGGTGCGCGCGGCCTCGAAGATGGCCCGCTGGTCGTCCTTCAGCAGCGGTGCGTGGCCCGACGGTGCGGTCAGGCCGTTCTCGGAGAGGGCGGCACCCAGTTCCGGGGCCGTCGCGACGAAGTTGTACGGCTCAACCTGGCTGAAGCCGATGGCGGCGATCCGGGCGATGGTGCCGGCCAGGTCTGCTTCCAGTGCGTGACGCACCGTGTAGAGCTGGACGGAATACGGCTTGTTCTCTGACACTATCTCTCCTCATTGCGAGCGTGCCCCGGTTGCCGAAGCTATCGGGCGCCTTTCTCCTGACATTCTCGAGCCAGCTTGAAGTACCTTTTGCCGAAAGTCAAGCAGAAGTTGCAAAGTCATCGACATGTTGCGTTTGCATGAGGCGAAGAAGCAACAGGTGCTATGACTTAAGTCATGTTTCTGCCCGTGTCTTCTGAGCTGCCCTCCGCCGGTTTTTCACGCGCCGGCGACCTTTTCCAGCTGCTGCGTGACGGCGCCCCGCGGACCAGGGCAGAGCTGGCCGCCTTCACCGGCCTCGCGCGCTCGACCGTCGCCTCGAGGATCGACCTTCTGCTCGCATCCGGCCTGGTTGCCCCGGTCGGCGAGGCCGCATCCTCCGGCGGACGCCCGCCGACCCGCATCGCCTTCAACCCCTCGGCGCGGGTGGTCCTGGCCGTGGACATCGGTGCCACGCACGGCGTCGTCGCCCTGACCGACCTGGCCGGCACGATCCTGGACAGCTCGCGTTCCGAACTGGACATCGCGGCCGGCCCCGAGGTCGTGCTCGACTGGCTGATCAGCACGGCCCAGCGAATGCTTGCCACGAACGGGCGCAGCGCCGACGAACTGGCCGGCATCGGAATCGGGTTGCCCGGGCCCGTTGAGCACACCTCCGGCCGCCCTACCAACCCGCCGATCATGCCCGGCTGGGACGGCTTCGACGTGCCCGGGTACGTGCAGCGGACGCTGCCCGTTCCCGTGCTGGTCGACAACGACGTGAACATCATGGCCCTCGGCGAGCAGGCCACGGAGTGGCCGGACCACGAGAACCTGCTGTTCGTGAAGGTAGCCACCGGTATCGGCGCGGGCATCATCGGCAGCGGCCGGCTGCAGCGCGGCGCCGTGGGTGCCGCCGGCGACCTCGGCCACGTGCGGGTGCCCGGCGCGGATGACGTCGCCTGCCACTGCGGCAACACCGGCTGCCTCGAGGCCCTCGTCGGCGGCCCGGCCCTGGCGGCGGCCCTGCGGGCGCACGGCCTGCAGGCAACCAGCGTCAAGGACGTCGTGGACCTCGCGCGGGCCGGCAATCCCCGGGCGATCGCCGCCGTCCGCCAGGCAGGCCGGGACATCGGCACCGTGCTGGCCACCTGCGTGAACCTGCTCAACCCGTCGATCATCGTCATCGGCGGCGGTCTGGCGGCCGCGGGCGAGCACCTGCTCGCCGGCATCCGTGAGGTGGTTTACCACCGCTCGTTGCCCCTGTCGACGGCGCATCTGCGCATCGTGGCGTCCCGGGCGATGGACGCCGCCGGGGTGCTCGGCGCTGCGATGATGGTGATCCAGCACGTGCTTTCGGCCGCGGCCATCGAACAACAGCTGGCGATGACGGCAGCCGCCGACCGACCCGCGGCGGCTGTGAGGAGATGATTTCGATGGACGCGAGCGAATGGGACATCCGCTACCGGCTGGCGCGTGAGAGCAGGGAAGCCCGTCTCTGGTCGGCGACCCCGCCGCAGATCCTGAGGGACACGGTGGCTTCGTGGCCCCCGGGAACGGCCCTCGACCTTGCGACCGGTGACGGCCGCACGGCGATCTGGCTGGCCCGCGAGGGCTGGTCGGTGACCGCCGTCGACTTCTCCGCCGAGGCCATCGACCAGGCCAGGACGCATGCGGCCGACGCGGCCGTCGACGTCACCTGGGTCGTTGCGGATGCGACGACCTGGTCGCCCGACGAACGCTTCGACCTGGTCACGGTCATATACCTGCACCTGTCGGAAGAAGTTCTTCGGCGCACCCTGGCGCGGGCCGC
>DAIMHX010000095.1:0-5669 GCA_036723055.1 Microbacteriaceae bacterium
AGATCCCAGCGACGATTAACAGCCGACACGCCCAACCTAACTAAGTACTACTAGGGCGTGGAGACGACGGCGCGGGAACGGGCGGCCGCAACAGGAACAATGGAGATCCGCGCGCTCATCCACGAAAAACCAGCGCCTTCTGGAGCTGTTCCTGCGTCGGCCGGCCGGCGAGGCCCTCGGGCATGCCTGGCTCCCGTTCTCGCCGCGCGCATCGAACTCTACAGCGACCCCTGGGGGCGAGGCCATGCGTGAGGCATCCCTCCGGCTTCAGACGAAGCGCTTGACGAAGTCGAGCGCGACAGCAGCGACGTCGGGCCAACCGTGGTCGATCACAAGCGAGTGGCCACGATCCTCAATTTCAACGTACTCAGTGACCGACTCGTTCTTCTTCTGCAGTTTGTAGCTGCCGTGGGTGAAGGCGATCGGCGCGGTATTGTCCTTCATGCCTGCGACGATCAGCAGCGGGCCGCGGTGGGGGTTCTTCACGTCCAGCGCCGTCTCGCCCCCGAAGGGGTTGAAGTTCGCCGTCGCCGCCTGGAAGAGCGGGGCTCCGGAAGCCGGTACGTGATATTTCTCGTAAAGCTCGTGCGCCTCGTCGTCGTCGAGGTTGTTCGCCCACCCGAACTTGAACTGCTCGAAGGTGAGCGCGATCGCTTTGTTCCTGTTCCCGAGCCTCCCAAGTACCGGTGATGCCGACTTCAAGGATGAAAGCGGCAGCGGCAGGACCCCCTTGAATGGAGCGTTGTCGATGGCCACCGTCGCCGCGGATGCTCCGTTGTCTGCGATCTTTTGCGCGATGAGGCCACCGAACGAGTGACCGATAACGGCCGGCTTCCGGCTCAGTTGCGCGATCGCCTCAAGGTAGTGGTCGGTCACGCCCTGCACCATCTTGTGCGCGAAGACCTCGGGATGCGCATACGCCTCGTCAATCGTGTCCGGGTCGTCGGGCCAGCCCGGTGCGAGCGTGGTGTATCCGGCGGCTTCGAAGGTGTCCCGGAAGCCTTGCCAGGCGCTGGCGAGCAGCCAGAGTCCGTGGACGAAGACGACCGGGACAAGCCCCGAATCATTTGCCCTTTCGATCTCCTGCTTCTCCCAATCGGTCAACGTACTAGCTCCAGTGCTTTCGATCATTGCTAATCTCCTCGATCTCGATCTCGATCTCGATCTCGATTGAAGGCATCCTAACGGGGCGGCTTCTCCGCCGCATCCATCGCGTTCGGTCTCGTCGTGGGTGTGATCGCGGACGCGTTCATCATGCGCCTCGTGGTGATGCCGGCGCTCCTCGCGCTCCTCGGTGACGCGGCGTGGTGGCTACGCCGCTGGCTGGACCGGATGCTGCCGGATCTGGACGCCGAGGCCCGCTCGCTCGACGACGACTAAGCGGACGGCCACGACACTCTGCCGGAGGTGCGAATGCCAGTTCTCGTCACCTGACAAGCCTGACGAGCCTGACGGCACCGGCGTGGTCCGCTGGAGTCGGGCCAGGTGTGTTGGACTCCGAGACTCGGTACATCACCACGCCGTGGGCCGGGACGTGGGCGCGGATTGCACCTTGCGTCGTGAGGGCGTGTTTTGACCACAAGTCGCGCAACACGTACGCGCCACCGTGCTGCAAGCCAACCTGCAATGCGGTGGTGCCGATTGCCTGGGGGATTTCGGTGGAATTGAACAGGACGACTGCACGGTCGCCGTTGATGAGCGGCTTGCTGAGGACCCAGAGTCCGTGACTGCCGGCCGGCATGCCGTTGGTCGAAATCGGGACGGCTTGCTTGCCCAGTGGATCCTGGTCAACGGCGATGACGTCGCGGTTGGAGTAAATGGCGAGGTCGTCATCGCTGATGTTGCGCAGGTCTGTGCCGGAAATCAGAGGTGCTGCCATGGCCGCCCAGAGGCTGAACTCGGTTTGATATTCTGTTGTGGTCATGCCGCCGTTACCGATCTCGAGCATGTCCGGGTCGTTCCATCCACCCGGGCTGGCGTAGGGGTAGAGCCACACGTTCTGGTGGAAGATGCTCAGCATGCTGGCGTAGGTGTCGTGGATGTCCCTGGTCGTGCGCCACGAATTACCGACCCGCGGGTCCCAGGTCCAGGGTCGATGCACTCCCCATTCGCAGAGGCTGTAGAAGATTGGCCGGTCGGTGGCGGCCAGCGCGTCTCGCATCGCGGCATAGCGGTCGATGTATTGCTGCGTTGTTGTGCTGCCGTGGTGGTTGCAGTTGTCGTACTTGAGGTAATCGACACCCCAGTCAGAAAACGTTTGCGCGTCGGTGCGCTCATGTCCGAGGCTGCCCGGGTAGCCGGCGCAGGTCGCGGTGCCGGCATCCTCGTAGATGCCGAGTTTGAGCCCTCGGGAATGGACATATCGAGCCACGCCGGCAATGCCCCGGGGGAACTTGATCGGGTCAGGTACGAGCTGGCCGGTTCGGGGGTCACGATCGTGGGTCATCCAGCAGTCGTCGATATTGACGTACTGGTAGCCGGCCGCCTTCAATCCGCTCGTTACGAGCTTGTCCGCCGTTTGCTCCACGAGCTGGGCGCTGACGTCGCAGCCGAAAGCGTTCCAGTCGTTCCATCCCAGCTGCGGGGTGAGGCCCTGGGCGCTGGCCTGCGACCTGGCGCCTGGGCGGTTTGTGGTCAAGAGGATGACAAGCACCACGACGCCGACGGCGACGGCGACAAGACTGGCGACGATGAAGAACAGTTGCGTCAGCGTTGATCGCGAATGGAACATGCGTGAACCGGTTAGACGTCGTTACGGCGCGGTCGCCATGGTGTCCAGGGCCCGTTGGATGGCGATGGCGGCGGCGCCGCGGGCCCATGATATGAAGCCGTCTTCGTCGATACGGAGGTCGATCGCGGTGGCCTCTGGATCGCGGTCCGCCTGGATCGCCACCATCATCGAGTCCTCGGCAACGGAGAGGATGCCCAGCCCTTCGCCGGCCAACACGACATGTTCAACCATGGCCAGGTTGGCGACCGCGGCGATGAGGTGGCCAAGTGCCCTACCCGCGGCCTCCACGACCTGGCGCGCAACGGGGTTGTCGTCTCGAGCCAGCTGGAGGACCTCGGCGTAGGTCGCCGACGCGCCGACGGCCACCTCGACCTGAGCACGGATGCTGGGGATGGTCAGCATCGCTGTCGAACACCCACGATGACCGAGAAAGCACAACGGTCCGGACGGGTCGAGAGGGAAATGACCGGCCAGACCCAGCCCGGTGTCCGCGGTGCTCACGACCTGGTCGTGCATGACCAGCCCGTAACCGACTCCGGCACCGACGGTGATCACGGCGAAGTTCGAGAGCCCCCGCCCGAGCCCAAACCAGTGTTCGGCAGCCGTGAGCGCGACGACGTCGTTCTCGACGGTAACGGGTACTCCGAGTCTCGCCTCGACCGCATCTGCGAGATTCACCGAGCGCCAGCCCAGGAATGGGGCACGGTCGACAACCCGATAATTCGACACGTTCCCGCCGATGCTGATGCCGATGGCAGAGAATTCCTGGTCGTTCGCGAGTTCCCTGGCCAGTTCAACGATGACTTCGACGACGGCAGCGAGTTCGTGATTGGGCAACGGCCGTTCCGCACGTCGCCCCTCGGTGGCTCTGAGGTCCGTCGTGATGGCGACCGCCGCGTCGCCTGTGAGCTTGATGCCCATGAACTGGCGTGCTTCCGCGCGCACGTCGAGTGGTTTCGCCGGCCTCCCCATTGCGCCGTCAGGCTGTTCCGTCACCTCAACCAGCAAGCCACGATCGAGCAGTGGCCTGGTCAGGCGCGTGAGGGTCGCCAGGGACAGCCCGAGGCGCTGGGACAGGTCGCTCCGCAGGATTGGTCCGTGGATGAGGACCTCCCTCGCGAGCTCGCTCGATGGCGCGCGAAACCGCGGCTCGCCGGCCTCGAGTAGAACCATCGTGTTCGTGCTCCTATCTACAGTCGTTCGAGTTCGATCAGGATAGCGTTCTCTGGCATCAGGATCGGCGGCCGGAGCCCGATCTGCGCCAGTGCCAGGCCGCTCGCCTCGATGCCCGCCGTCCAGGGCGGGGACTGCGCCTGCAGGGTGTGTGCTGCTCCAGCCGGCTCCGCCAGGCGGACCCGGTAGAGCGCGTCCGGGTCGAGCCCCGGCAGCAGGAACCGCGACGGGCTACTGCCACCGGCTGCGGCAAGCTGCACGTAGGCGAAGATCGCCTCCGAGCGATCGTGGGCAATCACGCCATGCACGAACGAGGTTTCGTCCGGCTGCTCGACACGTACCGTTCGCCCCGAATGCAGCAGCCCGCGCTTCCTTTTGTAATACGCGGCCCATGAAGCGAGCTCCAGCCGCTCCTCGCCGGTGGTATCGGTGATGTCCCATTCGATTCCAGCGTGGCCGAAAAGCGCTGTTATCGCCCGGAAGGCGAGGCTGTGTACCCGGCCCGTCGTGTGTGAACGGGTGGGCCCGATGTGGGATCCGAGCAGTTCGGGCGGAATCGCGAATTGCGTGTAGCGCTGGATGTACTGGCGTTCGAGCGCGTCGTTGCAGTCGGATGTCCAGAATCGGTCGGCGTGGGCCGCCATCCCGAGATCGACGCGGCCGCCGCCCGACGAGCACGATTCGATTTCCAAGCCTGGGTGTCGCCGTTTCAACTCGTCAAACAGCCGGTAGATTGCCTCCGTCTGGCGGCGGACGCCGGCAGCTCCGAGGTGGGCTGCCTCGGTGAGCACTCGGTTGTGGTCCCATTTGATGTAGGAGATGTCGTACTCGTTCAGGAGCGCGTCAACCTGGCCCAGCACGTGGTCGTAGGCTCCTTGATGCCCGAGGTCGAGGACCTGCTGGTGCCTGCCTTCCGGGGGGATGCGTCCGCCGGCCTGGAAGATCCACTCCGGATGCGCCCGGTAGAGGTCGGAGTCCACGTTCACCATCTCGCCCTCGAACCAGAGTCCGAACTGCATGCCGGCAGCGTTCACCCGATCGATGAGCGGGTCGAGGCCGTTGGGCCAGACGGCCGGGTCGACGATCCAGTCGCCGAGACCAGCGAAGTCATCGCGGCGGCCGAGGAACCAGCCGTCATCGAGCACGAAACGCTCGACGCCGATCTCGCTGGCCGCGTCCACGAGCTCCCCCAGCTTGGTGAGGTTGTGATCGAAGTACACGGCCTCCCACACGTTCAGTGTGAGCGGCCGAGGAGTCGACGGGTGCTCGGGTCGGGCCCGGAGCCAGCGGTAGAGCCGGTCGGTCATGCCGTCGATGCCGGTCGCGGAGAAGGTCGCAGCAACGGTTGGTGCGTCATAGGTTTCACCCGCGCGGAGGATGGATTCGCCCGGCAGGAGGAGCTCCCCCGCGCCGATCGACGTGTGTCCGGAGGGCAACCGCTCGACCAGGTGCCTGGTGTTGCCGCTCCACAGGAGGCCGGTGCTCCAGACCGAGCCGTCTTGATAACCGGCGCCCTTCGTCAGCGCCAGCTGCACAACGGTGTAGTCGTGGCTCGAGCGCCCCTCGCGCACCTCGCGGGCCCAGGTTCCTGTCTGGATCGGCCGGCGCTGAGGTTGGCGTTCTTTCAACCACCGGCCGGTGAAGTCCATCGTCTCGACGGCGTGGTCGGGCAGCGGCAGCCAGGTGGTCAGTTCGCTGAGGTCGAATGAGTCGACACCGACATTGGTCACGGTCTGGGAGATGAGCACGACGCCCGCCGGCTGCA
>DAIMHX010000096.1:0-5300 GCA_036723055.1 Microbacteriaceae bacterium
ACACCAAGACGATGTACGTGCTGAAGATCGGCCACCGGGCGCACGTGTACCGCGGCGGCGGGGCTTGAGCCCCACGCGGCGTGTCAAAATCGATACGTGTCGGCGAGGTATGACGGGGCCCTTGCCGGGACGGCGGCCTCGAACCTGACTCGGCGGCCGTCCGGGCTTACGGAAGGGCCGTTGCGCCCATCACATAGGTTCGGACGTCGCTGCGAGAGGGTTGCGTTCGTGCTCGACTCGTCGTTATTGCTGGGTCGGTGCTACTGCAGTCCGCGGATGCGGAGGGCCGCTTGGGTACGGTCTCGTACCTGGAGTTTCGCGAGCACGTGCGAGACGTGGTTCTGCACTGTCTTGAGGCTGACTCCGAGGGTGCTCGCGATCTCGGCGTTGGTTCTGCCGTCTGCAACGAGGGCGAGTACTTCGCTTTCTCGTTCGGTCAGGTCGGCGCCGTGCCGTTGGGTGTTGTCTCCTCTTAACACCCGTGCAGCGGCGCCCGGTCCGAATACCGCGCCACCGCTCGCCACGGTTCGCAGGGCGGCCAACACTTCTTCCTGAACGGCGCCCTTGAGGATGTAGCCGCGCGCGCCGACGCGCAGCGCGGCCATCACGCTGTCGTCGTCGTCGACCATGGTGAGCACGAGTACGGCGGTTTCGGGAGCTTCGGCGACAATGCGGCGGGTCGCTTCCAGGCCTGAGGTGCCGGGCAGGTTCAGGTCCATCAGCACCACATCGGGCCGCAGTGCCAGGGTGGTTCGCACTGCGGTCTCGCCGTCACCGGCTGAGCCCACGACCTCGACGCCGTCCACCGTATTGAGCAGCCCGCTCAGTCCGTCGCGGAACAGCGGGTGGTCATCGACAACCAGGACTCGGATCATGACGCCGGCCGGTCCTGTCTGTGGTCGAGGGGAAGGCAGAGGGTGATCGTTGTGCCGGATCCGGGTTGGGCGGACAGCAGCAGGGTGCCGCCGATCTCGGACGCGCGCTCGTGCATACCGGCCAAACCGATGCCTCCCGGTCTTGTTTGGACAAGGCCGGTGCCGTTGTCCCTTACGCGGATTCGGAGCTCTCCGTTGAGCGCCTCGACGTCGACGCTGCATTCGGTCGCCCCGGAATGTTGCACCGCGTTGGTCAGCGCCTCCTGCGTGACCCGGTAGGCCGCCACCTCGACCGCCGCCGCGAGGGGCGGCATCAGCGAGGGGGTGTGCACCTCGATGGGCAGGTGCGCGTCGTCGGTGAGTCGCTGGGCGAGCTCGTCGAGTGCTCCGGCCAAGCCGAGCTCGTCAAGCGCGGGTGGGCGCAGCCCTTCCACGACCCGGCGCACGTCGAGCACCGTGGCCTTGATGCCCCCACGCAACCGCAGCAGCTGCGCGTCGACGTCGGCACCGCCCTGGGCAAGGACGTTTCGCACGGTGTCGACCTGCAGGGTCAGCCCGGCCAGCGCTGGGCCGAGGCCGTCATGCAGGTCGCGTCTGAGCCGCCTGCGTTCGTCCTCGGTGGCAAGCACGAGGCGTTCCTGGGCATCGCGCAGCTCGCCAACCAGTCGCGACGAATGCACCAGGCCGCCGAGCTGACGAGCGACGTCATCGAGCAGCTGTTGGTCTGAGTCCCGGAGTTTCCGGCCGCTCCACCGCAAGCCCCCGACCACGTCGCCGTAGGCCGTCAGCGGCACCACCACAGGCTCGTCGCCGGGAGCACCGTAGCTCGCCAGGGTCCGCCCGCCGGGATCGCGAATCTCGACGTAGTCCAGCCCGAGTCCCGCCCCGAGTTCGTCGGTGAGTGTCTGCAGCAGTGCCGGCACGTCGGAGGCGTCGGCGAGGCGCCGGCCGGTGGCGGCAAGGACGTCGGCAGCCTGCGACCACTGCCCGTACACCAGCCGATTCACGCCCGACTGCAGTGCGTTGCGCAGCGGTGCAAACGACACGGCGATGACGCCCGCGGCGAGCCACGGCAACCACGTGTCACCGCTGGTCCGCAGCAGCGCGCCGACGCCTCCGACTGTGACCGCATACAGCGCGGCCACCATCGCGGAGAGCGCGACCCAGGTGAACGTCCGGCTGACGGCCAGTTGTACGTCGTAGAGCCGGTGCTGGAGCATCGCGACACTGATCGCAACCGGAACCGGCAGGATGGCGGCCCCGAACAGCCAGCCGGCAGCGTGGAACGTCAAGATCACCGGGTACAGCACCAACGGCACCGCGAAGGCCAGGGTGAGCCACAGCAGCTGTTGACGAACGAGTGCGGTTCCCTTTCGCCATCGGCCGATCAGACCTGCGATGGCTGTCACGAGTGTGGAAACTCCCAGGGCCAGGGCCACCAGGAAGAGCAGGCTGGAGATGGCACCGAACGGCGCGGGGAGCACGATCGGGCGACCCAGCGCGGCCAGCCGATCGTTTCCCTGTTCCGGTGCGATGACGGATGCGACGGCGTGGCAGACCAGACACCCGGACGCCACCGCAGCCGACCACCGCCGCCGCGCGCGTGAGCCGTAGAGCGCACCATCGGGGAAGACGAGCGGGACAACCAGCACCAGCGTCAGCCAGCCAAACCCGCGCGCTGCCCCACCGACCGCGGCGAACATCGCGGGGAGCGGAACGCTGCCCGGGTGGTCGATAAGTCCGCGGTCGGCCAGCGCAACCGCGCCTTCGCCCAACCCCCACGCGGCGGCCCCGATCAACGCAAATCGCCCCACCAGATGCCCAGGCTTGGCAAGACTCACCAGGATTGCTACCGCGAGATAAACAACATCCACAATGAGGAGAACCGTCTCGGTGGTGAGTACGGACGAGCCCCGACCGGCAGCCAGAACGACGGCAACGACGGCACCGGCGACGCCCGCCAGCGCCACCGATACCACCGCTGCGACCGACGTCATCCTCGCCTTGGTCCTCATTGCGTCACCTTAGGATCACCAGTGCCGCATCAACGAGCGTTCCGTGGCGATTTCTTCGGCCATCACGCCGTGGTGGCACCGCGCCTGATCAGGGAGATAGCCAGGCCGATCCACCAGATCACCCACAGCATGAACGGCACCCCGGACGCGGCGCCACCGTGGGTGAGGCCCTCAGCCGCGACCCCAGCGAACAGGATGATTCCGACGCCGATGCCGCCGAAGCCGGCCCAGCGCTTCATCGTCCCGTCGGTGAGCGCGGCGATGCCGATTCCGAGGGCGTGCGTGCCCAAGGCCAGGAGGCTGAGGTAGAAGGCGAAATTGCGCACGTTGTCGACCAAGGCCAGCGTCGCGGCGTCGGCGACGCCGTGGTGTGCGCCGTAGAGGGCGGCGGCACCCGCGGGAATCGCCGTCGCCACAGTGATCACCACGTAGCAGACCCCCGCGGCCAGCGCGGTCTGCGTCGCCCAACGTCCGGCTTCGGTCCGCTGGCCGATGGATCGGGCGAGGAAGACGAGGACCGGCAGAAGTACGAGGAAGGACAGCGACTCCACAACACCGCCGGCCATCGCCTGGCCCACGTTCGCCCCCACCAGGGCCCGCTTGACGACCTCCGGGCCGTCGGACAGCAACGGCGACTTCTCCTGGCTGGAACCGCCGAACAGAAGAACGACGTGCGCGATGGCGAGACCACCCGCGAGCCGCCACATCGCACGGGGGACCTGCCTCCGCGGGGGCGATGTGATGGCGGGTGCTGGACGTTCGAGTGACTGGGTCATGACCCCTCCTTGAATCTGCGCGGTGGATCCGCGACTGCACCGCCGAGCATCGGCCGTGCGAGCGGTGCCGTCTCCAGGCGCATTCCCGGAATGGTCGGGAACTTCTCCCGGCCAGAATCGGGTCAATCTCGGCCACACGACGCCAAACCGAAACCTCCGACTCTGCCGCGTTCGGCTCAGAACCCGCCGCATGATCGGTCGCACGGCCGATGGCCCGGGCGACGAACACGAGGACCGGTAGTGGCACGACGAAGGAGAGCGACTCCACAAAGCCACCGACAAGCTCCAGGCCACCGACCGCACCCAAGGCCGCGCTCCGGGCCCGAGGAATCGCACCGACGGTGCGGTGACGAAGCTGGTCCGGCCCATCGCAGATGTGTGACGTGTCGACCGGACTGCGCACGCCCTTCGACGCATTGTGTGCAGGGAGAACTTCCCGATCAATGCGGGAGCGGGCCCCTTGCTGCCGGGAAGGCCACGGTGCGATCGTCACCGGCGTCCAGACGGTCGATGCCGCGAGGGCTGCCAACGTCTGGTCCGCTCGCCTGTGAGTGGGCCCGACTCCGTGACGGACCCCCGGCTGCAGTCGAGGGTTACCAGACGAAAAGGAGTGTCCGATGAACGAGCGGACTGGAGATCGGGTCTTCGCTGCCTGTGGCGTCGGCTTCGTCGTGTTGCAACTGGGCGCTTTCGCCCTGGGTGGGAGGACGCATCAGCTCACGGTGGCCGCCACCGCGACGGAGATCTCGCGGGCGCTTGCCAAGCCGGTGAGCGTCCTTTCCTGGGCCGGCGCCTACCTGAACCTGCTGAGTATCGGCGTGTTCATCGCCTTCGCAGGGTGGGCCTGCTCGAAGCTCGGGGGCGGCCTGCGCGGCCAGATCGCGCGCATGGGGGGCGCGTGTTACGCGTCGCTCACCATCGCCTCCCTGGCCGTGATGGATTCGATCGCCTACCGAGCCGGTCATGGACTGGACGTACAGCTGGCGCGGGCCCTGATCACCGTCAACGAGGCGCTGTTCGTTACGACGTGGTTCCTGTTCGCGTTCTTTCTGCTCACCATCGGCCTGATGGCACTCAGCAGTGCGCGCCGGGCCCTGGGCTGGAGCGCGATCGCGATCGCGATCTACTCGCTGGCCGCCGTCATCTCGGTGAATCAGCTCGGCCAGTTCAGCGTGCTCCTGTGGTTCGGGTGGATCGTCGCAGCCAGCATCTCGCTCGGGCGCCGGGAAGCGGTGTGACGCGTCGACACGTGGCCGCCCCCCAGGTCGCGTAGCGCCGACGCTGCCTCGTACGGCCAGTCCCTTCAGCGCGGTTCAATGTGGCGTAGGGCCGTGCCAGATAGGGCATTCGACATCGACGATGCTCGGTTGTCGGCGGCCTACAGGAATGACGACTTCGGGGCGAGTCCCAGCAGAGGTGTCGGGTTCAGAATTTTCATTCGGCTACGTCGTGTTGTCACCCTTGAACCCGCCCGTCGACACGGGGTTAGTTTTCACCCGTCGCCGACACGTCGGGCTTCTGCAGGGAGTCCTAGAGTGCGTAGTCTCGGCCCCTTCCGGACGAGGAGTGGCATGGACGCGCGTGACAGTCGGGTCGCTACGTTTCTCAGTTTGCACTCCGCCGGTTGTTTTGTG